>NZ_JACHDM010000005.1:0-402963 GCF_014201065.1 Paraburkholderia sp. Cpub6
TGCCCGAAACCCTGGCAGGCCTGCACTTCGTCGTCTTCGCCATGCTTATGCTCGTTCATGCTGCACCGATTATGAAAAGTGCCTAACACGCTCTAGGTTTAGAAGTGAAATTATGCTAACTGGTTAATGGCATGGCCATTACGCGGGAGCGGGTGTTCGGCGTATGGTGATAGGGTCGCCAGCTTTCGCAATCTCGCAGTAGTTTGCGAATGGGCGTGCCGCAGCCGGGTTGTCCCATTTGCCTGCACAGGCGACAGAACGCAAAAAGCCCGGTCGCAGTGACCGGGCTTTTTGCTTGAATCTGGTGGTGGGGCGTGAGTGACTCGAACACTCGACCTACGGATTAAGAGTCCGCTGCTCTACCAACTGAGCTAACGCCCCAACAGAAGCGAAATTATGCAGGATGTTTTTGAGATTGCCAAGCCCTTTTCGCAGTGTCATTAAAAAGATCGCATCGCCCGAACTTGAGCGTTCCCTCGACAAAGCCGCCATCCCGAAAACATCGACGCGTCCAACGCTGCCGGTATCATGTCGCGGACACCTCCCGCACGCAGCATCGCGGCTTTCGCCCGGGGATTCCCATGGATGACAAAGAGATTACCGAGCTGCTCGACCGAGTTCTCGCCCCTTGGGTCCGGGCGCTCACGTTGACGCCGATCAAGGTCGACGAGGAAAGTGCCACGCTGCGTCTGCCGTTCTCTGGCGAGTGGCGACACTCGGGCGGCATGATCAGCGGCCAGGTATTCATGGCGGCCGCGGACACGGCGATGGTCGTCGCCATCACCGCCGCGCTTGGCGGCTTCAAGCCGATGAGCACGGTGTCGCTGAATATCAACTTCATGCGCGCGGTCCGCAAGGGCGATGTGCTGATCAAGGCGCGCGTGCTGCGCATGGGCCGCAATCTCGTGTTTGGCGAAGTCGAACTGTTCGACGAAGGCGGCAACATGGCGGTTCAAGCCACTACGACTTACGCGCTGCTCGAGTGAATGCGCGTCGGACCCGAGGGCGCCGCCAACACAATCTGCGTGCAGCAAGAGCAAAGGAAAGCAAGGAAAAGCAGCATGTTCGATCAGGTCGTATTCGCCGGCGGCGGCAACCGCTGCTGGTGGCAGGCGGGTTTCTGGGACGTCGTGCAGCCGCAGCTCGACATCCGTCCGCGCGTGATCACCGGCATTTCGGCCGGCGCCGCAACCGCGTGCATGATTTACACGCGCGGCGACTCCGACTGGGTTATGCGCTATTACGAAGACGCACTGCGCCACAACACGCGCAACGCCTACTGGGGCAATCTGCTGCGCGGCGAGTCGGTGTTCCCGCATTACCGGATCTACCGTCAGGCGCTGCTCGATATCTATGGCGACAAGTTTTCCAGGCTCGCGCAGGCGCCGGAAATCCGCATCGGCGTATCGCACCTGCCGCGCTGGCTCGGCGCGAGAAGTGCCGTCGCGGCAGGGCTGGTCGCGTACAACATCGAAAAATACGTGCGCAAGACGCTGCATCCGACGCTCGGTCGGACGCTTGGCTTTCATCCGGAATTCGTGCGCGCGCAGGATTGCGCGAGCGTCGACGAGTTGGCCGACCTGATCCTGCAATCGTCGAGTACACCGCCGTTCACGCCGGTTCTGCGGCGCAACGGCCGGCCGGTGCTGGACGGCGGCATGGTCGACAACGTGCCGGTCGGCGCGCTAGATGCTGACGCGCCGGGCAACGTGCTCGTGATGGTCACGCGTCTTTATCCGCGGCCGCAGATGTTCGTCGTGCCACACGGCGTCCAGCAGCGGCTTTACGTGCAACCGTCGCGCAAGGTGCCGATTTCGAGTTGGGATTACACGAGTCCGTCGCAGATGGTGCACGCCTATAACCTTGGCCGTGCCGACGGTGAGGTCTTCCTTGAACGCATCCCTGCATTGATGGAGGCGGGAGCGCACGAAGCGCGATGAGCGACGCGGCGGGGCGGGGCGGGGCGGGCACACATCTGATCCGCCGGCCGGCCTCGCCCACCAATCACCGCCGACGCCCGCCCTGCAACGCCTCCGGATTCGCGACACTGGCGGTATCGCCGGCATCGAACGCGAGGATGTTGTTGAACGCCGCCGAAAAATACAGTTCGTAGCTCTCCCGCTCCACGTAGCCGATGTGCGGCGTGCAGATCACGTTCTCCATGCGCAGCAGGCTGTAGCCTTGCAGGATCGGCTCGCTTTCGTAGACGTCGATCGCGACCATCCCCGGACGGTTGTGTGACAGCGCGTTCACCAGCGCACTCTCTTCGAGCAGCTCGGCGCGGCTCGTGTTCACGAGCAGCGCGGTCGGTTTCATGCGCATCAAATCGTCCTGCTTGACGATGCCACGCGTGTCGTCGTGCAGACGCAGATGCAGGGACAGCACATCGCTGGTCTCGAACAGTTCCTCACGACTCGCCGCGACGCTGTAGCCATCGGCGCGAGCGGCTTCGCGCGAGTGCTCGCGGCCCCAGATCAGCACGTTCATGCCGAACGCCTTGCCATAGCCGGCGAGGAGTCGGCCGATCTTGCCGTAGCCCCAGATCCCTAGCGTCTGTCCGCGCAGCACTTGCCCCAAACCGAAGTTCGGCGGCAGCGCCGACGTCTTCAGCCCCGACTGCTGCCAGGCGCCCTGTTTAAGGTTTGCCACGTATTGCGGAATACGCCGTTGGGCGGCCATGATGAGTGCCCACGTCAGTTCGGCCGGCGCGACCGGCGAACCGCTGCCCTCGAGCACGGCAATGCCGCGCTCGGTACAGGCCGCCAGATCGATGTGGCTCGACACTTTGCCAGTCTGACTGATCATGCGCAATCGCGGCAGCTTGTCGAGTAGTTGCGACGTGATGCGGGTACGTTCGCGAATCAGAACGAGGGCGTCGACTTCCGCAAGACGGCTCGCAAGTTGTCCGAGACCGCGCACGGTATTGTTGAATACTTTGACTTCCTGGTCGGCCAGCAATTGAAAGCAGTCGAGCTTGCGAACGGCGTCCTGGTAATCGTCGAGGATGGCAATCTTCATGGTATGTAATTTGCGGCGCACCTCATTGGTGCGAACGGAATGTTATGCTGACTGTCCCACCATGTGACTTAGGTCACACGTTAGTCTGGCTAGATGCCCTACCGTAGAAGCTGTCGCACACAAAAGAACGGCAACGGTACGTGAAGGCGAATTGAGAACGTTTTTAGCAGTTTGTTGCGTGTTGAGGCAAGCCGCTTTACACAAGGTTGCAGAAGCCTTGTAGGAAGCGCGCCTCCGCCTGGCAAGCTGTGTGGCCCAGGACGATCTGCGCAATCATGCGCCGCCAGTGGAAAATTGACACGTCGGCGCGATGAATTCAATGCCTCTCGCATGCAGCGTCCCCGGGCTTGTACCGTTTTTCTATTGCTTCAAACGGAGACAAGTCGATGAATCATCCCTCGTTCGAAGGCCAGCTCACTATCGAGGCGCCCACATGGATCAAACACCGCAAGCTGATCGACTGGGTCCAGCGCATCGCCGCGCTGACCAAGCCTGAAAAAGTGGTCTGGTGCGACGGCTCGCAGGAAGAATATGACCGCCTGTGCGCGCAGATGGTCGAAGCCGGAACGCTGAAGAAACTCAACCCCGCCAAGCGTCCCAATTCCTATCTCGCCTGGTCCGATCCGTCCGACGTCGCGCGCGTCGAGGATCGCACCTTCATCTGCTCGCAGCGAGCAGAGGACGCAGGCCCCACCAACAACTGGATCGCCCCGGCCGAAATGCGCTCGACGCTCGACGGCCTGTTCGATGGCGCGATGCGCGGCCGCACGATGTACGTGGTGCCGTTCTCGATGGGCCCGCTCGGCTCGCCGATCGCGCATATCGGCGTCGAGTTGAGCGACAGCCCGTACGTCGTGACCAATATGCGCATCATGACGCGCATGGGCCGCAAGGTGTATGACGTGCTCGGCGAGGACGGCGAGTTCGTGCCGTGCGTGCATTCGGTCGGCGCGCCGCTCGCTGCGGGCGAGCAGGACGTGTCGTGGCCTTGCAACAAGACCAAGTACATCGTGCATTTCCCCGAATCGCGCGAAATCTGGAGCTTTGGCTCGGGCTATGGCGGCAATGCGCTGCTCGGCAAGAAGTGCTTCGCGCTGCGCATCGCATCGACGATGGGCCGCGACGAGGGCTGGCTCGCCGAACACATGCTGATTCTCGGCGTCACCTCGCCGGACGGGCGCAAGCATCACGTGGCGGCGGCGTTTCCGTCGGCGTGCGGCAAGACCAACTTTGCGATGCTGATCCCGCCGGCGGGCCTGAACGGCTGGAAAATCTCGACGATCGGCGACGACATCGCGTGGATCAAGCCGGGCAAGGACGGCCGCCTGTACGCGATCAATCCGGAAGCCGGCTACTTCGGCGTTGCGCCGGGCACGAGCGAAAAGACCAACTACAATGCGCTCGCCACGTTGAAGGAAAACGTGATCTTCACGAACGTCGCGCTGACCGACGACGGCGACGTCTGGTGGGAAGGCATGACCGACGAGCCGCCGGCGCATCTGATCGACTGGCAGGGCAAGGACTGGACGCCAGCCGAGGCAAAAGAAACCGGCCGCAAAGCGGCGCATCCGAACGCGCGCTTCACGGCGCCGGCTTCGCAGTGCCCGTCGATCGACGCGGACTGGGAAAACCCGGCCGGTGTCGCAATCGACGCATTCATCTTCGGTGGCCGCCGCTCGACCACCGTGCCGCTCGTCACTGAAGCGCGCAACTGGGTCGAGGGCGTCTACATGGCGGCGACGATGGGCTCTGAAACCACCGCCGCGGCGGCTGGACAGCAGGGCGTGGTGCGCCGCGATCCGTTCGCGATGCTGCCGTTCTGCGGCTACAACATGAGCGACTATTTCACTCATTGGCTGAAGACCGGCGAGCGTCTGCAGCAGTTGAGCGCGAAGCTGCCGAAAATCTTCTGCGTGAACTGGTTTCGCAAGGGCGCGGACGGCAAGTTCGTGTGGCCTGGCTTCGGCGAGAACATGCGCGTGCTGAGCTGGATGGTCGGCCGCATCGAAGGCACCGCGCAGGGCGAAGAGCATGCGTTCGGCATTTCGCCGCACTATGAGGACATCGACTGGAGCGGGCTGAACTTCAGCCGCGAGCAGTTCGAGCAGGTGATTTCCGTCGATGACGCTGCATGGCGCGACGAGCTCGTGTTGCACACGAAGCTGTTTGACACGCTGCAACACGGTTTGCCGCCGGCACTGACTGAGGCGAAGCGCGCGCTCGAGGAAAAACTCACAGCGTGATTATGTGAGTGCTCACTCAGCATAAAAAGCCGCCCTCGGGCGGTTTTTTCGTTGGGCGCCCGGCTTATTTCCGTTTTTTCGAGTTCCGCAACGGCCGAACGACCGTTGCGTCTGTTCGAACAAAAAAGACAGAGCAAGCTGCAGCGCAGCAGATTGTTTTTGATTTGGGAATAATCGCTGGTCGGACCCCGGTTTTATCGACACAGTCGTACCAAAATTGACAATATTTCCTATTTTGCGGGCAACTTCTGCACGATTTTGCGAGTCGTAGGAGAATTCCAAGTTCGCTTCACTGGTTTTCACCAATTGTCAGGAAGCAGTAACAAGGCAGGGAGTTGTCCTATGGATCATTTGCAGTCGATGCGAGTTTTCGTCAAGGTGGCGGATCTCGGCAGTTTTGCCCGCGCCGCGAGCGCCATGGATATTTCCAACGCGGTCGCCACCCGTCACGTTGCGGACCTCGAGGGCCGTCTTGGTACGCGGCTGCTCAATCGCACGACCCGCAGCTTGTCGCTGACCGAATCCGGTCAGGTCTACCTCGAGCGCGCCCGTCAGATTCTCGACGAACTGGAAGACGTCGAACAGATGGTGGTCGCTCGCAATCACGAACCCGTCGGCACGCTACGCATCGTCGCGCCCGTCGTGTTCGGGCTGCATAACCTCGCGCCCGTGCTGCAAACGTACGCGGAGCGCTATCCAAAAGTCATTCCCGACGTCACGCTGGTCGATCGTCAGGTGGACCTCGTCGAGGAGGGCTTTGACGTCGGCGTCGTGATCGCGCGGCAAATGCGCAGCGCGAGTATCGTTACGCGGCGTCTGACCACGGGCTGCATGACCGTCTGCGCGACGCCGGCTTATCTGGAAAAGCATGGCATGCCGACGCGTCCCGAACATCTGCTCGAGCACCCGTGCCTGAGCCTGCCATCCGAATACTGGGGCGATGAACGCGTGTTTACCGGGCCGGAAGGCGAAGTGCGCGTGCGGCCGTCGAACGTGATCGTCGCGAACAACACGGAGATGCTGAGACAGTTTGCGCTGCTCGGCATGGGCACCGCGATTCTGCCGAGCTATCTGATCGGTCGCGACATGACGCGCGGCCGGCTCGTGCGTTTGCTCGGCGATTACCGTTTGCCGCAGGTCGAGATCAATATTGCGTACCCAAGCCGCCGTCACCTGCCGGCCAAGGTGCGCACGTTCATCGACCATCTGGTCGAGCACTTCAACCAGACGCCGAACAGCGTGCTCGGCGAGCAGTGGATCAAGGACGGTCTGGAGCGTCCGGCGACGTCGGCCGCGTTCGAGACTGCCGAGTCGCGCGCACCGGAAGCGTTCGATGGCGCCGAGCCGCTGTCGCGGCTTCTCGATAGCGAGCTGTCGCCGGCCGTGCCGAAGCCGATGACGAAGTCGTCCAATCGCAGTCCACGCCCGACGGCGTTATCGCCGCTGTAAATCTCTGAATGTCGAAGCCCGCAGCGATGCGGGCCGGCATTGAAAAGGCGCAGTCACCTCAAGTGACTGCGCCTTTTTTCATGGACAGATGCGGACTACACCGCGGGCTGTGCACGGATCGCCGACTGCGGTGGCTAATGTAGCTATTCCTGCTACCACCGCGAGCCGCCGATCCGAATCTCGCCCTACTAGCCGGTTTTTCGCGCCGCGGTCTTTTTCGCCGGTGCCTTCTTGGCCGCCGCGGACTTGGCGGCGGGCGCCTTCTTCGCCGCCACCTTCTTTTCCGCCGGCTCGGCCTTCACGGCCACCGCGGTATCACCTTCGTCCGCTTCCGACATCGCCTTGGCCGCGGAACGAGCACCCGAAGTCTTCGCCGCTGCGGTCTTCGCCGCCGCCGGCTCCTTCTTCTCGAATTCGAAGCCGATCTTGCCGTCGTTCTGCTTGACGAGGAAAGCTTTGAAGTTACGGCCGGTACGCGACGACTTGAAGTTCGTCAGCAGATCGGTGCGACCCTCCTCGAGCAGTTTGGCCATCTGCTCGCGGGCGATTTCCTGCTGCAGGATCACCTTGCCGGAACGGAAGTCGCACGACTTCGGATTCGCCACCGAGTTTTCGCAGACGTAGCTCATGCCATGCTCGAAAACGCGGCCTTGGCACTTCGGACACGCGCCGACCGGCTGCTGATCGGAGAAGTCGGGCGGCTCGCCGTCTTCGCCGGCCGCGTCCTGGCCGAAGTCGAACTCGAGCTTGTAATTCTTGATCTCGTCGTCGAGCGACAGTTTCAGGATCGCCGAGAACGGCCGCCCCATCTTGCTGCGGAAGCCCGACAGCGGCCCGATCGTCTTGTTCTGCAGCAGTTCTTCGACTTCGGCGATCTCGAACTGACGGCCGCCCGGAATCTTCGAGATCGAGAACTCGCACTTCGAGCACGCGAAACGCCGGTAGTTTTCCTTCACCTGGCCACCGCAATTCGGGCAAGGTGTCTGCAATGTCGCGTAATCGCCCGGGATCGTGTCGGAATCGTATTCCTTCGCGCGCTTGACGATAGTCTGCGTCATGCGCGCGATTTCCTGCATGAACGCGTCGCGTGGCAGGTTGCCGCGCTCCATCTGCGACAGCTTATATTCCCATTCGCCGGTTAGCTCCGGCGCAGTCAGCTCCTTCACGCCGAGGCCGCGCAGCAGCGTCATCAGCTGGAAGGCCTTGGCGGTCGGAATCAGATCACGGCCTTCGCGGATCAGGTACTTTTCGGTGAGCAGACCTTCGATGATCGCCGCGCGCGTTGCCGGCGTGCCGAGCCCCTTGGCCGCCATCGCTTCGCGCAATTCGTCGTCTTCGACCAGTTTTCCCGCACCTTCCATCGCCGACAGCAGCGTCGCTTCGTTGTAGCGCGCTGGTGGCTTCGTGACCAGTTGCTGTGCGGCGATCTTGTCGGTCTTGACCTTTTCGTCTTTCTGCACCGGCACGAGGTTCGCGTCGTCGCCGCTGGTTTCGCGGCCGTAGATCTGCAGCCAGCCCGGCTCGACGAGCACCTTGCCTTCGGTCTTGAAATGATGTCCGACCACCTCGGTGATACGCGTCGTCACACGGTATTCGGCGGCCGGGAAGAACACCGAAAGGAAGCGCTTCACGACAAGGTCGTAGAGCTTCTGCTCCGGCTCGGACAGATTCTTCGGCGCCTGCAGCGTCGGGATGATTGCGAAGTGGTCGCTGATCTTCGAGTTGTCGAAGATGCGCTTGTTCGGCTTCACCCAGCCCTTGTCGAGCACCTGCTTCGCGAACGGCAGGTAGTTGTTGCTCTCCTTGAGCATGCCGAGCGTCTGCTTGACCGTGTCCAGATAGTCTTCCGGCAACGCGCGCGCGTCGGTTCGCGGATAGGTCAGTACCTTGTGCTTTTCGTACAGCGCCTGAGCGAGACCCAGCGTGTTCTTCGCCGAAAAGCCGAAGCGGCCGTTGGCTTCTCGCTGCAGACTGGTCAGGTCGAAGAGCGCGGGCGACAGCTGCGTCGACGGTTTCGACTCCTCGGTCACCGTGCCGAGCTGGCCGCGGCAAGCCGCGACGATCGTCTCTGCCGCTGGCAACGCCCAGAGGCGCGAGTCGCGCTTCTCCGGATCGAACTCGTCGCGCTTGAATTTCGGGTCGAACCAGCGGCCTTCGTAGAAGCCGGCCGCGCAGACGAACTCCGCCTTCACTTCCCAGTAGTCGCGCGGCACGAAGCGTCGAATCTTCTCTTCGCGCTCGACGACGATCGATAGCGTCGGCGTCTGCACGCGCCCGACCGTGGTCAGGAAAAAGCCGCCGCCCTTGCTGTTGAACGCGGTCATCGCGCGCGTGCCGTTGATGCCGACGAGCCAGTCCGCCTCCGAGCGGCAACGCGCCGCGTCGGCGAGCGGCTGCATCTCTTCGTCGCTGCGCAGACGCGCGAAACCGTCGCGGATCGAGCCGGCCGTCATCGACTGCAGCCACAGCCGTTGCACCGGCTGTTTGGCTTTCGCGTGCTGCGCGATCAGGCGGAAAATCAGTTCGCCCTCGCGCCCCGCGTCGCATGCGTTGATCAGACGGTCGATGTCCTTGCGCTTCATCAGCCTGGTGAGCACCTTCAGGCGCGACTCGCTCTTCGCGATCGGATTCAGATCGAAATGCGGAGGAATGACGGGCAGATTGGCAAAGCTCCACTTGCCGCGCTTGACTTCGTAGTCGTCGGGCGCGGCGATTTCCAGCAGGTGGCCCACTGCCGACGAAAGGACGTAGTCGTCGCTTTCGTAGTACTCGTCATGCTTGGTAAAGCCGCCCAAAGCGCGCGCGATGTCGTTCGCGACAGAAGGCTTTTCGGCGATGATCAGTGCTTTGGACATGACTCGATGTGAGGTTGGTAGATCCGGGTTGGTGGCCTTGAGGGCCAACATGGCGCGCGACGCTCGCTTGAGACCTCTTTCGACCCAATAACGACCGCTTTATAGCACAAGGTGCGAACCCAACGGGTCAAGTGCCATAAAAGCGCGTCATCATAATTGCGGGTCCGGCGGTTGATCAACTGCGGCAAACGCCGCGTGCGGACAGCGATGCCAGCCGCGATGCTGTGCCAAATGATCGGCGGGGGCCTGTACCGCAAGCGGCGCGTCGCGAGGCTTTCCGTTTGACCGGGCGGCGCGCGAGGCCGCCTTCAGGCGACCGCCAGCGCCGGCCGCAGCTTTGGCGCACCGGTTACGCCGGGCAGCGCGGTCAGATCCGACAGCATCCGCTCGACGATCGACACCTGTGGCAAAACCGTACCGAAAAACCGTGTCGTCACCGAGTCTTCGATCAGGACGGTCGGGAAATTCTCGACGTCCAGATCGTCGAACCGATCCGCATGAGTTTCGATGTCGATCCATGCGAAACAGACTTCCGGGTGCCGCTCGGCCAGTTGGTTGAAGGAGTCCCGGTACTCGCGACACGTTCCGCACCACTCCGCGCACAGGCATGCAACGAACAGCGTGTCGGGTTCGTTGACGCGCTCGGCGATCCGGTCCTGGTCGGTGTCGAGGTTCAGCGCGGGCATGAAGTGATTTCCTTGTGTGTTTTGTCGGGTGCTTTGGCGCGAATGTAGCATGGCCGGTCGCGAAAAGTTGCCAATCTGCATTGACGCCGGTCAGTCTCGGCTCAGTCATGATGGGCTCGCATGAAGCGGCCGCCGGGCAGCAGCGTGACCTCGCCGGCGAGTTCGAGCCGGAGCAAGGCGGCGTGCAGGGCGGCGTTCTCCATCTCGGTACGGGCGGCGAGAATTTCAAGCGTGGTCGGCGAATGGCCGAGCGCGGCGAGCAGACGCTGTGCGTCAGGGGCGAGCGCCGGCTGCGGGGCCGGCCCGGACGGCGGTGCGTCGGCGAAGGCTGCGGTCGTAGCGGGCAAAGCGGTCCCACCCGACGAAACACGCAAACCCGCATGCTCCAGCGGCACGGCCCGCTTCCCCGAGCGTCTCGCATCGCCCGCCGGCCGCCGGGCAAAACCGAGCTCCTCCAGCACCTCGTCAGGCGTTTCCACGAGCCGCGCTCCCTGCTTGATCATCCGATGACAGCCGCGCGACAACGGCGCGTAAATCGATCCGGGCAACGCGAACACGTCGCGCCCCATCTCATTGGCAAGCCGCGCGGTAATGAGCGAACCGGAACGCATAGCCGCCTCGACGATCACGACTCCGCTGACCAGTCCAGCGATCAGCCGGTTGCGCTGTGGGAAGTTGGCGGCGCGTGCCGGCGTGCCGAGCGGCCACTCCGAGAGAATCGCACCCTGCGCGGCGATCTGCCGCGCGAGCGCTTGATGCGCGGCGGGATAGACGAGGTCCGCGCCGGTGCCTACCACCGCGACCGTTCCGCCGACACCTTCCAACCCGCCCCGATGTGCGGCGCCGTCGATGCCGAGTGCGAGCCCCGATACGACCGTCACGCCCGCCGCCGACAGCTCTCGCGCGAACCGCCGCGCATCCTCGATGCCCTGCGGCGTCGCGCTGCGGCTGCCGACCAGCGCGACCGCGCGCGTATGCAGCAAATCAAGCCGGCCCTTTATATATAGGAGCGGTGGCGGATCGGGGATCGTCAGCAGCGCGGGCGGATAGGCGGGATCGTCGAGCGTGACGATCTGGTTGCCCGGCTGCTCG
Organism: Paraburkholderia sp. Cpub6; assembly: GCF_014201065.1. Taxonomy (NCBI): domain Bacteria; kingdom Pseudomonadati; phylum Pseudomonadota; class Betaproteobacteria; order Burkholderiales; family Burkholderiaceae; genus Paraburkholderia; species Paraburkholderia sp. Cpub6. The sequence goes on from NZ_JACHDM010000005.1 coordinate 11,344, forward strand.
CGCCATGCGAGCACTGCATCGAGCTGGCCGTCGAACGCTGGACCCGGCGGCGCCAGCACCGCGCGCGCCGCGGCGTCACCGGCGACCTCCGCGAGCGTCTCCGGCGATTGCGCCAACAGCGCCTGCGGCAGCCCGAATGCGCCCAGCAACAGGCGCAACGCCGCGGGTTTGAGGCCCGGCGCAAGTGACAACCGCAGCCAGGCGGCAAGTTCGATACGGGTCGCGGGCAAGGTCTGCATGCGGGTCGCTCCTCTGGCGGGGCCTGCGGGCAGGCGGGCGCCATGCTAAAATTTTCATCATCCGAAATAAAAACGCGGAAATAAAACGGCAATGAGCCGCGAATAATCGCGGCGCCGCGCTTACCGGCGCGGGTTCGTCGTCGGGCGCACGAGGCGCGTTGAATCGAACCGGTTCGACATCATCTATCCTCTGCGTATTACGACGGGCTCACAACCTGGCCAAATGGCCAACGCGAGCCTCCAACGGTTGGCGGCGTCTCAAATCACACTCGAAATCATGGCTTTACTGAGCATCCTCAATTACCCGGACAAACGGCTGCACAAGGTGGCGAAGCCAGTCCCGGAGGTCAACGACCGTATCCGCCGTCTCGTCGCGGACATGGCCGAAACGATGTACGCGGCGCCCGGCGTCGGCCTCGCCGCCACCCAGGTGGACGTGCACGAACGCGTGATCGTGATCGACGTGTCGGAAACGCACGACGAACTGCTCGCGTTCATCAATCCGGAAATCGTCTGGTCGAGCGATGAGAGGAAGTTGTCGGAAGAGGGCTGCCTGTCAGTGCCCGGGATCTACGACAACGTCGAGCGTGCCGAGAGAGTGCGCGTGCGTGCGCTCAACGAGAAGGGCGAAACGTTCGAGCTCGATTGCGAGGGGCTGCTCGCCGTGTGCATTCAGCACGAAATGGATCACCTGATGGGCCGCGTGTTCGTCGAGTATCTGTCGCCGCTGAAGCAAACGCGCATCAAGAGCAAGATGAAGAAGCTCGCCCACGCGATGTAACGCGCTTTCAACTTGCCTACCGCCCCATTCATGAGTCATTCGTTGCGCGTCATCTTTGCCGGCACACCGGAATTCGCCGCGGCCGCGCTGGCCGCGATTCATGGCGCCGGGTTTGCCGTGCCGCTCGTCTTGACGCAGCCGGACCGGCCGGCGGGTCGCGGCATGAAGCTGCAGGCGAGTCCGGTCAAGCGCTACGCACAGGAGCACGGCCTCGCGGTTGCGCAGCCCACGTCGCTGCGCCGCGCTGGCAAATATCCACAGGAAGCCGCCGCCGGCATCGAGCAACTGCGCGCGACGCTGCACGATGTGATGGTTGTCGCCGCCTACGGGCTGATCCTGCCGCAGGAAGTGCTCGACATTCCGCGCTTCGGCTGCATCAACATCCACGCGTCGCTGCTGCCACGCTGGCGCGGCGCGGCGCCGATTCATCGCGCGATCGAGGCGGGCGACGCGCAAACCGGCATCACGCTGATGCAGATGGACGCTGGACTCGACACCGGCGCGATGATTTCCGAAGTACGCACCCCCATCTCCGCCGACGACACAACCGCCATGCTGCACGACCGCCTCGCCGGGGACGGCGCGCAATTGATCGTCGACGCACTGATCGAGCTCGAGCGCAGCGGCAAGCTGACGTCGATCCCGCAACCGGCCGACGGCGTGACCTACGCCGAGAAAATCGCCAAGCACGAAGCGGCGCTCGACTGGCGCCGGCCGGCCGAGGCGCTTGCGCGTCAGGTGCGCGCGTTCGACCCGTTCCCTGGCGGCGCCGGCACGCTCGACGACGGCAGCACCGTCAAGATCTGGGCCGTCACCGCCGTGGCCTCGCCGGCGTCGGGCAGCAACAAGGCGCCAGGCACCATCGTCGAGGTTGCGCCCGACGGCGTGCTGGTCGCTTGCGGCGAAGGTGCACTGCGTCTGACACAATTGCAGAAGCCCGGCGGCAAGCGCCTGCCGGTACGCGAATTCCTTGCTGGCTCGCCGCTCGCCGCAGGCCAGCGCTTCCAGCTTCCTTAGGCGCAATAAGCGCGTCTCGCACGCCGGAGCATCGTCCATTCGGCCGGTGTTCTCCGCGCCCGCCGCGAGCGCGACGCGCGTTAGAATCCTCCATGCAGCAGACTAGGTTTTCGAGGGTGCATCACATGTTCGGCATCGTCCATTTCGAGTTTTTCATCGTCGCGGTTTTTCTCCTGAACATCACGCCGGGGCCGGATACCGCTTATATCGTCGGGCGCAGCGTCGCCCAGGGCCGCGGCGCGGGGCTGATGTCGGCGCTCGGCATCTCGGCGGGCTGCTGCATTCACTCGCTTGCCTGCGCGTTTGGACTGACCGCGCTGCTGGCCGCGTCGGCTACGGCGTTCACCATCGTCAAATTCGCCGGCGCGATTTATCTGATCTATCTGGGGGTGCGCCTGATCTTCGCGAAACCGGCCGCGGATGCGCCCGCCGGCGATGCGCGCGCGTCGTCCACGCCGAAGTCACTGCGGCAGTTGTTCCTGCAAGGCTTCTGGACCAACGTTCTGAACCCGAAAGTCGTGCTGTTCTTCGTGTCGTTCTTCCCGCAATTCGTCACGACGGGCAGCGAACACAAGACCTTCGCGTTTCTCACGCTCGGCGCGGTCTTCGTGCTGATGAGCATGGTCTGGAACAGCTTCGTCGCGTGGATCGCGGGAAGCGTCACGCAGCGTTTCTCGGGCAAACCGGCGGTCAAGCGCTGGCTCGATCGCGGCGTCGGCAGCGCGTTCGTCGGCCTGGGCATCAAACTCGCGAGCGCCTCGCGATGATTGAATTTTCCCGCACCGCCCATATCTAACATTTCGCTTACAATCTGGCGCCGCAATCGCGCGGCACGGAGATGAAGGCCACGCTCGGGGCAAGGAGTTGCAGACATGTTTAACTGGGTGAAAACCGCGATGTTGATGGCCGCGATTACGGCCCTTTTCATCGTGATCGGCGGGATGATCGGCGGGTCGCGCGGCATGATGGTCGCGCTCGTGATTGCCCTTGGGATGAATTTCTTCTCGTACTGGTTCTCCGACAAGATGGTCCTGCGCATGTACAACGCGCAGGAAGTCGACGAAAACAGCGCGCCGCAGTTCTATCGGATGGTGCGCGATCTCGCCACGCGCGCGAACCTGCCGATGCCGCGCGTCTACCTGATCAACGAAGACGCGCCGAACGCGTTCGCCACCGGCCGCAACCCGGAGCACGCGGCAGTCGCGGCGACCACCGGCATTCTGCGCGTACTGTCCGAGCGCGAAATGCGCGGCGTAATGGCGCACGAACTCGCGCACGTGAAGCATCGCGACATTCTGATCTCGACGATTTCGGCGACCATGGCCGGCGCGATTTCCGCGTTGGCGAACTTCGCGATGTTCTTCGGCGGCCGCGACGAAAACGGCCGTCCTGCCAACCCGATCGCGAGCATCGCGGTTGCGCTGCTCGCGCCGATTGCGGGTGCGTTGATCCAGATGGCGATTTCGCGTGCGCGCGAATTCGAAGCCGACCGGGGCGGCGCGCAGATTTCGGGCGACCCGCAGGCACTGGCGTCGGCGCTCGACAAGATCCATCGCTATGCGAGCGGCATTCCGTTCCCGACGGCCGAGGCGCATCCGGCCACCGCACAGATGATGATCATGAATCCGCTGTCGGGCGGCGGTATCGCGAGTCTGTTCTCGACGCACCCGGCGACCGAGGAACGCATCGCGCGTTTGATGGAAATGGCGCGCACCGGGCGCTTCGACTGAGGCGCCGCGTCGCTCGGCGCGTCGAGCCTGAAGTACTGAAGAGCGGGCCCGCGAGGCCCGCTTTTTTCACACTGTTCGTCGCCACTGCGCGATAGCGTCTGCGGCCACCACCCACGCATGGCGGCGCCCCACCGGCGCCACGCTACAATGTGCGCTGATTGCGCCGCGCGCACCGTGCGGCTTGCCCTTGCTCCCTTCATGACTTCAAAGCCTTCTTCGCGTTCTGCTTCCTCGTCGGCCGGTTCGCGCGAATCCCGTTTGTCGACGCTGCAACTGTCGCCCGAATCGCTCGGGTTCGCACTCGATTGCGCGGCCCAGGCCGTCGGCGCCGTGCGTCTCGGCGCGGCCTTGCCCGCGGCGCTGCAAAGCGTTTTCGTGGCGGTGCCCGAGGACAACGCCGCAGCGGCGCGCGGCGCGGTGCAGGATATCGCCTATCGCACGATGCGCCGTCTCGCAACCGCCGAGTGGCTGATCGCGAAGCTGATGAAGAAGGCGCCTCCGCCGCACGTCGCGCATGTGCTCGCGTGCGCGCTCGCGCTGCTCGTCGACGACGAAGCGAGCGCCGCCTACACGCCGTTCACGGTCGTCGACCAGGCGGTCAGGGTGATTGCCGCGCGTCGCGAGTTCGCGTTCGCGAAGGGGCTCGTCAACGCGGTGCTGCGCAACTTCTTGCGCGAGCGCGACACGTTGCTCGCCTCCCTGCAAGCCGATGAAGTAGCGCGCTGGAACTATCCGGCCTGGTGGATCGACGCGGTGAAGCGCGCATGGCCCGAGGCGTGGCAATCGGTGCTGGCCGCCGGCAACACGCAAGGTCCGCTGACGTTGCGCGTGAACGCGCGCCATTCGACGGTCGACGCCTATCTGCAAGTGCTGCAACGCCAGCAGATCGCCGCAAGCAAGGCTGGCGAGTACGCGGTCACGCTCGCGACGCCAATGCCGGTCGAGCGCATTCCGGGCTTCAGCGAAGGTGTCGTGTCCGTGCAGGACGCAGGGGCGCAACTCGCCGCGCAATTGCTCGGCGTGCGCGACGGCATGCGCGTGCTCGACGCGTGCGCGGCCCCTGGCGGCAAGACCGGGCATCTGCTCGAACTCGCCAACATTCAAGTGGTCGCGCTCGAAAGCGATGCGTCTCGCGCGCGCCGCATCGGCGAAAACCTGCGGCGTCTGAAGCTCGAAGCGGAAGTGCGCATCGGCGACGCGGGCAACCCCGCGCAATGGCACCACGACCTCGACCAGCCGTTCGACCGCATCCTCGCCGACGTGCCGTGCTCGGCGTCGGGCATCGTGCGGCGTCATCCGGATATTCGCTGGCTGCGTCGTCAGTCCGATATCGCCGCGCTCGTCGCCGAACAGCGCCGCATTCTCGACGCGCTGTGGCCGCTCGTGAAACCGGGCGGCGAGTTGCTTTACGTTACCTGTTCGATCTTCCCCGAAGAGGGCGAGTTGCAGGCACAGTGGTTTGGAAACCAGCACCAGGATGCGGTACGATTGGACGCGCCGGGGCAGCTTTTGCCCTCAGTTGCCCGCGCGCCCGCCGACCCATCGGCCGGTTCTCATGCTGGACGACCCGCTGAATTCAGCGCCGGCACGAACTCAGACCACGACGGATTTTTCTACGCGCGCTTTCAGAAACGGTGACCATAAAACGCTTCTTCCCGCTTCGGCTCGCTGCCGTGCTCTGGATCGCGCTGGCCGTCTGGCTTGCAGCGCCGGGCGCGGCGCACGCTGACTCGATAGCGGTGCAGCGGGCGTCGCTGCAGGCCGACAACGGCGGCTGGAGTCTCGACGCGCATTTCGAATTCCAGCTGAACAGCAATCTCGAAGACGCGGTCAACAAAGGCATTCCGCTTTATTTCACGACCGATTTCGAACTGAGCCGGCCGCGCTGGTACTGGTTCGATGAGCAGCCGGTCAGCGTGTCGCAAAGTTTGCGGCTGTCGTTCCAGCCACTCACGCGCGAATATCGCGTGTCGAGCGTGCAGTCGGGCGGCTTGCAGCTCGGCTTTTCCACGCTCAACGATGCGCTCGCGGTGATCAAGCACGTGACGTCGTGGCACGTGATCGACCGCAATCAGGTGCGGGTCGGCGAAACCTATAACGCGTCCGTGCGCATGCAACTTGACATCGGGCTGATGCCCAAGCCGTTCCAGATCGACGCGGTGAACAACCGCGACTGGAACCTCGCCTCCGATTGGAAGCGCTTCACTTTCACGGCCGCCGATCGTGCTAAATAAAGTGCGCTCATCTTCCACCAGTGTCAGCAGCATCGTCGTGCGCGTGCTCGTGTCGACGGTCGCGGTGACGGCCGTGTTGCTGCTCGTGTTGCTGGCCGCCGCCAGCGCGAACACCGAATTCTTCGACCGCTATTACCAGTGGCTGTATGCGGCCAACGTCGCGGTCGCGTTGATCTTTCTGCTGGTGGTGGCGACGCTCGTCGTCATCATCATCGTGCGATTACGCACGGGCAAATTCGGCACACGGCTGCTCGCGAAGCTCGCGTTCTTCATGGCGCTGGTCGGTGTGGTGCCGGGCGGCATCATCTACATCGTGTCGTATCAGTTCGTGTCGCGCAGCATCGAGTCGTGGTTCGACGTGAACGTCGAAACCGCGCTCGCGTCCGGCCTCAACCTCGGGCGTGGCATGCTCGACGCGTCGCTGTCCGATCTGCAGACGAAGGCGCGTCTGATGTCCGAGCAGCTCGCGAGCGCGGATGCGGCCGGCACCACGTTGACGCTGCTGCGTTTGCGCGACCAGTTCGGTGTGCAGGACGCGACGATCGTCGAGCCGACCCGCAGCATGTCTGGCGCGACGCCGGACATGCACGTGGTCGCGCAGGCGTCCGGCAACTACGCGATGCTCGTGCCAAACGATCTGCCGACACCGCTGATGATCGAGCAGGCGCGTGGCCACGGCTATGCGGCGATCGAAGGCGAAGTGGACGGCGATCCGAATGCGCACGGCGGCAAGGGAGCGCTGCGTCTGCGCGTGGTGCAGCGTATTCCCGATGCGAACGCGTCGCTATTGCAGCCCGCCGAGCGCTTCCTGCAACTGACGCAGCCGGTCTCGACGACACTCGCGCGCAATGCCGACTCGGTGCAGCGCGCGTATCGCGAGTATCAGGAGAAGGCGCTCGGCCGCACCGGCCTGCGCAAGATGTACATCGGCACGCTGACCCTGTCGCTGTTTCTCGCGACTTTCATCGCGATGATGCTCGCGCTGGCGCTCGGCAATCAGCTCGCGCGGCCGCTCTTCCTGCTCGCGCAGGGCACGAAGGAAATCACCGAGGGCGACTACACGCCAAAGCGCGAGATCAAGTCGCGCGACGAACTCGGTTTCCTCACGCAGTCGTTCAATGCGATGACGCGGCAGTTGTCGGAAGCGCGCGGGGCGGTCGAGAAAAATCGTATCGCGCTCGAGCATTCGAAGGCGTATCTCGAGAGCATCCTCGCGAACCTGACCGCGGGTGTGTTCGTGTTCGACCGGCAATTCCGGCTGACCACCGCGAATCGAGGCTCCGAGCGGATTTTCCGTCAGCCGTTCCAGACGGTGCTCGGCTCGTCGCTCGATCAGATCGGCGTGCTCGGCGAATTCGGCGCGATGGTGCGCAAGGCATTCGCCGATCGCGAAGCGGCGAGTGAAGACGGCCATGACGACAACGGCCATTGGCAGCAGCAGTTCTCGGTGCCGGTGCCCGGCGAAACCGAGCCGCTCACGCTGCTCGTGCGCGGCGCGCGCCTCCTCGCGGCGAACGAGCGCGACGCTGAAGACATGCAGACCGCGGGCTACGTGATCGTGTTCGACGACATCTCCGACGTGATCTCCGCGCAGCGTTCGATCGCATGGGGCGAAGTCGCGCGGCGCCTCGCGCACGAGATCAAGAATCCGCTCACGCCGATTCAACTGTCGGCCGAGCGTTTGCAGATGAAACTCGCCGACAAGCTCGCGCCGTCGGATGCGGACGTGCTGAAGCGCGGCGCGACGACGATCGTCAATCAGGTCGCCGCGATGAAGCAGATGGTCGACGATTTCCGCGACTACGCGCGCACACCGCCCGCGGTACTCGCGCATCTGCAATTGAATGGTCTGGTCAGCGAGGTGCTCACGCTGTACGGTATCGAAGAAGGCAAGGGCGCGATCCAGGTCGAGCTGGCGGCCTTGCCCGCGATACGCGGCGACGCGACGCAGTTGCGTCAGGTGATCCACAACCTGCTGCAGAACGCGCAGGACGCGGTCGCCGAAGTCGCGCATCCGCGTGTTTTGCTCGAGACGAGGACAGTAGAATACGGAGACCCCGACGCGCAAGGCAAGGCACGCGTCGCGGTCCGTCTGACAGTGTCGGATAACGGACCAGGCTTCCCCGCGCGTATCCTCACGCGCGCGTTCGAGCCGTACGTGACGACCAAGGCCAAGGGTACGGGTCTGGGACTTGCGATGGTCAAGAAGATCGTCGACGAACATGGCGCGCGCATCGACATTCGCAATCGCATGAAGGCCGGCGACGTGATCGAAGGCGCGCAGATTTCGATTCTCTTCCTTCAACTGGCGGACGACCCCGCGCAGCCGGGTGCACCTGTTTCGGGTGCGCATCCGGCGCACGGCGGCGCGTCGCAGGGAACGACAAAAGCAACAGTGCAGACAAGGGCAGCGTAAATGGCAACCATCCTGGTGGTAGATGATGAAATGGGCATCCGGGAACTGCTCTCGGAGATCCTCAGCGACGAGGGACACGTCGTGGAGGCCGCTGAAAACGCGCAGGAGGCGCGCGAGTTCCGTCTGCGTCAGGCGCCGGACCTCGTGCTGCTCGACATCTGGATGCCGGACACCGACGGCGTGACGCTGCTCAAGGAATGGGCCGCGCAAGGTCAATTGACGATGCCCGTGATCATGATGTCCGGTCACGCGACGATCGACACCGCGGTCGAGGCCACCAAGATCGGCGCGCTCAACTTCCTCGAAAAGCCGATCGCGTTGCAGAAGCTACTAAAGGCGGTCGAGCAGGGACTCGCGCGTGGTAACGCGGCGGCCGTGCCCGGCGGCGTGGCTGCGAAGCCGGCGTTGCCGGTCAGCGCATCGTCAGTCGCGTCGTCGGCCGCGTTGCCGATACTGTCGTCCGATGGCGTCGGCGGCGGCGCGCTCGTCGCGCAAACCGCGTCGATCTCGTTCGACATTCCGCTGCGCGATGCGCGCGATGCGTTCGAGCGCGCGTACTTCGAATATCACCTCGCGCGCGAGAACGGCAGCATGACGCGTGTCGCGGAGAAGACCGGTCTCGAGCGCACGCATCTTTATCGCAAGCTGAAGCAACTCGGCGTCGATCTCGGCAAGAACAAAGGGGAGTGAGCGCCACGTGTTGCATGCGAACGCGGCGCGGCAGATTATTTATGAAAGGGCTTGCTGAACTGCGGATCGCTTGATATAGTTTCGTTCTTCGTTGGCCCGGTAGCTCAGTTGGTAGAGCAGCGGATTGAAAATCCGCGTGTCGGTGGTTCGATTCCGCCCCAGGCCACCAGGATTCAGCCCCAGGAAATCGCAAGATTCCCTGGGGCTTTTCCGTTTGGCGGACAAGTCGTCACTTCGGCTTGCCACGCAGTTGAAGCCGCGCGGGTGGGACAGCTGGCGTCGGCGACATTCGGTGTCGCGTGATAAAATCGCGCCAGTTCAAGGACTTGCATGCAGGCGTCGCACGCGGTCGTGCACCGCGCGAATGCAGTGCCGAGCATGTCGCACCGAAGCACCCAATCCTTCGCCCGACGATCGGCGGTATAAGCGCCCAGCCACGTTCCCGCGCAACGCGCGACCTATACTGCTTTGGGCCGGCACAGTGCCGGCACACGTCGCGCCGCGTTGCTTGCATGGCGCACCTCGCGCAGCGCGACGTGGCACTCTCATTCACGGAGTATCACGGTGATCCGCAAAGACGCTAAGCGTAGCGCGCTCGTGCTGTTTTCCGGCGGCCAGGATTCCGCCACGTGTCTCGCGTGGGCGCTCGACCGTTACGACACGGTCGAAACGGTCGGCTTCGATTATGGTCAGCGTCATCGTGTCGAACTCGAATGCCGCGAAGGATTCCGTCAGGCCGTGGTGCGTGCGTTTCCGGCGTGGGGCGATCGTCTCGGCGACGATCACACGATCGACCTGTCGCTGCTCGGCGCGATCAGCGACACCGCGATGACGCGCGAGATCGAAATCGAAGCCACGGCCAATGGGTTGCCGAACACGTTCGTGCCGGGCCGCAATCTGATGTTCATGACGATCGCCGCGGCCATCGCGTATCGGCGCGGTTTGCAGGTGCTGGTCGGCGGGATGTGCGAGACGGACTTCTCGGGCTACCCCGATTGCCGCGACGACACGATGAAGGCGCTGCAGGTCGCGCTGAATCTCGGCATGGACGCGCGCTTCGCGCTGGAGACGCCGCTGATGTGGCTCGACAAGGCCGACACGTGGCGCCTTGCGCGCGAGCTCGGCGGCGACGCATTGGTGGAACTGGTGCGTGTCGAGACACATACCTGCTACGTCGGCGAACGGGCCGAGTTGCACTCATGGGGCTTCGGCTGCGGCGAATGCCCGGCATGCCGGTTGCGCAAACGTGGCTATGAGGCCTACCTCGCCGGCGAAAAAGTCACCGAGCCGGTCTGACGGTTCGCGCGAGAGCGCGCATCATAGATTCAGGAACACAGGACAGAAAGCAGCATGACGTACGCGGTCAAGGAAATTTTCTACACGTTGCAGGGCGAGGGCGCGAATGCCGGGCGGCCGGCCGTGTTCTGCCGTTTCGCGGGCTGCAATCTGTGGTCCGGCCGCGAAGAGGATCGCGCGGACGCCGTCTGCCGTTTCTGCGACACCGACTTCGTCGGCACCGACGGCGAGAACGGCGGCAAGTACCGCACACCTGACGAACTGGTCGCGATGATCGCGTCGCAATGGCCGCAGGGCGAGGGCGAACGCTTCGTCGTGTGCACCGGCGGTGAACCGATGCTGCAGATCGATCAGCCGCTCGTCGACGCGCTGCACGCGGCCGGCTTCGAGATCGCGATCGAGACCAACGGCTCGCTGCCGGTGCTCGACACGATCGACTGGATCTGCGTGAGCCCGAAGGCCGACGCGCCGCTCGTCGTGACGAAGGGCAACGAACTGAAGGTCGTGATCCCGCAGGACAACCAGCGCCTCGCCGACTACGCCAAGCTCGACTTCGAGTATTTCCTCGTCCAACCGATGGACGGCCCGTCGCGCGACATCAACACGAAGCTCGCGATCGACTGGTGCAAACGTCATCCGCAGTGGCGCCTGTCGATGCAGACTCACAAGTATCTGAACATTCCCTGATTTGCCGTGCTGACGATTACCCGAAAACTCGAATTCGACGCGGGCCACCGCATTCCCGATCACCGCAGCCAGTGCCGTAATCTGCATGGCCATCGCTACGTGCTCGAAATCACGCTGCAAGGCGATCTGGTCGACGCCGAAGGCGCGCCCGATCGCGGCATGGTGATGGACTTCGCCGACGTGAAGTCGCTCGCCAACGAGCACCTGGTCGACAAGTGGGACCACGCGTTTCTCGTCTACGAAGGCGACACGCAGGTGCGTGACTTCCTCGACAGCATGGCGGGTCACAAGACGGTCGTGATCGATCGCATTCCGACCGTCGAAAACCTCGCCGCGATTGCGTTCGACATTCTCGCGAACGTCTACGACGCGCACTACGGCGTGAACCTGCGCCTGCACAAAGTGCGTCTGTACGAGACGCCGAACTGCTGGGCCGAGGTGGTCCGCGACTCGCTTCCCACCTGAATCCACGCCCCGCCACGCGAACGAACTCTCGCGTTATTGTCACGGTATGATCGTTCCGACCAACACACGGAGCGAGACATGCCGGTCACCGCATCGCGTCGCAGCAGGCAACGAGGCCGTCAACGCCCCGGTGCCTGCCTGATCCACTATCTGGCCCCGCTTCGCATTGCAAACCTGCGCGAGGCCAGCCGATGAGCACCTTCACCAACTCCCTCAAACAACGTCTGAAGGACAACGCGCCGCTGATCGGGCTGTGGTTGTCGCTCGGCAGCGAGGCCGCCGCGGAAGCACTCGCGCACGCCGGCTTCGACTGGCTGCTGATCGACATGGAGCACGCGCCCAACGATAGCGGCGGCGTCGAGTCGCAATTGCGCGCGATTGCCGCCGCCCATCTGCCGAGCGAGCCGGTGGTGCGGGTGCCCGCGAGCGAGCCGTGGCTCGTCAAGCGCGTGCTCGACGCCGGCGCGCGCACGCTGATGTTCCCGAACATCGAATCCGCCGAAGACGCGGCACGCGCCGTGCGGCTCACCCAATATCCGACCGCCGAGGCGCTCGACGGCCTGCGCGGCGTCGCGGGCGTCGTGCGCGCGGCCGGTTACGGCATGCGGCGTGATTACGTGCAGACGGCCAACGCACAGATCGCGACGATTGTGCAGATCGAATCGGCGCGCGGCTTGCGGGAGGTCGAGCAGATCGCGGCGACGCCGGGCGTCGATTGCGTGTTCGTCGGGCCGGCCGATCTGGCCGCGAGCCTTGGTCATCTCGGCGACGCGAAACACGCGGACGTGCAGGCGGCGATGGCGCGTATCGTCAGCGCGGCGGACAAGGCCGGCATTGCCGCCGGCATCTTCGCGATGGACGTGGCGAGCGCGCGGCAGCATCGCGACGCCGGTTTTCGCTTCGTCGCGCTAGCCGCCGACGTGATCTGGATGTTGCGCGCGACGCGCCAGGCATTACAGGAGGTGAGGTCATGAACGGCAGAGTGCAGGGGGCCGCCGGGCGGATGATCACGCGAGTGACCGCGCAAGTGACCATGGCGGCGGCGCTGCTCGCGACTGGGGCGTGGAACGCCGCGTATGCACAGGATCACGTCGCCAAGGCGAACGATCCGCAGACGCAATCCGCGGTGGCCGACTACAACGCCGGCAACCTTGGCGCGGCGCTGAGCGAATTCCGCCAGGCCGCCGAGCGCGGCAGCCGGCTTGCGCAGTTCAACTACGCGATGATGCTGCTCAACGGCGAAGGCACGCCGGTCAACGTCGACGAAGGCAAGAAGTGGCTGCGCAAGGCCGCCGACGCGAACATGTCGCACGCGCAATACGTGTACGGCAAGATGTACGACGACGGCGAGTTCGTCGAGCGCGATCCGGTGGAGGCGCATCGCTGGTTCATGAAGGCGGCCGCGCAGGGCCATGTGCAGGCGGAACTCGCGCTCGCGAATCAGTTCCTCGACGGACGCGGTACCGAGCGTGACAACAAGCAGGCGTTCGTCTGGTACAAGAAAGCGGCGCAGGGCGGCGACATGACCGCGCAGTACGTGACCGGCTCGTTCTACGAGCGTGGCGGCGATGGTGTCGACCGGAATCTGAATGTGGCGCGCGCGTATTACGCGGCCGCGGCGGCGCAGGGCGATCCGGCCGCGCGCCTGAAGTATCAGCAGTTGAGCGCGCAGCTGCGCGATCAGAAGGAAGTGAAGCCGCAGTAATGAAGCCGCAATAAAGCAAAAGGGCGCTCGCAACGAGCGCCCTTTTTTGCATTGTCGTTTGCTGCGTGCCGCTAGCTACGGGTTAGCTCTGCATCAACCGCTTCTGTCGCGCGACGCTCATGATCAGCCCGATCGCGACGCCCAATGTAGTCAGCGCGGTGCCACCGTAACTCATGAACGGCAACGGCACGCCGACCACCGGCAGAATCCCGCTCACCATGCCGATATTGACGAACGCGTACGTGAAGAACGCCATCGTCAACGAGCCGGCCAATAATCGCCCGAACAATGTCGCGCCGTTGGCCGCGATGTAGAGCCCGCGCGCGATCAATAGCATGTACAGCGTGAGCAGCACGATTCCGCCTGCCAAACCGAACTCTTCCGAAAACACCGCGAAGATGAAGTCGGTGTGCTTCTCGGGGATGAACTCCAGATGCGCCTGCGTACCCTTCAGCCAACCCTTGCCGAGCGGGCCGCCCGAGCCGATCGCGATCACCGCTTGAATCGTGTGGAAGCCTTTGCCGAGCGGGTCAGAGGTCGGATCGAGCAGCGTGCAGATGCGGTGCTTCTGGTAGTCGTGCATCAGCGGCCACTGCACTTCGGGCTGACAGATCTTGTCCTGGAACGCCGCGATCGACGCAACCGCAATCACGGCCGCGATCAGCACCGGCACGATCAGCTTGAAGCTCAGCCCCGCGAAGTAAATCACGAACAGGCCGGCCGCGAACACGAGCACGGCCGTGCCGAGGTCGGGCTGCTTCGCGATCAGGCCGACCGGCACGATCAGGATCACGAAGCCGACCAGGTAGTCGTACCAGCGCATCACGCCTTCGCGGCGCTGGTAGTACCAGGCGAGCATCAGCGGTGTGGCGATCTTCATGATTTCCGATGGCTGGATCACCACGCCGACGTTGATCCAGCGCTTCGCGCCCTTGCGCGTAAGGCCGAACATCGCGACCGCGACCAGTAGCGCGATCCCGAACGCGTAGAGCGGGACCGCGAAGCGCATCAGCGTATTGGGCGGCACATTGGCGAGCCCCCACATCAGCACGAAGGTGAGCAGGATGTTGCGCAACTGGTCTTCGACGCGGCCCGGCATGTCGAGTGTCGCGCTGTACAGCGTGACGATGCCGACGCACAGCAGCAGAAACACGATCAGTGCGAGCGGACGGTCGAAGCCTACGAACATCCGCTTGATGCGCTCGAGCCAGGCGCGCTTGTCGAATTGCATGCCTTTCTCCTTATTCGTCGATGCCGCCGGCGGCCGGCTGGCGCGGCGACGCGCCCTGGAAGCTGTCCTCGCGCGATGGTGCCGCGACGCTCGGCGCCGGCTCGCTTGCCGGACGGGGTTGGTGCGGGGCGCCGGACGTACGCGACGCCGATTTCTTTGCCACGGACGAAGCCGATGCCGGCTTGGCCGCCGAGGCCGCGCGCGCTGCGGTGGCCGAAGCCGCTGCCGGCGCGCTGGCCGGCACCGTTGCCGCCGCGCCAGCCGACGCCGCCACCGGCGCAGACGCGCCATTCGCGCCCGAAGCCGCAACGGCCGCCGACGCACCGGAGGCCGCCGCGGCAGCCGCCGCCCCCGGCATCGGCAGTGCCGTAAAGCCCGCCGCAATCTTGAGCGAGTGAGCGCCCTCATGCGAGGCCGGCGTATCGCCGACCTGCGGCGCGGATGCTTCGAGCGTGGTCGATGCCGCTACCGCGACGGCCGCTTCTTCCGCGCCGGGCTTGTTCTTGCCGACCAGGTAATAGTCGAGCACCCTGCGCGCGATCGGACCGGCCGCCTCCGCGCCCCAGCCGCCGTTTTCGACGACCAGCGCGAGTGCGATCTTCGGTTGATCGGCCGGCGCGAAGGCGATGAACAGCGCGTGATCGCGCAAATTCTCGGCAACCGCGTGACCTTTGTAGTTCGCGCCTTGCAGCGAGTACACCTGCGCGGTACCGGTCTTGCCGGCCGCCTGATATGGCGCGCCCGCGAACACTTTGGCCGCCGTGCCGTTCGTGACCACGCCTTCCATCGCGCGCTTGATGAAGTCGATGTCCTGCTGCTTGACCGCGATCTTGTCGCTCGGATCGCGCACCACCGGCCGCGTGTCCTTCGTGATCGGATTCTCGATGTCGCGCACGAGGTGCGGCTTCATCACGACGCCGTTGTTCGCGAGCGTTGCGGTGGCATGGGCGAGCTGCAGGATCGTGAACGAGTTGTAGCCCTGGCCGATGCCGAGGCTGACCGTTTCGCCTTCGTACCACTTCTGCTGCTCGGGGCGGCGGTACGCGTGGCGCTTCCAGTCGGTCGACGGCAGGATGCCCTTCGCTTCGCCGGCGATGTCGATGCCGGTGATCTGCCCGAAGCCCCACGGCTTCATGAAGTTCGCGATGTTGTTGACGCCGAGATCGTGCGCGAGCATGTAGAAGTACGTGTCGTTCGATACGACGATCGCGCGGTTCATGTCGATCCAGCCTTGGCCCGAGCGCACGTCGTTGCGGAACGTGTGGCCGCCGAACGTGTAGTAACCGGGGTCCTGGAAGCCCCAGCTCGGTGTGCGCTTGTGCAGCGTCAGCGCGGCGAGCGCCATGAACGGCTTGTAGGTCGAGCCCGGCGGATAGGTGCCGTGCAGCGGCCGGTTCAGGAGCGGATGGTCGGGCGAGTTGTTCAGTTCATCCCAGGTCTGCTGGTCGATGCCGTCGACGAAGGAATTCGGATCGAAGCTCGGCGCCGACACGAACGCGAGCACGTCGCCGGTGGACGGCTCGATCGCGACGAGCGCGCCGCGGTGTCCGGCGAACGCCTGCTCGGCGACCTGCTGAAGGCCGATGTCGAGCGACAGCACGAGGTTGTTGCCCGGCGTCGCCTGGGTGCGCGACAGCGTACGCACCGGGCGGCCGCCCGCCGTCACCTCGACCTCCTCGAAACCGGTCTGGCCGTGCAGCTCGGTCTCGTAGCTCTGCTCGACGCCGATCTTGCCGATGTAATCGGTGCCCTTGTAGTTGTTCGCGTCAAGACGCGGATCGTAGTGGTCCGGGTCGCTGTCGTTCTGATCGCTGGCGTCGTCGATGCGGTCCTGGTCGCGTTGCGAAATCCGTCCGATGTAGCCGATCACGTGCGCGGCGGTCGGCCCGAGCGGGTACTGGCGGAACAGCCGCGCGCGCACTTCGACGCCAGGGAAGCGGAAGCGCTGCGCGGTGAAGCGCGCGACTTCGTCGTCGGTCAGGCGCGTGCGGATCGGCAGACTTTCGAAGTTCTTCGAGTCTTCCTGCAGCTTCTTGAAGCGGCGACGGTCGCGCGCATCAATCGACACGACGGCGGCGAGGTTGTCGATCACGTTATCGAGCGTGTCGTTCAGCTTCGACGGGGTGATTTCAAGCGTATAGGCGGAGTAGTTCTTCGCGAGCACGACGCCGTTCCGGTCGGTGATGATGCCGCGGTTCGGCACGATCGGCGCGACGGAGATGCGATTTTCATCGGCTTGCAGCGAGTACTTGCTGTAGTGCCAGACCTGCAGGAACAGGAAGCGGAAGCCGATCAGCCCGAAGCAGACAAACACGAACAGGCCCGCCGCCGCGACGCGCAGGCGGAATTTCGTGAGCTGCTGTTGAGTGTCCTTGAATTCGGTCATGCGATTCTGCAAAAGGCCGGCATGCGGCCATCAAGAGTGTGCGCCCAAACTGGCCGCGGCCGGTGAGCCCGATGCGGGATCAAATGGGGCGCGTATCGTCCGGGTCGGCGGGGCGGCGCTGCGGCATCAGCAGCAAGATGCTGGCGACCGGCCACAGCGCCGCTTCAACGAAACCGTCGATCAGATAACTCCAGCCCGGAAACGCCGCGCCGGTCAACAACCGGATCACGAACGGCACCAGTTGCGCGACGACGAGCAGCGGCATCACCGCGAACATTTGCACGCCGAGCGACATCCACAACACGCGGCGGTGAATCGTGATCGCGCCGTACGAGAGCAGCGTGTAGGCGAGCGCGTGTTCGCCGAGCAGGCTCGCGTTGTGCACGTCCATCAGCAGACCGAGCAGAAACGCGATGCCCATGCCCACCTTGCGCGGCTGATGGACATTCCAGAACAGCAGCACGAGTGCGACGAAATCGGGCACGCCGGCGAGACGCCCCCACGGCATCAGGTTCAGCAGGAACGCGGAAGCGAGGCTGAACGCGATGAAGTACGGGTTGACGGGCTGCAGGATGTATTGCGGGCGATTCATGGCTGAGCCCCCGGCTCGGCTTGCGGCTTCACGTTCTTCGCGGCGGCCGGCTTTTCGGCTTTCCTGTCGGCTGCGGGCTTTTCGGACTTCTTGTCGGCCGCAGCTTTGCCCGGCGCCTTTTCCACGGATTTGGCTGCGGGCTTTTCGGTCGGCGCTTTGTCGGCGGCGTTCCTGTCGGCTGGCCTGGCGGCGGATTTGTCCGCCGCGCCCTTGCCGTCCGCTGCTTTGGCGCCCTTCTTCGCTTTCGCTTCCTTCGCGACGGTTGCCGCGTCGGGTTCGTCCGCCGGGCGCGGCGGCGCGTTGTTCTGGACGTGCAGCACGAGCACCTGACGCGCACCGCGCACCGCGGCGACCGGCAGACTGACTACGCGCGCAAACGCGGTGTCGGCCTGCTTGTCGACGCGCACGACCTTCGCGACCGGCAGCCCCGGCGGATACACGCCGTCGAGGCCGCTCGTGACGAGCTCGTCGCCGGTCTGGACGTCGGCGCTGATCGGCACGAAGCGCAGATCGAGCGTGTCGCCCTTCGGCGTACCGTAGATCACGCTGCGCAAGCCGGTGCGCAGAATTTCGACCGGCACCGCCTGGTCCTTGTCCGTCAGCAGCGTGACTTCGGCCTGCAGCGGGAACACCCGTGTGACCTGGCCGATCACGCCATCTTCGTCGACGACCGGCGAGCCGTTCTGGATGCCTTGCTGCGCGCCGCGTCCGATCACGACCTTCTGCGTGAACGGATCGCGCGTGTCGTACTGGATTTCGGCGGGCAGCGATTGCGTGGTGAGGCTCTGCGACAGTTGCATCAGCGCGCGCAGATGGCCATTTTCGGCGGCGAGCGACGCGGCCAGATTGGCCTGCTGCGACAGCCGCAGATCCTTCGCGCGCAGCTTCGCGTTCTCGTCGCGTAGCGTGGCGCTCGTCACGGCGAGGTCGGCGGCGCCCATGAAGATGTCGCGCGGCACGAGCGCTGCGCGCTGCAAAGGATAAAGACCCGCGCCGAGCACGCCGCGGACGATTTCGAGCGTCTGGAAGCGAGCATCGGAGATCAGCAGGGCGAGCGCCAGCACGACGAAGAACACCAGTCGGGCCAGAGCGGAGGGGCCTTGCTTGAACAGGGGCGGCGGACTGTATTCCATGGTCGGCGCCGGGGGCGTGAGCGGTTGGGTGAGACGGCGACGCGCAAGGCGCGCGCGGTCAGCGCGCGGAGGCTGGTCGGCCCAGCCAACGACAAAGCGGCCCACAAGGGGCCGTGTGCCAGATCCGCGCTACTGACATGGGAGGAAGGCTCGCTTACTCGTACGAGAAGATGCTGCCGAGCTTGTCCATGCGTTCGAGCGCCATGCCCGAGCCGCGCACGACGCAGGTCAGCGGGTCTTCGGCGACGAGCACCGGCAGGCCGGTTTCTTCGGCGAGCAAGCGATCGAGGTCGCGCAGCAGCGCGCCACCGCCGGTCAGCATCATGCCGCGCTCGGCGATGTCCGCGCCGAGTTCCGGCGGCGTCTGTTCCAGTGCGATCTTCACCGACGACACGATCTGGTTCAGCGGATCGGTCAGCGCTTCGAGGATTTCGTTGCTGGAGATCGTGAAGCTGCGCGGAATGCCTTCCGACAGATTGCGGCCCTTCACTTCCATTTCCTTGACTTCGGAGCCCGGGAACGCGGAGCCGATTTCCTTCTTGATGGCTTCGGCGGTCTGTTCGCCGATCAGCATGCCGTAGTTGCGGCGGATGTAGTTGACGATCGCTTCGTCGAACTTGTCGCCGCCGACGCGCACCGAGCCCTTGTACACGATGCCGCCGAGCGAGATCACGCCGACTTCTGTCGTGCCGCCGCCGATGTCGACGACCATCGAACCCGTTGCTTCCGACACCGGCAGGCCCGCGCCGATCGCGGCAGCCATCGGCTCTTCGATCAGATACACCTGCGAGGCGCCCGCGCCGTGCGCGGCTTCCTTGATCGCGCGACGCTCGACCTGGGTCGAACCGCACGGCACGCAGATGATGATGCGAGGCGACGGCGAGAACATGCGCGATTCGTGAGCAGTCTTGATGAACTGCTTGATCATCTGCTCGGTGACGGTGAAGTCGGCGATCACGCCGTCTTTCATCGGGCGGATCGCCTCGATGTTGCCCGGCACCTTGCCGAGCATCTGCTTGGCTTCCTTGCCGACTGCCTGAATGGTCTTCTTGCCGTTGGGGCCGCCTTCCTGGCGGATCGACACGACCGACGGTTCGTCGAGAACGATGCCCTTGCCGCGCATGTAGATAAGGGTGTTGGCGGTGCCGAGGTCAATCGCCAGATCGTTGGAGAAGTAGCTGCGCAAAAAACCGAACATTCAAAATCCTGTCTCGCTGGGGGCCGGGCCTCGCACCGTATGCGTAGGGCGGCAGCGGAAAAATAACAGCTTCAACCGGGCGGTAGCGACGCCACATGAACTTGAAGCCGCGGGGGAGTCTACCGGAGGCCGTTGCAAAGCCAGGGCGGAAAGCGCCGGACGTTCTTGGAATTGTCCGTAAGGCCTTGGTAAGTCGGTCCGGGTTTGGGTCGAACGCGTAATGATACCTTATAATTTTGGATGTTTTGAAGGAAACGGAGCGCACATTTTGTCGTTGCCGCACCTTTTTCTGGATTGTCCTATCTTGTCGTAACCCGCTGTTACAACGCGACTTTTTTTTAACTGTTGTGACATTCCACCCTTTCCGGTGACTGCATGGCTCTGACCCTGACCGATGTAAAATGCATCGCGCATCTCGCGCGGCTCGAACTGGCCGATGCCGACGCCGAGCACACGCGTGCCCAGCTCAATGATTTTTTCGGCCTCGTCGAGCAGATGCAGGCGGTCGATACCACCGGCATCGCGCCGCTTGCCCACCCGATCGAGCAGATCGAAGACGTCGCGCTGCGTCTGCGTGACGACGCCGTCACGGAGACGGTCGAGCGCGAGGCTTTCCAGCGCCCCGCGCCGGCCGTTCAGGACGGCCTGTACCTCGTGCCGAAGGTGATCGAATAAGACCCGCCGGGCAGACCCCGGGTCTGGCGTCGGCGCGAGCCTCCGTGGTCCAGACGCGCGTCCTCGCCGCGAACCTTGCCGGGCCGGTCTGCCGACGGGCAACCGAACGCCTCCACGGCGGCGTGACCACGCTGCCGCGCTTTCCAGGATAAAACGCAATGCATGAAAAAAGTTTGAGCGAACTGCGCGCTGCGCTCGCGGCCAAGGAATGCTCCGCAGTCGAACTGGCGCAGCTGTACCTGAAGCGGATCGACGCGGCCAATAGCCTGAACGCGTTCATTCAGGTCGATCCGGAACTGACGCTCGCGCAGGCGAAAGCCGCCGACGCGCTGCTGCACACCGGCCATGCGGGCCCGCTGGTCGGCCTGCCGATCGCGCACAAGGACGTGTTCGTCACGAAGGGCTGGCGCTCCACGGCCGGCTCGAAGATGCTCGCGAACTACGAAAGCCCGTTCGACGCGACCGTGGTCGCGCGTCTGCAGAACGCCGGCATGGTGTGCGTGGGCAAGACCAACATGGACGAGTTCGCGATGGGTTCGTCCAACGAGAATTCGTATTTCGGCGCCGTGCAGAATCCGTGGGACCGCAAGGCCGTGCCGGGCGGTTCGTCGGGCGGCTCGGCTGCCGCCGTGGCCGCGCGTCTCGCGCCCGCCGCGACCGGCACCGACACCGGCGGCTCGATCCGCCAGCCGGCGTCGTTCTCGGGCATCACCGGCATCAAGCCGACGTACGGCCGGGTGTCGCGCTACGGCATGATCGCGTTCGCGTCGTCGCTCGACCAGGGCGGCCCGATGGCGCAAAGCGCCGCGGACTGCGCGACGCTGCTCAACGCGATGGCCGGCTTCGACGAGCGCGACTCGACGAGCCTCTCGCACGAGCACGAGGACTACACGCGCTATCTCGGCAAGTCGTGGCAGGACGGCGGCACGGACAAGCCGCTCGCCGGTCTGCGCATCGGCCTGCCGAAGGAGTATTTCGGCCCCGGTCTCGCCGACGACGTGCGCGCGTCGATCGACGCCGCCTTGAAGCAGTACGAAGCGCTCGGCGCGACGCTCGTCGAGGTGTCGCTGCCGAAGACCGAACTGTCGATCCCGGTCTACTACGTGATCGCGCCGGCCGAAGCATCGTCGAACCTGTCGCGTTTCGATGGCGTGCGGTTTGGCCATCGCGCGGCCGGGTACCGCGATCTGCTCGACATGTACAAGAAGTCGCGCGCCGAAGGCTTCGGCCCGGAAGTGAAGCGCCGCATTCTGGTCGGCACCTACGTGCTGTCGCACGGCTACTACGACGCGTACTACCTGCAGGCGCAGAAGATCCGCCGCATCATCGCGCAGGACTTCCAGCAAGCGTTCAAGCAGTGCGACGTGATCATGGGACCGGTCGCGCCGTCGGTGGCGTGGAACATCGGCGCGAAGGGCGACGATCCGGTGCAGATGTATCTGGCCGACATCTACACGCTGTCGGTGAGCCTCGCCGGCCTGCCGGGCATGAGCGTGCCGTGCGGTTTCGGCGCGGGCGCGAACGCGCAGCGTCCGGTCGGTCTGCAGATCATCGGCAACTATTTCAACGAAGCCCGGATGCTGCAGGTGGCCGACGCGTTCCAGCGCGCGACCGACTGGCACCGTCAGGCACCGGCAGGAGTGTGAGCACCATGACCAAACAATGGGAAGTCGTGATCGGTCTGGAGACCCACACGCAGTTGTCGACGCATTCGAAAATCTTCTCGGGCACCGCGACGCAATTCGGCGCCGCGCCGAACACGCAGGCCAGCCCCGTCGATCTGGCCTTGCCCGGCACGCTGCCGGTGATGAACCGCGGCGCGGTCGAACGCGCCATTCAGTTCGGCCTCGCGATCGGCGCAACGGTGGCGCCGCGCAGCATCTTCGCGCGCAAGAATTATTTCTACCCGGACCTGCCGAAGGGCTACCAGATCAGCCAGTACGAAATCCCCGTCGTGCAGGGCGGTCAGGTGACGATCCAGGTGCCGGCCAATGAAAAGGCGGGCAAGGAAGCGTACGAGAAAACCATCAACCTGACGCGCGCCCACCTCGAGGAAGACGCCGGCAAGTCGCTGCACGAAGACTTCGCGGGCATGACCGGCATCGACCTGAATCGCGCCGGCACGCCGCTGCTCGAAATCGTCACCGAGCCGGAAATGCGCAGCGCGGCCGAGGCCGTTGCCTACGCGAAGTCGCTGCACACGCTCGTCGTGTGGCTTGGCATCTGCGACGGCAACATGCAGGAAGGCTCGTTCCGCTGCGACGCGAACGTGTCGGTGCGTCCGGTCGGCCAGAAGGAATTCGGCACGCGCACCGAGACCAAGAACCTGAACTCGTTCCGCTTCCTCGAAGAAGCGATCCAGTACGAAGTGCGTCGCCAGATCGAGCTGATCGAAGACGGCGGCACGGTGGTGCAGGAAACGCGTCTGTACGATCCGGACAAGCGCGAGACGCGTTCGATGCGCAGCAAGGAAGACGCGCATGACTACCGCTATTTCCCCGACCCCGACCTGATGCCGCTCGTGATCGACGCCGCGTGGGTCGAGCGCGTGAAGAGCGAGATGCCGGAACTGCCGGAAGCGATCCAGCGGCGCTTCGTGTCGCAGTACGGACTCACGCCGTACGACGCGAACGTGCTGACCTCGAGCAAGGCGATGGCCGCTTACTACGAAGCGGTGGTCGCCAAGCTCGGTGTGGCCAACGCGAAGGTCGCGGCGAACTGGGTGATGGGTGAAGTGTCGTCGCAGCTCAATCGCGAAGGCCTCGACATTGCCGCGTGCCCGGTCTCGGCCGCGCAGCTGGCGCTGGTTCTGCAACGTATTGCCGACGGTACGATCTCGAACAAGATCGCGAAGGAAATCTTCCTCGCGATCTGGGAAGAGAAGGCCACCGACGAAGCCGCCGCCGATCGCATCATCGAGGCGAAAGGCTTGAAGCAGATTTCGGACACCGGCGCGCTCGAAGCGATCATCGACGAAGTGCTCGCCGCGAACCAGAAGTCGGTCGACGAATATCGCGCCGGCAAGGAAAAGGCGTTCAACGCGCTGATCGGCCAGGCGATGAAAGCAACCAAGGGTAAGGCCAACCCTGCTCAGGTCAATGAATTGCTCAAGAAGAAGTTGTCCTGAGTTGAAGTGCCGCGGGCCGGGCGTGATCGCGCCCGTGTCACCACGGGCCGTTGCCGGATCGAAGCAGGGCAACGGCCCGTTTTATTTTGCGGACCCGCTTCAGCCGGTTAAGCGTGGGTAAGCGTAGGCAAGCGTAGACCTTGGAGTGTATGCATGACAAAGCAACCCGATCTCGACGATTTCCGCGTGCCGTATTTCGACGACGGCAAGAAAAAAAACCACTTCTCGCTCGACCACTTCGATCCGAAGGCGAAGCCGTTTTCGAGCGGCTCGAAAGACGCGGACCGCGCGCGTCTGTCGGAAGTAGGCCTGCTGCTCGACAACCTGCAGGAGCGGCTGCACGCGCAGCGCAAGCGCCGCGTTCTGCTAGTGCTGCAAGGCATGGACACGAGCGGCAAGGACGGCACGATCCGCGCGGTATTTCACGAAGTCGATCCGCTCGGCTTGCGCATCGTGCCGTTCAAGGCACCGACGCCCGTCGAACTCGCGCACGACTTCCTGTGGCGCGTGCATTCGCAGGCACCCGCGGCCGGCGAGCTGACGATCTTCAACCGCAGTCACTACGAAGACCTGCTCGTGCCGACCGTGCTGGGCGCGCTCGACGCCGCGGCGTTCCAGCAGCGGTGCCGCCACATCCGTCAGTTCGAGGAGATGCTCGCCGACAGCGGCGCGACGATTCTCAAGTGCATGCTGCACATTTCAAGGGACGAGCAGCGTGTGCGTTTGCAGGAGCGCATCGACGATCCGCTGAAGCACTGGAAATTCGACGTGTCGGATCTCGAAGCGCGCAAGCAGTGGGACGCGTATCAGTCCGCGTATCGCGACACACTGGCCGCGACGTCGACCGAATACGCGCCGTGGTACGTGATTCCGGCCGAGTCGAAGACGCATCGCAACGTGATGGTCGCCGAACTGCTGCTGCGCACGCTCGACGCGCTGAAGCTCGAATATCCGCCGGCCAAGGAATCGCTGAAGGGAGTCAAGGTCGAGTGAACGCGGCCTTGCCCCTTGGCTTCAGAAACGAATCGAACAAAAGAGGAAAGACATGTTGCGTGTGATTACCGCCAACCTCAACGGCATCCGCTCGGCGGCGAAGAAGGGCTTTTTCGACTGGTTCGGCGAACAGGGCGCCGACGTGCTTTGCGTGCAGGAAATCAAATGCTCGCAGGATGACATGACGCCGGAGTTCATGGCGCCGCACGATTTCACCGGCTATTTCCAGCATGCGGTAAAAAAGGGTTATAGCGGCGCGGGCGTCTATACGCGTCACGAGCCGGACGAAGTGGTCATCGGCTTCGGCAGCGAGGAGTTCGACCCGGAAGGGCGCTATGTCGAGCTGCGTTTCGGCAAGCTGTCGGTGGTCTCGGTGTATGTGCCGTCGGGGTCGAGCGGCGACGAGCGCCAGCAGGCCAAGTTCCGTTTCATGGACGAGTTCATGCCGCATCTCGCCGAGCTGGCCAAGGAGCGCGAGGTGATCGTGTGCGGCGACGTGAACATCGTGCACAAGGAAATCGACATCAAGAACTGGAAGAGCAACCAGAAGAATTCGGGCTGCCTGCCCGAAGAGCGCGCATGGCTCGACAAACTGTTCGACGAAGTCGGTTATGTGGACGTGTTCCGCACGCTCGACCAGCGGCCCGAGCAGTACACGTGGTGGAGCAATCGCGGTCAGGCGTATGCGAAGAACGTCGGGTGGCGGATCGATTACCAGATCGCGACGCCGGGCATCGCAAGCAAGGCAAAGCGCACCGACGTGTTCCGCGACATCAAGTTCAGCGACCATGCGCCGCTGACCGTCGACTACGACCATAAGGTCAAGATCAAGAAGTAAGCAAGGCGCGGCGCTTGAGCGCGCCGCTCCCCGACAGCACCGATATCAGTCGCGCGCAGGCTTGCGGGTCGGCCGTCCGATGCCTGCATAATCGGGCAACTCGTCGACGCTCTTGCCGATTGCCTTCGCGTACAGCGGCAGCATGTCCGGCAGCCGCTTGATGATGTCGTCGCGGCGCGCCGGCGTGTACGGGTGCACGTAGATGAAGCCCTGGCCGCGACTGCCGCGCGTCGCCTGCGCGAGCTTATCCCACAGCGTGACCGCCGCGCGCGGATCGAAGCCGGCGCGCGACGCGATATCGCTGCCAATCACGTCGGCTTCGGTTTCGTCGGTGCTCTCGTACTTCATTTCCAGCAGACGCGAACCGATGCCGAGCGGCGCCATGCCCAGATCGGCGAGGCCGAACAGTTGCGGAATCGTGCCGGACGAATCGAGCTGGCTCGCCTGCAACTGACCGAGCCGCATGCGCGCGTGCTCGCGCAACGCGTGCGCGATCTCATGGCCGATCAGCATGCCGACCTCGTTGTCGTTCAGGCGGACGCGATCGAGAATCCCGCTATAGACGACGATCTTGCCGCCCGGCAGGCAGTACATGCGGATGTCGTTCGAGCGCACCACCGCGACTTCCCACTTCCAGAGCTTGGCTCGCTCGTTCCATTTCAACGAGTACGGAATCATCCGGTTGATGATCGAGCGCACGCGCGTCACGCGCGCGTCCGTCTCGCCGTACAGGCGGTTCGCGTGGCTGGCGCCGTAGACGATCTGGCTGAACTCCTCGGCGGCCTGCGCCTCGAGCATCGACGACGGGATCAGGTTGCGGAACACCATGTAGCCGCCGTAGCGCAGTTGCGGGCTCACGTAGTAGGGCGGCGGGACGGCCGCGGGGGCCGATGCCGCGGCGGGCGCTTTGGCGGTGGCGGGAGGTTGCGCGGGCTGCGGCGCGGGCTGCGGCGCGGAGCCGGAGGTAGCGGCGCCCGGAGCGCTACCGCTAGCGCTGGGCGTGCCCGGGGCACCGGCGTTGGCGCCGGTGCTGTTATTCGCGCCAGGATTCGCACCGCCGGCGCTGTTGTTGCCGCTGTTGCCGGCTGCAGCCGAAGTCGCGTTTTCCGCGGCGCTGGCGCCGCTGGTCGCGGACCTGGCCGCAGGCATCGGGGCCGGGTTGGGCGTCGCACCGCTGGTGGTCGCGGCGGCGGCGGCGGCCGGCGCGGGCGCTTGCGCGCCGCTCACCGGGCTGGCGCCAATCGCCGGCGTGCCGGCCGCATAGGCGCCCGCCGGCATCGCCAGCGCAACGCTCGCGCAACCGAGGACGCTTACGGCGCCGAGTGCGGTGCGGCGCGCGCGGGGCGGAATCGGTACCTTCACGACCGGTCCCTCCACGGCGCGATACGCACCAGCAGCAGCATGCCGGGCACCGCGAGCGCGGTGCAGAGGATGAAGTAGTCGAACCAGCCCATCCGCGCAACCACATAGCCGCTCGCCGCCGACGCGAGCGTGCGCGGCACCGACGCGAGGCTCGTGAACAGCGCGAACTGCGTCGCCGTGTAGCGCGGATCGGTGGTGCTCGCGATATACGCGGTGAAAGCGGCCATCGTGAGACCGGTGGCGAAGGTCTCGAAGCCGTACACGAGCGCGAGCGCGACCGAGCGTGGATCGAGCTGCACGCTCCAGTCGATGCCGACGAACGACAGCAGCTTCGTCGTCCCCTGGCTCAGTGCGACGGCCATGTTGTAAATCGCGGCAAGTCCGGGCGAATCCGGGCCGAGATGCGCGAGCCACGCGAAGCCGAGCGTCGACACCATCTGCAGCAAACCGAAGATCCACAAGCCGCGGCCGATGCCGATCTTCATCAGCCAGATCCCGCCGACGATGCCGCCCGCGAGACTCGCGCCGAACGCCGTGGTCTTGGCGATCACGCCGATCTGCGTGCGCGAAAAGCCGATGTCGAGGAAGAACGACGTGGACAGCGTGGTCGCCATCGTATCGCCGAGCTTGTACAGGAAGATGAAGCCCAGCACGAAAAGGGCAGCGCGCCAGCCGTCGCGCTGAATGAATTCCCTGAACGGCTCGACGATCGCCTCGCGCAGATTCTTCGGCGGCTCGCCGTGCACCTCGGGCTCGCGCACCACCAGCGTCATCAGAACGCCCGGCAGCATGAACGCGGCCGTCACGATGAAGACGGTACTCCACGGCAGATGATCGGACAAAATCAGCGCGAGCGAACCGGGCACGAGCGCCGCGATCTTGTACGCGTTCACGTGCACCGCGTTGCCGAGGCCCTGCTGCGTGTCGCTGAGCAATTCACGCCGGTACGCGTCGATCACGATGTCGGAGCTCGCGCCGAAGAACGCGACCAGGGCGGTCAGCGCGGCGACGCTCCAGATCGATTCGCGTGGCGACACGAAGCCGAGCGTCGCCATCGCGCCGGCCACGAGCAATTGCGTGACGAGCATCCAGCCGCGCCGTCTGCCGGGCCGCCAACCGGGCACGCGCGGTACGTAGCGGTCCATCAGCGGTGCCCAGACGAATTTCCAGGTGTACGGAAACTGGATCAGCGCGAAGAGGCCGATTTCCTTCAGATTGACGCCTTCCGAGCGCAGCCACGCCTGCACGAGGTAGACGAGCGTAAACAGCGGCAATCCCGACGTGAAGCCGAGAAAGACGCAAATCAGCATGCGCGTATTCAAAAACGCGCGCCAGCCGGGATGTTCTTCGTGAGCGGTAAGTGCGGGCGCCTCGTGCGGCGGGTTCGACATGTGGATAAGTGACGTTAGCTTTTCTTGACGCGATAGACCGCAAGACTACCACGCCAGTTCACGCCCCAACGCACCACCTGTCCGTCATGCAGCACGACGCGATCGAGAATCTCGATGCCGACTTCGGGCGCGAGCGCTTCGAAGTCCTTGATCGTCAGCACACGCACGTTCGGCGTGTTGTGCCATTGATAAGGCAGCGACTTCGACACCGGCATACGCCCCTGCAACACCGACAGCCGATGCGGCCAATAGCCGAAATTCGGAAACGACACGATGCATTGCTTGCCGACGCGCACCGTCTCGCGCAGAATCGCCGCGGTCTGATGAATCGTCTGCAGCGTCTGCGACAGCACCGCGAAATCGAAGCTGCCGTCTTCGAACAGGCGCAGGCCGTCTTCGAGATTCTGCTGGATCACGTTGACGCCCTTCTGCGTCGCGGCGAGCACGCCGGCGTCGTTGATCTCGATGCCGTAGCCCTGCACGTCCAGTTCTTCGTTCAGCAGCGACAGCAACGAGCCGTCCGCGCAGCCGAGATCGAGCACGGTCGCGCGCGGTTCGACCCAGCGGGCGATCGCGCGGAAGTCCGGGCGCAATGCCAGGTAATCAAGTGCTCGCTGGTTCATGCGTTGACCTCGTTTGCAATGCGTTCGTAGTAGGCGCGCAGCAGGTTGTGATAGCGCGCATCGTCGAGCAGGAAGGCATCGTGGCCGTGCGGCGCGTCGATCTCCGCATAGGTGACCGTGCGCTTGTGGTCGAGCAGCGCCTTCACCAGTTCGCGCGAGCGTGCCGGCGCGAAACGCCAGTCGGTCGAGAAGCTCGCGATCAGATACTTCGCGGTGGTGTGGGCTAGCGCGGCGGTCAGATCGCCGTCGAAGGCCTTGGCCGGATCGAAGTAGTCGAGCGCGCGCGTGATCAGCAGGTAGGTGTTCGCGTCGAAGTAGTCGGCGAACTTGTCGCCCTGATAGCGCAGATACGATTCCACTTCGAATTCGACGTCGAAGCTGAAGTTGTAGTCATCGAGCGCGCCTTCCGCGCGACGCAGCGAGCGGCCGAATTTTTCGGCCATGTCGTCGTCCGACAGATACGTGATGTGGCCGATCATCCGCGCGACGCGCAGGCCGCGCTTCGGTTTCACGCCGTGCGCGTAGTAGTTGCCGCCGTGGAAGTCGGGGTCTGACAGGATCGCCGAGCGTGCGACCTCGTTGAACGCGATGTTCTGCGCGGACAGTTTCGGCGTCGATGCGACCACGATGCAATGCGCGACCCGCTCCGGATACATCATGCTCCACGCGAGCGCCTGCATGCCGCCGAGACTCCCGCCCATCACGGCGGCGAAGCGCGTGATGCCGAACGCGTCGGCGACGCGCGCCTGAGCGTTGACCCAGTCTTCGACGGTGACGACCGGAAAGGTCGCGCCATACGGCTTGCCGGTCGCGGGGTCGATGCTCATCGGCCCGGTCGAGCCGAAGCACGAGCCGAGGTTGTTCACGCCGATCACGAAAAACCTGTCGGTATCGAGCGGCTTGCCCGGGCCGACCATGTTGTCCCACCAGCCGATGTCCTTCGGATCGTCGGCGTACACGCCCGCCACGTGATGCGATGCGTTCAGCGCGTGGCACACGAGCACCGCATTGCTGCGCGCGGCATTGAGCGTGCCGTAGGTCTCGACCATCAGGTCGTAGCCTGCGAGCGAGCTGCCG
Source organism: Paraburkholderia sp. Cpub6 (assembly GCF_014201065.1). Taxonomy (NCBI): domain Bacteria; kingdom Pseudomonadati; phylum Pseudomonadota; class Betaproteobacteria; order Burkholderiales; family Burkholderiaceae; genus Paraburkholderia; species Paraburkholderia sp. Cpub6. The sequence continues at coordinate 41,230 of NZ_JACHDM010000005.1, forward strand.
TTGCGCAATGGCAGCGGCTCGGTGAAATGCATTTTTTGGGGAGCGACGATGCCGATGGATTCCATTCATTCCGCCATTGAGTCAACAGGGCGGCTAAACGGCGTCGGCGAAGCACGAAGAGAAGGACGGTGTGCGCAGCTGACGACCTCTTTAGCCGCATTTATAGTGAACCGCGGGCCTGGGGCCAAGGGTTCGCGCGCCCGCAATCGAGTCAGCAAATCGGCGCGTGAAGGGGTGTGAAACCGGGTGCAACGTGTTTCGGGATGCCTTGGCGCGGTCCGTTATGCATCGGAAGGCCGCGGCAACATCAGGCGCAAAGTATAGCGGAAAATTCCGCGCGGCAGCGGCACGGGCGATGCCGCGCGAAGGGGGCGAGTCCTCGCGGACTACTGAAGAATCAGCAGCAGTTGCTCGTCCGCGTGTTCGGCGGGCGGCCGCGCGAAACCGCTGCGCACATAGCGATGCCAGCGGCCGATCACATAGCTCACCACCAGGCTCGCGCGAATGGCGGGATCGTAGTCGGCAGGCAACGCAGCGGATTGCGGTGCGGTCTGCGGGCCGGCGTTGCCTGTGACGTCGTTATTCGCACGGGCAAGCGCTTCGGTCTGCGCGAGCCGCAAGCACTGCTTCAGCGATGCCTCGACGCGCTCGAGCATCTGGTTCACGCGCTCGGTGAGTCGCTCGTGCTCGCCGATCAGCGCCTCGCAGGTCAGCACGCGCGTCATGCCGGGATTTTTCGCGGGAAAGTTGAGCAGCATCAGCGCGATCGCGCGCGCCTGCAGCACGCCGTTGTTTTCGTGATTGGTGATCTGGTTGATGAGGCCGAACAGCGTCTGCTCGATGAACTCGATCAGCCCTTCGAACATCTGCGCCTTGCTGGCGAAATGGCGATACAGCGCGGCTTCCGACACACCTAGCCGGGCGGCGAGCGCGGCCGTGGTGACCTTCTCGCGCTTCGGCGCCTCGAGCATGCTGGCAAGCGTCTGCAGGATGTGCACGCGACGCTCGCCCGGCTTCGGACGCGGCGAGCGTGTGGCGACCGGCGCCGCGGGGGAGGCTGCGGCTGAGGTTTCGTCAGGCTTGTCGATCGGCTGCATGGCTGTGGTCCCCCGGCTGATGTCGTTGGCGGCTTTCGTCCCTACTGTCCCGGCGTGCGTCCCTTCCATCGAACCGAGCGCGTGCCCGGTCGTAGCGATTTTAGCGAACGAATGCTGCGGTCGACATAATGCGGCCGGCCGGTGCCCGGCAGGCGCGTCGGTACCCTGTCCGCCTGCGGCTTGCGCGGCAGGTGCCCGGTGATCCACACGGTGCGGATGCCGAGCCGTCGATAGTTTTTCAGGTGCGAACGCGTGTCCTCGACGAGGATCGCGTCTTTCAGCGACACGTGCGCGTCGCGCATCGCGCGGCGCAGCATCGCGTGATCGGGTTTCGCGCGCCATTGGCGGCGATCGCGCATGTGCTCGATCGCGATCACGCGCTCGAATAGCCGCTCGATGCGCAACTCGGCGAGCACCGCGCGCGCGTAGGTTTCGGGCGCGTTGGTCAGCACGATCTTGCGGCCCGGCAGCGCCGCGATCAGACGCGCGACGCCGCGCTCGTGGCGGATCATCGAGCAGAGGTCGGGGAACGTGTGCACGACCTTCAGGAAGTCGTGCGCGTCGAGCGGATGGTGGCGCGTGAGACCGAGCAGTGCTGCGCCGTAGCGCAGCGTGTAGCCGGTGCGCAGACGGTTGGCTTCGTCGATGTCGACTTGCAGCGCGTCGATGATGTACTGGGTCATGCCGCGATTGATCGCGGGGAAAATGGCATGTGACGCGCGGTGCAGCGTGTTGTCGAGATCGAACAGCCAGACGGGCTTGCCGCCTGCGAGGTCAGGACGGCGGCGCCGCGAAGTGGGGGTGCGCATGGTGGATTTCTTCAGCCGCTGACGGGCGTTTCATGCTGCGGATGCGCGGAGATTGCCAGATCAACGCTCGGGGCGCGCATGGACTGCCGGCCGCGAGGTGGGGCACAGGCGTCGCGCCGCTCGGACGCAACCCCTGTGCCGGGGATGCCGCAACGATCAATGCGAGCGGATCATCGTGCCGAACGGCTGTTCGGTCAGAATTTCGAGCAGCACCGAGTGCTCGATGCGGCCGTCGATGATGTGCACCGAGCGCACGCCGCTCTTCGCCGCATCGAGCGCGGACGAGATCTTCGGCAGCATGCCGCCGGAGATCGTGCCGTCTTCGAACAGACCGTCGATTTCGCGCGCCGACAGGTCGGTCAGCAGATTGCCTTCCTTGTCCATCACGCCGGGGATGTTGGTCATCATCACAAGTTTTTCGGCGTTCAGCACGACCGCCAGCTTGCCCGCGACGAGATCCGCGTTGATGTTGTACGACAGGCCGTCTTCGCCGAAGCCGATCGGCGAGATGACCGGAATGAACGCGTCGTCCTGCAACGCCTTCACGACCGCCGGGTTGATCGACTCGACTTCGCCGACCTGGCCGATGTCGACGTACTGGCCCGGAGTTTCGCGATCCGGCATCAGCATCTTGCGCGCGTGGATCAGGCCGCCATCCTTGCCGGTCAGGCCGACCGCGTGGCCGCCGAAGTGGTTGATCAGCATCACGATGTCCTGCTGCACCTCGCCCCCGAGCACCCATTCGACGACTTCCATCGTCTCTTCGTCGGTGACGCGCATGCCCTGGATGAACGTGCCCTGTTTGCCGATTTTCTTAAGCGCCTGGTCGATTTGCGGACCGCCGCCGTGCACGATGACCGGGTTGATGCCGACCAGCTTCAGCAGAATCACGTCGCGCGCGAAGCCCTGCTTCAGACGCTCTTCGGTCATGGCGTTGCCGCCGTATTTGATGACCACGGTCTTACCGTGATACTGACGGATGTAAGGCAGCGCCTCGGCCAGAATTTCGGCTTTCAGGGTGGGCGCAATCTGCGAGAGGTCGGGAAGCTCGGACATGGCGGCAGGCTCGGGCACGGAACAGTTGAAACAGCGCGAATTGTACAGGACTGGCGCGCTGCAACAGGGTTTTCGGCCGCGGCGCGAGCGACGGGCGGTGCAGGCTTGGCGTACCGCACCATGACGCGCCGCGGGGGTGGCGAACAGCAAGCGTAACGCACTTGCGTGACGGCTGTGCATTGCCCGAACGGACGACTGCACCTGAGCGTGTCAGTCATGGCATCATGGCTTGATCAATGTCCCCGGCCCTGAGCGCCGATCTGCGATGAAATCGTCTCCCCCCCGCTCCGAACGCAGCGCACGCTGTCCGCGCTGCGGCAATGCTTTCGACTGCGGCATGCAGACTGATCCGTCCAACTGCTGGTGCCGCGCGCTGCCGCCGCTACCGGTCGAGCGGTTAAAGCCAGGCGGCCGGTGTCTGTGCCCGGAGTGTCTGGCCGCGGAGATTGCACAGGCGACACACGAGGCGAGTGAGCATGAGCGGCCGTGATGGTCGGATTTGCCCCGGGGCCGATCAGAAACCGCCGACGCGCGGCGATGCTGCGCCACCCGCGCCCGCAGATCGCGCACAATCGTTTCCAGCGCCGGCTCCCATTCGCCGAACCGCGGCTGCCGATCCGCGGCGATCGCGTCGGCGTGCCGGCTGGCCATCCGCAGCGTGTAGCCGGCGCGGAATTGTGCGACCGCGTTTCCCGGGTCGAGTGGGGCAATAATGGCGGGCGTCGTCGAGCGGGTGCAGTTTGGCCGCGGCGGCGAAGCAACGGGCTTCATCTGCCGCGGCGCCACTGGCTCGGGCCGCGGCGGCGTAACGGGTAGACTAGGGTCATGCACCGTATAACCAACACCGGCCGCGTCAATCTCGGTCATCTGTTCTGGCTGCGCAGCCTCGCGATCATCGGTCAGCTGCTGACGATCGCGTTCGTGCAGATCTTCATCGGCGCCAATCTGCCGTTGCCCGCGATGCTGCTCGTGATCGGGCTCGAAGTGCTGTTCAACGCGCTCACGTGGTGGCGCGTGTCGCAGCAGCGTCCCGAGTCCAACCTCGAGCTGTTCGGGCAGATCTGGGTCGATCTCGGGGCGTTGTCGGCGCTGCTGTTCCTGTCCGGCGGCACCACCAACCCGTTCGTGTCGCTGTACCTGCCATCGCTTGCGATCGCGGCGGCCGTGCTGCCGTGGTATCTGATGGCCTGGCTCGCGGCGTTCGCGGTCGCCTGCTACGCGATGCTCAGTTTCGATTCCGTGCCGCTCAATCTCGAGAATCCCGCCAACCTGTTCGACTACTACCGCTCAGGCATGTGGGTCAACTTCATGGTCAGCGTGGGGCTGATTGCGTGGTTCGTCGCGCGCATGTCCCGAGCGCTGCGGCTACGTGACGCAGCGCTTGGAGAAGCGCAGCAGCGCTTGCTCCACGACGAACGGGCGGTCGCGCTCGGCGTGCAGGCGGCCACCGTGGCCCACGAAATCGGCACCCCTCTGTCTACAATCGCGATGTTGTCCGAAGAATTGCGCGACGCGGCGCGGACCGACGCGGGACTCGCCCCCTACCGCGCCGATCTCGAGCTGCTCGAGCAGCAGATGATGTTGTGCACGTCGGCGCTCGCGCGGTTGCGCAGCCGCGCAACGACCACGACGAACCGCCAGCCGGTCGACGAATGGCTCGAATCATTTGCCGGGCAATGGCGCCTGCGCCATCCTCACGTGACGTTCGAGCGGCTTGGCACACCGCCCGCCGATGTCAGTCTCAACGACACGGTGGCCGTCAGCCAGATACTGACGATCCTGCTCGACAACGCCGCGCGCGCGAGCCGCGATCACGTGACACTGTCCTGCGTGCTCGCGCCACGCGGCGACCAGATCGTGTTCGAAGTGTGCGACCACGGTCCGGGCATTCCGGCCGCGCTGCGCGGCTCGCTCGGCGCGATGCCGGTGGAGAGCACGCAGGGCGGTCACGGCGTCGGCCTGTATCTGGCGTTTTCGGCGGCGGCGCGTCTGAAGGGATCGATCGAGCTGACCGACGCCAACGGCGGACGGCCGCGCGGCACGCGTGCGGTGCTGCGACTACCGCTCGCCGCGCGCAAGATTTCCGGAGCGAGCCCACATGGCGCTGCGCCATCCAACACGGAGAAACAGGCATGAGCGAAAAGAATTTTCTGGTGATCGACGACGACGAAGTGTTCTCCGGCATCCTCGCGCGCGGCTTGACGCGGCGCGGCTACACGGTGACCGAAGCACACAACGCGGACGAGGCGATCCGGCTCGCGAATCAGCAGAAGTTCAGCGAGATCACCGTGGACCTGCATCTCGGCAACGACTCCGGCCTGACGCTCGTCGCGCCGTTACGCGATCTGCAGCCCGATGCGCGCATGCTCGTGCTGACCGGCTACGCGAGCATCGCCACCGCGGTGCAGGCGGTCAAGGACGGCGCCGACAACTATCTCGCAAAGCCCGCCAACGTCGAGACGATCCTGTCGGCGCTGCAAAGCGAGGCGAGCGCGTTGCAGGCCGAGGAGGCGATCGAGCATCCGCAGCCGCTGTCGGTGGCGCGGCTCGAATGGGAGCATATCCAGCGTGTGCTCGCAGAACACAACGGCAATATCTCGGCGACCGCGCGCGCGTTGAACATGCATCGGCGCACGTTGCAGCGCAAGTTGGCGAAGCGGCCGGTGAAGCAGTAGGCGGCGATCTTCTGGCGCGGCGTTGGCTGTTCGAGGCGCCGCCGCGGGAAGGGCGGCACAAAACAAAACGGGCTGCCTATGCGAAGGCAGCCCGTTTTTCATACATCAGCGCTTCGCGCTGCCACCGCGCAAGTCAAAGCACGTAGCGCGACAGATCCTCGTCTTCGGCGATTTCGTTCAACGCGCTATCGACATACGCCGCGTCGATCTGCACTGCATGGCCCGAATGATTGCCGGCCGAGAACGACACTTCTTCGAGCAGTTTTTCAATCACCGTATAAAGACGCCGCGCGCCGATGTTCTCGGTCTTCTCGTTGACCGAGTACGCAATCTCGGCGAGACGGCGGATGCCGTCGTCGGCGAATTCGAGGTGCACGTCTTCGGTCGCGAGCAGGGCCTGGTATTGCTTGACGAGGCTCGCGTCCGTCGACACGAGGATCGATTCGAAGTCGTTGACCGACAGCGAATCGAGCTCGACGCGAATCGGGAAGCGTCCCTGCAGCTCGGGAATCAGATCGCTCGGCTTCGCGAGATGAAACGCGCCGCTCGCGATGAACAGGATGTGATCGGTCTTCACCATGCCGTACTTGGTGTTGATCGTCGTGCCTTCGACGAGCGGCAGCAGATCGCGCTGCACACCCTGACGGGACACTTCACCGCCGCCCGCTTCGTTGCGCGACGCGATCTTGTCGATTTCGTCGAGGAACACGATGCCGTTCTGCTCGACGTTCTGCACCGCCTTGCTCTTCACCTCTTCGTCGTTCAGCATCTTGCCGGCTTCTTCGTCGGTGAGCACCTTCAGCGCTTCCTTGACCTTCATCTTGCGGCGCATCTTCTTGCCGCCGCCGATGTTGGCGAACATCGAGCGGATCTGCTCGGTCATGTCTTCCATGCCCGGCGGCCCCATGATGTCCATGCCGACCTGCGGCTGCTCGACGTCGAGCTCGATTTCCTTGTCGTCGAGCTGGCCTTCGCGCAGGCGCTTGCGGAACGTTTGACGCGTCGTGCTGCCTTCATCGGCGGTGTCGGTCGAGCTCGAGCTCGAACCGAAGCCGACCGGCCGTGCGGTTGGCAGCAGGATGTCGAGGATGCGGTCTTCGGCCAGATCGCCGGCCTTGGTCCGCACCTTGCGCATTTCGGTTTCGCGGGTCTGCTTGACCGAAATTTCGATCAGGTCGCGCACGATACTGTCGACGTCGCGGCCCACGTAGCCGACTTCGGTGAATTTGGTCGCTTCGATCTTGATGAACGGCGCGTCCGCGAGCTTCGCGAGACGCCGCGCGATTTCGGTCTTGCCGACGCCGGTCGGTCCGATCATCAGGATGTTCTTCGGCGTGATTTCCTGGCGCAGCGGTTCGTCGACCTGCTGACGGCGCCAGCGGTTGCGCAGCGCGACCGCCACGGCCTTCTTCGCGCGGCCTTGGCCGATGATGTGTTTGTCGAGTTCGGAGACGATCTCGGCGGGGGTCATGGTGCTCATCGATGGGTCCTTACTCGATCGTCTCAATGACGCGGTTATGGTTCGTGTAGATGCACATCTCGCCGGCGATTTCCAGCGACTTTTCCACGATGTCGCGCGGCGACAGCTCGGTGTTGTCGGCAAGCGCCTTCGCGGCCGCCTGCGCGTACGCACCGCCCGAGCCGATCGCACAGATGCCGCCTTCGGGATCGAGCACGTCGCCGTTGCCGGTGATGACGAGCGTGGTGGTCGCGTCCGCGGCGATCAGCATCGCCTCGAGACGACGCAGCATGCGGTCGGTGCGCCAGTCTTTCGCGAGCTCCACGGCCGCGCGGGTCAGATTGCCCTGATGTTTTTCCAGCTTCGCCTCGAAGCGGTCGAGCAGCGAGAAGGCATCCGCCGTGCCACCGGCGAAGCCGACCAGCACCTTGCCGTTGTAGATGCGCCGGACCTTCTTCGCGCCGCCTTTCATGACGATGTTGCCGAGCGTGACCTGGCCGTCGCCGCCGAGCGCCACCTTGTTGCCGCGGCGCACGGAAACGATCGTCGTGCCGTGAAATTGCTCCATATGCGTTCCTCTTTGCAAAACGGGTAGGACGCGGCAGCGCTGTGCGCTACCGCATGAATCCAGTCAGCGAACGGCGCGCCGGCTGGCGCGCTCGTGAGCGCATGTCCGATCTATTTTAGGGCGCGCGCGGTCATATCAAGATCCGCCGGAAGGCCTAGGACGAAAAACTGAAAATCCGCTCAGGGAGCCTGAGAAACGAGACGGGAAGGGACGGCGGGGCGGGACGGATGGCGGAGCATGCGCGGATGTCGCGCAAAAAGAAAAGGCGCACGGTTCACCGTGCGCCTCTCGACGAAGCAGCGTTTTCAGGGCGCTAAGCCGAAGCCGCGCCGCAGATAATCAGTCGCCGAACAGCTTCTGGCGCAGTTCGCGGCGCTCCTGGGCTTCGAGCGACAGCGTAGCCGTGGGCCGCGCGAGCAGACGCGGAATGCCGATCGGCTCGCCGGTTTCCTCGCACCAGCCATAGTCGCCCGCCTCGATTCGCGCGATCGATTGCTGCACCTTCTTCAGCAGCTTGCGTTCGCGGTCGCGCGTGCGCAGTTCGAGCGCATGCTCTTCCTCGATCGTGGCGCGATCGGCCGGGTCCGGCACGATGACCGTTTCGCGCAGGTTCTCGGTCGTCTGGCCGGCATTGCGGAGAATGTCCGCCTGCAACTGTTCGAGCCTGTTCTTGAAGAAGGCGAGCTGATCCGCATTCATGTAATCCTTGTCGCTCATCTTCAGGATTTCGGCTTCGGTCAAGAGTCGTTTCGTCGTCATCTGGCTTACTTCTTCAATGTGAGGCAAAACTCATAGGGCCCGCACTTTCGTATTGCCCGCAAACGCGTCGCGCGGACGCGCAGCGCAGGGTGGCCACGAACGTTGGACTGTCGTGACGCCGAAGCGCCTGGCGCCCACACACCGGGCGTTGCTAGCTACGCCGCTGCGGGGCCGAACTCCTCTGGAAACCGATTCACACATGCTCCTGAGGCATCGCTCGCCGACGAGCGCGTGCCTTTTCAGGCCGTGCCCGCCGGCGTTTTCGGCGTGTCTCCGGACAAGATTTTCCGGCGCCGTTTCAGGCCCGTCGCGGGATACGCGCGACCGGGCAATTCGTTGTCATTCTCCAGTGGGCACGTATTGTAACTGAATCACAATACGGCACCGCAACTGCTGAAAGCCGGCCTGCGGCGCTGCGATATCCCGAAAATATAACGCGCAGAAAGCCAAAAAGCGATGGTCGTCCACGCTTTAATACAGCAGGGTTTTCACGCGTTTTTCATATGGCCTGAATTCGAAAGGCCTCGGCGCCGCGGCGTCGCAGTTTCAGCAGAGGATTCACGCCCGCGCAGTCGGCGGCGGGCGTCTCACCGCACTAGAAGTAGCACGGCGCATGCCGCGCTGCGGGCGGCGCGTCGTGGGCTTGCTCCGAGGCTTGCTTGCGCGACGGCGCTGCGCCCGCTCAGGCGAGGCAGGCGTCGAGACCGTCGGTGATCAGATCGCGCGGCAGTTCGATGCCGATGAACACCATCTTGTTGGTCTTCTTCTCGGCCGGTTGCCATTTCGCGGCGAGGTCGCTGCCCATCATTTGATGCACGCCCTGGAACACGACCTTGCGATCGACGCCCTTCATGTACAGCACGCCCTTGTAGCGCAGCAGGTGCTCGCCATAGATCTGCAGGATGCCGCCGAGGAAGTCTTCGAGCTTGTTCGGATCGAACGGACGATCGCTGCGGTACACGAATGACTTGATCTTGTCGTCGTGATGCGCATGGTGGTGATGTCCGTGATCATGGCCTTCGTGATCGCAATGGCCATGGTCGTGATCGCAATTGGCGTGATCGTGGTCATGGTCGCCTTGCGTGTGGCCGTGCTCGTCGTGCGCGTGCGCGTGGCTATGCGCGTGTTCGTCTTCACTCAGGAAGTCCGGATCGATTTCGAGCTTCGAGTTCAGGTTGAAGCCGCGCAGATCGAAAATTTCCTTGATGTCCGCCTCGCCGAAATTGACGACCTTGATCGCCGCCTTCGGGTTCATGTGCAGCAGACGGTGGCGCAGATCGCCCACGTGCCGCTCGTCGACGAGATCGGCCTTCGTGATGAACAGCCGGTCCGCGAAACCGACCTGGCGCTGCACCACTTCGTGCTCGTCGAGCTGATGGTTCGCGTGCTTCGCGTCGACCAGCGTGATGATCGCGTCGAGCAGGAATTCGCTCGCGATCTGGTCGTCCATGAAGAAGGTTTGCGCGACCGGGCCCGGATTCGCGAGGCCGGTGGTTTCGATCACGACGCGGTCGAAGTCCACTTCGCCCGCCTGCTTCTTCGCGGCCAGCTCGTTGAGCACGCGCGACAGGTCGCCGCGAATCGTGCAGCAGATGCAGCCGTTGCTCATCTGGATGATCTGCTCGCTCGTGTCCTGCACGAGGATCTCGTTGTCGATGTTCTCTTCGCCGAACTCGTTCTCGATGACGGCAATCTTCATGCCGTGCTTTTCGTTCAGGATGCGCTTGAGCAGGGTGGTCTTGCCGCTGCCGAGAAAGCCGGTCAGGATGGTGACTGGAATCATGTGGGTCGCCTGTAAGTCGTGAAACGGTGCGTGATCGGACGCTAGCGCAAGGCTAGCCAGATGCGTTAGGCGGGCCGCCGCAGCCAGATGGCGCGGGCCCTGTCCAGCCGGTCATTGAAACATATTTGCCTGGCGGGCGCAGGGGCGGCCGTCAGCCGCCACCACGCGCAATCACCGGGAAATGAGGGCGATCAGGCGATTTGCAACAGCAGCCCCTTCAGATACTCGCCTTCGGGGAACGCAGTGAGCAGCGGATGATCGACGCCCGCGCCAAGGCGCTTCAGGATGCGTGCGTCGACGCGTGCGTCGGCGGCCGCGCCCGACACGATCTTCTGGAACAGCTCGGGATCGATCGCGCCCGAGCACGAGTACGTGAACAGCAAACCGCCCGGGCGCAGCAGCTTCAGGCCCGTCAGATTGATGTCCTTGTACGCGCGCGAGGCGCGGTCCACGTGCTCGCGCGATGGCGCGAATTTCGGCGGATCGAGCACGATCAGGTCGAAGCGTTCGCCTTCGTCGTAGAGGCGCCGCAATGTCTTGAACGCGTCGGCGTCGAGCCAGGTCGCGCGGTCGGCGTCGAAGCCGTTGGCCGCGACGTTCTGCTGCGCGAGCGCGAGCGCTTCACCCGACGAATCGACCGACACCACGCGCTTTGCGCCACCCCTGAGCGCCGCGAGCGAAAAGCCGCCGGTGTAGCAGAAGCAGTTCAGCACGTCGCGATCTTTCGCGAACTGCTGCACGAGCAGGCGGTTATCGCGCTGGTCGACATAGAAGCCGGTCTTGTGGCCGTTGCGCACGTCGACGTGATAGCGCACGCCGTTTTCGCTCGCGATCAGCTTCTCGGAAGGCGGCTCGCCCGCGAGCACGCCGGTGATCTGCTCGAGCCCTTCCTTCTGACGGATCGACACGTCCGAGCGCTCGTAGACGTTCGGGCAGCCGGTCGCGCCGACCAGCGCCGCGACGATCGCGTCCTTCCACGCTTCGACGCCGGCCGCCATGAACTGACAGACGATCTGGCTGCGCTGATCCGCGTCCTCGGCGACGTAGTAATCGACGATCAGGCCCGGCAGACCGTCCGCCTCGCCGAAGATCAGCCGCACGGCGCCGGTGTCGCGCACCATCGCCTGACGATGCGCGAACGCGCGCTGCACGCGGCGCTTGAAGAACGCGTGATCGATCGGCTCGGCTTCGTCGAAGCTCCAGACGCGCGCGCGGATCTGCGAGTGCGGGCTGTAGGCGGCGCGGGCGAGAAAGCGGCCATCGTGCGCGCGCACGAGCACGGTCGCACCGGGCGCGGGGCGGCCGTCGACGTGCTCGATCGCATTGGCATAAACCCACGGATGGCGGCGCAGCAGCGATTTTTCTTTCGACGGTTTGAGCGTAACGGTATTCATCAGGTGTAGGTAAAGTGCAAGCGAAGGCGGCGTGTCGTGGCGCGCGGCGTCAGTCGCGTGATCAGTTGCGTTTCTTTGCGCGAGGATGCGCGCTGTCGTAGACGTGGGCGAGGTGCTGGAAATCGAGGCCCGTGTAAACCTGCGTCGCGGTGATGCTCGCGTGGCCGAGCAGCTCCTGCACGGCGCGCAGGTCGCCGCTCGACTGCAGCACGTGCGTCGCGAACGAATGGCGCAGCACGTGCGGATGCACGTTGGCCGGAATGCCGGCGGCGAGCGCCGCGCGCTTCACGCGCTCGCGCACGACGTTCGGCGACAGCCGGTTGCCGCGCGCCGACAGGAACAGCGGATGCGGATCGTGGCGGACCATCGGTTCGCGCACCGCGAGCCATGCGTTCAGCGCCGCGACCGCCTTGCTGCCCACCGGCACGACGCGGCGCCGATTGCCTTTGCCGAGCACTTCGACTTCGCCGGAATCGAGTTTCAGCCAGCCGGCCGAGCGATAGCCGTCGACGTCGGCGAAACGCACGTCGAGGCCGACCAGTTCGGCGAGGCGCAGGCCCGACGAGTAGAACAGCTCGAGCATCGCGTGATCGCGCAGGCCTTCGGGCGAGTCGGCGGGCGGGCTGTCCATCAGGCGCGCGGTGTCGTCGACGGAAAGCGCCTTCGGCAGTATTTTCGCCTGCTTCGGCGCGCGCACCGCGGCGACCGGATTGGCCGGCAACTCGACGTGGCCCGCGAGCCAGCGATAAAACGCCCGCCATGCCGACAGCCGATGGCCGATCGACCGCGCGGTGAGACCGCCTGCATGCGCACGCGCGACGGCGCCGCGGATGTCGACGGCGGTGAGGCTTTCGAGCGCTCGGCCTTTGGCGAGCTGCTTCAGTTCCGCGAGCTCATGCGTGTAGCCGCGCAGCGTGTGCGCCGACAGCCGCCGCTCGTGCTCGAGATGCGACAGGTAGGTGGCGATCGGGTCGGCGGCGGTCACGGTACGCGGTGACGTTGCGTGGCGCGGCTCAGCGCGGCAGCAGCCGGCTCAGCGCGGCGCTCGCGAGCGCGCCGATCTGCGTGAGGAAATCGGTGGCCATGCCTTCGTGGAAGCGCCGCGGGTCGGATGAGCCCATCACGAGCAGGCCGAACGTCGGCGCGTCTTCGGCGCCTTCGGGGTCGCGCAGCGCGAGCAGCGCGATCGATTCGGTGCTCTGCGCCGTCCCGTTCGAGGCGACGCCGAGGTCGTCGGTCGCGCTCGTTGCCGCGCTTGCCGCCGGGTTGGTCGTCCCGTTGGACGCGACCGCAGCTTGCGCGAGCCATTGCGCGGCCTCGAAGCCGGTGTTCGCGCCGCAGTACGGCGTGCTCAGGCTGCCCGCGAAAATGCGCACTTCCTCGCTGACGTGGCGCGCGAAGTCCGCTTGCGCATACGGCTCGGCGACGTCCCACACGCGCAGTGCCGCTTGCGGCACGTCGAAGATGTCGCGCAGACCGCCGGCGATCGTGCGCGGCAGCGCGTAGGGATCGCGCTCGGCCATCACGCGGATGGTCCAGCGGTTGAATTTCGACGCGATGCTGTCGTTCTCGTGACCGTAGCGCAGCAGTTCGGCAAGACGCCGCTCCAGATGCTTGTTCTTGTCGCGCAGCATCTCCATCTGCCGCTCCTGCAGCGACACCGCGGCTTTGCCGTGCGGGTTCGCGAGCCGGATCGTCGCGAGCGCTTCCGCGTGTTCGACGAAGAATTCGGGATTGGCGAGCAGGTATTCGGCGACTTCGCGATCGTTCATGGTTTCGGCTAGAGGACTACGGGACGGCCGCCTCACGGCGGCGCGTCGGTCAATGAGTTAGACGGAGGGTGCCATGTCGGCCGGGCTGGACGGATTGTGCTGCGACGAGTGCGACGAGGCGCTCGACGCCTCTTCGGCCAACTCGATCTCCCCTTCGAAGACGGTGGCCGCGGGGCCGGCCATCAGCAGCGGCGCGCCTGGGTGCGCGCTGTCCCACGTGATGGTCAGATCGCCGCCGTGCGTATGTACGAGCACCGGCGAATCCAGCCGCCCGCGCCGGATGCCGGCCGCGACCGCCGCGCACGCGCCGGTGCCGCACGCGAGCGTTTCGCCCGCGCCGCGTTCGTAGACGCGCAGCCTGATCTCGTTGCGGTCGACGATCTGCATGAAGCCCGCGTTGACCCGCTGCGGGAAGCGCGTGTGCCGCTCGATGGCCGGACCTTCGACGAGCACCGGGAACACCTCGGCATCGTCGACGACCTGCACGGCGTGCGGATTGCCCATCGACACCACCGACATCCAGCGCGTCGTGCCGTTCACGTCGAGCGGCCAGAGCGTATCGGCGCCTTCGCGGCGGCCTTGCAGACCCTTGGTTGCGAACGGCACGAGTTCGGGATCGAACACGGGCGTACCCATGTCGACGATCACTTCGCCGTTGTCCTGCATCGTCAGCGTGATCGTGCCTTTCTGGACCTGCACGCGCACGCTGCGCTGGTCGGTGAGACCGCGCTCGCGCACGAACTTGACGAAGCAGCGCGCGCCGTTGCCGCAGTGTTCGACCTCGCCGCCGTCGCAATTGAAGATGCGATATCTGAAATCGACGCCTTCGACGGTCGGCTTTTCGACCAGCAGCAACTGGTCGGCGCCGACGCCGAAATGGCGGTTCGCCAACGCGCGCACCTGCGCCGTGGTTAGATCAACCGGTTGGGTATAGCCGTCGAGTACGACGAAGTCGTTGCCCGCGCCGTGCATTTTGGTGAATTTGAGCTTCACAAACCCTCTATGTTCCTTGTTACGTAAGGCTTTGCGCGATACTGATGGCGGACAATTTTGTTCTGGCTACCCACCTGGCTACCCATTTGGGCCGCGCTGGACTGATAGCGAATGATACACGCTGATACAAGGGAGGCAGGGAGAGAACGGGTGCGATCAGGCGAAAGAGACCGCGTTACAGATGCTCGTCGGAATAGTTCGGCTGAGGGGCGGCACTGTGCGGGAGATCGAGTCGGATATCGCACCCGGAAACGCTGTCTCGCGGGTCGCGGCGCAGACTGGTCAGGCGTTAGACGATCCCGCAATCGGCTGCTTCCTGTGGCTCAATCTTCGACGCCCATCCAGACCGTGCCTCTTTCATCACGATCCGCTGTTTCTCGGCGCGCTCGATCGCGTTGATTCGTTCGATAGCTGAAGCGATCGGCGCATTGCCCTCGGCGCGTGCGAGGTAAAGCAGCCGGATCAACTTGTCGGCCCACCGCGGCACCTTGCCGGACTTCTCCCACCGCGCGATCGCCTGCTCGTTGTTACCGAGCACCTTGGCAAGGCCCGATTGCGACTGCATCAGGCCGGCGCTGCGCACATAGCGAAACTCCGCGCCGGTCAATGGGGACGGCTTCTTCGCGAGCGCCAGGCAAATCGCGACGCCGAGCCCGTCCAGGTCGTTGATGGAGATCCCTTCGCCATATGGCGTCTTGTGCTGCTTGTAGCCGTTGACCAGCCACACGTTTTTAAGACCGCCGTCTGTGTAGTGGTACATATCCAACCCCTTGGATTCCTGCGTTGACTCAACCCTTTTTGACTTCCATGACAGTGATGACGGTCAGATCCGGCGCGGGATGCTCAACGAGCACTACCACGCCGACATTCACGCCAGAAACGTAGCGCTCCATGACACATCGAAGGCCAGCCGCTTTCATGTCAGGCTCGGGTTCGCGCGCAATGATGCCCTTGCGCAACGTCTCGAGCACCATCGGATCGTTGATTTTTCGGAGCCGCATTCGCTCGCGCGCGTGGTTGACGAAAACGATGTTCGCCGAGTCGTGCGCGCACTGCTGAATGTGTTTTTCGAGTTGTCGTTTCGACGGCTGTGCCACTCATCCACCTATCAAAATGATAGGCGAGACTATACCGAAGTTGTGCCAAAAACGGCGCGAAAAGTGATGGGGGCGAGCTCTTGCACCTTGGTTGCCGCTCCGGTATGGCTCCGGCCGATGGGCGGGTTGTAAGGACGTGGCTACGTTTTCGGGGGCTGGATCAGCGCCGCCAGTCGCCGGATCTCCAGCGCCATCGCCAGAAACCGGGCCGCCCAGCCGGGAACCGGCGTGGTGCCCTTGATCCATCGGCTCGGCGTGTTCTTGTCGACATCGGCCATGCGGCAGAAGTCCGATTGTTTCCAGCCGAGCTGGGCGAGGGCGGCTTCAAATTCAGCGGGTGTCATGGTTTCTCGCGGGCGCGTGAGAGTGGGTGTGCGGCGAGAATAGCACGTCTACCGTAAAGCGGAGATAATACGCGATAACGTCCGCAATTTTACATAACGTCCGTTATCACATTGTCGATGTGTGGATAAGTTTTGTCCGCTTTACGGGAAACTCGCGTCCGTGAACGCGTTTCGCGATCGGCCGATTTGCACAATTGTTAAGCACGCCGGGGCGCGCGAGTTATCCACAGCCGCGCAGACCTGAACAAACCTGAACATCCGCCGCGGCGAGCACGCTTCGCCATGCCGGGTGGGCGGCTCGACCGGGTATGCCCGCCAGCAATCGTCAAAAATTGTCATGTGCAGTTTCCCGCCCCTGTTCCGTGCTACGTATACCCGCCTCAGATCGACGCGGAGGAAACATGTCGTTTCCCGAATGGGGGTGTTCGTACAATGCGCTGCATGTGCCGTTGACGAGCGACTGGCAATGCGCGCTCGTGCCGGCTCGTGACGTGCAGGAGGTGGATCGCGGCTGGAAGCTCTCTTACGAGGAGCGCCAGAAAGCACGCAAGGAGCGCGAGGAGCAGATCGAACAGGACCAGCGGGACTTCGACCGGCTGTTCCGGGTTTCCACGCGCCGCCGCGATGCACGCGGCTGTAGTGACTTCAGCGCCTATGCCGCCTTTATCAGCGAGCACCTGGGCATCTCGTGCCTGGGCGCGCCGGTCGACGGCGAAGGCGTAACGCGTATTCTTCGCGACGCGGTGCGCGACGGCCGGCTCGTTCCTGCCATCAATCGAGCCTGGCGAGGTAGCCGGCGCGTTGCCCGGCCCTACGGGCCGCAGAGCTGGCCGAAGCGGGCACCGGACCCGAAGCCGACCGTCTACGGGGTGCGCAATGGCGAGTTCGTACCACTCGACGACTACGGGCGCTTTATCGATCGCACGCCATACGTTTTTTCGACGGTCGCGACCGCGAGCAAGGCCGCCAGTTCGAGCGGTGGGGCTGACTGGCTTGGCGCAGTAGCCGCGGTCGCAGGGGCTGCGCTCGGCGGGGCCGCGATGTTATCTGCCGGCGACGATGCAGGCCTGGGTGCTTTCGGCTCGGGTGGTTCGACGCCGCTCGGCGATGCGAAGCCGTTCGAGTACATTCCGGATACCGTAAGCGGTGACGTTCAAGAACTCGCCGCGAGAACCAATAGCCCGCGCTATGCGGCCAAGATGCTCGGCTACGATCAGAACACGTTTAGCGACATGCTCCACGTATTCAAACCGGCCAACGGACTCGGGCCTGCCGACAACGTGATTTTTCACGATGACGGAAATGTCGAATTCAATGGCCGAATGCTCGATGACAACATACACAACTATGCGCCCTGACGAGAAATCCGATCCCATCGCTCACGCGCTCGCACATGCGACGTTCATTATTTCCGGGGAGTCCGTGTCCCCACAGTTTTGGTCTGCCTACTTTGGCGTGCAGCCCAATCGCGAAATAACGAGGGGGCAGCCATTCAGGCTTCCGTCGGGTAAGTCAAGTCCGCTACCGGGCAAGCTCGGCCTGTGGGCCGTCGAGAGCAGGTCGGCGGTGCATAGCAACAGCCTTGGCCCGCACGTGAAATACCTCGTTGACCGCCTTGGCTTACCGCGCGCGAACTTGCGCGAGGTGGCAGCCGCACAGGGCGCGAAGGTCGCGCTGTGGTGCTACTGGATGAACGAGAGCGGCGACCGCGTACCCGACGTGCCCGACGATATCCGCGCGATGATGGAAGCGATGGGCGGCACGGTCGAAATTGACGAGTACCGCTAAAACGGGCACGAAGGAAGGAACAAGTGGCGATCGAAATTCATGCTGGAGCGGGCCGACCCTGCACGCTTTATGTGCGTGGGGAATACGAGGGCAAGCCAACGGATGATGTAGCGCTGGCTGGCGTCCAACTCATTGCATCCACTGCCCCTGAGGTCCTGGCGGGGGACTTGCAGCAACAGGCGAAGCTCGCTTATTTTCTGCGCGATGCCTGCGCAGCGTTTCACGTTGGCGATCACTCCCCTCTGCGAATCGGGCGCGCACTGCAACACGCGGTCGAGAGTGGCGATGTGATCGCAGTCGCGATAAACGAGCGCGCGGCGGTGGTCGAGCTTGATCGGGAGCGCACCGCGCGGCGACCGGAGCCGGGCGAGCGCAAACAGGCCGCTCTTGAATCCCTTGAGACCCAGCTCGAGGCGCTGACGGTCGAGGACGTCCAGCGCGCGTTGACTGCCGCGGTGGCCACCATGCCCGAGAACCAGCGCCGCGCTGCCGTTGACCACTGGCGTCTCGGGGCGCATTCCGAGGACAAGCTTTCTTTGCGACTTGCCGCGCTCTGGCATAAGGCCGTACAGACGGAGCGCGAAGGCTTTGCGGCCGAGATAGTGGAGAAGGCGCGCAAGACGGCAGCGGACCACCGGACGGATGCCCTCCAGCCGCACCTGGATCGCGAGCCGCGCTTATTCGGCAAGGCTGCATGGCAGGACAGGCGCGAGGATCTGGAACGGGTCGACCGCGTGAACGTCGCCCAGTATGAGCGGGTGAAGGAGGGCCGGTTTACGCCCGAGGAGACTGAGAGGCTAGATGTGGAAGCCGGCCGCCGCGCCGCCGAGAAGAACCCGAAGCAGGGAGAGATCGGCAAGCGCGCGCAGCACCGGGTAAAGGCGGCTGTGGAGCGGGGCAGGGTGGTGGACAGCAATCGACCCCACTGCGAGGCCCAACAGCAGCCTGAGCAGCGGCGCCAGCGGGAGCTTGACGGCCCGACGATGGACGGGCCGTCGCGCTAACCGCATCGCACGCGCCAGCCGGGTGCGTGGAGTTGCGTGAGGGCTGGCGGTTATTTCCGTCCGCCGCCTTTTATATAGACAAAAAAAACCCCGCCGCGCTCGCGCGTGATGGACTCAAGAAATTCGGCGCGCATTAACTACCCGGTACAAATGGGCGTTGTTTCGTTCGGACTCATTTTCCGCGCGGCGCGAACTTCCGCGGCGGAGACGGAACTAGCGCCGCCGTGAGCGGCAAGGGTTTGCGCGCGCTTCGCGTTCGCACCTATTCGTACTTTCGTTCGGCGTTTGCGGACATTGCGGACTTATCCGAATGGCGATCGTGCGGCGCGCGGCGATGGTTTCTTTCACCCGCCGCGTCTTTTTATAAAGGAAAAAACTCCCCGTTTCCGTGGCAACCTGCATGGCAACCTCGCACGTGGTAACCAGCGCGAGGGCCGTATCGGCAAACGGCTTCCGCTCAGCATGATGCGCGTGCATCAACGCCGAACGTCAACATTTCTCAACCTCTCATGGGGTCCGCTTCTTCTTCGGCATATGGCCGTTGCTGGCGGCGCGCGCCTTGCCCTCGGGCGTGGTCGGTCCGGTTGATAGCCCGCCGTGCAGCGGGCACCGCCCGTTGGCGTACAGGTCGACGCGCTTGCAGGGAGTTCCGGCCGGGGTCTTTGCGCCGCACCGAAGTCCGACCAGATCAGCAGGCAAGGGTGGGCAATCGGGCAGCGCCGGCATGGGCAGCAGCCCGACCCGACGAGGCCCATACATCACAAGGTGGGCGAGCCGTCGCGCGTGGGTGGCACGTTCGAGCTCATCGCGCAGCGCCCGCACGTGGTCGCACTCGGCGTAGTGGGCTTTGAGGCGTCGCCGCTTCCCTGCGTCGTTCATGGTCGCGTGAAGTAATCGTCGATGATCGCGCGCACGTCACTTCGCAGGTGTTCATCCGCTCGGGTCAGGACGTTCAGCAACAGCCGTTTCTCGCGCATGTAGATTGCTGCGAACTGCGGATCGCGAGCCTCAACCGTACGCAGGTTCGATATGAGATCAGCCGCCTTGATGGTCTGCGCCGCTGCCGATGCGCGTGCCGTATGTGCCCGGTCCAGCGTCTTGCGCGTGCTCCGGTCCCCATCCTCCGGTGTCGATATTGCGGTCAGCTCGCCAACAAGTCTGCCAACGCACGTGCCAAACTCCGCCTCAATCAATACCAACTGCACTGCGGTATCCTCAACCGTATCGTGCAGCCAGGCGGCCGCAACCATTTCCGCTGTCACACCTTGGGCCCGCGTTACCAGCTCAGCCACCTCGGCCAGATGCGTTGCATAAGGCTCGCCCGTATATTTGCGCCGCTGGTTGAGTGCAGCGTGCGCACCCAGCGCGAACGCCCGTGCTCGGTCTATCAGTGCCCAATCCTGGTCCTTGAAGCGTTCCTTCATCATCATTCCCTGTCGGTTTGCCGTGCCGTACAGCTTCCCCGCGATCAGTCCATCGATCATGCAATTTCCCCTTCGCTATTGAGGAGCCGCCGCGACTCGACGGCGCGGCTCGCCGTCTGCCATTGGGCGCGGATGCGACCGGACAGCGTTTTTAGTTTGCACATTATTGTGCGCCCCCCTTGATATCCGAGCGATAGGACGGCAACCCGAACGACGAGGCCATCACGTCTATCTGACGATGCATGACGTTCAACGCGACCATGCAGCCGCGCAGGATCATCTGCGTCTCCTCGTCCAGATTGTCGCCGCGCTCGGCAAGGTGGTGCGCGATGTGCGCCTGTATGGTCGCAGGATCGAGGCCGTAGTTTTCGCGAAGCAGGTGCTCGGCGGTTGCTTCAGCCAGTTCGTACTCGTTCTGAATCGTCATTGCATTTCCTTCGCAGCGAAAAACAGGCCATTGATCACGACGGCCTCCCGTACTGGTTCCGATGCTGTGCCGTCGTGTCGCATCGGTTTGCGGATACGCTCCGTCATCGGCGCACCCTCCCAGGCTGGCGCGTCGCGGTCGTGCCTCGCGCCTCCGAATAGCCGCGCTTCGACAGATCCTCGTTCGCGCGCCAGGCACGGCGGCGCAACAGCGCGCGCGCCTCGCACTCGGCGGAGAACTCGGCTATACGCTCGCGGAAGTAATGCAGATTCGGCAACAGGTCATGCAACGGCCCGCGCATTGCACGCGCCAGCACTTCATCGCGATATGACGCGGGCCAGTCCTCGGCATCGGCCATGTCTTCGATCAGTTCGGCCAGCTCGGCGCGCATCCCGAACACGTCATCGGGTGACAGGTGCGGTCCCCACGGCAGATATACGCCGCCGTCCGGGTCGATCAGCGCGCCGCCCATCGCCCGGAGGAACGACATGACTTCCTCTTTCTCTGCCGCAATTTCGGGCTTGAGTTCAGCCAGCGCCTCGGCCGGCCCCTTCATCTTCACCCGGTCACCCTCGACCCGCAGACGGACACCCAACTCGCGCGCCCTGCACAGAATTTCAGCAACGCTCATATGTCCTCCTCGGGCTCATCACAGGTCACAGAATTTCCGTTTTCCCCGGCTTTCCCCCTTTCTCCCGATACAACGAAACAACCCTTATCTGACAAGGGTTCCAGCGTTTCGGGTCTGTTTCCCGTTTCGCATCCATCGGAAACACGAAACACGGGGGAAACGCTGGAAGCCGCGCCAGTCCTGGGTTGTTTCGTTGTTTCGCTTGAAAGGGGGGCAGCCAGAGAGGAAGGCAAATATCGGCTGAATGCGTCATCGAACTGACTACGCAAATAGCCCTTTTTCGACTCATAGCCGATGCGAATCTGGGCGCTCCTGATGCTGTATTCGCCAAGCCGGGTTGCGAGTTGCTTGAGCGCCATCGGTTTTCCACGGTTCCATGTCGCCCAGGGCTTTTCTTCATCTTCGCAAAGACGCTCCAACAGGTCGGCGGAAAAGATGCGCTGCGCCTTGTGAGTGTCGAAAACGTCCTGAATGTCCGCCAGCAGCTCGGCCCCACGGCTCTGCGCCTGGTCGCCGTTCCCGCATAGCTTGATAGCTGCCGTGCGCGTCCACGCGGGCCATGTGCCGCCAACCAGATCGGCCACCGCGAGCAGCGGCTCCCAGTTGTCCTGGTCGCGGTCGCCCAGCTCGGCGGGCAGCTCGGGGCGCGCGGCGCGGATCGCGTCGGCGTGGTCCTCGGCCCAGCGCGCGATCTTCGCCCGGAGCCGATCGAACAGGCCCGGCTCGGCATGGCGAAGGCGCTCGACGCTTTCGTGAGGCAGCTTGCGGCGCAGCGCGGCCACCACTGAACGGCTCGTGATCGTCTCGGCCAGCCGGTCCGCGTTGATCCCCGCCAGCGCCTTGAAGCCGAACACGTTGAAGCGCTTCGGCTCGAAGTCGTCGCCCACCGCCACGCTGCGCCAAACGAAAGCCGAATCGCGCGTATGTCCCGCGTTCAGCAGCCCGCGCAGGTCTTCGGCTTCCTTCGTCAGGACCGTCTCGATCTCATCGACCAGCAGCGTCGGCTGATACTTCTCGATCATGCGGAACAGCACCGACGGCGAGATACCAGCCGCCTGGGCCGGGCGCGGCACCATGCGGCCCACCACCGTCAGCAGTTGCGTCTTGCCGCACGCCTTTTCCGGGGCGTTGACAAGCAGGATCGGACAGGTGCCGATGTGATCGACCAGCCACGCAGCGACGCACCACAGCGCGGCGGCCGTCACGGTCTCCGGGTCGCACACGATAAAGCGGCGGATGGTACGCGCGATTCCGGCCAGCAGTTCAGTACCGTCCACCGGCTCATGCCACGGTTCCACGTCCTCGAACGGTGACGGCTCGCCGTTGCCGGTTTCCCCGCGCGCCTCCCTGACCATCAGGTCGAGCGTGGTCGGCCGGACCTTCAGCCGGGCCGCCTCCGTCTTGCGTGCCCGGTCGTATTCCATCGGCCTGAGCGCGGCCAGGCGCGCGATTACCTCGTCGTCGGTTTCTGGCGGTGCGGCGTCGCCTTCCGTATCGGCCGCCGACGCGTCGCCTGGTACGGTCTCGCCGGCTGTTGCCAGTACCGCCGGCGGTGCGCCCACTCGCGGCAATGCCAGCACGTCATCGGCATCCGGCGCGCGGCCGTGCGCGACCTTGAACTGGTCCAGCCAGTCGACTACGTCGCCCTTCGGCGGTAAGCCCATCGCAGCCACGTCCAGCCGCCCGACAGCGCACCCTACCGATCCGAGCTTCGCCGTTACCTCGTCGGCGTACCGCGTGCCCGAATCGTCGTGGTCGGGCCACAGCAGCGCGGTACGGCCCGCCAGCGGCGACCAGTCCGCGCCGCCCGCGCTCGTCGCGCTCCCGCTCGTGATGCCGACAAGGCGGCCCGCGCCGATCCTCGTCAGCGCGTCCGCTTTCTGTTCGCCCTCCGCGACCACCAGCAGGGCGTCAGGGGCGGCCTGCGCCTCGCACAGGCCATACAGCAGCTTCCCGCCTTCCTGTTTCGGCTCGCCGTGCGTCCAACGCTTCCCGTCGTGCCAGAAAGGGCGGATGAACTTCTCGTGGCCCCCGCCATCAAGCGGCTTGTGGAGTCGCACGCGGGCGTAGCAGATCGCGCCATCGGCGGCGCGGTACAGGTGCAGCGCGGCCGGTTGAAACCCTTCCGCCGTCTTGAAGGCGAACAGGCGGCGCGCGGCATCCTTCCACGCCTCCAGCCCGAACGGGTCGTGATTGTCGATTACTGCGTTCATTGAGACTCCCAGCAGCCCAGCTCGCGCGCCGCCTGTACGAAGGTCAGCCCGCGCGCACGGCGGTACAGTTCCAGCACGTCGCCACCGCTCGCGCCGCACGCGAAGCAGCGCCAGTTACCGCGTTCCATGTGAATGGAAAGTGAGGGATGCGTTTCGCCGTGCACGGGGCAGAACGTCTGTCCGTAACCCGATGCGTTGACTTTCGCGGCGGTCAGTCCGAGCATGTCGAGCGCCGCGCGCACGTCCGGTAGCCGATCGCGTCGAAATTGGCCATGCTTCATTGGCGCGCCTCCTGTGAGGAATCCTTAGTACTACGCGCACGCGAAGAGGCGGCCGGCTTTGTGTTCTCAGACATGGGATGCCTCCAGCGATTGGAGGAGGCTTTTGCGCGAATCGCGGGCCAGGCGTTCAACAAGGGAAAAAAGCGTCGTCCGCTCGATCGGGTTGAGGTTGCCAATGGCGATGGTCGTATCGTCGTCGGCGAGTAGCGCGGTCAGCGCAACCAGCTCGCCCAGTCGCATGGTCGCGGTGTCGAAGGCAGCTCGTGCCGTGTCGGTCGCTTCAATGCCCGCTTCGAGCGCGGTGTCCAGTGTGGTGATGGTGTTAGCCATGTGCCACCTCCATCCCGCTGGCCAGCGCAGCGCGAATGTCGGCCAGACGATCTTCGAACAGGTCGAACAGTGCGACTTGCGCAGTGGTCGACATGCCGGCGAACTGTTCAGCGACTTCTTCGAGACTCAACAGGCCGGCGAGCGCGTGCAACTGGTCGAGACGGACAATTGCGGCGTCCGTTGCATAGGTCGTGCAGGCGTCGTGTTGCGGGGTCTGGGTTTCTGCGGCCCTCGTCGTTTCATTACGCATGAGCTGCCTCCACTTTCGCGAGGTCAGCAATAGCAGCGAGCGCGCCGCCCGCAATATCGAGGGCTTCGCGCTCGGTTGAGGCGAGTGTGGCCGCGCGCAGGGCGTCGGCAACGATGGATTGAATGGGGGATTGCGCCCGGCGATCGCGGGCGCGAGGGGATGCAGACGAGGCGGTTACTCGGGTGCGTTCAGGTCGATCGTCGCGCCCAATGAGCGCATCGCATCCAACACGATCTCGACAGCCTCCGGACTGAGTTTGAGGCGAGCCATCGCGAAGAACAGGGTTGAGGCGCTGACCGACCGAATGTCGGCTCCCCCTGTGTACGACCGCCAGTGCCGTCCGCTGGACAGCCCAAATAGTTCCGCCATCTGCGCACTGGACAGCCCGAGCTCGTCTTTCAGGTGTTGCAGGTTTTCCGGGGTAGGTGGTGTGTACTTCATCAAATGGGCGTGCGCTCACAAGCGCATCAAAATGTGCGTTCAAGATGGGATCCTTCTCAGAGATATGGCCGCGTGGGATACGCTTCCAAGGCGTCATCAGGATAGGCGCATTGTGCCTAAGCGTCAAGCAATGAGGTTTCACAGCTTCACCTCCGCACTCGCAGAGTCGA
This sequence comes from Paraburkholderia sp. Cpub6, assembly GCF_014201065.1. Classification (NCBI taxonomy): domain Bacteria; kingdom Pseudomonadati; phylum Pseudomonadota; class Betaproteobacteria; order Burkholderiales; family Burkholderiaceae; genus Paraburkholderia; species Paraburkholderia sp. Cpub6. Next base: position 65,995 of record NZ_JACHDM010000005.1, read on the forward strand.
GCAGCGCCAACAGCACCTTGTCCAGCTCGTCGCGGCTCACGCGCATCGGCGGCCTGCGCTCAGGATTCGGCGTCGCACTGGTGCGCACCAGCACTAAAGCCGGATCGTCGGAGGGCTCGACACACACATAGATGGTGGCGGTCATTGGCGGCCCTCCAACGAATACAGGCCCACGCGATGGCGCGCGCCAGCCTCGGTGGTTCTCCAAACCCAAGACGTGGTGATGTCGTGCCCGAGCTTGCGCAGCTCGAACACGCGGCGGGGCGGATGGATGATGTCGAGCTGGCGGCTTGCGTGCTGCGTGTCGACGGGGCCGCGCTTGAGTGCGCGCAGCAAACGGGTGCGCTGAGATGCGGCAGTGTTGCGATCGGCCATTACGCGGCCTCGGCTGTCGTACCGGTGGCTAGGGCGGCGCGCAGCTCTCCCACGTTCCAGCGTGATGACGCACCGAACTTGCGGGGCTTAGCGATTGAGCCGTCACGAACACGTCGCCATACGGTCGGCGTTGCGATGCCGTAGAGAGCGCCGACGACGCGCACATCTACGTGCGCTTCGTCGGGAAGGTCGTTGAACGAGGCGAGGGTTTCTGCCTGAGTCTTTGCGGGCATGTATCGCTCCAAGGCGGCGCGACACATAGACCCCGCTGTACCGCGCCGGATCGTGATTGATACGGGGCAGTGCGATTAGATATCGGGGCTCGCCTTCTGAAACGGGATGAATTTCAGCTCGATTGTTCCGATTTCGTCCCACGGGAAGATTTTCGCGTCGCACGAGCGGTTTTTTTCCCGTCCTTGCGGAGATAGGGCCGAACTGCATCGCGAGACAATGGCTCGGGCAGGTCGGCGATCGCAGAGGCGAGGAGTGCCACGGTGCTGTCTAGTGGTTTGCCATACACCCCATTCGTGCGAGCCGACAGTTCTCGGATGACAAACGGCAAAAGCCCACCGTCGCTCCTTCCGGGCTGGGCGACGGGTAGAGGTGTGTTGCCCGCGTCGCAGATGCGACCGACCGAAAAACTCAGCACGTCCATGAGCGAGGTCCGCTGAATCTCGTCGTGCAACCACCGAAACTTGTCCTCGGCAGACCATGCGTGCCAGTCAGGGATAGGTCCATAGCCGAGAATTTCAATCGATTCCGGGGCGCCGTAACGATCGACATGATCGAAAGCGAAGCGCGGACACCATGCGGAGCCAGCGAGGATTTTCTCTCCCCACATGGCCCGTGCGTTGAGGTTTCTGTTGCCAATAAAGTCCGCGAGGGCTGTGTTCATGAGAGACCCAACTTCGCCGCATTCCTCTATTGCCTTGAGCAAGTTCTCCGCAGCCGAAATGACCTTGGCAAACGACTTGTTGCGCGCCGCCGCTGTGAGTCTGGGCATCGAACTGAAAGCGCTCATAATCCCGTCTATCTCGCGGAGCATCCACTTGATTGCGCCATCGCCGGTCAGAATGAGTCTCTTGAACAGATCGTGAGCTATTGGCGTTGTCGCGATCGTCTCCCAGACCTTTTTCATCTCGGGGTTGTATTGGCAGAGCCGAATCGTGCGAGCGATCTCACCTTCGACCCAGCGCGGGTTAGTCCTGAATAAGGACTTCTGACCGGACAATGTTTCCCAGCGGTTCTCGATCCTTGCCGAATGAAGGGAGCAAAGTTGCTCGTGATACTGTCCAACTATTGGGGCAGGCGTCCAATCAGGCAGGTAGCGCTTCCTAATGCGCTCGTAGCGTCGCCTGCGCTGTTTCTCGCGACGTTCCTCTACCGCCATCCACTGTTCAACAGAAGCTGTGTCCTCCTCCGGCTCCATTTCTTACCCCGTCTTGCGCATCGGCGTTACGTTCCACCGTTCGCCTGATTCGCAAGCGTTCAGAAATCGCGCCCACAATTCGAGCGCGACCTGCCTTTCCTTCAGGTAGTCGCCCTTGTCGTAAATGCCCTCCATGCCGGGCAACTTGTGATTGAGCGCGCGCTCGGCGATGTCGCGGTCGACGCCCATTGCTCGAAGATGCGAGCGGGCCGTGCTGCGCAGGTCGTGCGGCGTGAATGCGCGCACCTTGTCGGAATGGCTGTCGAGATAACGGACGAGTGCCGCCCACATGGTGTTTTCCGCCTGTGGCCCATCTCCGTCCAGGCGTGCGCGGCGCCCAGCCTGCCGAGCTGGGAACACATAACGCGAACCGCACGCGAGTCCACGAAGCTCCGTGAACCAAGCGATAACGGCGGGTGCAAGCGGAACCGCGAAGGCCGAATTATTCGACGCGCGCGTTTTGATACGGCCGGCCGGGATCGTCCACAGAGCATCGTCCAGTCGGAACTCGTCCCACTCAGCATTGCATAGCTCGCCGGATCGAACGCCAGTTGCCAGCAGGATGCGGAGCATCAAGCCGTTTTGTCTGCCGACCTCGTCTATCGTCTGCAGAAGGGTGCGCAGCTCGTTTTCTGTAAGCATCAGGCGCTGGCGGCGCGGCGGGCGTACTCCAAGGATGGCGCTCAGTTCGATTCCCCGGCATGGGTTCACGGAAATGATTCGCTTGCCCGCTGCGTGCGCAAAAAGCCGGGTGGCCGTGTTGAGCATCAGTGACGATGTGGGCCACCGCTTCTTTGCGTCCTCAATCATCGCGATGATGTCGCCGGGTTCCACGTCGCGCGCGTGCATCGCGCCAAGCTTCGGCACGATGAAACTGTCGAGGTGATATTCGTGCGTCGCGCGAGTCTTTGCCGCCCTCGCAGGCAACACCTTCTCCCGGTAGTCGTCGACGAGCTGGCGCACGGTGAGCGCGGCAACAGCCGCCGTCTTTTCGCGCCGCCGGATCAGTGCAGGATTCTCGCCGCTGTTGATCCGCACGCGTAGCGCAGCGGCTTCTTTGCGAGCTTGCGTCAGCCCCATGTCGGGATAGCGGCCAACGGTGACCTCCGCACGGCGACCCCCGTACCGGTAGCGCAGCACCCATGCCGCCAGCCCTGCCGCCGACAGTGTGAACGTAAGCCCGTCACCATCCGCCTTCGCGAGTGGTTGCCCGGCCTTGATCCAGTGCCGTATTTGTACGTCCGTGAGTACCTTGGTTTCCCGCCGCGCCATCGCCCGCCTCTTTGCTTGATGCATCGGAGACAAGCGCGTGCAACTTAATCGGATTGGGCCGCTTTCTGGCTACCCATCTAGCTACCCATTTGGGGCGCGCTTGCCTGAGAGCGGATGATACTGCTAGATCGCGCTTGATTGTTTACAGCCAAGCCAGGCAACGGTTTAACGGAGATTGTCGAGAGTGGGAGATAGCACGTGATCGCGCTATATGCATCTTTTTACACTGGTGAATTTGAGCTTCACGTTTTCCGTGTATCCGTTGCTGCGTAGGGCTTCGCGCGTGCGGGCGGAGCCGAAAATCCCGGCCTCACCGGCCGTTGGGCGAATCGCCCATTGGAGCCGTGCCCGGCCAATAGCAGATGATACACGTTGGCACATGGGAAACGGTACGGCTGGCAAGGAGCCCAGCCCCACCTTCAATACACCCCCGGCACCCCCGGCGGGCGTGTCTTGAACCGCTTGTGCACCCAGTAATACTGCTCGGGCATCAGCGGAATCTGCTCTTCGAGAAACTCGTTCATGCGTCGCGCATCAGCGTCATCGTCGCCGGTCGGATAGTCGTCCCAAGGTTTGAAGACCTTGAGCCGGTAGCCCTTGTAGTTCGGCAGCACCTCGCCGATGAACGGTACGACCTGTGCGTGCCCGACCTTGGCGAGACGGCCGACTGCGGTCAGCGTGCAGGTCGGCACGCCGAAGAACGGCACGAACGTCGAATTGCGCGCGCCGTAGTCCATGTCCGCGCCGAGCATCACCGGTTTGCGTTCGCGCAGCCAGCGCAGCACGACGCGCGCGCTGTCCGCGCGGCTCGCCATGTCCGCGCCGAAACGCGCGCGCGCTGCTTTCGCGGCTTCCTCGAACTCCTGATTCGACATTGGCTGATAGAGGGAGCCGCACTGGCGCTTCAGCGAGTAGTTCAGAAAGATCGAACCGGCCTCGATGCCGACGAAATGAAAGCCGAGAAACAATGTGGGCGGCAGGTTCGGGTCCGTCAGGTCGATCGCGCTGTCGAGCTGGATCAGCTTTTCGAGCTTCTTCGCCGAGCCGAACCACTGCACGCTGCGCTCGAGATAGCTGCGGATCGCATGACGGAAGTGCTTTTGCGCGACGTCCTCGCGGCGCTCGTCGCTCCAGTCGGGGAAGCACAGCTTCAGATTCGTATGAACGATGCGCTTGCGACGGCTCGGGATCTGGTAGAGCAGCCAGCCGAGCCCGTCACCGAGACGAGCGACCCATCCGTAAGGCAACAGCGCAAAGAGTTTGAGCAGCCCGATCGCGAGCTTCGCGCCGTAGCGGCTCAGCATGCAGCCTCCAGGCGCGCGGCGCCGCAGGGGGCGAAATTGTGGAAAGCGGAAAAATTGACGTGATACCGCACTCGTTTCGACTCTGTGACATTCAAAGGAAGTCGCTATAATAAAGGCTTCGCCGAGTTAATAGACAACTTGCGGGGCGAAGCCGGCGGGTGCGGTCCATGGGTTTTCATGGGTTTTGCGTCCATCGGTCAGGTAATCCGCTAAAGCGTCGCCGCTTCAGACTCCCGAAGTCGGCTACGTGGAACGCAACCGTAACCACTAACAGGAGTCTGCAACGTGGCAAACGACTATCTCTTCACTTCCGAATCCGTTTCCGAAGGCCATCCCGACAAAGTCGCGGACCAGATCTCGGACGCGATCCTCGACGCCATCCTCGCTCAAGACAAGTACTCGCGTGTCGCGGCCGAAACGCTGTGCAACACGGGTCTCGTCGTGCTGGCCGGTGAAATCACCACCACCGCGAACGTCGACTACATCCAGATCGCGCGCAACACGATCAAGCGCATCGGCTACGACAACACCGACTACGGCATCGACTACCGCGGCTGCGCGGTGCTCGTCGCCTACGACAAGCAGTCGCCGGACATCGCCCAGGGCGTGGACCGCGCGCACGACAACAACCTCGATCAAGGCGCGGGCGACCAGGGCCTGATGTTCGGTTACGCGTGCGAGGAAACGCCGGAACTGATGCCGCTGCCGATCCACCTGTCGCACCGCCTCGTCGAGCGTCAGGCGAATCTGCGCCGCGACGGCCGTCTGCCCTGGCTGCGTCCGGATGCGAAGTCACAGGTCACCGTGCGCTACGTCGACGGCAAGCCGCATTCGATCGACACCGTCGTACTGTCCACCCAGCATTCGCCGGACATCGAGCTCGACACGTTGCGCGAAGCGGTGATCGAGGAAGTGATCAAGCCGACGCTGCCGGCCGAGCTGATCAAGGGTGACATCAAGTTCCTCGTGAACCCGACCGGTCGTTTCGTGATCGGCGGTCCGCAGGGCGATTGCGGTCTGACGGGCCGCAAGATCATCGTCGATACGTACGGCGGCGCGGCGCCGCACGGCGGCGGCGCATTCTCGGGCAAGGATCCGTCGAAGGTGGACCGCTCGGCAGCGTACGCCGGCCGTTACGTCGCCAAGAACATCGTGGCCGCGGGCCTCGCGTCGCGCTGCCTGATCCAGGTGTCGTACGCGATCGGCGTCGCCCAGCCGACCTCGGTGATGGTCAACACGTTCGGCAGCGGCCGCGTGTCGGATGCGACGATCACGGAACTCGTGCGTCAGCATTTCGACCTGCGTCCGAAGGGCATCATCCAGATGCTCGACCTGCTGCGCCCGGTCTACGAGAAGAGCGCGGCGTATGGTCATTTCGGCCGCGAAGAGCCGGAATTCACGTGGGAAGCCACCGACAAGGCGCTCGCACTCGCCGAAGCGGCAGGCACTGAGCCGGTCGCGGCGCTTGCCGAATAAGGGCGAGCCGATCGCCGCTTGAAAGCAAACAAACCCCGCCGGCGTGAGCCGGCGGGGTTTTTCTTTGTCTATCGATGGCGTAGCGATGCGGCCGCGCGATGCACGTCGTCGAGGCGGCGCGCTCGAAGTCTTGCGGTGCTCGAAGTCAGCCCAGCGGTGAACGGCCAGCCGGTCGGCAGATCAGCGGTCTAGCCACTCAACGCGCAACTGCAACTCACCGGCCCAGCAATCTCACCGGCTCGCAAACGCAAACGCAAACGCAAACGCGAACCACCCGCCGCTGCTCGCCGACAGGCGACGCGGTCGGCGGCTCGCAGGCGTGCGCACCGCCGGCGCGCGTTTCGCGACCGCGAGGCGCAACGGTGTCGGTTTGCGCAGCAGCGTGCGCAGCGACAGACGGCGCGTGCCGCTCTGCTGGCGTAGCGCCGAGAAGAACGTACGGAACCAGGTGCGAAAGCCGTCGATGGCCTTCGCGTCGCGCCACTGCTCGCCGAGCGCGCGGGTGCGCGCGGCATGATGGCGCAGCGCCCGCATCATATTGCGGCGCGCGGGACGCGCTGCTTTCAGCGCGGCGCGGGTAAGACGGGTGCTCAAAAGAGTATGCATGGCTTCACATTTAGGCAATGAACCGCACGTCGGCGCGTGCACCGGATGTGCACGGACAAACAGCACCATATGTGCCAATGACGGGGTTGCGATGAACGGCCTGAAAGCGGGAAATTCGGTGCGGGTCGTGGCGCGGGAGATTGCGACGCGAAACACGGCGCACAGCGCAGCGAAGGTACAACGCGGAGAAACCGACGGCACGGGCCCTGACGGCCTGCGCACAACAGAAAACTGCGTAAGCGACGATCGACATGCGAGCAGGCTACACGGGAATCATGACGTCAGAAAGTCGGTTATTACCCTGCGAGACCGGATTTCTCCGCGGATCGAATCGTCGCGGATGCCAGTCTGCTGTCACCCGTTACGGGCGATTTGCGTGCGCGTTTGCCCAGCGAATGTGCGGTGCGGGCGCGCCGCGCGCCTGAAACCGGTGCATTGGCGCGCCGCGAAAAGCGAAGGCGACCGGCGCAAAAGATCAGCAGGACGCAGGAGCCTCTCGCGGTGAACCAACGCATCCCGATCGCGCCCGTTTTACAATCGAACATCAGTTAGTCGACGGTAACCGAACGCCATGTCACTCCATTCGAAGAAAGAGCAGATTCAAACGTTGCGGGAGCAGGGTTTTGTCGTCGTGCCAGGACTCGTGTCGCCCGAGCGTTGCGACGAGCTGAAGCGGATCGCGCAGCGGCAGCTGCAGGAAGCGGCGGCACCGATCGAATTCGAAGCTGATTTGCAGTATCCGGGCGCGCCGTCATCGAAGGATGCTCCGGGCGGACATACGGTGCGGCGCCTGCTCGACGCGTACGGTCGTCACCCCGCGTTCGCGCAATGGGCGACCGCGTCCGAAATCCGTGGCTGGATGGAGCTGTATTTTGGCGAGGAGCCGCGTCTGTCGCGCGCGCATCACAACTGCATGATGACCAAGCACCCCGCGTACGGCAGCCTGACCGGCTGGCATCGCGACGCGCGCTACTGGTCGTTCGAGCGCGACGATCTGGTGTCGGTGTGGCTCGCGGTCGGCCCGGAAACCGTCGATAACGGCGCGCTGTGGTTCGTGCCGCAATCGCACGGCGCCGCGTTCACATCGGACCGCTTCGACGAAGCGAAGTTTTTCCGCGCGGATCTCGCCGAGAACGAGGCCGCGATCCGCACGGCGGTGTCGCCCGAACTGAAGACTGGCGACGTGGTGTTCTTTCACTGCAACACGCTGCACTCGGCCGGCAAGAATCTGAGCGACCAGGTGAAGTTCTCGCTGGTGTTCACCTATCACGGCGCAAGCAATGTGCCGCTGCCCGGCACGCGCTCGGCTGCGAAGCCCGAGATCGCGTTCTAGATTATTTTGGTCGCGGGCCTCGCGCCGACGCTCAGCGCTTGCGCCCCGACATCGCGATTCCCGTCAGCCCGGCGAGCGTCGCCACCACGCCCGCGACGATCAGCACGATCGCCTTGTTGCTAGGCGAGCCGGTAAAGAAGCGCGACACGTCGCTGCTCACCGAATTGAATGCCTGCCCGCCGAAATACAGCAGCACGATACCGCCGACAATCAGCGCGATCGAAATCGCTTTCGTCATCTGCACCTCCCATCAACCTGAACCGGCCAGAGTGTAGGTGAGGCGTGCGTGCTCGTCCATCCCGCATACTGGTTGCGCTGCAAGCGCCGCGTCGATTGGCTAACATAGCGGGCGGGCCGCATCGCGGCGACACCACAACAACAAATCTCCCCAGCAGCACGCCTCCCGCAACGCGCGAATCCTCACGCCCCCCATCCTCGGGCGATCTCATCGACAAGGACACTAGCAATGGCTTACGAAGCAGCTTCAGAACGCTATTCGGACATGCAATACCGCGTCTGCGGCAAGTCGGGTCTCAAACTGCCGGCGCTGTCGCTCGGCCTGTGGCACAACTTCGGCGACACCACGCCGATCTCGACGCAGCGTGACATTCTGCGCACGGCCTTCGACCTCGGCATCACGCACTTCGATCTGGCGAACAACTACGGCCCGCCGTACGGCAGCGCGGAAACCAATTTCGGCCGTCTGTTCAAGGACGATTTCAAACCGTATCGCGACGAGTTGCTGATTTCGTCGAAGGCCGGTTGGGATATGTGGCCCGGTCCGTACGGCCAGGGCGGCGGCTCGCGCAAATATGTGCTCGCGAGTCTCGATCAGAGCCTGAGGCGCATGGGCCTCGATTACGTCGACATCTTCTATTCGCATCGCTTCGACGCGCACACGCCGCTCGAGGAAACCGCGGGCGCGCTCGCGAGCGCGGTGCAGCAGGGCAAGGCGCTGTACATCGGCATCTCGTCGTACTCGTCGGCGAAAACGCGCGAAATGGCGAAGCTGCTCGCCGAATACAAGGTGCCGCTGCTGATCCATCAGCCGTCGTACAACATGCTGAACCGCTGGATCGAACACGACCTGCTCGATACGCTCGATGAAGTCGGCGCGGGCACGATCGCGTTCACGCCGCTCGCGCAGGGATTGTTGACCGGCAAGTACCTGAACGGCGTGCCGGAAGATGCGCGCGTCAACAAGCCGGGCGGCGGTTCGCTGAAAGACGAGCATCTGAGCCCGCGGAACATCGAGCACGTGCGGAAGCTCAACGACATCGCGCAGCGCCGTGGTCAGAGCCTCGCGCAGATGGCGCTCGCGTGGGCGTTGCGCGATCCACGCGTGACCTCGGTGCTGATCGGCGCGAGCCGCGCGGAGCAGGTGCGCGAGAACGTCGGCGCGCTGAAGAAGCTCGCCTTCTCGGCCGACGAACTCGCCGAAATCGATCGCTATGCGACCGAAGGCGGGATCAATCTGTGGGAAAAGCCGTCGACGGATCAGGCGATCTGATCGCGTGAGGAGCCGTCCGCGCAACAGGCGGACGGACGCAAGGGCAAAACGAAGCCGCACGCTCAGCGTGCGGCTTTTCTGCAGGTATTTCGCCGCGCCGCTACACGAGCGCCGGCAGACCCTCGACCAGCGCAACCGCGCACATCACACCGATCAGCGCGCCCAGCACACGCAGCCCGTTGTGTCGCAACTCGGTCTTGCAGGGCAGCGCGCCGACGAATAGCGCGCCCGCCAATGCCATCGGAATGACCAGGATGAAATCGCCGATCGTAAAGTAGGTCATCTTCGTCTCCTCCCATGCGGGATGGTTGCTGTGTCGTTCCGGCAGAGGCCGCGGCTTCGAAATCATGCCGCGCCATTGCACGAATCGAGTATAGGAGACCGATCGAGCGGCGCGACGGCGCAAGCTCGCGCGTCGGCGCTTATTCGTAAGCTGCTGAACCCAGGCGCGGCGCGGCCCGCGGCGATTGGCGCGGCGCAACAAAACGCGGCGGAAAATATCAAACGTTCGCTTACGCAAGCCTTTCGTTTTGCCGCCGATCCATGCGGGTTGGCTGATTGCGGCCGGGTCGCGGTGCCGGCACCGCGCAACGCGACCGATGCGCCGGGCTATTCGCGCCCGCGCAGGCGGCTCGCCGCGATCAAGCCGATCACGAGCAGCGCACCGACTAGCCCGACGACGCCGTTCCAGCCATGACCGGCCCACACATGGCCGCCATACGAACCGACCAGGCTCGAGCCGATGTAGTACGCGAGCAGATACAGCGCAGCGGCCTGGCCTTTCGCGTCTTTCGCCAGACGCCCGACCCAGCCGCTCGCGACCGAATGCCCGGCAAAGAACCCGAATGTCACGCAGGCGATACCGGTCGCGATCGCCGCGAGCGGATGCAGCATCGTCAGCGCGAGGCCGAACACCATCAGCAGCAGGCTCCCGATCAGCACGCGTGCACGGCCGAACGTGTCGGCCATGCGCCCGGACCATGGCGACGCGACCACGCCAACCAGATAGACGATGAAAATCGCGCCGATCTCGGTCTGATTCAACCGATACGGCGGCGCGAGCAGCCGGTAGCCGATGTAGTTGTACAGCGTGACGAAGCTGCCCATTAGCACGAAGCCGAGCAGGAACAGTAGCGGCAGACCCGGTCGCGTGAACTGGCGCAACAGCAGCGTGCGGTGATGCGCCAAGCCGAGCCCGCGGCGCGGCACGAAATGGCGCGACGGTGGCAGCAGCGCGCGGAACGCGAGCATCGACAGCAGTCCGAGCACGCCGATCGTGCCGATCGCGATGCGCCACGAAAACAGATCCGCGACCACGCCGGTGATGACCCGGCCGGCCATGCCGCCGATCGCCGTGCCGCCGACGTACAGGCCCATTGCGAGGCCGAGGCCGTCGGGATGCACTTCCTCGGCGAGATAAGCCATCGCGACGGCCGGCACGCCGCCGAGCGCGAGCCCTTCGAGCGTACGCAGCACGAGCAGCTGGTGCCAGTGCGGCGCGACCGATACGCCAATCGTCAGCACGGACGACACCGTCAGCGACAGCGTCATCAGCTTGTGCCGGCTCCAACCCTCGGAGACGAAACCGGCGACGAAGATCGCGAGCGCGAGCGCAGCAGTGGATAGTGACAACGACAGACTGCTTTGCGCCGGCGTCACGTTGAACGCTTCGGAGAACGACGGCAGCAGCGGCTGCACGCAGTAGAGCAACGAGAACGTCGCGTAGCCGGCGAACAGCAGCGCGAGGCTGGCACGCCAGTACGCGCGCGAGCCGCGTTCGAGATAAGGGATGTCCGACACGGTGGTGGTGCTTGCGCAAGCGGCTGAAGCTGCGCCGCGGGAAGGAACGGCAGATGCAGTCCGCTGGGATTGCGGCGGCAGGGTCACAACAAAACTCCTTGGGTCACACGGAAACGCGCAAAAGTGTTAAGGATACGCTGAAAACGCGTTTCAAGCCGGCGTCGCGGGCAACGCGGCGTGCCAATGGTGACCCGCAGCGCTCCATCCGCAACATGTCGCGCGCCTGTCTCCCGGCGCTAGCCGTGTGCCTCGGCTTCACTGCCCGGCGCCGGCGCCCGCGTCGGCCCCGAAGTCGCCGTCGACGGATGCACGAGCGCGTCGTCGCCCGGCAGTCTCGAGGTATCCCAGCCGCCGCCGAGCGCCTTCACCAGCGCGACGCTCGCGGCCATCCGGCGGCGCGCGATCGCGACCGCGTTGCGCTCGTTGGTCAGCGCGATCGTGCCGGCATCGACGGCGGGGAAAAAGTCGCGGCCGATAAACGGCAGCAACAGCAGCGACGCGCAACAGCACGCGAGAAACAGCGTGACGAACAGTCCCGGTCGCGCGACTCGCGCTTCGAGATGTAAATCCGCGGGCTTGTGGTGATAGCGCAGCAGATACTTCGCGAGCGTCGGCACGAGCGTACGCGAGAAGAAGTACGACGCGAGCATCGCGAAAACCACCGCTTCGGCAAGCGGAATGAACAGATAGTGCGCGACACCGGTGAGCAGAAGCATCGGCACGAACACGATACAGATCGACAGCGTCGACACCAGCGTCGGAATCGCGATCTGATGCGCGCCGTCGAGAATCGCCTGTTCGAGCGTCTTGCCCTGTTCGAACTGATGGTTGATGTTTTCGATCGCGACGGTCGCATCGTCGACGAGAATCCCGACCGCGAGCGCGAGGCCGCCGAGCGTCATGATGTTGATCGTCTGACCGAGCGCGGACAACGCGATGATCGACGTGATCATCGACAACGGAATCGATACTGCGATGATCAGCGTCGCGCGCCAGTTGCCGAGGAACAGCAGAATCATCAGGCCCGTCAGGCACGCGGCGATCAGCACTTCACGCAATACGCCCTGCACGGATGCACGCACGAACCGCGCTCGTAGTTCAGCGCGATGCGCCGCTCCATTTCGTCGGCGGGCGGGCCGTTATACGACCAGATGACCGAGAGCACCGGAATATCGATGTTCGGAAAGATGTCGGTGGGCGTGCGCAGAATGGTCAACGGTCCGACGATCAGCAATAGCAGCGCCAGCACGACGAACGTCTAGGGGCGCCGTAGCGCGAGACGAACGATCCACATGACTAGCGCAGACGAATGAAATGAGCGGCGAGCGCGCCGCGCGGATCGGAAACGCAGGCGCGCACCTCGGCGCGAAGGCAGGTGCGAAGCCGCGCGGCGCCCGCATCTGGCAGATCGTTCTGGCCGTGCACGTTTTTGATGTCTCCCCCCGCAGGGTTTATGATGGTCCGCATTACGACGTCTGACGCCGAGATAATCGGCCATGCGCAGCGTAATGGGAATAGGGCGAAACGACGGGTGAAAGCCTTCTATTCGCCTTCCCAAAGCCCCGCAAAGCGGGAACAATGACTCGAACCTCTTACGCGCCATGCGCGCGACAGATTAAGTGCGCACGCAACGTCAAATGCGAAGCGGCGTTTTTATCATCACCTCGACCGGCGTGAAATCATAAAGCCGGCTAAGGGAAGCGGGGAATTATCATGGAAGTCGGTTCCATTGTCCGATCGGTACATATCGCCGTGCCGCAAGGCGCGCGCGGAATCGTCATGCGCATTCTTGGCGACATGGCGATGGTGGCGTGGTACGCCGGCGAGCCCGGCGCCTCGCAGCAACTCAATACCGAACCCTTTTTCCTGGAAGATCTGATCGATACCGGCGACCTGATACGTCCGGCCGGCGCGCAGACGCATTGAACGAGAGGCTTACCGGTTGCTCATTGCCGTTGTGTGACCCGCAGGTGCGGGCTGTAGTGATGCTGTAAGGTGAGATCGGCTCGCCAGCATCGCCGTGGGCCGATGCGCGCGTCGATTCACGGCGCGTCCCAAATCAGCCCGTATTTCTAGCGATGCCACGCACGCATTGTGAGTCGTCGCCCTCGTCTTTACCCGCGGCGCGGCGCACAATGCGGGGCATGAACGACACCATTCCCGACAATTCCCATCCCGAGGCCGGCGCCGATGGCGCCGTGCCATTCGCGCGGCTCACGCCGGAAACCGTGCTCGACGCGATCGACGGCGTGCTCGCAACGACCGGCGTGCGTACCGACGGCCGTCTGCTGCCGCTCAACAGCTACGAAAATCGCGTGTATCAGGTCGGCGTCGAAGACGGTCCGCCCGTGGTCGCGAAGTTCTATCGTCCCGAGCGCTGGAGCGACGCGGGAATTCTCGAAGAGCACGCGTTCGTCGCCGAACTCGTCGCGCGCGAGATCCCAGCCGTGCCCGCGCGCGTGCTCGATGGCCGCACGCTGCACAGCTTCGACGGCTTCCGCTTCTCGGTCTTCGAGCGACGCGGCGGTCGCGCGCCGGATCTCGACCGGCGCGACACGCTGGAATGGCTGGGGCGTTTCATCGGACGCATTCATGCGATTGGGGAGACCCAGGACTACGTAGAACGTCCCACGCTAAACATCGACACGTTCGGCTACGAGCCGCGCGACTTCCTGCTCGCGCACCGTTTCGTTCCCGACGATCTGCGCACCGCGTGGGAAACCGTCGTGAATCTCGCGCTCGAAGGCGTCGCGGGTGCCTTCGAGCGGGCTGGCGAGATTCGCAGGCTGCGTCTGCACGGCGACTGTCATCCGAGCAACGTGCTGTGGACCGACGCGGGCCCGCATTTCGTCGATTTCGACGACAGCCGCATGGGGCCCGCGATTCAGGATTTGTGGCTACTGTTGCCGGGCGAGCGTGCGGAGGCGTCGCGCGCGCTGGCCGATCTGCTCGCCGGTTACGAGGATTTCTGCGAATTCGATCCGCGCGAGCTTTATCTGATCGAAGCGCTGCGCACGTTGCGGCTGATTCACTATCAGGCATGGCTCGCGCGCCGCTGGAACGATCCGGCGTTTCCGGCCGCGTTTCCGTGGTTCAACACGCAGCGCTACTGGGAAGATCGCATCCTCGAGATGCGCGAGCAGATCGGCGCGATGCAGGAAGGGCCGTTGTGGCCGGTTTGACGTCCTGACGGTCAAGGCGCCTGCGACGCCACATTCGACGACTCCACCAACGTCGATCTGACGATCACCTCCGCGCGCACGTCCCGCCCAATCGCTTCGATCGCGGGACGCATGCGCGTGAAATCGTCGGGCGTGCAGACGTCGCTGTCGAAATGGGTGGCGCCGTCGCGCGTCATCGTGACCACGTGGCTACGCGGATCGAACGTGTACTGCGACGTGAAATCGACGAAGCGGTCCTGCGTGCGTTGCGCCTCCGGCATGTCGAGCACGCGGAAATTGGCCGGCAGTTCGATGCGCGCGCGTTCGTGGATCGCGAGGTTGTGGCACACGAACGGCTGCGTGCGCTTGCGTTCGCCGAGCCAGTAGCGCGTGTCGGCTTCGACGCCGCCGCCGAAGCTCGTCAAGGCCGGAATCGAGGCCGTCATGCCGGTCACCACGAGACTCTCGAGCGTGCCTTTCATCGTCAGCGTGAGCGGGCCGTCGGCCGCGCTGAGGTCGCTCGTCGTCAGCGTCGCGGTGCCGCGCAGATTCGCGTTGCGCAACTCGGTCTGAATCGATTCCTCGCGTTGCGCGGGCGTTTGCGTGCGCAGCCGCGCGCGGGCCTGCTCGGCGTACGGCCCGGCATCCTGCAGCCGATACGTGAAGCTCGCCGAGCCATCCGGTTCGATCTTGATCGCGAGATCGGTGCTGCGCGACATCTGCGCGGTGGCCGGCGTCTGCGCGAGCACGCCGTCGCCGATCAGCACGGTAGGACGGTCCATGTCGGACGAAGGCAGAAAACCGAATTCGACGTTCGACGCGGTCGAATCCGCGTACATCTGCAAATCAGGCAGCCACGTGATCGCATGATTGATGACGCCGTAGCCCGGGACGCTCGGCAGCGTGTAGATCGTGCCGCTGCTGATCAACGCCGGCTCGTTGCGCACGCCGAGCGCGTCGAGCAGCGCGCCGTAGAGCGCGACGTGGTCCTTGCAGTCGCCATAGCGGTTCGCGAGGATCGCGCTCGCGCTGTGCGGCACGACGGCGCCGCGTCCGACGTAGATCGCGACATAGCGGATATTGCGGCGAACCCAGTCGTACAGCGTTTTGGCTTTGTCGTGTGGGGTGTGATCGTGCGCGGTCAGCTGCTGCGCGAACTGGGTGATCGCGACGTCGTGCGCGCCCGGGTCGGCCGCGGAGCTGCGATAGGAGGCGGCGAACGCGGCATAGCTCGGGAAGGTCGACACCATCAGCCGATCACCGTACGACACGTACGCGACCGAGCCGCGTTCGAGCCGGTCGAAGTGTGCCTTGTCATAGCGGAATTCGTAACGCGTGCGGCCGTCGCGCGTGACCGGTGTCACTGCGCTGAAGCCGCGCGCGTCCGCATACAGCGGCTTGTCGGCGGGTAGGTCGTAGATCAGGCGGAAGTTGCGGGTCGGCGCGAGATCGGGCGGCGTGAAGTCGCTGAATTCGCCCGGCACTATCGGCTGACGCTGCGTCTTGCGGTACGTCAGATGCACGCGCGCGCCGGGTTCGACCGCGGGGAACACGATCACCTTTTCCTGGATGTCCTGGAACATCGGCGCGTCGAACGAGCGGACTTCCTGCACGTCGCGGATCTGCTCGGGCGCAACATCGTGACGCTTGCCGTCGGCGGTGACCGTGTAGGCCTCGAGGATCTGCACGTCGGCCATGTTGCGGTTGAACCAGACGTATTGCTGAGCGACCCGCTCGACGCCGGCTTCGTTGTTCACGCGCAGCGTCATCGAATCGAGCTTCGCATACGAGCCGTCAGCGTTGACGGCGAAGGTCTGCGTCTCGCCTTCGTTGGTGTAGGGATCGTCGAGGTTGAGCGGCGCGCTCGCGTTCGCGGCGTGAATGCCGGCCAGCCAGCCGGCGGAGGCAAGGACCACGAGGCAGAGTCGCATGACGGCGGGCTACACGCTGCAAGCGGCGCCACCCGACGCCGCAATCTCCCGCGCGGCCTTCGCGCCTTCGACCTGCAATAGCGTCGGCAGCGACACGCCATTTTTCGCCGCCGTCACCTCCGCCAGAATCGACACCGCGATCTCGGGCGGCGTCCTGCTGCCGATATAAATGCCGACAGGTCCATGCAAGCGGGCCAGTTCGGCTTCGTTCAGATCGAACTCCTTCAGGCGCTCGCGTCGCGCGTGATTGTTCCTGCGCGAGCCGAGCGCGCCGACATAAAACGCCGGCGTCTTCAATGCTTCCATCAGCGCGAGATCGTCGAGCTTCGGATCGTGCGTGAGCGCGATCACCGCGCAGCGCTCGTCGAGCTTCATGTCGATCACGGTGTCGTCCGGCATCGTGCGCACGATCTTCGTGCCCGGCACGTCCCATTCCTCGGTGTATTCCTCGCGCGGATCGCAGACCGTCACCTGATAATCGAGCCCCACCGCGATATGACACAGGTAGCGAGACAACTGCCCGGCGCCGATCACTAGCATCCGGTAGCGCGGGCCGTGGATCGTCAACAGACGCTCACCGTCGAAATGCACGCCGTCGGTCGCCTGCGCGTTGTCGAGCCGCACCGCGCCCGTCGTCATGTCGAGTTCGCGCGCGACGAGCCGGCCATTTTCGACTGCGTGACACAGCTCGGCGATGCCGCTTTGCCGCGTCAACGGTTCGAGCACGAGCTGGATCGTGCCGCCGCACGGCAGGCCGAAGCGATGCGCTTCCTCGGCCGTGATGCCGTACTTCACCGCCTCCGGATGTGTCTGCTCGATGCCCCGTTGCCGCACGCGATCGATCAGATCGTCTTCGATGCAGCCGCCCGACACCGAGCCCACCACGAGGCCGTCGTCGCGCACCGCGAGCATCGCGCCCTCGGGACGCGGCGACGAGCCCCACGTCTTCACGACCGTCACGAGGAGCGCGCGATGTCCGTCCGCCAGCCAGCGGGCGCTGGTTTTCAGAACTTCGAGATCCACGCTGTCCATGATTTCTTCCCTTTCTTTGCTTCGCCGCCGGACTCGCCGTCCGCGGCCTCGTTCGATTCCGTTTGCCCGGAGGCGGATGCGGCTTCGGCTTCGGTTTCGGTCTGCACCGGGGCGTCGCCTTCCGCTGTTTCATCAGCGCTATTGTCTCCCGAGAGCTGGGCGCCAAGGCGCTTGAAAAACTCCCCCGCAATCTTGCGCGCCGCACCGTCGACGAGCCGCGAGCCGATCTGCGCGAGCTTGCCGCCGACCTGCGCATTGGCGGTGTAGGAGAGCTTCGTCGCGGCATCGCCGTCGGCTTCGAGCGTGACATGCGTGTTGCCCTTGGCAAAACCCGCGGCGCCGCCCTGGCCTTCGAACACAATGGTGTAGCTGTTCGGTGCGTCGATATCGGTCAGTTGCATGCGCCCCTTGAAGCGCGCCTTGACCGGGCCGACCGCCGCGACCAGCGTGACCAGGTACGCGTTTTCGCCGTCCGGGTCGATGCTTTCGCAGCCGGGGATGCAAGCGCGCAGAATCTCGGTGTCGTTCAACGCGTCCCACGTTTGCTGCTGCGCGACCGGCAGCGTATGAGTTTCGCTCAATTCCATGACGTTGCTCCTGCGAGTGTCGTCGCGGCGACGGCGTGGCGAGGCGCGCGCGTCAGTTGCGCGAGATCGTGGCCGAATGCTGCGAGACTGTCTAGATTATGAACCGGACGATGCGCGTCGACATACGGCAGGATCGCCTGCACGCCGCGCGCCTTCGGAGTAAAGCCGCTGAACCGCAGCAGCGGATTGAGCCACACGATGCGATGCGCGAAGCGTGCGAGGCGCGCCATTTCGGTATCGAGCACGTCGATCGCTTCGTGATCGAGACCGTCGGTGACGAGCAGCACCGTCGCACGACCTGTGAGCACGCGGCGCGCCCAGCGTCGGTTGAACTCGGCGAGCGCCGCGCCGATGCGTGTGCCGCCCGACCAGTCGACCACCTGATCGCTGAGCGTCGCGATCGCGACGTCCGGATCGCGTTCGCGCAATGCGCGCGTCGCGTTCGTGAGCCGCGTGCCGAACAGAAACACCTGCAGACGTTCGCGCGACTGCAACAACGCGTGGCAAAAGTAGAGCACTGCGCGCGAGTAGTTGCTCATCGAGCCGGAAATGTCGAGCAGCAGCACGAGCGGCGGCTTGCGCTCCACCCTCGCGCGATACTTCCACACGGTCCAGTCGCCACCGGCGCGCACCGCATGCCGCGCGCTCGCGCGCAAGTCCGCATGCGTGCCGTGCGATGCCGCCTTCAGGCGCCGCGTCGATTCGGTTGCGAGCGGCAGCCGCTGGCCGCGAATCAGATGCCGCAGCGTGCGCCATTCGTCGGCGTTCAGCGTGTCGAAATCGCGATGACGCAGCCGCTCTTCTGCGCTGAACGTCAACTGCGCATGCAACTCGTGCTGCTCGGTTTCCTGCGGCGCATTCAGATGCGGCGACGGTGGCATGCGCACCGCGAGCGCATCGGCGAGACGGTTGTTGCGCTTCGGCGGTGGCAGCCCGTCGCGCACTTTCGGCAGCAGCAGCGCGCGCAGCTTGCCTTCCCAATCGGGGTCGCGCCAGAACAGATCGAACGCGGCATTGAAGAGTTCGCGTTCGTCGGGCGCGGTGACGAGCAGCGCGGCAAGCGCGGCGTGCACGTCGTCGCGGCGGCCGAGGTCGATCCACTGCAACGCGGCGAGTGCGTCGACTGCTTGTGCGGGCGACATCGGCAAGCCGGCGCCGCGCAGCACGCGCACGAAATGGACGACGTTGCGCGCGAGCGTGGGCGCAGTGTGCTGGTTCGTGTCGTCGAGCCTGCCCGAGCCGGTTCCGTTCGTCATGCCAACGACCCTCACCCGGACAGACACTGCGCGATCTGCGCGGCATCCACACGCGCGAGATCGTCCTGATACTTGAGCAGCACGCCGAGCGTGTTCTGCACCGATTGCGGATCGAGCTCCGTGACCGACAGCGCTTCGAGCGCGCGGCACCAGTCGATCGTCTCGGCAATGCCGGGCGCCTTGAACAGATCCATGCCGCGCAGCCGATGCACGAAGTCGACCGCGCGCCGCTGCAATTGCGCCGACGTTTGCGGCGCGCGCGCGGCGACGATCTCCAGTTCGCGATCGCGGTCCGGATAGCCGATCCATTGATACAGACAGCGGCGCTTCAACGCGTCGTGCACTTCGCGCGTGCGGTTCGACGTCATGATGACGAGCGGCGGCTGCGTCGCGCGCACGGTGCCGTATTCGGGAATCGATACCTGGAAATCCGAAAGGAGTTCGAGCAGGAATGCCTCGAACGGTTCGTCGGCGCGGTCGATTTCGTCGATCAGCAGCACGCGCCGCGCGCCGGGATGGTTTTCGTCGGGCATCAACGCCTGCAGAAGCGGACGCTTCAGCAGGAATTCGCCACGATATAGCGTGTCGTTGTCGGGGCGCTCGCCGCTCGCTTCGGCAAGCCGCAGCGCCATGATCTGGCGCGGGTAATCCCATTCATAAAGCGCGCTCGCGGTGTCGAGGCCTTCATAGCATTGCAGGCGCAGCAACGTGGTGCCGAGCATGCCCGCCGCCGCTTTCGCGAGCTCGGTTTTACCGACACCCGGCTCGCCTTCGACGAACAACGGCCGCTCCATGCGCAGCGCGAGATACAGTGCGGTCGCGAGCTCGCGGCTCGCGAAATAGCGTTGGGCGGCGAGTTGGGCGAGGGTGTCGTCGATCGAAGCCGGCTGCATGGTGATCCTGAATCTGCGCGACAGGCCATGGCAAAGCGTGGCGCGAGTGAAGAACGCAATGGCCGCGAGCCCGGCGTCGAACTGTCGCGCCGGCTCGCGAAGTGAACGAAGCCGGCTTGCGCGCACCGTGGTGAAGGCGCGGCAAGCCGGGGCGCTGGCGAGGATCGCTAGGCATTTGCCTTCGTGACCGCGCGCGCCGCGAGCACCGGAATCAGATGCGCGCGATACGCGGCGCTCGCGTGCATGTCGTCGTTCAGCTCGTCGGGCGACACGCTGACCGCGCGTGCCGCGTCGGGGGTGAAGTTCGTCGACAGCGCGCTTTCGAGCTCGGCCACGCGAAACACCGATGACGCCGCCCCCGTTACCGCGACGCGCACGCCGCTCGCGGACTTCGCGACGAACACGCCGACCAGCGCGAAGCGCGAGGCCGGATTGCGGAATTTCTCGTATGCGGCGCGCTCGGGCACCGGAAACTCGACGGCGACGATCAGCTCGTCGGGCGCGAGCGCGGTCTCGTACATGCCGACGAAAAAATCGCCCGAGGCGATGCGCCGCCGGTCCGTGACGATCGTCGCATCGAGGCCCATCGCCGCCGCCGGGTAGCACGCGGCCGGGTCGTTGTTCGCGAGCGAGCCGCCGATCGTGCCGAGCGCGCGCACCTGGCGATCGCCGATATTCGCGGCCAGCTCCGCGAGCGCGGGCAACACGCGCCGCACGTCCGCGTGTTCGGCGACGTCCGCGTGACAGACGGCTGCGCCGATCGTCACCGTGCTGGCGTCGATGGTGATCGTCCTGAGCGCGGGAATGCGCGTCACGTCGATCAGTTGCGACGGCTGCGCGAGACGCAGGCGCATCGTCGGCAGAAGGCTCTGGCCGCCGGCGAGGAACTTCGCGTCGCTGTCGGCGGTGAGGGCTGCGGCGGCCGCTTGCGGATCCGTCGCGCGTTGATACTCGAATGAATACATGTCGAATGCTCCGCTCAGGATCGTTGGGTCAGGCTTGCTTCGCCGCTTGAATCGCGGACCAGACGCGATGCGGCGTGGCCGGCATCTGCAGATTGGTCACGCCAAGCGGCGCGAGCGCGTCGATGATCGCGTTGATCACGGCCGGCGGTGAGCCGATCGCGCCCGCTTCGCCGCAGCCTTTGACGCCGAGCGGATTGTGCGTGCACGGCGTGCCCTTCGACGTTTCGACCGTGAAGTCGGGCAGGTCGGACGCATGCGGCATCGCGTAGTCCATGTAAGAGCCGGACAGCAACTGGCCGCTGTCGTTGTCGTACACGCAGCGCTCGAGCATCGCCTGACCGATGCCTTGCCCGAGCCCGCCATGCACCTGACCTTCGACGATCATCGGATTGATCACGTTGCCAAAATCGTCGACCGCGGTGAACTGCTGGATGCGGGAGACGCCGGTGTCCGGATCGACTTCGATCTCGCAGATATACGCACCCGACGGATACGTGAAGTTGGTCGGATCGTAGAACGCGCTTTCTTCGAGCCCCGGTTCGAGCACGTCGAGCGGATAGTTGTGCGGCACGTACGCGGCGAGCGAGATCTCCGCGAACGCCTTGGTGCGGTCGGTGCCCGCGACGCGGAACACACCGTTCTTGAACTCGATGTCTTCAGCCGACGCTTCGAGCAGATGCGCGGCGATCTTCTTCGCCTTTGCTTCGATCTTGTCGAGCGCCTTCGAGATGGCCGAGCCGCCGACCGCGATCGAACGCGAACCATACGTGCCCATGCCGAACGCGATGCGGCCGGTGTCGCCGTGCACGATCTCGACGCTTTCGAGGGCAATGCCGAGGCGGTCCGCGACGACTTGCGCGAAGGTCGTCTCATGCCCCTGGCCGTGACTGTGCGAGCCCGTGAACACGGTGACCGAACCGGTCGGATGTACGCGGATCTGGCCGACTTCGAACAGGCCCGCGCGCGCGCCGAGAGCGCCCGCGATGTTCGACGGCGCGAGACCGCATGCCTCGATGTAGCAGGAGTAGCCGAGGCCGCGGCGCTTGCCGTTCTTTTCGGATTCCTGCCGGCGTGCCGCGAAGCCCTCGACGTCCGCGAGTGTGAGCGCGCGCGAGAGGATCGCGTTGTAGTCGCCGGTGTCGTAGGTGAGGCCGACCGGCGTCGCGTACGGGAATTGCGTGATGAAATTGCGGCGGCGGATTTCCGCGGGGTCGAGTTTCATCTCGCGCGCCGCGGCTTCCACCAGGCGCTCGACGACGAACGTCGCTTCCGGCCGGCCCGCGCCGCGATACGCATCGACCGGAACGGTGTTGGTGAAGACCGCCTTCACTTCGGCGTAGATCGCGGGCGTTGCGTATTGCCCGGCGAGCAGCGTCGCGTACAGGATCGTCGGCACGCTCGACGCGAACGTCGACAGATACGCGCCCATGTTCGCGATCGTATGCACGCGCATCGCGAGGAACTTGCCGTCGGCGTCCAGCGCAAGCTCGGCTTTGGTCACGTGATCGCGGCCGTGCGCATCGGAAAGGAACGCCTCGGAGCGCTCGGCGGTCCATTTGACCGGCCGGCCGATCTTCTTCGACGCCCAGGTGAGCGCGACGTCTTCGGCGTACAGGAAGATCTTCGAGCCGAAGCCGCCGCCGACGTCCGGCGCGATCACGCGCAGCTTCGATTCCGGCAGCGACAGCACGAACGCGGCCATCAGCAGCCGCTCGACGTGCGGGTTCTGATTCGCGACGTACAGCGTGTA
This sequence comes from Paraburkholderia sp. Cpub6, assembly GCF_014201065.1. NCBI lineage: Bacteria > Pseudomonadati > Pseudomonadota > Betaproteobacteria > Burkholderiales > Burkholderiaceae > Paraburkholderia > Paraburkholderia sp. Cpub6. The sequence continues at coordinate 88,675 of NZ_JACHDM010000005.1, forward strand.
GCTCTCGTCCTGCGCCGAAAAGTTCGCGTTGACCGCGCGCGGCTCGATCGCGTTCGGCACGAGGCGGTTGTTGACAATATCGAGCGTGGTTACGTGCGCGGCTTTCGCGAACGCGGCGTCGGTCGCGGCCTTGTCGCCGTGGCCCCAGTTGTAGCAGACGTTGTCGGGCACTTCGTCGTGCACGGCCGCTTGACCAGGGTCGGCCGCATGCGCGGTATCGACGACGGCCGGCAGTTCTTCGTAATCGACTTCGATCAGTTCGGCCGCATCTTTTGCCGCCTTGATCGATTCAGCGATCACGAGCGCGACCTGATCGCCCACGTGCCGTGCTTTCGTATGCGCGATCACCGGATGCGGCGGCTCGTTCATCGGCTTGCCGTCGGTGCTATGGATCAGCCAGCCGCACGGCAGTCCGCCGACGTTGTCGGCGGCGAGATCCGCGCCGGTGAAGATCGCGACCACGCCCGGCGACTGTTTGGCCGCGCTCGTGTCGATGCTTCTGATCTTCGCGTGCGCGTGCGGTGAGCGCAGGAACACCGCATAGGTTTGCTGCGGCAGCACGATGTCGTCGGTGTACTGGCCTTTGCCGGTCAGGAAGCGATAGTCTTCCTTGCGTTCGACGGCGGCGCCAATCAGGCTTTGTGTATCGGGTGCGTTCATCGTCGGCTCCTCAAGCGGCGGTGGCGCCGGCGGCATTCGCGCCGGCAGATGCGCTCGATGCGGCGGACTTCATACCCGCGGCGCCTTCGAGCACGGCCTTGACGATGTTGTGATAGCCCGTACAGCGGCATAGGTTGCCGTCGAGCTGCTCGCGCACCTCGTCGCCCGTCAGATCGGGTTGACGCTGCACCAGCGACACCGCGTTCATCACCATGCCCGGCGTGCAGAAGCCGCATTGCAGACCGTGGCAGTGCTTGAACGCGGCCTGCATCGGATGCAGCGCGCCGTTGTGAGCGAGCCCTTCGATGGTCGTGACTTCCGCGCCATCGGCTTGCACGGCGAGGATGTTGCAGGACTTGATCGCGCGGCCGTTCAGATGCACGGTGCAGGCGCCGCATTGCGCCGTATCGCAGCCGACATGGGTGCCGGTCAGACGGAGTTGATCGCGCAGGAACTGGACAAGCAGGGTGCCAGGGTCGACTGAGGCGCTCACGGGCGCGCCATTGACCGTCAGACTGATGCTGATCGCCATGAAGCTGTCTCCTATATTGATCGGAGCGAGCGCTTCGGCGTATCGATCCCTGCCTCGGCGCAGACCACGATCCCATGCAAGATAGTTGCTGTGGGTGAGACCGGACCTGTGATTGTTATTGCCCCTGCTTTGCTTCGACTGCGTGCTGACTTCGATTCGCCAGGTCCGATGAGGGTGCTACGGGTTTTACAAATCTGCCGAAAAGTAAAGCACAAATCGCGCGGGCGCGCTATGAGGGGAAGTGTGTTCGGCGCGCGCACGAGCGCACGAAGAGAACATGGCGGCCACGGAATGGGACGCCGCAAAGACAAGCGCCCCGTCTGCGGAGCATGACGGGGCGCATCGATAGATCAGCGGAAAGCGAGGCCACGCTCGCGAGCATTCAGCTCATTGGCGTGGCTTCATCGAAACGGCGCTTTACTTTGCCAGTTTCGAATGACGGCGCGAGTAGCCGAAATAGATAACCATGCCGATCAGCAGCCAGATCACGAACGCGCCCCACGTGATGCCTTGCAGATTCAGCATCAGGAACAGGCACGATGCGACCGCGAGCACCGGCACGACCGGCACGCCAGGGCAACGGAACGCGCGCGGCAGCTCTGGGTGCGTCTTGCGCAGCACGAGCACCGCGATCGACACCATCGAGAACGCCGCGAGCGTGCCGATATTGATCAGCTCAGCCAACACATTGAGCGGCACCAGCGCGCCGATCAGGCCGAAGAAGATGCCGACGAGCCACGTCGTGAAGAACGGCGTCGCGAAACGCGGATGCACTTTCGACAGCTTCGCGGGCAGCAGGCCGTCGCGCGACATCGCGAAGATCACCCGCGTCTGACCGTAGGCCATCACGAGAATCACGGTCAGCATGCCTAGCACGGCGCCGAGGTCGATGAAGCCCGCGACCCAGTTCTGCCCTGCGAGTTGCAGCGCGTACGACACCGGGTGCGAAATGCCCATGAACTTCTCGGAAGGCACGATGCCGGTGACGACCGCGGCCACGGCCACATACAGCACCGCGCACACGCCGAGCGACGCGATGATGCCGATCGGGAGGTCGCGCTTCGGATTCTTCACTTCTTCGGCCGCCGACGACACCGAGTCGAAGCCGATGAACGCGAAGAACATCACCGCGGCCGCGCCGAACACGCCGCTCCAGCCGTGAGGCATGAACGGGTGCCAGTTGGCCGGCGTGACGTGAAACACGCCGACGCCGATCACGAGCAGCACGACGACGACCTTGATCGCAACCATGATGTTGTTGATTCGCGCGGATTCGCGCACGCCAAGCGACAGCAGCGTGGTGATCGCCATCATCACGAGGAAGGCGGGCAGGTTGAACAGCGTTTCGTGTCCGGGCACGGCGCCCGGGGCTGCGCTCAGCGCCATCGGCAGCGATACGCCGAAGCCCGACAGCAACGACTGCAGATAGCCGGACCAGCCGACCGACACCGCCGAGGTCGCGAGCCCGTACTCGAGCATCAGGTCCCAGCCGATGATCCACGCGGCCAGCTCGCCGAGCGTCGCATACGAGTACGTGTAGATCGAACCGGCGACCGGAATCGTCGATGCGAATTCAGCGTAGGCGAGCGCGGCGAAGCCGCAGGCGATCGCCGCGATCAGGAACGAGATCATCAGCGCGGGACCGGCCTGTAAGGCGCCCGTGCCGGTCAGCACGAAGATGCCGGTGCCGATGATGGCGCCGACGCCGAGGAAAGTCAGGTCGAGCGCGCCCAGCGCCTTTTTCAGGCCGGCGGTCTGAGCGCTCGCCGCAAGCAGCTGCTCGACGCTCTTTTTGCGAAACAGGGACATTGGCGTGGGTCTCCAGTGGTGCACGCGTGTTGCGCGCCGAATGTCGGGAAAACCCGCGATTCTAGCGGATGCGTGTCGCCGGGCTGGTTCGCGCGGCGCTTTTCTGGGCCAAGGCGATGGGCGGAAACTCCCGCCAGGAGGTGATTTCGAGGAGGTCTTGCGGTGCCGGAAGCGGGGCGGCGGTGAAGCTATTTACTGAATAGTCAATTGATGAGGATGGAATCTCTCCGTTTGCGCCGGCGCCACGATCGGACGACTGCGGCGCAACGCCGCAGGCACGGCTGGCGGCGCCTGCTGGGCTAGCCCGTCATCGCGGGATTCAGATCGACGAGGCGGTTGCTCATTACATAGAAGGTCAGCTCGGCGTTGTTGCGCAGCTTCATCTTGTCGAGCAGCCGCGTGCGGTACACGCTGACGGTCTTCACCGACAGCGACAGCGCGGCCGCGATATCGGTGAGACGTTTGCCGGACGCGAGCATGCACAGCGTCTGGTACTCCCGATCGGACAGCTTTTCGTGCGGCAACTGCTCGCCGTCGAACGACACGTAGTCGGCGAGCGCCTCGGCCATCTCGGGGCTCACGTACTTGCGGCCCGCCGCGACCTGCTGGATCGCGCCGATCATCTGCGCGGCATCGACCGTCTTCGACAGATAGCCGGACGCGCCGGCTTTGAGCGCGCGCACCGCGTACTGGTCCTCGCGGTACATCGAGAACATCAGCACCGCCACGCGCGGCGCCTTGCGCTTCAGACGCTTGAGCACCTCGACGCCATTCATGTCGGGCAGCGAAATGTCGAGCAGCACGACGTCGAAGCTCTGGTGGACGACCAGGTCGAGCGCTTCGGAGCCGCTTTGCGCCTCGGCGACCTCGCGCGCGACGCCGCGATCGAGCAGCAACTGGCGAACGCCCTGGCGGACCACCGCGTGATCATCGACGATCAGGATGCGCAGGCTCATGGTCGCGGGCTCACGATTGCAGCGCGCGCCGGGCGGCGCGCGGCGTTGGGGCGGCCGCGAGCAGCACGTGCCACGCGAAGCGGGCCTGGATCAGGGTGCCGCGCGGGGTGATGGCGCCGTTGCTGCCAGTGCCGCTGTCCTCGCCACGACCGACGCTCGTGCGCCTCGCGCTGATTCGCAGCGTGCCGTCGAATGCGGCGCAGCGCGCCTGCATGCCGGCGAGGCCGAAATGACCGCCGTTTTTTTTCAGCCCACCGCGTTCGCGCGCGCCACGCGGCGGGCCGATGCCATCGTCGCTGACGAGGAGCCTCAGATGACGCGCACCGGTTTCGACGCGCAGGTCGGCGCAGGTCGCGCGTGCGTGCTTCGCGACGTTGTTCAGCGCTTCCTGCGCGACGCGGAACACGGCGAGCGCGGCATCGGCGGGCAGGCGCGCGAGCCGCGCGTCGCCGCTGCAGGTGAAGGTGGTGCGCAAGCCGGTGCGCGTGGAGAAGTCGCGGGCCCAGCACTGCAGCGCGCCGGCGAGGCCTGTCTCGAACGACGGCGCGTGCAGTTGCGCGATGGCGTCGCGATTTGCCGCCTGCACGGCGTCGAGCGAACGATTCGTGACCGCGAGCGCGGCCGCGCATTGCGGCGGCGCGTCGGCGGGCAGCCAGGTTTCGATGCCGGCGAGCGCGAAGCGCGTCGCAGTCAGCTCGGCGCCGACGCCGTCGTGCAGTTCGCGCGCGACGTGACGGCGCACGCTTTCCTGCGCGTCGACCAATTCGGCCGACAGCTCGCGTACCCGCGCGCGCAGCCGCTCGATCTCGCGCGCGGCGAGCGATGGCATGTCGAAGCCATCACGCTGCGCGGACGAAGCCAGCGCAGCGTTGAACGGGACGGCAGTCGACGTATCCATGAATTTCCCTCTCAGGAAGCGGAGTGGACGGCAAAGCGGGCACGCGCAGACGGAATCAAATCCTGCGAATCACGAGGTTTCGCGTCGGACGAAACACGATGGCGCAACGTAACGAAATTTACATTCAGTAACAACTCTGGTGGACGACGATCGGTGCATGAATTCGTCTGATCTCGCGGCGCGATGATATCTCAAAAAGATTAAAAAAGCAGTCGCACCAAGGCTTAGCGCAGAGTCTTCAGAGATTACATGATGTTTACCGCGGACTCGTGCTGTCAGAGGAATTCTGACAGCGAAGGTGACGCAACGCGCTCCAATTTGTAACGGAGCAACAAAAAAAGGAGCCCGGAGGCTCCTTTTTTGGAATTCGCGGCGCGCGGGCCGCGAAGAAGAATGCCGGCCGGCTTAGCCGACGAAGGCCTTTTCGACCACGTAATGGCCCGGCTCGTTGTTGCTGCCTTCCTTGAAGCCCGCGTCTTCGAGCAGCTTGCGCGTGTCGCGCAGCATGTGCGGGCTTCCGCACAGCATGACGCGGTCGTCCTCGAGCGAGAAACCCGGCACGCCGAGGTCGGCGAACAGCTTTTCGGTTTCGATCAACTCGGTGATGCGGCCGCGGTTCTGGAACGCTTCGCGCGTGACGGTCGGGTAGTACAGCAACTTTTCCTGTACGAACTCGCCGAGGTGTTCATGTGCCGGCAGGTGCTCGGTGATGTATTCCTTGTACGCGAGTTCGTCGACGAAACGGCAGGTATGCGTGAGGACCACGCGCTCGTAGCGGTCGTAAATGTCCGGATCCTTGATGATCGACATGAACGGCGCGAGGCCCGTGCCGGTGGACAACAGCCACAGCGTCTTGCCCGGCAGCAGGTTGTCGGCCACCAGCGTGCCGACCGGCTTCTTGCCGATCAGCACTTCGTCGCCGACCTTCAGGTGCTGCAGACGCGATGTGAGCGGGCCGTCCTGCACCTTGATGCTGAGGAATTCGAGATGTTCTTCGTAGTTCGCACTGGCGAGGCTGTATGCGCGCAGCAGCGGCTTGCCCTCGACCTGCAGGCCCACCATCGTGAACTGGCCGTTTTCGAAACGGAACGACGGATCGCGCGTGCAGGTGAAGCTGAAAAGCGTATCGGTCCAGTGATGGACGCTCAGGACGGTTTGTGAATTCAGGTTGCTCATGGCTTCTTGGATAGTGCGAAAACAAAGGCGGCCAGTCGTCTGAGCCGGCCGGCACGGCAAGGGGCGATGCTGCGCTGACCCGTGGTCGGGACTCCCGCGCAATCCGTCATTTTACCGTGCCCGCCGGGGCGGGGCCGCGGCGCGGCGGTCGAGCGTGGTAAAGCGGGTTGCCAAACCGGGACGCGGCGGCGCCGGCTTGTTGGCGCCGCGAAGTACGTTGGCGTGAGTGCGGCCGTGCTTCAGCGGGGTACGGCGATTCGGCGAACGCCGCGAAGGGCGGCTGCCATTGGTTACCCGGCAGGCGCGAAAACGACGCGCTGCAAGAGCAACATTGTCAAGATGATACCGAAAGGCGGCGTGCGCTGCAGCATTGACCCTGCTGATAAAACTGGCAAATGGGGCGGAACCCTGCCGGCGCCATCGAGATCGCCTCGCTTTCGACTATCGTTTGCGCGCCGCGATTTTTTGGGGAATACGCCCGACGTTGCCTCGTTTACGCAGGACGCGAGTCGCGCGAAGCCAGACAGTGCGGTGGGTGCGCGACTCCTCCTGGCGGCTGCGGCCGTCCATGCGAGCAGGAGGTGTCAAATGGAGGCTTCTCGCGCGATATCTGCATTCGGTTCATACACTGGCTTCGACGGGTTGGTGATACGGGCACGCGCATCGCGCCGCGTGCGTCGCGCGCCCGACCCGAAACGTTCCAGCGAAATCGTCGAGTTCACCGTCGACGGACAATTCGTCGCTCAAATGTCGGTCGACCCTGCGCCGGGCTCCGCGTTCGGCCTCGCATTCGGCCTCGATAGCAAGCGCCACTTGCAGTTCACCGCGGTAGACGACGCCACGAATACGGCGACCGTCTGGACGTTGCACACCGACAGTCAATAAGGAAACCGGGGACGACGATCGGGGACGTCGTGACGCGTAGGGGACGCGTCACGGTCACACGGTTTCGCGGCGAGTCTATTGGTACACAGAGATGGGTCGGGGGCGGCGATTGTGGCGGCAAGCCTCGGCCAAGTAAGGAAATTCTGTCCGATGGAATTGATGACGCCAATTCGCGGGTGCCGCTTGCTCACACCGCCGGCACCCGTTTTTTTCCGCGCTGTTTCAACACGCACGCCTGCAGCACGATCACGAGTAGCAGGAACACGCCGCGAATCACCGATTGCCAGTACGCGGACAGACTGATGAACCCGAGCCCGCTCTCGAAGTTCAGCAGATTGAACACGAGCCCGAGCAGCAGCACGCCGGCAATCGTCATCGCGACGGAACCCTCGCGCCCGCGGCGACGCTCAGATTCGCGGAACGGCACCAGGTTGATCTCCTGGTAGATCGTGCTGATGCCCGCTTCGCGCGCCTGCTTGGGCGTGCGGAAATCGAGCATCGTCGTGACGAGCTGCAGCTTGTCCATCTCGGCCATCGTGCTTTGCACGACCGTCTGGCCGTCGCGCATCACGGTCACGCGATCGCACAGCGCGTACAGCTCGTCGAGCCGGTGCGAGACGAAAATCACCGCGCGGCCGTCGTCGCGCAGCTTGCGCACGACGGTGAACAGCAGTTCGACTTCGCGCTCGTCGAGCGACGACGTCGATTCGTCCATGATCACCATCTTCGCGTCCGACGACACCGCGCGCGCAAGCGCCACCATTTGCCGCGATGTCTTCCTCCAGCAACCGGTGACGGTTTATTTGCTTTTCTTGCTGCTCGGGATTGCCTCTGTCCAGCCGGGGGGCCGACGTTGGTTCGCCGGCGAGCGCGCGATTGGCTATGACCCACCGACGCGCTGTCTTCCCGACCCGACGTGCCGATTATTCCACTCAAAATTATTATCGGTCAATCACTAATAATATTAGTTGTCACCGGTTTTGCCTCGGTAATTACCCGGACCGAGGTGCGTTCCACCAGCGGTCCGTCGAGCTTGACCGTTCGATGGCGCACCGGCGCGCCGGCTGCGCGGTTGTGCTCTTCCTGCAGCAGCGTTTCGACGGCCCAGCGGCCGAGTTCGTAGTTGGGCAGCACCACCGTCGACAGCGGCGGATGCGTGTGGCGCGCGATTTCCTGGTCGTCGTAGCCGAGCACCGACACGTCCTCGGGCACGCGCAGGCCTAGCTGCTTGAGCGCCTCGATCGCGCCGATCGCGGTCAGGTCGTTGGCGCAGAAGATCGCGGTGGGCGGATTGGCCTCGCGCATCAGCGACAGCGTCAGCTCGAAGCCGAGGCCGGGGCTCCAGTCGCCGTCGCGCACGAGTTCGGCCGCGAAAGGCAGATCGGCGGTCGCGAGCGCGGTGCGGTAGCCCTTCAGGCGGTCTTTCGCGGCGTCCTGCCACGGCTCGCCGTTGATGTAGCCGATGCGCCGGTGGCCGGCCTGCAGCAGGTACTCGGTCGCCAGATGGCCGCCGGCGACCTCGGCCGGCACCACGGACGAGAACGTGCTGTCGCCGGTGTAGCAGTTCAGCAGCACGGTCGGCACCTGCGATAGCGCGGTCGGCGGCGCGACCTTGCGCGTGTAGACGGTCGCATAGATCACACCGAACACGTGCGGATTGGTGAGGACCGTGTCGAGTACCTGTTTTTCGATGTCGGCGTTGCCGTGCGTCGAGTAGACCGCGAGCATCCTGCCGCTCACGTACGCGGCGTCGCGCGCGCCGTCGATGTTGACGACCGGGTGCGGGCTCGTCGAGATTTCGTCGGCCAGATAGACGATCAGGTTGCGCTCGTCGCTCGATGCCGCTACGGGCGCGCGCAGCGACAGCCGGTAGCCGAGGTCGTGCGCGGCCTTCAGCACCTTGTTGCGGGTCGCATCGGAGAATTTCGCGCCGGCCGCGTTGTTGAGCACGAGCGAGACGGTGGATTGCGACACGCCGGTGAGCTTGGCGATGTCGGTCATGGTGGGGCGGCGTTGAGTCGATTTTTTCATTGTGCGGGCCGCGCGCAGGCGGCGCTGAAGCGGGGGAATGCCAGCGGCATCATGCTGCTGACGGTACCACTAATAATATGCGCGCGGCAACGCGCGCTAACCCGCCATTTGGGAATGGAGCGTACGGTCCGTTACCGACTCTTTTTGAACTTATTTATTACTAATAATATTGACCAATGGTGCGGTGTCGTGCGATTCTCGCTCGGGGCGGACTGAGGTGGTCCGCCGGCCGCGGGGTGCGCGGCACGTCAAAGGAGATATGAATGCACGTTGATGCCGCTTTCCGCTCGCGGTTTCGCCTCGTCTGACCATGCGCGACGTTTCCCTGAATCCTGCCCGGCCGCGGCCGCGCGAGGCACATGCCGTGACCCGTTCGGCGACTCAACGCTCATGGCTCGACGATCCCGCGCTCGCCGCGCGCCTCGTCACGTTGTCGGCCGGTGCGTTGCGAGCGGTGCTCGCGCCGGACGTTGGCGGCGCGCTCGCGGCGTTCTACGAAGTCACGCCGGAAGGTCCGTTGCACTGGCTGCGGCCGGCGCTGCCGGAGGCGTTCGAAGCGCGTGACCCGCTGCGCATGGCGAGCTTTCCGCTGTTCCCATACTGCAACCGGATTCGCGATGCGCGCTTCGCGTTCGACGGCGCGACGATCGATCTCGCCGGCAACGACCCGCGTTTCGCCCACGCGCTGCATGGCAACGCGTGGCGGCATCCGTGGCGCGTCGGCGCGCGCAGCGAAAGCGAGGTGGACTTGCACTTCGAGCACGAACCGGATGCGAGCGCGACTGGCGACTGGCCGTTTCGCTATCGCGCGCGGCAGCGTATCGAGTTGCGCGGTGGCGCGCTCCACATCACGATGTCCGCGCGGAATCTCGCCGGCCGGCCGATGCCGTTCGGCATGGGCCATCATCCGTACTATCCGCGCACCGCGTCGACGCGCATCCATGCCGACGTTCAGGCGATGTGGCACGCGGACACCGACGTGCTGCCGACGCATCTCGGCCCGCATCCGGCCGTCGACGCATTGCGCGCGGGCATGTCGCCCGATGCGTTCGATCTCGACAACAACTTTTCGAACTGGGCGCGCGTGGCGACGATCGCGTGGCCCGACGAGCGCCGCAATCTGACGATGCGTGCCGACGCGCCGTTCGATCACCTGGTCGTGTTCGCGCCGGCCAACGATCCGCAACTATGCGTGGAACCGGTCACGAATACGACCGATTGCTTCAACGCGGTTGGTACACAAGAACACGCCGGTGGCTGCGTATTGCAGCCGGGGGAGGAGATCGAGGCGGCGTTGAGCTGGACGCCGCATCGCGAGTGAGGGGGGACGCGCTTTCCGTTGGCGAAAGCTCAACCAACAGAAGCGCTCACTCCAGCCGCAACTTCGCCATATACGGCAAATGATCGGACAGCCACGCGGTCTCCTGCGTCGGCTGGATCCATTCGACCGGCTGCATGTCGCGCACGAACATCTTGTCGAGCGACAGCGCCGGCGAGAACGCCGGGAACGTTCGCGCCGGTTCGCCGAGCAGCGTCGCGACTTCCTGCAAGCCATGCTCGCGAAAGAGCGGCACCGAGTCGTTGCGCCAATCGTTGAAATCGCCGGCCAGCACGAGCGGACCGTCGGGGGCTTCCTTCGCGATCCAGTGCGCGATCCAGTCCATCTGCCGCAACCGCGCCGGACGCGTCAGCGCGAGATGCGCACAGAGCAACGTGACGAGTCGTCCGCCGAACGTCGCACGCGCGACCAGCAGGCCGCGCTTTTCGAAGCGGTGCGCGGAGATGTCCCAGCGGCCGCCGAGATCGAGCGGATGCGGCGACAGGATCGCATTGCCGTGCCGCCATGACGGCTTGAACACGTTCGGGCCGAGCGCGACTTCGAGTTCGAGCGCGCGCGCGATTTCGGTTGCCTGACAGTGCCATACGTCGGTCAGTGGATCGCTCATCGGCGTGCCGAAACTGCTCGCCAATACCGGCGACGGCATACGCCGCGCCATCGCTTCCTGCAGGAAGTATGCGTCCGCGTGGGTCGATTGAACCCAGCGCTGCATCGCCTGCCAGGCCTGAAAACCGAGCGGTGTGCGGCCCTTGTGCAGGTTCCAGCTCACTGCGACGAAATCGTTCGGCGCGAGGTTCTCGCGGATCAGTTCTTCTGGGTTTCGCATGCCGCGTTATCCACGTGTTCTGTTTGAGCGCGTCGGTAAGGCGCGCGGTTCCTGTCAGTTCGGATTGCTGCTGCCGGTCGCGGCGCCATTGCCGCTCATGCCGCCGTTCGCGCCGTTGCCGTTCGCACCGTTGCTCACGACGTTCCCATGCACGCGGTACACGAGGTTCGGATTGTGATCGACGATCGTCCAGCTCGCCCATTGATCCGGCGGCACCACGAGACCCGGGTGGCTCGCGCTCACCTGGCGCGGCTGCGGCGGCAGCTTGCAGCCGATGTCGGTGCGCGCCGCATTGTCGTCCTCGAGCGTTTCCTGTGTGTCGATCGAAAACATCACGCCCTCGGGATCGACGCGCAGCGGCGACACCGTGATCGTGCGTGACAGATCGATGCTGCCGGCCGGCTGGTCCTTGCAGCCGACCTCGTGTTGCACGACCTGGTGATGTGTATCCGTGCGCGCCTGGCCGACGGTGGTGGTGCCGTCGAACGAATCGATCTGCTGGCCATCTTTCACCACCTGCAGCTGCCATTGCACGACCTGCTGCGCTGGCCGTTGTTGCCCGTGGGCGAGCAACGAAGCGCCAAGCAGCATGGCCACGATACTGGTTTTCCACATAAACAGGATCTCCGCTCACGCGTCGCTTGCGTGGGTGCCTCGTAGCAATTAGAGAGCCATCTTACCCCCGATGGCCGCAACGATTTCTGACACGGTCGAGGAGGACCGGTTCAGCAACACTCCATTCCAGATGAGGATGGGATGCCTGCGATCGTTAGCAGCAGAGCCACATGACTGCTGGCTTGCACGCGTTTGTGTCCTCGCTACACTGGACTCGAACCGGCGCTCACAAGGCGCCGCCGCTGCAGAATCAGCCAGACGGGGTGAGCGATGACGACAGCAATGGTCAAACAGGAAATCGCCGTGGCCTCGTTCAGCCGGGTGTACGACCTCGACGAGGTCGAAAGCGCGCTGAACGGTCTCGGCGAGGGCGCGAACGAGGCGCTGCGCGCGACCTACGAAAAGATGCTGAAAACCGGCAATCTGCGATTCTGCGTGAAGCCGAACCGGATGCCATCGATCGACGATCTGATCGGCGCGCTGCCCAATTTTTCCGCACCGCTCGACGACATCCGCAAGCAGGTCGCGCTGTGCCTCGAAACCGAGGACCGGCTCGAACTGATGCCGATCCTGTTGCTCGGCGAGCCCGGCATCGGCAAGACGCATTTCGCGAAGCAGCTCGCGCGCCTGCTCGGCACCGCGTACCAATACGTCGCGATGAGTTCGCTGACGGCGGGCTGGATTCTGTCGGGCGCGTCGTCGCAATGGAAGAACGCGAAGCCGGGCAAGGTGTTCGATGCACTCGTGAACGGCAGCTACGCGAACCCGGTGATCGCCGTCGACGAAATCGACAAGGCGAGCGGCGATTCGCAATACGATCCGCTCGGCGCGCTGTACGCGCTACTCGAACACGACACCGCCCAGAGCTTCATCGACGAGTTCGCCGAGATACCGATCAACGCGGGCAACGTGATCTGGATCGCGACCGCCAACGACGAACGCGCAATCCCCGAGCCGATCCTGAACCGCATGAACGTCTACGAGATCTCGCCGCCGGACCACGCCGGCGCGCGACGCATCGCGCAGTCGATCTACGACGAGATCCGCGGCGCGCACAACTGGGGCCTGCGCTTTCCGGGGACGCTTGGCGAAGCGACGCTCGATGTGCTCAAGCGGGCGTCGCCGCGCGAGATGCGCCGCGCGATCCTGAACGGCTTCGGCGCGGCGCGCATCGCGGGACGCGACCAGATCGAGCCCGCCGATATCCGCCTCGACTACGGAAACCGGCGAAAACCGATCGGATTTTGAGGTTTTGGGTCGGTTTTTTGCACCCAAACCCCGCTTCTCTGGAATTTGGGGAGCTGTCTCGGCAAATTTGGACAGCCTGCGCGGTGAATGCCGCGGCAATTATTGCTATTTTCGATGTGGAGCGCAGAATCAAGCCAGCTTGCGCCGCCATCGCCTGGTCGGCGCGCACGAACGTTTGTCACTTCTGTCTGTACCGAGTCGTACAATTTTCCGTGGCGGTGATAAAAAGACATAAGCAGACCAGCGGACAGATGCGTTCGACAACAAACGGAACGCGGCGGCGAGGTGCCGTACTTGTCTTCCTTCCATCGGCTGAACGAGGCAGCGCGCGGCCCAATGCGCCGCGTCAACGGATATGGATCAGATCGAATGTGTAGTGATCGGCGCCGGCGTGATCGGCCTCGCGACGGCGCGCGCGCTGGCGGCGCGCGGGCGCGAGGTGATCGTGCTGGAGGCCGCCGACGCCATCGGCGTGGGCACGAGTTCACGCAACAGCGAAGTGATTCACGCGGGCATCTACTACCCGCGCGGATCGCTGAAGGCCACGCTGTGCGTGCGCGGCCGCGAGATGCTGTATGACTATTGCGCCGAGCGCAACGTACCGCATTCGCGCTGCGGCAAGCTGCTCGTCGCCACGTCGCGCAACCAGATTCCGCAACTCGAAAGCATCATGGCCAAAGGGCGCGACAACGGCGTGCTCGACCTGATGCGCGTCACCGGCGATCAGGCGCAGGCGCTCGAACCGGCGCTGGAATGCGTGGAGGCGGTGTTTTCGCCGCAGACGGGGATCGTCGATAGTCATCAGTACATGCTCGCGCTGCAAGGCGATGCCGAGCGCGACGGCGCCGTGTATGCGTTCCATGCGCCGGTCGAGGCGATCGAGGCTCACAACGGCCGTTTCACCATCGCGGTCGGCGGTGCGGCGCCCACCACGATCAGCGCTGCCTGCGTGATCAACAGCGCGGGTCTGCATGCGAACGCACTCGCGCGCAAGATTCGCGGACTCGACGCGCGCCACGTGCCGCCGCTCTATTTCGCGCGCGGCAATTACTTCAGCATTTCGGGGCGCGCGCCGTTCAGCCGCCTGATCTATCCGATGCCGAACGAAGCCGGCCTCGGCGTGCATCTGACGCTCGACCTGGGCGGCCAGGTGCGCTTCGGCCCCGACGTCGAATGGGTCGATGCGATCAATTACGACGTCGATCCGCGGCGCGCGGAGTCGTTTTATGCGGCGATTCGCGCGTACTGGCCGGCCTTGCCCGATGGCGCGTTGCAGCCGGCGTACGCCGGTATTCGTCCGAAGTTGTCCGGCCCGGGCGAGCCCGCCGCGGACTTCATGATCCAGGGGCCGGCCGCGCATGGCGTGCGCGGGCTCGTCAATCTGTTCGGCATCGAGTCGCCGGGGTTGACCGCATCGCTTGCGATTGCGCAGCGGGTCTGCGAGCTGAGCGGGCGGCCTTGAGGCTGCGTTTGGACCGTACCGATCCGCTTATCTTTAGCATTTGGAATATCACGGGCGACGGCTACGTTGCTATGCTTGGCGAACGCTGTCATCAGAACGGCGTTGATTCCCATATAAATGGAGTGCGTTCCCCATGAGATCTTCCCGTCGTACGTTTTTGATCACCAGCATCGGTGTGGCATCGACGTTCGCGCTGTCGCGCCAGGCGTTCGCCGACGCGCCGAAAGTCTCCGAAACCGATCCGACCGCGCAGGCGCTTGGCTACAAGGCGGACGCGAGCAAGGTCGACAAGGCGAAATTCGCCAAATACACGCCTGGCGAGCAATGCAGCAACTGCAGCTTCTTCCAGGGCAAGGCGGGCGATGCCTACGGCCTCTGCCCGATGTTCGCGGGCAAGCAGGTCGCGGCCACGGGATGGTGCAGCGCCTATAACAAGAAGGCCTGATCAAGCCTGCGCTTGAGGTGCTTGCAAGCGCGCACGGGATGCGCCGCAATCCCGCGGCGCATCCCGCGATTGTGCGCATCGTGGCGCTTCGCGCCGCGCGCGGCGCAGGCTGCGCTGCGCAAGCCGGTCCGGTTTTTCAAAGCTTCATTGCAGCGGGCCGCTGGACTTTTAGCGGCGCGCATTCATCAATGGTGGCCGCCTATCGAACCACGGCCGTGCCGCCTCGAGTTGCGCGGCGAGTCTGAACAGAGTCGCCTCGCCGCCGCTACGCGCCGCGAACTGCACGCCGATCGGCAGCCCGCGCGCATTCCAGTACAAAGGCACCGACATCGCCGGCTGGCCGCTCAGGTTGAACAGCTCCGTGCATCCGGCCCACGCGAATGCCTTGTTCGACGCTTCGAACAGCAGTTTTTTCATCAATCGTTCTAGCGGTATCGTGGTGACCGCGCGCATCTGCATGCGCTCGACCGAGCTTGGTCGCATCTCGCCGATCTTGATCGGCGCGGACGCGAGCGTCGCGCACAACAGCACGTCGTAGCGGTTCAGCAGGTCGGTCAGACGCGCGGTGATGCGGCGCTGTTCGTCGAGCGCGGCCGGCAAGCCCTGCTCGCCGAGCTTGCGGCCGACGTGCGCCATCGCCCATGTCGAAATTTCGAACTCGCCGCGCGTTGGCTTGTGGCCGGTGATGCGCTCCGCGTTCAGCACGAGGTCCTCGGCGGTCACCGACCACAGCGTCAGGAAGGCATGACGGACCGCCGCGAAATCGACGCCGAGCGACACCGGCTCCAGACGATGGCCGAGTGAGCTCGCGAGTTGCGCGGCGTCGTCGAGCGCCGCGCGCGCATCGGCCGATAACGACGGCGCGAGCATCGGCTCGGTCACATAGGCGATCGTCAGCGGTTTGCACGGCTCGCGCGTCGCGCCGAGAAAGGTGCCGGGCGCACCGCTCGGCCGCTCGGCGTTGCCGGCCAGCAGATCGAGCAGCAACGCGCTGTCGCGCACGCTGCGCGACACGGCGTGATCGATGCCGAGTTCGCCGGCGCCGGCCTGCGCCGCGCGCGGCACGCGACCGCGCGAGGGTTTCAGGCCGAACAGTCCGCAGCAGGACGCCGGAATCCGGATCGAGCCGCCGCCGTCCGACGCATGCGCGAGCGGTACGATGCCGGCAGCGACCGCCGCCGCCGCGCCGCCGCTCGAACCGCCCGGCGTGTGATCGATATTCCACGGATTACGGCACGCGCCAAATAGTTCGGGCTCCGTATAAGGCATCTGGCCCAGCTCGGACGTGCTGGTCTTCGCGAAGATATTCAAACCCGCCGCTTTCGCGAGCGCGACGACCGGCGCATCCTGAGTCGGAATGAAGTGGCGGTAGTGTCGGCTGCCCATTGCCATGGGCAGTCCCGCAACGGGCGCGCCGAGATCCTTGATCAGGAACGGCACGCCGGCGAGCGCGGCGTGGGCGGCGGAGTTGTCCGTTCCGTTCGTGCCGTCGACGGTATTCGCGCGATTCGCGTCTTCGCGCGACGCACGTTGGCGGGCCGCATCGTAGTCCTTCAGAACGACCGCGTTGATCGCGGGATTGACGGCCTCGGTGCGCGAGATCGCGACGTCGATCAATTCGCGCGCGCTGACCTGGCGCGTGCGCACGAGTTCGGCGAGGCCGATGGCGTCATGAGCGAGATAGTCTGATTGCACGTCGGTTGAGCCCTCGCGGTCGGTTGGCATGCTGCGTCGAATTCGGGGCCGGCCATGCACGCGCGACTGGGGCATTTCGCTCGGCATCGCGTTGCCCCGCTCGGGCGTCGCACATGTGAAAAGACGGCGTGTCGGCGCGACACGCCGTCTTGCACAGAGTACCCGAGTTGAGCGCCGACGTGACTCATGTGAATTCGAGTGCGCACTTCAAATGCGCGAGCGTGCGATCACATGCGCAACGCGGCGGGGCCGACTGAATGCCGGAACCCGCGGATTACATCCGCTCGCCAAGGAACGTCAGCGTGCGGCCATGCGCCAATGCCGACGCGTGCTGGTTGTACGACGCACGCTCCGAGCAGTTGAAACCGTGGTCGGCGTTCGGGTAGATGTTGAATTGCACGTCGGCGCGACCCGCGAAGCGCTCCTGAATCTGGCCGATGTCCGACGGCAGAATATGCGCGTCGAGCTCGCCGTAGTGGAACTGCATCGGCACCTTGATGTTCGCGGCTTTGTCGAGATGGTTATGGATGCCGCCGCCGTAGTAGGCGACAGCGGCGTCGACCGAACCGGCCGCCGCGGCCAGATAGGCGAGACGGCCGCCGAAGCAGTAGCCGATCGCCGCGATCTTGCCGGTCACTTCCGGCAGCGCGCGCAAGGCGGCCGCAGCGGCGCCGAGGTCGGCGACCGCGTCGTCGACCTTGGTTTTCTGCATCAGCTCGATGCCCTTTTCGCGATCCTTGCCGTCATACGTCAATTCGACGCGCGGCTGCACGCGCCAGAACACGTCCGGGGCGAGCGCGACATAGCCGTCCTGCGCGTACTGATCCGCGACCGAGCGGATATGGCCGTTCACGCCGAAGATTTCCTGAATGATGATGACGGCCGGTCCCTTGCCGCCCTTCGGCAGCGCGAGGTAGCCGCCGAAACTGTCGTTGCCGGCGGGGATGTCGATCCATCGGGAAGTCGTGCTCATGCTGTTCTCCATTGACTCGCGCGACCGCCGCGCGAGGTCGGTGTGTACGAAACGCTCAAGGCCACGAGGCCCTGCAACGGGCGGTTAGTTTGCCATCAAAAGAATCGCCTTGCAGGGAGGCGGGACGGGGCCTCGCGGGTGATGCGGCGTGCTTCGATTCTCGTCAGGCGATTGAAACGATCTCGATAATTCATTTCTCCGCGTTGGCGCGTGTCGGTAAAGTCAGCGCGTGATGGCTCGCGCGTGTCAGCGCATCTCGCGAACATGTTGGCGAGCGCATGAATCAGCACATCGACGGCTTTGCACCGGAAGGAAACGAACATGAATGAAGGCGGTTTCGTGACGCCGTTCGCCGAGCACTTCCAGATGCCGGTACCCGTCGTGCAGGCGCCGATGGCCGGCGGCGCGACGACGCCGGCGCTCGTCGCGGCGGTATCCAATGCGTGCGGACTTGGTTTTCTCGCGGGGGCGGCGCTCGCGCCCGAGAAGATCGCGAGCGAGGTCGCGGCGATTCGCGCGCTGACCGATCGCCCGTTCGGCGTGAATCTGTTCGTGCTCGATCCGGTCTCGCCCGATGAAGCCACCGTGCGCCGCGCGCTCGACGCAATCGATCCGCTGCGATCCGATCTCGGCTTGCCGCCGGGACAGCCGCTCGCACGCTATGCGCCTGACTTTCGCGCGCAACTGGAAACGCTGATCGAATTGCGGGTGCCGGTCGCCGGCTTTACGTTCGGACTGCTAGCAGCGGACGACGTCGAGCGTTTGCACGCGAGCGGTAGCTATGTAGTTGGGACTGCGACGCATGTTGAAGAAGGCATCGCGTGGCGCGATGCGGGCGCCGATGCCGTCGCCGCGCAAGGCGCGGAGGCGGGTGCGCATCGCGGCACGTTCATCGGCGCATTCGAAGATGCGCTGGTCGGCACGATGGCGCTCGTCCCGCAACTGGTCGACGCGACCGGGCTGCCGGTGCTCGCGGCCGGCGGCATCATGGACGGTCGCGGCATCGTTGCGGCACTCGCGCTCGGCGCGCAAGCCGCGGTGATGGGCACCGCGTTTCTGACCACCCGCGAGAGCGCGATCCCCGAGGTATGGAAAACCCGCGTGCGCGGCATGGCAGATACCTCGACCACGGTGACGCGCGCGATCACGGGCCGCCACGCGCGCGGCATCCGCAATCCGTTGATACAACGTTTGCGCGAATCGGCGGACAGCATCGCGCCGTATCCGGTGCAAAACGCGTTGACGCAGGAGCTGCGGCAAAACGCGGCGCGTGCGCAGAACGGCGATTACCTGTCGTTGTGGGCGGGGCAGGGTGCGCCGCTTGGCCACACGCGCGCCGAAGCAATCGGCGCGATCGAACTGATGGCGCAGCTCGAGCAGGAATGGCAGGCGGCCTCCGTGCGAATCGCCGCGTTCTTGCGTTGATTGCATGGCCGATTTAAGGCTGATTTAAGTTTTTTACCGCACTCACAATCCTGTGCGGCACGCCACATTTTTGAGTTGAAAAACCCTTCGAATCATCTGTGACAGAAGCCGGAAAATGGCTAAATCCGCGCCCGCGGAGAAACTTTCCAATTAGCGGAAACCCGCATGGGCTGGGGCTTTCCGGCCCGCTCGCCCAAGCCACGAGCGGTTCGCCCGGGAACTGCGCTATTAGTGTTGTTCCCACTTTCTCAAAAAATTCCCGCAAATTAATTTGATGGCCTACACTTGCGCGCAAGTACGGTTTGCCAACTGTCACAAACAGTCCGGTAAACGTACTGGCCAAGTGCATGAACGATGCAACCGGCGTGGTCGTCCACGGGACTGAGCGACACGTGTAGGGGAAGCGGGGCACAGGGCGATTACGTTGTTTTGACCGAAACTGGAGACTTACATGAACATCAAGATTCAAAAGCTGTTGCCGATCAGCGCTGCGGCGGTGCTGTTCGCGACGTTGGCAACATCGGCCGCGGCCGACACGGTCGTGAAGATCGGTCACGTCGCGCCGTTGACTGGCGGTATCGCTCACCTGGGTAAAGACAACGAAAACGGCGCGCGCCTCGCCATTGAGGAAATCAACGCGAAGGGTCTGACGATCGGCGGCCAGAAGATCACGCTGCAACTCGACGCGCAGGACGACGCGGCCGACCCCCGCACGGCCACGCAGGTTGCGCAGAAGCTCGTCGACGACAAGGTCGTCGCCGTGGTCGGCCACCTGAACTCGGGCACCTCGATCCCGGCATCGAAGATCTATAGCGATGCGGGCATCGTGCAGATCTCGCCGTCGGCAACGAACCCGGCCTACACGCAGCAAGGCTTCAAGACGACCTACCGCGTCGTCGCGACCGACGCGCAGCAAGGCCCGGCACTCGCGAACTACGCGGCGAAGGGCATGAAGGTGAAGAGCGTCGCGATCGTCGACGACTCGACCGCTTACGGCCAGGGTCTCGCGAACGAATTCGAGAAGACGGCGAAGTCGCTCGGTATGAACGTCGTGTCGCACGACGCGACGAACGACAAGGCCGTCGACTTCCGCGCGATTCTGACGAAGATCAAGGGTGAAAATCCCGACGCGATCATGTACGGCGGCATGGACGCGACCGGCGGCCCGTTCGCCAAGCAGGCGAAGCAGCTCGGCCTGCGCGCGAAGGTGCTGGCAGGTGACGGCGTGTGTACCGACAAGCTGTCGGACCTGGCCGGCGACGCAACCGACAACATCGTGTGCTCGGAAGCCGGCATGGCGCTCGAAAAGATGGCGGGCGGCAAGGCGTTCGAAACGAAGTACGAGAAGCGCTTCGGCCAGCCGATCCAGATTTACGCGCCGTTCACGTATGACGCGGTGTACATCATCGTCGACGCGATGAAGCGCGCTAACTCGACCGATCCGGCGAAGATCCTGGCAGCGATGCCGACGACCGACTACAAGGGCGTGATCGGCGAAACGACGTTCGACTCGAAGGGCGACCTGCAGCACGGCGTGATCTCGCTGTACAACTACAAGCAAGGCAAGAAGACGCTGCTCGACGTCGTGAAGATGTAAATTCGGTGTGGTCGAAGGCGGCGTCGGGCCGCACTTCGATTTGCCGCTAAAGAGGCACGTGGGCCGTCAGGCTTGCGTGCCTCTTCTTTTTGGCGTCGCGTTTGCGTCAGATCTTCAAACGCCGCAGCACCTTCGGCCCGACGAGCGCGATCATCGCGGCGCACACGGCGACGACCGACAGCCCGATCGTCAGATTGGTCACCTGCGCGACCGCACCGATGATCACCGGTCCGAGCAGCAACCCGAAATAGGCCAGCCCCGCGACGTGCGCGAGCCCCTCGGCCGCGTGGATGCCCTTCACGCTCGCGGCCGCCGCGAACAGCACCGGCATCATGTTCGCAAGGCCCAGGCCGATCAGCGCAAAGCCGGCGAGCGCGGCCACCGGATTCGGCAGCAGCAGCGCGTCGACCATCCCGGCGCAGGCGAGCGCCGCACTGATCATCACGAGTTGCGGCGCGCCGAAGCGGGCGCGCACCGCGTCGCCGGCAAAACGCGCTGCCGCCATGCCGCCGGAAAACGCCGCGTAGGCGGCGCTGGCGAGCGCGGGCGTCGAGAGCACGACATCGCGCATATAGACCGTGGCCCAGTCGTACATCGCGCCTTCGGCGATCAGCGCGACCAGCGCCATCGTGCCGAGCGCCCACAACGCCGGCGAGCGCCAGCGGCTCGCGCGCGGCGTCGCGGCATCGGGATGCTCGGCGTGCGGCACGTGCGGCAGCACCGACGGGCACGCGAGCACCAGCACGAGAGCGCTGGCCGCCGCGGCGAGCGCGAGATGCACAGCCGGCGCCATGCCGCGCGACAGCAGCGCCCCGCCCACCGCCGCGCCGAACATGCCGCCAAGGCTGAACATCCCATGCAGCGACGACATGATCGGCTTGCCGAGCGCCTTTTCGACGGCGCTCGCTTCGGCGTTCATCGCGACGTCGAGCGTGGCCATGCCCGCGCCGAAGACGGCCAGCACGATCAGCAGGATCCAGTACGCCGGCACGACGAGGATCAGCGCGGCGCAGGCGGCCATCGCGAGGCCGCCGGTCAGGCAGGCGCGGCGCGTGCCGACCCGCGCGATCCACGACGCATTGGTCACCATCGCGCCGATCGATCCGCCCGCCACCGCGAACAACGCGAACGACAGCATCGCCGGATTCAGATGGAAGCGGTCGCGCACCGTCGGCACGTGCACGCCCCACGACGCGTACATCATGCCGGCGATGAAAAATACCGCCATCGTGGCAATGCGTGCGCGTTGCCGTGCGGTGACGGACAGATTGCGATGCGCGGCGGGCGGGACGGCGAATTCGGAGGCTTGGTGATCAGGCACGGAGGTCTCGAGGCGAAGTGCGCGAGAAAGCGCATTGAAAGCGGATCTTCGATTCTATCGAAGCGTGGTGGCGAATGCTTGGAGCCGTGGGATCGGGCGCATACGATTGATAGGCTGGGGATGCAACCTGGCGGTATTGCCGGCTGTCATGCCATGGCACGCCGCAGTTGGTTTTTGCATTGCCGTGCGCGGCGGCTTTTCTGCTGCTCACCGCTTTCCGTTCATTCCTGATTCACCGAGGAACGCTCAGTTGAATATTCCGGCTCACGCTCCGCTGCATCTGCTGCACACGGCCACGGTCGGCACGCTCGCCACGCACGCTCGCCAGCCCGAGGGCTTTCCGTATCCGTCGGTGCTGCCGTTCGCGCCGGACGCGCGGCATCGTCCGACGATCCTCGTGAGCCGGCTCGCGGAGCACACGCACAACCTGCACACCGATCCGCGCGCCGGTTTTCTGGCCGTCGACGCACCCGACGGCGACGTGCTGGGCGGCCAGCGCGTCACGCTGCTTGGCCGCTTCGAGCCGGTCGGCTCGAGCCAGGAACTGGCGCGGCGCTACCTGCGCTATCACCCGGACGCGGAGCGCTACCTGATGCTGGGCGATTTCACGTTCTGGATCATGGAAGTCCAGCGGCTGCGCTACATCGGCGGCTTTGGCGCGATGGGCTGGCTCGATGGCGCCGAACTCGATCCGCTGCCGCCGCTTGCAGTCAGCGAGGAGGACGCGCTGATCGCGGAATTCGGTCACCGGCTGAGTGGCGCAGGCGGCGTCGAATTGCTGGGTGTCGACCGTTATGGCGCCGATCTGAAACGCAACGGCGTGCGCCACCGTTTCGCATTCGATGGCGCCCGGTCCGATACCGGGACATTGCACGCCGCGCTCGAAGTCTGCATCGAGCGGCATGCGGATTAAGCATTTATCGTTTATCGGGAACACGCGCATGCGCCAGTCGCGACGAACGGGGTCTTTGTCTCAATAGTGCGCGGCTTATCCAAGCCAAAGCTTTCATGCCGTGAAATGTTCGATGTGCAATGGACCGCTCAAGTCTCATTTCCTGATAGTTAAATCGTGTAAATATGCAGATGAGTGGACTTTTTTAGCGACATGCGAAATCAGCGATTAGAAAGGCCGTAGTCCGACCCAAAAGCAGCGCAGGAAACTTTTTGAAACGAATTTAAATTAATTTTTTCCGGCTGCTTATCCAGCCTTTCTATTTTGTGTTAATCTCGCCGTCAAATTCCGAGGCATGAAACCTTCAAAGGCGAGTCGGCAAAAGACCGGCGGTCATTTATCCATACCACAAGGGAACCTATGTCTTCTTACAAGGAACTGCTCGCGCAGCGCGAGAAGCTCGAAAAGCAGATTGAAGAAGCGAAGTCGCGCGAATACGCGGAAGTCTTGAATGAAATCAAGCAGAAGATGGCGGATTACGGCATTTCGCTGAGCGAACTGGGCGGCGGCCGCGCACCGAAAGGCGCTAAAGCGAGCCGGCCGCGCGCAGGCGTCGCGCCTAAATATCGCGATCCGGAAAGCGGCAGCACATGGTCCGGTCGCGGCAAGCCGCCGCGCTGGATTGCAGGTCTTGATCGCGAAAAGTTTCTGATCCAGAAGTAATCACGATCAGGCGGGCGGTGAGGGTTGGCCGCACGTAGTACGAATAGCGGCAATCCACCGCGTTTATAGCCTGCTGCAGAATCTGAAAAAGCCGCGCACCGTTAAGGGCGCGGTTTTCGTCATTTGCGGCGCCGAGTTTTTTGTCGCATGCGCTTCAGGCAGCTGGAACGCGAATGCTTTTCGTTTAGATAAGCGATTGATTTAAAAAGGTTTTTTCCGCTTTTTCCTGCGCGCGCGATTCGCGGCGGGTACAATGACAATAATTGACCTTTCCGCCACTTCAGCATGCAGTCCGCCGCGATCGCCCAAACCACCGAGAAACAACGCGTTGCGCGCAAAAGTACTTTTGCGAGTATTGCGCTCAATAGCGTGTTGATGACGCTGCAAATCGCCATCGGCACGATCGCGCACTCGCAGGCGCTAGTTGCCGACGGTATCCATTCCCTTGCCGATCTTATTTCCGATTTTGTCGTGCTGATTGCCAATCGGCACAGCGGGGCCAAGCCCGACGCGGATCACAATTACGGGCATAGCCGTTATGAGACGGTGGCGTCGTTATTTCTCGGCGCGCTGCTGATCTCGGTCGGCGTCGGCATGTTGTGGCGCGCCGGTACGCGGCTCGCCGACCTGCAAAATATTCCCGCCGTCCACATGAGCGCGCTCGCGGTCGCGGCGCTCGTGCTGGTCTGCAAGGAAGCGCTGTTTCGCTACATGCTGCGCGAGGCGAAGCGCGTGCGTTCCGCGATGCTGATCGCGAACGCATGGCACGCGCGCTCGGACGCGGCGTCGTCGCTGGTGGTGGGGATCGGCGTGATCGGCAGTCTCGCCGGCTTGCGGTTGCTCGACCCGATCGCGGCGGCCATCGTCGGTTTCATGGTCGCGCGCATGGGCTGGACCTTCGGTTGGGACGCGCTGCAGGATCTGTCGGACCGCGCGCTCGACGAAACCGCCGCGGCCGACATGCGCGCATTGCTGATGTCCACCCCCGGCGTGCGTGACGTGCACGAAATGCGTACGCGCAAGATGGGCGATTTCGCGCTCGTCGACGCGCACATTCTGGTCGATCCGATGATTTCGGTATCGGAAGGGCATTACATCGCGGAGTCGGCGCGGCTGCGTGTGCTGACCGACAAGCGCGTGCTCGACGCGCTGATCCACGTCGATCCGGAAAACGATGCGCTCGCGCATCCACCGGTCGATCTGCCGCCGCGGGAGCGCGTGACCGCCGAGGTCGACGCGGCGCTGGCAGCCTGGGGCTTGCAGGCCGCTGGGATAAATCTCCACTACCTGAGCACCGGGCTCGACGTGGAGGTGGTGTTACCGGCGGCGGCGTCCGTTGAAGGGCGCGCTGCAGACGGCCCCGAGGCCGCGCGTCTGCTGGAAAGCGAGGCGCAGTCGCTTGGGCGCGTCGATCTGGAGGCGCTCAAGCGTCGTCTCGGCGCGCGCAAGCTAGACGTGCTGCTGCAACGGGATATCTCGGCCGCGCAAGGCGGTCCGGCGGCGGAACTCAAGACTGGCGTCGCCCCCGGCGGTCGGTCAATCGCCACGGAGCCTCACAACGCCGCCTGAGTCCGATGAGTTTCGGACACCCGATGCCGCGAACCTTCATGCCGCCCGCAGCGGCGGCATGCGTCACAACGGCAACTGCGTATCGAACTTGATTTCGCGCAGCACGACGCTCGTCCGCACCTGCGCGACGGCTGGAATCTTGAAAATGCGTTCGTGCAGGAAGCTGTCGTACGCCTTGATGTCCGGCGCGACGATCTTCAGGATGTAATCGGATTCACCGGTCGTGCTGTAGCACTCGGTCACTTCGGGGCAGGTGGCGATTTCCCGCTCGAACTGCTCCACGCCGCCTTCGGTGTGGCGCGTCAGATGGATATGCGCGAGCGCGCACACATGCAAGCCGAGTTTTTCGCGATCGAGCAGCGCCGTGTAGCGCTGGATCACGCCCGACTGTTCCATGTCCTTGATGCGCCGCCAGCACGGCGTGCTCGACAGCCCGACCTGGTCGGAGATTTCCTGCACGGAACGACGTGCGTCGAGCTGCAGTAGGCGCAGGATCTTCTGTGAGAACGTATCGAGTGTCAACTGCGCCTCCGTTAGCGTCGCCGTATCAACGCATGGTAGAGGGCGCGAAAACGAAACGCAATGTAAAACGGCTCTCGCGAGCGAGATTGCCTAATTTACCGGGTCGGGAGCGGCGTTTTGCCCTGAGCCGTCCCCATCATCCTTGCCGTCCCCCGGCAGCTCGGGCTGACGCGCGCGCAAGTCCTTCAGCATGTTGCAAAAGAGGGCACCCTGCTCGATGGCGTCGTCGAGCGCGACGTGCGTGTGCGGATGCTCGTCGAACCAGTGCTTCGGAAAACGCGGCTTGATGTTCTTGCGGTACGGCAGGCCGGTCATCGCGAACGCGAGCGTCTTGATGTCGAGCGCCGACCACGAAAACGGGCAGCGGCCGACGAAGCGCATCATGTACCAGAACATATAGGTGAAGTCGAAGCCGGCCGGCATCGCGACGAACACCGGCTTGCCCGGCAGCGCCTCGACCCATTCGACATAGGCGGTCAGGGCGGCCTCGGGTTTCTGCAAGTCCTGGCGGCAGGCCGCCCATGCTTCCGGCTGGGTCTTCCACCACGCTTCCTGAACCGGATGCGGCGCTGCACCTTCGAGCAGTTCGAGATTCGCCGAGAACGTCGCGATCAGCTGCTTGTCTTCGGTGTATGCGGCGGATGCGAAGCTCAGCATCGAATGCGGGCCGGGGATCGGGCCGTCCGCTTCGACGTCGGTACTGACATAGATTTCGCTGCTCATGCGCCCACTCCGTCTGCGACGTAGGGATTCGTGCGGCGCTCGGCGCCGAACGTCGAGGTCGGGCCGTGGCCAGGCACGAACGTGACGTCGTCGCCGAGCGGCCAGAGTTTGTCGCGGATCGAGCGGATCAGGTCCGCATGATTGCCACGCGGGAAATCCGTGCGGCCGATCGAGCCGGCGAACAGCACGTCGCCAACTAGTGCAAGCCGGTGCGCGCGGCTGAAGAAGACCACGTGGCCCGGCGTGTGGCCGGGGCAGTGGTAGACCTCGAGGGTTTCGTCGCCGAAATGCACGGTGTCGCCGTCTTGTAGCCAACGGTCCGGCTCGAAGGCGTCGGCGGCCGGGAAGCCGAAGCGCGTGCTCTGGTCCGGCAGCTTGTCGAGCCAGAAGCGTTCGTCGGGATGCGGACCTTCAATCGGTACGCCGTAGTGACTGGCGAGTGTCTTCGCGCCGGCGCAGTGATCGATGTGGCCATGGGTCAGCAAGACCTTGTCGACGGTCACGTTCTGCCGCGCGATCTCGCGCTGGATCATGTCGAGGTCGCCGCCCGGATCGACGACGGCAGCGCGCCCGGTGGCCTCGCAAACGAGCAGCGAGCAGTTCTGCTGGAACGGCGTGACGGGGATCAGGGTGACTTTCATGGCTGGACGAAGCGCTGGAAAAACGTTGATTGTACCGGGCCTCGCGACAGCCTCCGCCGCCCATGCGACGGGGCCGGCTCCCGGCCCGTCTCGGTCTTTCGTATGTCCATTTTTGCGATAAATGTGAAGATTGATCAAGTTTTTGAGCAGCTCGCCATCCCTAAAAAAAGTTTTGGGTATAATGGACTCCATGCACTAGGAATTGTGCTGCCACAAGGCGATGCGTTCCCACAAAAAGGGAATGCCGCTCGCCGTTCAAGTAAGGGCTGTCGGAATGCCGACGGCCATCCAGTATCGATGCGTTCGATGCACACGTCTTGCCCAGCCAGGCGCCGCGCGCCTGCTACGGAATTAATCTCCGTGACGCTGGGTGGGGCCTACGCCGCCGTTCCTGCGCGCTGAGTTGCGCGCGCAAGAACGTGTCATTGCCACGTTCAGTTGGCGGCATGTGGGGTCTGGTCAGGCTGCCGGGGACAGGTTGCGCCAGACGTGAAAATTAACCGTGCGGTAGCGGCTGAGTGAGCCGTATCCGGGCTTTGACGTACTGCGCATTTTCGCGCGGCGCGTTGTCGTCCCTACCGCCGGAGCCGCAAGCAACCTACCCAGCAGTTTGCGGGTGACGCGGCTCGACAATGTGATTGCACGTCTTATGAAAACTCGGCTGACCCGTGGTCTAGGGACTCTTTTTGCCTTTTTTGTACTGGCCGGCTGTGCCACGCCTCCGGGCGCGCGCGATACGTCCGCGAACGACACGCCGCCAAGTACAAAGAACACGCACCTGAGCTCTTTCGGGCCGCAATCGTTCGGTAGCGCGCCGGCCTCGAGCCCGAGCGCGTCGAACGCGCCCGCGTCGCCGCTGGCTGACGCGCAGCCGCTCACCGACGACGGCGTCGACGTCGCGGACTTCCATCAGATCGGACGCGCGTCGTGGTACGGACGCTTCTTCCACGGCCGCCGCACCGCCAATGGCGAGCGTTACGACATGCATGCCCTGACGGCCGCGCATCGCACCTTGCCGCTCGGCTCGTACGTGCGCGTGACCAATCCGGCCAATTCGCGCTCGGTGATCGTACGGATCAACGACCGCGGCCCGTACGCCCGCGGCCGCGTGATCGACCTGTCGATGGCGGCCGCCGCCATGCTCGACATGCGCCACACCGGCACCGCGCGGGTCAAGATCGAAGGGCTCACGCAGCAGGAAGCGCGCGCAGAGCTGAACGAGACGCTCGCGTCGAACTCGGATTCGAACAAGTGATGTGACGTTACGTGGCGATGATGCCGCGTCGGCTGAACCAACCGTCTGCAGAAAATCGAAGGGCCGCGACATGCGGCCCTTTTCTGTTGCCGTCAGCCTTTTACCCGCCGGGCTCGACCCTCACGTTTCGGGCTTGTCTTCCTTCAGCGCCAGCGCGCGCGCGTACAACACGTTGCGCGATGCGCCCGTGAGCGCTGCCGCGACCTTGGCCGCGCTGCTCACCGTCAATTCTTCCAGCAGGATGCCGAGCAGCGCGTCGTGATCGTGCTCGCCGGCCGCTTCGGGCGCCGCGCCTTCGACCACCAGCACGAATTCGCCACGCTGCCGGTTCGCGTCGGCAGCGAGCCACGTTGGCCCTTCGGCCAGGGTGCCCTGGTGCAGGGCTTCGTGTAACTTCGTCAGTTCCCGCGCGATCAGCAGACGGCGTGTGCCGCCGAACGCATCGGCGAGCGCCTGCACCGTCTCGACGATCCGGTGCGGCGCTTCGTAGAACACCATCGCGTGAGGATGTTGCGCGAGCGCCTGCAAGGCGGCGGCGCGCGCCTTCGGCTTCGGCGGGAGGAAGCCGAGGAACGAGAACGTCGCGACCCAGTCGCCGGTTGCGCTGAGCGCGGTGGCGAGCGCACTCGCGCCGGGCAGCGGGACCACCACGAAGCCGGCCTCGCGCACGGCTTCGACGAGCTTGGCGCCGGGGTCCGAGATGCCCGGCGTGCCCGCGTCGGACACGTAGGCCACGCGCTCGCCGGCCTGCAGATACTCGATCACGCGCTGCGCGGCGGTGCGCTCGTTGTGCTGATGCACGGCGACGAGCGGCTTCGAGATGCCGTAGCGCGCGAGCAGCTGTCCGGTGTTGCGGGTGTCCTCGGCGGCGATGCGATCCGCGAGTCCGAGCACGTGCAGCGCGCGCAGCGTGATGTCGGCGATGTTGCCGATCGGCGTGGCCACCACATACAGCGCGGCGGCGGGGTACTGCTGCCCTTGCGCGAGTTCGGAGAGAGGAGTCATGACACGGAAGACACAAACAGACGGAACGAGGCCGACATTGTGCCATGTGGGCTTGCGCGAGCAGGCCGCGCCGAACACTGCGCAAAAGATGCCCATAAACGCCGGTCCAAAAACCGCCCACAACTTTTCCTGCGCTCACCAGTCCAAATCCGTCGGCGCGGCTTTCGAAGCACGCGCGCGAGAATTTTTGCAGCGCCAGCGTCTGCGCTTCGTGGCGCGCAACGTCACCTGTCGGGGCGGCGAGATCGATCTCGTGATGAGTGATCGTGACGGCGCGCTGGTGTTCGTCGAAGTTCGCGCGCGTGCGCAGCGGCATTATGGCGGTGCGGCTGCGAGCATCGGTTGGCAGAAGAGACAGCGCATCGTGCGAGCGGCGCGGCACTATCTCGCGACGCGCGCCAAGACGAACCGCGGCCCGCGCGACGAACCCGCGTGCCGTTTCGACGTCGTCGCGTTCGAGGGCGGCAGGCTCGTGTGGTTGCGCGATGCGTTTCGCGCCGACGAAGTCTGACCGACAGCGCAGACAACGCGCGTGAGTGCGATAAACTTGCGCTCGCGTGCCGCGCGAACTCATCGGCGGCCACAGCCTGGCAGTACGACTTCACAACACGGCCGCGCAGTGCGGTCCATTCGCGGTACAAGATAGAGACTCGATGTCAGTCGAACGCATCCAACAACACTTCCGCGACAGCGCGGCAGTCAAACTCGAAGCCCTCGAAACCCTGTCGATGCCGATCGCCGCCGCGATCGACACGATGTTCGCCGCGCTCGCCAACGGCAATCGCATCCTCGCGTGCGGCAACGGCGGTTCGGCCGCCGACGCGCAGCATTTCGCGGCCGAGCTGATCGGCCGCTTCGAGCGTGAGCGGCCAGGTCTGCCGGCCATTGCGCTCAGCACCGACACCTCCGTGCTCACCGCGATCGCCAATGACTATTCGTTCGAACAGATCTACGCGAAACAGGTCTGGGCGCTCGGTCAGCCCGGCGACGTGTTGCTCGCGATCACCACATCCGGCAATTCCGCGAACGTGCTGGCCGCGATCGAAGCCGCGCATGAGCGCGAAATGATCGTCGTTGCGCTGACCGGCAAGGGCGGCGGACGCGCGCAGGAGGTGCTGAGCGACACCGACATCCACGTGTGCGTGCCGTCCGACCGCACGGCGCGCATCCAGGAAGTGCACCTGCTGACCATCCATTGCCTGTGCGACGGCATCGATGCCATGTTGCTCGGCGAAGACTGAGACTGATTTCGAAGGAGAGCTAGTTGATGAGCGTTTTCCGCATCAAGAAGACACTGGTGAGAACCGTGCTCGTGGTCGGGGTCGCGGCGGGCCTGTCGGCCACGCTGCAAGGCTGCTTTCTCGCTGTCGGGGCCGCGGCGGGCGGCGGTGCGCTGATGGCGACCGACCGCCGCACGCTCGGCGCGCAGACCGAGGATCGCGAGATTCAGGTGAAGGCGCTGTCGCAGATCAGCCAGAATCTGCCGGACTCCGCGCACGTCAACGTCACGGTGTTCAACCGCCGCGTGCTGCTGACCGGCGAGGTCGCGGGCGAGGCGTCGAAGCAGCGTGCAGAGAGCATCGTGCGGAACATGAACAACGTGAATACGATCGTCAATGAACTGGCGATCGCGCCGGCGAGCTCGTTCTCGTCGCGCACCAACGACACCTACCTCGAAACGCGCGTGAAGACCGCTCTGATCGCCGAGAAGAACATTTCGGCGAACAATTTCAAGGTCGTGGCCGAGCGCGGCAACGTCTATCTGATGGGCCTCGTCACGATGAATGAGGGCAATATCGGCGCCGACGTCACGAGCCGCGTGCCGGGCGTCGTGCAGGTGGTCAAGGTGTTCCAGTACATCCAGCCGCAGGAAGCCGAAGCTGCTGCGGCCGCCGGTGCGACGGCGCCGGTGGCCGCCTCGCAGCCCGAGGTCAGCGAGCCGACGGTCGGCGCCATTCCTGATTCGTCGGTGAGCGCGCGGCCGCTCGATCAGCAGGCGCCTGCGCCGGTCAACTCGTCGACGTCGGTGCGACCGGGTAATCCGAAGGCGGTGCCTTGATGCGTGGTATGACGCGTGGGGGTGTCGTGTTCGCGTTGGTGGTGGGCGCGCTCGCCGGCACGATGACGTCGGGTGCTCGCGCGGCCGAGGCGCCGCGCGGCCAGCAGGTCGCCGCCGCGAATGCGTGCATGGGCTGTCACGCGGTCGATCGCAAACTGGTCGGTCCGTCGTTCCAGCAAATCGCCGCGAAGTACAAGGGCGACGGGCAGGCGCCGGCCAAACTCGCGCGCAAGGTGAAGGATGGCGGCTCCGGCGTATGGGGCATGATTCCGATGCCGGCGCATCAATCGATGAGCGACGCGGATATCCGAGCGGTCGTCGAC
The DNA here is from genome assembly GCF_014201065.1 of Paraburkholderia sp. Cpub6. Taxonomy (NCBI): domain Bacteria; kingdom Pseudomonadati; phylum Pseudomonadota; class Betaproteobacteria; order Burkholderiales; family Burkholderiaceae; genus Paraburkholderia; species Paraburkholderia sp. Cpub6. The sequence continues at coordinate 120,280 of NZ_JACHDM010000005.1, forward strand.
TGGGTGCTCGCGGGCGCGCCGTCCAGATGAGGTTTTCCCGGGGCTGGAGGCTTGGCAAAAGGGAAAATGGCTGTGCTAGAATTATTTTCGTGTTGGGGGGGTAGCTCAGCTGGGAGAGCGTCGCGTTCGCAATGCGAAGGTCGGGAGTTCGATCCTCCTCCTCTCCACCATCACGTGTTCCAGGCAGTTCCAGAGAATTCCGCAAACCCCGCGTCCCGTAAGGCTCGCGGGGTTTTTGTTTCCATTCCGGGATTGTGGTTTCCGTTGACAGCCGGGGGCCTTTCAGAGCAGCTTTAGGGGCATCAGGCTCATTTCTGAGCCCGCCGGAAATTTAGGCCCCCACGCTGTCGGAGGTGTCCCATGCCTCTTACCGATCTGGAAGTTCGCCGCGCTGCGGCTCGCGAGAAGACCTACCGGGTCTCCGACGGCCGCGGAATGTATCTCGAGATTTCTCCGTCCGGCGGCAAATACTGGCGCCTCAAATACCGGTTCAATGACCGGGAGCGGAAGCTGGCGCTGGGCGTCTATCCCGATGTCACGCTTGCCCACGCCCGCAGGAAGCGCGACGAGGCGCGTACGATGCTCGCCGATGGCATTGATCCCGGTCAGGCGAAGAAGGACAAGAAACGCCTGGCACGGCTGAACGCCGCCACTACCTTCGAGGCCGTCGCACTCGAGTGGTTCGAGCAGCAGGCGCCCGGCTGGGCACCGAGCCACTCCGAGAAGATCATGGGGCGCCTGAAGAAGGACCTGTTTCCCTGGCTTGGGTCGCGTCCCATCGCCGACATCACTCCACCTGAAGTCCTTGAAGTGCTGCGCCGTGCCGAAAAGCGCGGTGCTCACGACACCGCACACCGGCTTCAGCAGAACTGCGGTCAGATCTTTCGCTACGCCGTGGTGACCGGGCGTGCCATTCGCGACGTAAGCGCCGACCTGCGCGGCGCGCTGCGGCCCAACCGACATACCCACTTCGCCTCGATTACGGATCCCGAGAAGGTCGGAGAGATGCTGCGCGCCTTCGATGGCTTTTCAGGGACGCTGGTCGTGCGCGCAGCGCTGCAACTTGCGCCATTGCTGTTCGTGCGACCCGGCGAGTTGAGGCAGGCCGAGTGGGCGCAGATTGATCTGGAACGGCGCGCATGGTCCTTTACTGTTTCGAAGACGAAGACCGAGCATCTGGTCCCGCTGGCCAACCAGGCTGTGGAGATCCTGAAGGAGTTGCAGGCGCAAACCGGCAAATGGCGTTGTGTCTTTCCGGGCCGGGATCGTAGGAAGCCCATGAGCGGCGCGGCGATCAATGCCGCGCTGCAGCGACTGGGCTTCGACACGAAAACCGAGATCACCGGCCACGGATTCCGGGCGATGGCTCGGACCATCCTGCATGAGCGGCTACGATTTCCCGCCGAAGTCATTGAGCACCAGCTGGCGCACCGGGTGCCTGACTCGCTCGGCAGCGCCTACAACCGCACGCGGTTCATCGACGACCGGGTCGTCATGATGCAGGCGTGGGCCGATTACCTGGATCGGCTGAAAGCGGGGGCGGAAGTGGGGCCGATCCGGCCGCGGTGTGTTTGAGGCGGAAGTCCTGGCGCACCGCGTTTGTTGCCGATGCGTGGAGAGTCGCTCGTCACTTGTGATGGAGAGGACTTGTTTTCGCGAGAATGTTGAAATTTTGCTGACAACCAGCCGTGGTGTTACTGCACGTTTCCGACGCGATCTTGCACGGTTGAAATCACATTTAGATTCGTTGTGGTTACGTTCTGCGTACATCTCCGTTCATATCGCCTTCACGTTTATAGATTTTCCGTATCCGGTCTGATCTGGAAACTGAACGCATCTTGAACGACCATGGAGCCGGGTTGATTATTTCCGCGCTCCGTCTTTCTGTGAGATGTTGGACCGGTTTGCTGGCGGAGTGAACCCTTTGCCGGGCGGTTGAGAGAAGTCTTTGTGGTGCCGGGTGCGTTGGAAGTGCCATCCGTACGACGAGCGTTGGCGCGTCGTTTCTTCGTCTCCTGCAGCGCGTATCGAAGCGCACTGGCGGTCATGTTGATGCCCGCCTGTTTTGCCTGATCGATCAGTTGTTCGACCGAATACCCTTTGGCGCGGGCCGCATCGATGTGGGCGCGCAGGTCCGGCATCGCGTCGCGTACCGTAATGCGTCGCTCGGAGGGTGGTTTTTCCGGTAGCGCGTCGAGCAGCCGTGCGAACTCGTCCCATTGGGCTTTCGTGTAAGTCTTCGGTGCGGGCATGATGACCTTCCGTTTGCGCTGGTGAGCAGCGTGTCGAACTGATCGTGCATGCCGCTTGTTGGCGCGTCAACGCCGCATTCGTGCGTGGTGTGGACGATGGCGGATTACCTTGGGCGGTAGTGGGACGCTGCGGAACGACGTACTTTTTTCTGTTCGTGGCGGAGGCGCAACGACATCTGTCAAGGCCGTGCCCTGCCGCAGAGATGCGCGTGAAGTTTGGCGGCATCGCGAACCCGTCGAGCGTGCATGTCACTTTCGCTGCCGCTGAAGATATTTGCCCATGTTTACCGCTTAGAATTCGTGCGCGGTATCGGTTATTGTTGGGTGCGATCGGATTACGCGACCCATGGGACGCAGTTTCTTGTCTCTATCCGCCTTGCGTTTACAAGCGGAGGTAGATGCAACGCGCATATTGGCGACGTTCTTGGTGACCCGGATTTGCACCAGTTGGGTAGCGTTCAGGTCTAGTGTGAAGACGTTTGAAAATCCGCGTGCGATTACCGACTCTAGCTGCATCCCTCGCAGACATCCGACATTCAGGTCGCGGCAGTGGACCGGACCACTACGCAGAAATCGGCCTGCTCAGTATGCAGGCTCGATCAATCGACATCCCGCACCATGAGATACGGTGTGCGGTCGGACAAAGGAAGAACAGCGGATTCATGGGGTACATCCCGTGGACGCATCTGGCCACCTTACGGAAATTCCCGGCCGACCTCGCTGAAAGTGCTTAGCCGGGAGACGAAAAACCGAGATTGAAACGAGTGATGGCAGGATAGGCTAGCGCCGGTTTCGGGCGCCATCTACGAAGCTATGGTGTTCGCCCGTGGATCGCTGCATCGGCGGCCGCTGCTCAAGGCAAAAGGCGTCGAAGGGTATCGACTCACCACGAATATCAGCGGAAAGCCGAGCAACGGCACGTTGCTGAACCCGTCGACACTATCGAACGTCGTCAATGCGGGTGCGCTCTTGCAGGTCGCGTCGGGGGCAGAAGCATCTTGCGGACATCAAGCGCGAGCTAAACGAGATCACGACCTCCGTGAAGCGCGTCGAGGAGTTCCAGCAGAACGAGCGCTTGAGCAAGTTGTCCGGCATGCTGGGCTACCTCGAGCAGATTGCACCGGCGATTATGGCCGGAGAGGGCACAACGCATGATCTCGCACAACTCGAAAGCCACGAGCCAACGCTTTTGTCGATTCGCAACCTTTTCACCGATCTCGAAACGGAAACGGCGGCCATTCTTGATGTGAAAGACCCCGATACGTTTGCTTCAGGAGGCGCGGCCAAGGTTATCGCCGATCATCACAAACGCCTTGCGATGCACTTTGAGCAGCGCTTTCTACTTGAGCTCTCATCCGCGGCAGAAAGTCGCAATTCCCCTTGGGACTTAGACTTACGCACATATCGTGCGGGCTCGAAATGAAGGCCGGTATATACGGCGAATGAGCGCTAAAGCAACAGTTACCGGCACAAAGTTTCCAATCCTAGCGTTTACGCCTACTGGCATGAAATATGAAAAAATTGGCAGAAAAAGAAAAAAACGAATTGCACATGCGTTTTATATTTCCATACTTGACGAGCGAGTTTCCGAGAGGTCCAGAAATTCCGGGTAATCCTCGGGCCGGGGAGTGGGCGTTTAGTTAGGTCGGTGGGGTTTCTCTGCATCGGCGCTAACAGGTACGAATAGGTTCGTCCGATCGCCCACCTCGTTTAGCGACGTCGCGCCTTCTCTGCATGTAATCGTGATGCTCACCGCATACTCCTGACCGCGTCGCAATCTCGAGAAATAGCACTCTGCGCGACTCCTCTCAGGAGTCGTTGCTTCTTCCAAGAATATATCTTGTCAGATTATATAGTCCGCGGGCATAGTTGGTTGTTGTCTACGGACCTCGGGGGTGGGTTCGAGAGAAAGGCGGGTTCCGAGAATGTTCGGCCCGCTGGCGGACGACGCGGACAACAAATTCACGTAAGCAAGGTTGACGATGTTCTGTTTGCTAACAGATGCTGAAAAAGACGGCTTGGGTAAGGTCATCCAGCGGGAAGGCTCGCGGGCTGTAGTCGAGTATTTCGACGCCCCGGTTGTTGGGGGGCGGCATTTGGTGGAAGTTCCACTTTCGTCAATCAAGGCGAAGCGACTGGGACGTAATACTCGTGTTTACACTTACAACGAGCTCTCAAACCAGTGGCGCATCGGACGGGTACGGGAAGACGACGGGGAAGGCGTCGAAGTCCGCTTCGCTAACAAGATCGACGTCTATTTGGACTACAACCAGGTCTTCGTCCGTTGGAAGCGCCCGATTCAGGATCCCGTCGTTTTCCTGGGTAAGTTCGTTACCGAGACGCCGCAGTACGCAGAGGCACGTTCCGGTTTTCTAAGAAATTATCTCTACCAAAGGGGCAATGCGTTTGGAATCTCTGCGTTGCTTTCCTCATCCATTGAGTTAGAACCTCACCAGGTCGACGTCGTGCGGCGCGTCTTGACCGATCACTCCCAGCGTTATCTGCTTGCCGACGAAGTCGGCCTTGGCAAGACGATTGAAGCAGGGATCGTCATTAGACAAGCAGTGCTCGACGACCTTCGTAAGCATCGAATTCTTGTTCTGGTTCCGCATGCCTTGGTGAACCAATGGCGGGAAGAATTGATCGTTCGCTTTGGTCTGCGCGACTTCCTTGACGATTCAGTATTTGTTCTTCCCCTGGAAGATAACGAGGATTTACGTGAAGTTCTGCGCGACCTGTCCTTGCTTGTCATCGACGAAGCGCATCACCTGGCCGATCCTCATGCTGACGATAAGATGCAAGGAATGTACCGCCGTATTAGTGACGTGGCGCGAAACACTGACCGCTTGCTTCTGTTGTCGGCCACGCCCATCCTTCGCAACGAAGCTGGCTTCCTTCGCATGTTGCACTTGCTTGATCCAGTCGTGTATCCGCTCGATGACCTGGATAAATTTCGCGCGAAGATCCTCAACCGTCAGGCATTGGCCGAGACTGTAGCTGCGCTCGAACCCTCCAATTCCTTGTTCATGGACGCGGCCCTCGATGATCTGATTGTTCGCGTACCGAACGACCCACGCTTGGTACAGTTGACGCATGCGCTGAGAGAGAAATTACTTGATCTGCCAGACGAAAACGACGCGCAGTTTTGCGTGGCCGTGCGGCAATTACGCGCTCATCTTTCTGAAACCTATCGCCTCAATCGGCGCATCTTGCGCAACCGTCGTAGCCATGTCGAGGGGCTCACGCCCGAACGAAAAGGATCGCAAGTTTGGGCGGTACTGAGATCGCCGATGATTCGTCTGGAATCGACCCTGGAAGACTGGCGCATTGGGGCCTTGCTGTCAGGTTCAAACGATTCAACTGTCTCGCAGGAACTCGAGGCGTTTTACTGGAAAGCGGTTTCTGCACTATCGGAGGATCTGAGTGCATTTTGCCGACTTTGCGCGGAGCGGCGAGGCGGTATTGCGCGTGTCCCCTGTGCGTCTTTCGAGGGAGAGCACGAACTCCTCGATGCCCTCATTGCTGCCATTGACGTGGAGGAATGGATGCAAGCCCGCCTCAACCGGTTGCGTGAGGGACTACGCTCGCTCCCGGATTTGGCCAAAGCGGTGATCTTTTGCGCCAACGGGAGTGCCGCGGACGAAGTATTTATGTCCCTAAATTACCACCATATCGCCGTGGTAAGGCATGACGTTGGCGAGATCGGAATTGAAGATAGTCAGCACGCTTGGCGCGAGTTTCTGACGAACCCAGAAATCCGGGCCATTGTATGTGACCAGGATGCGGAAGAGGGTATCAACCTGCAGGGCGGCAACAAGGTAGTCGTGCACTTCGACCTTCCTCTGCAACCAAATCGCATCGAGCAACGCTTAGGGCGCGTGGATCGTTACGGCTCTGGCGCACCCGTTCCGTCTTACGTGCTACTCGATGAACACGCGCCACTGCAAACGGCATGGTTCAACGTTGTGGACCAAGGTTGGGGCGTCTTCGATCGGTCCATCTCGAGCTTGCAGTATCTGGTTGAGGCAGAGTTGAGTACTTTGGCAGGGACCCTTATCCATGGGGGCGTCGAAGCACTCGACGCTCTGCGGGACAGATTAGCCGGTCCCTCAGGATTGGTGGAGCACGAGATCAAGTTAATCGACCAGCAAGATGCCCTCGACCAGTTGTCGCAGGTGGTTGAATCGGATCTGGATGATTTGTTTGAGGTCGACGGAGAATGGAAAAGATTTCGCGAAGCAATGTTGTACTGGATCGAGGACACGCTCCTGTTTCGCAAGGTGGACGAACCTCGTCGGCCCGGCACCCATCCCGTCGACGTCCCTTTCCGATTGCATTACTGCTCGCCCGATGCTGATAACGCTTCGCCAACGCTCATTTCCTCGTCTGGGTTTATAGACGACTTTTTGGGGGCGATCGACTTTGAGGCTCCTGGCAGTTGCTCGACCCGGCCGCAATCTTATCCATATCTCGTGCATCGCCCCACCGCTGTCAAACGCGGAATCCGGCCCCTGCGTTACGGCACAGAGTTCATTGAGGCCATCAAATCGTTCTCTGACCTGGATGACCGCGGTCGCAGTTACGCAATGTGGCGGCAGGTATTTGACGAATTCTCTCCTTCCGAAATCCGGATCTGCTTCCGCTTCGATTTTGTGGTCGAGACATGTTTGAACGAAGCGCTGATTGTCGCCGCCGACAATGGCCAATCGAGCGAGGTGTTGCACGCCGTCTCGATGCGACGGGGTGACACCTTGTTTCCCCCGGAGGTGATGCAAGTCTGGGTGGACGAAGAGGGAGATGAACTAGCCACGGGATTTGTCGAGCGCTTCTTATCGCCTGAATATGCAAAACAGGGTGGGAATGGCTACATCGACAAAAATCTCGGTCTACCTTATCTGCGCGCATTCCAGAGGATGGCACCGGATACCTTCGCTAACTGGGGTGAACGCTGCCAGCGAACGCGCGATTACGCGCTCACTATAGTTATGAAGAGGCCAGAATTGAAAGAGCGGCAGCACCGAGCGTTGGAACGGGCGTTTGCGGAAGAGGACATCCGCTACGCTCAGTTGGAGACCCGGATACAGTCGCTGAATGGCATTGAAGCACAGGCCGAGGCGCGGCAACTTGAGCTCGAGCACACGCTTAACGAAACCCTTCATCGTGGTATTTCGTCGCCATCTGTGAAAGTCGACGTTGCTGGCGTGGTCTTCCTGACTAGTGAACCTGTTTCGCTCATCGAACGCTTCATCCGGGAAGACGCATGAGTTTCAGCTTTGATGAATTGCAGGCTTTGCTCGCGAACTGGCCAGCCGCCGATGGTTGGCCGGAAAGGGCAGATGACAGCGTGCTGGACCGGCTATGTCAAGTGCTGAGCGCAGCGCGCGCTCAACCTGGCAATACGGCATGGCATGCCGACCTTCAACCCTTATTACGGCAGGTCTTGCTTCGCGCCAGCGACAGTGCTGGCAAAAGTGTCCGGCTGCGAGTCCCTGCCGGTCAGGGATGGCCCGACCAGCCCAGTTGGGGCTACCACGGTGTAGAAGTAATTGAGGCCGGCCCTTCCGCCTATTTGCTAACTGCGGCCGCATGGCATCCGGAGTGGCTGGGTGGCGCGACGGATGGAGTGTTCGCGGCTGCTTTTTCCGACAAAAACGTGCGTCGTATCACGCATTGTGATGCGGATCCTTTTATTACGGATGCCACGGGCTTTGCTAACTATTCTTCCCTTGGTCAGTGTGAGGCTGTGCGTGCCACCTTTTTGATCCCGGAAGGCGACACCCTTATGGTCAATTTGCCCACGGGGTCCGGCAAAAGCTTGGTCGGGCAGGCACCTGCTTTGGTCAATAAAGAAGATGGACATTTGACCATCTTCGTCGTGCCGACGGTCGCGCTTGCTCTGGATCAAGAGCGCGCCATGCAGCAACTATTTCGTAGCAGCGGTCCTGCCCGTCCGGATTGGCCCCTGGCCTGGTATGGCGGACTGTCGAAAGAACAGCGTCTGGGGGTACGTCAACGCCTGCGCAACGGCACACAACGCATCCTTTTTACTTCGCCGGAAGCACTGACCACCTCGCTGCTATCTGCCGTATCAGACGCCGCAAGCGCCGGCATGCTGCGTTACTTCGTTATTGATGAGGCACATCTGGTCACACAGTGGGGGGATGGTTTCCGTCCGTCGTTTCAGGCGTTGGCGGGGCTACGCCACACGCTGCTGCGGCTGTCGCCAAGTGGTTTCCGTACATTGCTGATGAGCGCGACTTTCACAGAAGAAACGGTGGAGACATTGGCGAGCTTGTTCGGTCCCGCTGATCGTGTGCAAATGGTATCGGCGGTGCACCTTCGTCCGGAACCGCAATATTGGTTCTATAAGGCTTCCTCGGCGCAGGAGAAGGAGAAGAGAGTCCTCGAAGCGCTTCGCCATGCGCCGCGACCGTTTATTCTCTATGTCACAAAGCGCGAGGAGATCAGGCACTGGAACAATGTTTTGCGTTCCCGGGGAGGCCTCCACCGTCTTGCTACATTCGATGGCGGGACACCGGATGGCGAACGGCAGCGCATCATCAAGGAGTGGTCCGCCAATCGCATTGATGGCATCGTCGCTACATCAGCGTTCGGGGTTGGACTCGATAAACTTGATGTGCGAACAGTGATCCACGCAACGATTCCCGAGACTCTGGATCGTTACTACCAGGAGGTTGGCCGCGGCGGCCGCGATGGCAAATCGTCGGTCAGCCTGCTCGTGTTCGATGATTCCGACTGGACTCTGCCGGAGCGTCTCGCAAAACCAATGATCATCTCCGATGAACTTGGATTCGGCCGTTGGAAGGCCATGTATCAGTCGCGTTCCTCAACCACGGAAGAGGGCCTATTGGCGATTAACATCGACGCAGTACGTGAAGGGTTGCCGGGGGGCAGCGAATACAACGTGAACTGGAACATGCGCACCCTCATCCTCATGGCGCGCGCCGGTCTCATCGCATTGGAAATTGAGGTCAACCGTGATGAGTTGGATGCGGACTCAGCGGAGAGTGCTTCCTCGATGTTGGCGGCAATGGCGAACGTTCGCGTGCGGATTCGCAATGATGGTCACCTTATACCTCAAATTTGGGAGGCCGCTGTCAGTGCTTCGCGCGGCAAGACGCTAAAGGCGGCCGAGCGGAATTTGCAAATGATGCGGCAACTGCTGCCCAGTTCCATTGGACTGAATCAGCAAATCGGTCAGGAAGTAGGTGCCACGCTTACAGAGTTGTACCGCGTGCTTTCCATGCGTTGGCCGGTCCAGGTGACACGAGTGTGCGGCGGTTGCCCAATGGACGGCTTTGAGGCTAGAAATCGCGCGGACTATGCTGAACCGACGGTGGTACCCGTCAGTCGCGTTTCGCCGACGCCTATCGATGCCTGGCGCGAGAAATTTCCGTGGGTGAATCCTGCCTTCGCCTACCTGTTCTACGACGAGAGCCGTCCCCCGGCCGACACCCGGCAGTCCATCCTGCAATTTGCCACATGGCTGGTCCATTCGTGCGGAGTACGTGAGCTTGCAGTGCATCCCGCATCGGCACTGACGCAACTTCCTGAGTGGAACCGATTGTTCCAATTCGCTCGAGACCGCGTGCTGTTGCATCGGTCAATTTTGGATAGCGAGATGGAACCGTATTCGCCACTGGCCCGCCTGACGATCCTTGAACCCGATTTGTCATTTGACTTCGTCCAACACATTCAGATGCTTCAGCGACCGGTTCACGTCGTTGCGTTGCCGCTTGGCATGGCCGACCCCAGCAATAGCTCGCGTCGTCTTGCCGACGTCAGCCCAAATGCATTGCATCTTGAAAATGTCATTCGCGTGATCACCCAATGAGTATCCTCAATCTTCAATCGGATGGCTTGCCGTCAATCCTCCTTACGATGGCCAGAGTCATCGCTCAAAGCAAAGGCATTTCCCGCGATGATCTGTTCAGCATTTGCTTGCCACAGTCCGGTTCGATGAAGGACGGTGATAAAGATCTGGCTGTCCGGGCACGCGCGACGCTTTCGCGTTGGACCAATCTAGGTTTGTTTGCCGAGGAAGGCGATCAGATCCGAGTGACAGTGGGTATGACGAGGGGAGAGTCGATCGACGCGTTCACCGATCGCTTACCTGACATATGCCGAGGTCTCGCTCTGAGTCAGGAGAACTGCGAGCCATTGTGGCCAACCGATGGCACTGTCTCGGAAGAGACGGCGGGCCGTACTGCCGACTTGTGCCGAGGGTTGGCTTGGTGCCTGGCACAGGATATGTACGATCTACGAACAAGTTCGCCAGGTGAGATCAACAGTTTGCTCACGACCCAGATTGAGGCGGGGCGCTCTATTTTTCTAAACGACACGCGTTGGAATGGCTTTCGAACCTGGGCAAGATTTCTTGGTTTTGCCACCGGTGACGACTCAAGCTTCTTCTTGGACGCGACGGTGGCCGTGCGTTGGGCTTTGACTCAGATCATGCAACCAGATGAATCCGTAAATGCGTCAGAGTTTGTTTCCAGGCTGGCAGAATGCCTACCCGTTTTAGATTCTGGCGTCTATCGCAGAGAGGTAGAGCAGGCGTTGAAGAACGAGTCATGGAAAGGACCGATGCCCGGATACCTGTCCACTTCGCTGTCTTTCGCTTTGCAGCGCTTACAGAAGCAGAAAACGATCGGGTTGGTGAGGTTGGCTGATGCGAGTTCGCAACTGACACTCGTCGGCCAAGGGGGGCGGGCATGGGAGAGCTTTACACATGTTCGCTTGATGAAGGATGCATCATGAGCCTGCTAAATTATTGGCCTACGGACGAAGAAGTCAACCTCTGCATCAACCATGAAGCAGAGGGCGCGCACGATGCTGTTCTCCTGGCCGTACATCAACCCTCGCCGCTGACCTATCAACTGGCATCGACGACGTTGACGTCATCCGGAGAGAAGGTTGTCTCGAACGAGGATGAGCTTTTCAAATACCTGATCACGAAAGATGTGCCATCCGGTGCCCACGTGGTCCCTATCACCGGGGAATCCGGTGTCGGGAAATCCCACATGGTTCGCATACTGGCAGCCCGTCTGCAAAGCGTGAATGAGGACGGTCGCTATGTCATGATCCGCATCCCGAAGAGCGCAAGCCTGCGGAAGGTCGTAGAGCTTATCCTGGATAAGTTGTCGGGAGATGAATACGCCAAAGTAAAGGCTGAATTTGCAAAAGCACTTTCCGAAGTCAACGTCGACACTGCAGTCATCAATTTCCAGAGCCAACTCGATATTGCACTTGGTGAAGTGGCAAAGGAACTGCGATCCAAGGTTCAAGCCGATCCAGGCAATTCTGCACTGAAGGAGCAATTCGGGCACGCGGTAAATCTGCCCAAATTCATAGGCGATCCTTTGCTGGTCGACTACTTCCGGAGCGAGATATTTCCAAAGTTCGTTCAGCGCGCAGTAGGTGGGGCTAAAACAACGGAGCCAGACGCACGTATTGAGGATTTCCATGCCGATGACTTCCTGCTGCCGTCTTCTATCGAAATTACCAAGGCGGCATTACCGACACAGTCTTACTACACGCGCAATCTCCTGATTAGAGAGGGAGAAGGTCGACGTGCGGTGGCGCGTCTCCTCAACGACAATAATGTTGTCGACTTGGCGATTGGTCAGTTGTTCAAGCTACAGGAATCGTTGGGTGGAATGACTTTGCAGGAAGTCATCCTTGAGATTCGCCGTCTGCTGCTCAAGCAAGGCCGTGAACTGGTGATTCTGGTTGAAGACTTCAAAGCGTTGACGGGTATCCAGGACACGCTGCTCAATGTGCTGATCCAGGAGGGCGTGCGCGAAGGAACTAGGGAACTGGCCACTATGCGTTCAGTCATAGCCGTGACTGATGGCTATCTGCGAGAGAAAGATACGATCGCTACCCGAGCTAAGCGCGTATGGAAAGTGGAAAGTCATTTGTCCAGCGACGCCGAAGTCTTACGTCGCACAAAGGCATTGGTCGCCTCGTACTTGAACGCCGCGCGTTGGGGGTACCGCGAACTGGTGCTTCAATTTGAACGAGATGGTGGTGCGCGGTCCGGGCAGCATGTGCGGATTGGGCCCTACGTCGATGACGATGCCGGCGATTCTGCTGTTCTGACTGCTTTCGGGGTGGAGGGTGAAATTCCACTTTTCCCGTACACAGATAATGCCATCGAACAATTGGCGCGCAGTACGCTTACGCAAAACAACGCCTTGGTCTTTACGCCGCGCTTCATCATTGACAACATTTTGCGTGCTTTGCTGCTGCCGGGTAGACCCGCTTTTGAGCGTGGGCAGTTCCCTCCGCCGGACATCAATGCGCCAACGACGAATGCAGAGGTTACCCAGTGGATCGCTTCGTTGGCAGTGTCAAATGAAGTGCGGGAGCGCTATCGACGCGTCGTCGCAATCTGGGGCAATGGACCGAACAAGCCAGCGGAAATTGGCTATATCCCGAAAGAGGTATTCGACGCGTTCAGACTGGATCGACCTAACGTCGATTTTCGTCCGCCTCCTTTACCCAAACCAATCGTCGATGACACGCCGAGGCCGACAACAGAGACAAAACCGGATGACGATTATCTGACGGAGGCCCTCGAAAAGTGGGTGCAGAAAAATGAGCGGCTCCCTCAGTTGCTGGCAAACCAGATCAGGCATTCAATCGCATCCGCTCTTAACGCGCGAATCGATTGGCCCGCGGAGCGCTGCGCGAAATCCGCGATCAACAATAAACAGATATCCATTCCTAACGCCTTCGGTAACTCTGGTCTTGCAGTTGAGGTAGTCGAGGTCGCACCAGATAACACTGATCCTACCGGGCAGGTGCGAGCGGAGCTGGCGGCCGTGACTCGTTTCTACCATCTGAATGCGAGCAAGACGGATTACTTGGGAGTGGATGACGACCTGGTCTGGATCGGTAGCCTGACCGACCGATTGATGTCACAGGCGTTGGCGCTCGTACGGGCCAGCATGTGTCAGAAACTCGGTGTTGCGACTCGTCTTCTCTCCACTAACAGCCGAATTCTAGGTTTAATCGAACGGGGGCGCACCCCCGCAAGTCTAGCTTCTTTCCTATTCGGCGAACCGCTCATCCCTCAACGGTTGCCCGAGGGGGCGCCCACGGAGTTCAGTGATTGGCGAGCCATGCAGGAAGAGGCGCTGCGGATTCGTCCCGAACTGATGCAACTTGTTACCTCCTTCTGCGGGAGTTTTCAAGGTGACGGCAAAACCGCCTACGCCACGGATATGGTTAGAGTGACGGAATGCTTGTTGCCAGAAAGCGAGTCGATCGACCTCAACACTCTCAACACGCTTTCCGCCGATTTGAAGCAGGCCGTGCAGGCGATGAGTGAACCGCGAGTGAAGGCCTTGGCACGCAAAGTATCACAAAAAGCGACCAACAACCGGACCAACGTGACTGCAGAACTCGGTGACACTTTCGACAAGCAAGCGGTAACAGAAGAGCTTAAGGCGTTGGCTGACCAACTGAAAGACTCCGGAGTCTGGAACACGGATGAGATAGGCGTGAGTCACATCGCCTTTAGAACTCTATGTGATGAATTTCGGAGTTGCGCATTGCGCGAGGCGCTATCCGTACTTGCGGCTTCTGGTGAAGGCGAAGAAGGGGCGAACGAGAGCCAGTTGGTCAGTCGTATGGGCCGATTTGATATTCATCCTGTCCTCGTAGCGTCGCGGTTCGTTGAGACTGCACATAAGGTTGTGCGCGCCGCGGAGAAGCGGGCCAAGTCTTTGGAGGAGCAGTTCAAGGGCGTAGACCCTCAGGCAAAGGCAGGGGAGATTCAGGCGTTGTTTCAGCACCTCGTAAATGAGCTGAACGCCTTGGGAACTGAAGGAGAAACAGCATGCTTCTAAACGATGCACAGAACGTCCGATCGCGCTTGGCACAGGCGGAAGCCGCCAGTGTCAACATCGAGGAAGCGGATGCGCTGGCGAGCAAGAAGAAAGAGTTGGACGAGTACAGTGCGCGAATCGTCATGCTGACGCGCCGCTATACCTTGCTTCGGAACGAGGGTATTCAACTCACGGCATTGGAGAAACTCGACGAAGCCCGGCTACTTATTAGCCAGATCAGGGACCGCTTTGCGGAGTCGCCTAAGTCCAGCACCCTGGTAGACAAGAAGCGCTGGAGCAAGTTGATTTCGACGCTCACCGAGTTCGCGGTCTCGGCGGAGACGCAGCAGAAATTGGACTGGAAAACCTATTTCAGCAGCAAACTGTTTGGCGGAGTCCCTCCCGAACAGCGCAAGCAAACCATCATGCAGACTCTGCCAGAGAATCGGAATGCGTTGGATCGCTATACATCCTTGTATCAGCGTTTCAACCAACATCGCATTACTGTACCCAGTAGTATCGAGGCATTGCGTGAGGTGCAGGATTGTTCGAAGCGCCTGGCGGAAATTCGGTTTGTCGAGAACGACGACGTGCCACAATCGGTAAGGGCATTTTTCAATGCCACGTCCACCGTGGGAGGGGCCAGTTTGGACTTACTGACCTCGGAGGTTGTTGATTGGCTGCGCACAAACAAGATGCTGGTCAACTACGTTGTGCGGGCACGGTAATCGAACAGGATGGTCATTTTGGAAGCACGTGAACGCTTTCTTGCCTCGGTGTTGGATCGCATCGAAGAGCGTGAAGCAAGGCTGCTGGCATGGGGCATTGTCGACGGCGCCTTCAGCCATGATGAGATCAGCGACTTGCTTAACCCGCTGATCGACGAAGCCATTAACGATGGACTGGAAGACTTTTTTTCTGCCGAGGAGGTTCTGTCGGAACTACGGCAGCGTAAATGGATTACCGAGGTGCCCAGAAGTGGTGGCGACGCCGCCTACCGATCACGCATGGCGGAAACTGTGCGCTTACTGCAGCGTTTGCGGCAACTGTTCCCGAAGCACGCGGGTCCTACTGGTTGGCAGCAGGCCCCGGGGTTAGTTGCCGACTTCCGCTTTCTGCGTCGTCGTCGTCGCTATCCGGCACGTGACATTTCGGTTGAGCAGGCGCTCGGGATGATAGGCGAGGTTGCCCCGAGTCCGGTGCTGCTGGCGGCGGTGCAAGCGCTACTAACGCCGAGTGATCGTCCTGTGCGACTGTCTGGCTTTCAAGTACGTGCGGCCCAGCGGATTTTGCGCGGCATCGAAACCGGGAAGGAGTTGGCGACCATTGTTTGTGCTGGCACTGGCAGCGGTAAGACTCTTGCCTTCTACCTACCTGCTCTAGCGTCGATTTACCGCCACGTGCTGGTGGAGGGCAAGTCCGAGCGCTGGGTCAAGGTTGTCGCCCTATATCCCCGCACCGAACTGCTTAAGGATCAATTGCGCGAAGTGTTGCAGCGCATCCGCAGCATGCGTGCCGGTTTGCCGCAAAAGGATCAGGTGATTAGCGTCGGCGCGCTCTATGGCGATACACCGCACTCGGCGCAGTTTTGTGAATGGCCAAAGATTGGAGACGATCGGGTTTGTCCGAGTCTTGCATGCCTCGACTGTGGCGGCGAACTGCGCTGGCTGCACAAGGATCGTAGCGAGGGCCGCGAGCGTTTGGTATGCGCTACTTGCGAAGCAATCTTGGACGGCGCCGTGTTCCCGCTTACGCGGAAATCGCTTAAGAGTGCCGTACCTGACATCCTGTTCACCACCACCGAGATGCTTAACCAACGCCTCCCGGATACATCGATGATGCATCTGTTCGGTGTCGGACCAAAAGCGTTGCATCCGCCGGAACTGGTGCTGATGGATGAGGTGCATACATATGAGGGCAAGCACGGTGCGCAGGTCGCCTATCTAATGCGGCGCTGGCAGCGACTACTCGAGCAACCACTGCGCTTCGTCGGCCTGTCGGCGACCTTACGCGAAGCGTCGCAGTTCTTCGCTATGCTTACCGGTTGCCGCACCAACCTTGTAGACGAAGTGTCGCCCCTTGCCGATGAGATTGAGTCCGAGGGCGCGGAATACATGATCGCCCTGCGCGGCGATCCAGTCTCGCGCACCGCACTGCTGTCTACCACCATCCAAACTGCGATGTTGCTGCAACGCTGCCTCGACCCAAAAGCGGCGCGGCCGGAACAGTCAATCAGTCGCGGTATGTTCGGCCAGCGCACCTTTGTCTTTACCGACAACCTGGACGTAATCAATCGCCTGTATTTCGACTTGCTCAGTGCGGAAGGTCGCAATAGCTATGGCGACCCCGATATACGTCATGCGCGCGACGGCGGCCTGGCCATTCTGCGCGAAACTGGATCTTCGCACTTGCGCTATGCGAACGGGCAAGACTGGCGCTTCTGTCAAGACTTACATCAGGGACTTAAGGAGCGACTCGTCGTCAAGCGGGTCAGCTCGCAGGATCGCGGTGTTGATGCCGGCGCGGACGTAATCGTTGCTACTGCTGTACTGGAGGTGGGGTTTGACGATCCGGTGGTCGGCGCGGTGATTCAGCATAAAGCGCCACGTGGCACGGCAGGGTTCCTGCAGCGCAAGGGGCGCGGCGGCCGCACGCGCGGCATGCGGCCTTGGACGGTAGCCGTGCTGTCTGATTATGGCCGCGATCGCGCTGCGTACCAGAGCTATGACCTGCTATTCGATCCGGAATTGCCGGTCCGTACACTGCCCATGGCGAACCGATACATCACGCGCATGCAAGCGGTGTATGCCACCATCGACTACTTGGCACTTAGACTGCAGGACGCTCCCGCAGGTAGCGTATGGACCGACCTCACCGGTGGCGACAATAACTACAACGCACAGCGAACCCAGCGACTGCTACGCGAACTACGTAACATACTCGAGACCGAAACTGGTACCCGGCGTCTGGCCGAATACCTGCGGCGTGCGTTGCGTCTATCTGAGGAGGAGTTGTCGGCGCTATTGTGGGAGTATCCGCGACCGCTGCTGACCACTGTGCTGCCGACTGCGCTACGACGCCTCGCGAGCCACTGGAGTGCCGACGGTAAGCCGCAGCAGGATTATCATGCCTTCAACAATCCGCTCCCGGACTTCATTCCGGGCTCTCTTTTCGCCGACCTTAACTTAGCCGAGGTCACGATCGATCTGCCAAGTGCAGATTCCGCAAGTCCTTTCAATGCCCCCGCGATGTCGGTCTACGCCGCTTTGCGCGAGTTTGCGCCAGGTCGCGTCAGCCGGCGCTATGGCGTGCGCTACCGCACCGAGCGCCACTGGATCGCGCCATCGCCGGATTTCCAAAGCGGATTGGGCATGTGTGGTGGAGCCTTCGGTCTGGAGGTCGATGGCATTGGCAGCCATGTGCTGCTCGGCCAGTATCTGGTGCGCGGGGATGGGGGGGCAGTAGCACTGCCTGTCTACCGTCCGGTATGCCTGGCACCGAAAGCACCGCCGAAGACGGTGAAAGATTCTTCGAACTCCTCCCTGAAGTGGCATAGCCAGATCGTCGCGACTATCGAACCGGCTTGGCTTTCGCCACCCGCCGGCAGCCTGTGGGCCCAGCTCATCTCCCGTATTGGCTTTTTTACCCACTCGCGCCACGCCCCGGTCGAGGTTCGGCGCTTCGCCGTGGGGGCTTCGGCAGAGATCGGCGTCGGCGCGGAGAAGGTTAAGGTTGACACGGTATTCGAACGTGACGGTCAAGCGGTGGGGTTGGGGGCGCAATACTCCGCCGACAGTATCGTCTTCCAGATCCGTATCCCGCCGGACTTGCACTTGCGCCGTCTGCCCGGCGACGAAGGGAAGTGGCGTGCGTTACGCAGCATCCGATTTGTCGACCTTGCTTGGCGCGGAAAGCGATTGGCCATGGTTGGCAATCCCTTCATGCGAGAGTGGTTGGCGCAGATTTACATGTCTGCGCTGACTTATGAAGCCATGCACAGACAGATTGGTTTGGCCGAGGCCGACGCGTCGATTCGAAGGGGCCAAGCTTCGATCTCGCTAACAGATGTGTTGAGCCTACTATTTCAGTCGCAAGTGGTGGAGGTACAGGGAGACGACGAGACGGCGGCCAGTCCGGATAAGTTGCGTCAGGAACTGAATATCTGCCTACACGATCCGGTCGTGATTGCGGAATTGCACGAGTTTGGTGCCATGCTTTGGGAGCCGATCGATGCAGACTGGGAGTTGTGGCTGCGTGGGGTCTACCATTCCACTCTCGCTGCGGCAATGCTGCGCTCCATTACCGACCTATGCCCAAGCATCGATCCAGAAGACCTGACGGTGGATTTAGACCGTGGTCCGACGTTACCTGATCAGGCCGCCGGCTTCGACCCAGAAGCGGTGGAGGTGTGGTTTACCGAGCGCAGTCCGGGGGGCAACGGACTGATCGAGGAATTTATGCGGCGCTACGCAGAGGATCCGCGCCGTTTCTTCGCCACCGTTCGTGCGAATCTAGGCATGGGGGAGTTTGAGTTGATCGATCACCAACTCAAACAAATGGTCAGCGTGCTGGCTGAGGACGACGGCAGCGGCCGTTCGGAAAGCGCTGCACTTGTACGCCAATTTCGTGCTGCCGAAAGCCAAGAGCAGATGGCACAGTCGTTCCGGCGCCTGCGTCGGGCGCTGATGCAGGAAGGTTTTACGCCTTTCCACGGGTTCTTGGTTGCGCTCGGCAACCGCGTCCTGCGGCCGGGATCGGGACCTGCGACTGATCTCTACCTTTCTCGCGTGCTCGATCTGTGGCAGCGAGAGGAGGCGCGCATTGGCATCGAGGTCGATTTGCGCGTGATGAGTTATTACCTGAGCCAGTCGGACGAAATCGACCGCGTTGTGTCCGACATCGGGGCACCACCCGGCAACGATCGCGTTGCCTGGCGCATCGGCGCTATCTATGGTTTGTTGTGGCCACGCGGTAGGGCGATTCGGCAGTCTGCGCTGCAGATGAGAAATCCCTTCTGCGAGTTGTCAATGATCGAGCGCCTGTTAGTGGTGGAGACAATTGGCGATGATCGTGTCTGCATTTCGCTGCTGGACGAAGACTGGTTACCTCAAACTGCCGAACAACTCATCGCCGGCCGCCAGGTAACGCTAACTTGTCCGGAAGTCGAGCGTGCTCGCCTTGCTGCCGCTCTCAATGCGCTAGTAACCAATTCGGTTGAGTCTGGTTATTTGCGTGCTTATGCTCGTCTTCAGGGTATCCGTCAAACTCAAGCGATGATTGAGGCAGATATCGAACTTGTCGAGGCAGCGCAATGAACATTAGCTACCGGCGAATCTTCAAGAACCAGGCCACAGGTGTCACTACTATCCAGGAATTGCTGCAGACCATGTTCGTGGCTGAAGTGCTGCAACCTGGCGAAGAGATTTGGATCGTGTCTCCTTGGATTAGCAATGTTGTCCTGATCGACAACCGGTCCGGCTGCTTCGACGCCCTCAATCCTGAATGGGGGCGCCGTGAGATTCGCCTTACCGACGTGTTGGCGACGTTGATGAATCACGGCACGAGGGTACATATCGTGACCCGCAGTGAAGCGAGTAACGATGCCTTTCGTTCCCGGATCGCCGATGCGGCGCGCGAGCACGGGCTGGGAGATCAACTCGCGATTCACATCCACGACCAATTGCATACCAAGGGCATCCTGCTTACACGCTGCCTGTTGATGGGTTCCATGAACCTGACCTACTACGGTATGGTGATAAACGATGAGTGGGTCGAGTTCTCGCTCGATCCGCACGATCATGTTCGTACTCGTCTCGAGTTCGCCCGCTACGCGGAGGCCGCATGATCGATGCATTGCCAACTCAGGAACAGTACTGGCTAGAGCGCTTCTTTTCCGGGCGTAACTCGCTGCAGTGGGGCGCCATTGCCGGCAGCACGGCACCAGCAACATGGTTGGAGCAAGTTAGTCCGTGGATTACAGCCTTTACCACCCAAGGCCCCCATTTGCCTATCGTGCTGCCGGTGTTTGATGCGCATGGACCGTGCCAATGGTATGGCATGGCTGCCGATGAGGCTTCGGCAGCTGCATTGACGCAGGAGTTGATCGCTGTCGTCGGTCCCAGTTACAGCGATTTTCGTGGCCAGTCCCTGCAGGCGGAAAGTGATGACGAGATCGAATGCGCTTTGCAGAAGCGTTTTGGCCGTTACGTCTTCCGCTTTGAGCCAGTCGATGGGAGGGCACGCGACGACATTGCCCAAGCCTTGAAGTTGTACCTCAGTTTGTTGGGACGCCGCCCAGACATTCCTGATCGCACGCAACGTCCGTTCGGCAGAATTCGTGCTGAATTTGATTTGGCCTTGTTGGCGGGCAACGAGGCAGACGCGCAGCGCTTGCGCGACGAATTGATTGCCAGTGGCCGTGTCGATGCTGAGCAACAGAAGTACCTGGAAATCCGTATGTTGGCCGGTCTCGGTCGACAGCATCAACTGGCGCACGATTACTCGCTGATCAAAGCGGTTCTGGGCCTGTCTTTACCAGCTCAAATCATTTCCGACCTGGTCGAGGCGCTCTATGCGACTTATATCGCTGCCATTGAGAACGACCCCAATGTCGACACCGTCCTAACTGCCTTTCGGAACGATATCGCGCGTCACTTCGGCCCACTATTTCAGGAGCGAAAGGGCATTCGCCAGCCCAATGTGTTGAAGGCCTTCCTGCTCTACGAACTGGTGCAGGACAAACCGAATGTGACGCGCTGCGAGGCTATTGCTGCCGCCTGTCCAAGTCATGCCGAACGCGAGTTGATCGAGCGTTGGTTCAGCCGTTTGGTGTCGGTCCCACCGGCCCCTTCGGATCGATTTGAATTGGTGCGCCAGGCATTGGCCGATGAGGATTATGAGTTAGCGCTGCGCTTGTCGTTTGAAGCTATCCCCGAAGCATGGACCTACAGTGCGTTGCTGCGCTGCGCCGTGGAGTTGGAGGATGCGCAAATCGCCTGCCGGGTGCTCGAAGCGGTTGGCGCTGCACCCGATGCGGTGCGGGAAAATTGGAAAAAACGCGACCTGGCACGACTGCAGCAGGTGCAGTCGGAGTTCTCAGGCGCTCCCGAGACGCCTAGGGAGACGCAAGCTCGACATGATTCCGACTGGCTGTCCTGGGCTCGCTACGTCGAATCTGGCAGCTACGATCGTCCTCCGTTGCAGATATTGGAGGAGGCACTTACGCGGTGGAACGCTGAGGCCTATGTCTCGGATCCTGAGGCGTGCCGCCAGTTGGCAGAAAAGATTGGCAACGCTAGTGGTGAGGCAGAGAACGTGTTCCGCGATGCTTTCGTGGCCTTGGTGGAATTCTTCGTCGATCGCCCGGCACATCCGGTCCGTGGCTTCATGCCGCTCTACATCACGCTAATCCGCATCGTGGCATGGACCGGAACAGTGTCCGCTAACGAACTTGAGTTGGCCTCTGTCTTGATGCAGGTGATTGTCAGCCTTGGGCCGCCAAAGGACGACTACATAGAGGCGCTTGACGCGTATGCCGAAATACTTGCGGCTAACAAAGCACCCAGCAATGTTGATTGGGCGCTCAATGCGGCCGAGATACTTGCCCTGCAAGCGTCCCCAGACAACGAGTCGGGGCTGCGTTTTTTTGTGGCTGTCGTGGAGATGGCGCGTGCTTATGCCCATCGCATTAATCGGGCGCAATATGCGGTCCTGTCACTACTGGCAAAGGATTATGGCTGTGCCGAATTACTGCAGAGTTTCCCATTTCCAGGTGGCGAACATACTGGACTAGTTGCGCATGCCGACTTCGACGGCTTAATTGGTATCTATACCCTAACTGAGTCCGCCGGGCAGCGCGCCCGGCAACTCCTACTAAAGTTCTTGCCATCGTCTCGGGTGGAGTTAAATGCCGACTTGGTAGCAACCGATAAACTCAAGCATCTGGCGGGAAACGCCGATATCTTTGTCTTTGCTTGGAAAAGCAGCAAACATCAAGCTTATTACGCGGCGAAGGATGCGCGAGGCGACCGGCAAACTCTACTTCCGCTAGGAAAAGGAAGCGCCAGCATCGTGGACTGCGTTTTAGGGGAGCTGAAACTTGTTTGATAGCTTATGACCTCGTTTCACTTGATTCACTGAGGACTTTGGGCGTGTGATCGGCATAGCCGTTAATGTCGAATCATCATGCATGATGGCGGTTCAGCCTCTAACTTTGCGAGGAATTGGGTCTCGTGTTGAGCGGCAGGGGCAGTCCCACTTCGGCCGTTCGCCGTTGCGTCAAGGAGTCGGTGGCCTGCCGGTGATCTCGGTGCTTCAGGTTGGCATACCCTTTTCGAGCTATTGGCGTTGTACGTGACAGTTGGGCGGCGCAGTTTCATACTGGTCACAGAGGTATTACGCCTGCTAGACTTCGGAGAGTTCCTTGTAACCACTCTGAGCGCATTGTCCGGGTGACGCTCGGCGGAGTGAATCCTTTTTGGAGCCGCACTTACCCAAGTTCGATTCTCAGTACGCGAGTTGGGTGCAGTACACATTGTGACGACCGCTAGGGTTGGAACCAAGGCTGTCTAAATCTGCTTTGAGTTGTGGCGCAATCGTGTGCGCTTCTTGGCGGCGCTGTTGGATGTTCGATAGGAGAAGAAATAATGGGCGCGTACGAGTACATTGGCCAGCTATACAAGCAGGGCTCGTCGAAACTAGAACTTGTCAATTTTTGTGCCACAGCTAAAGACATAAAATCGTGGGGGGGAGTGCCAGCGAAGACCGAGCGGTTTCATGGCGGTTTTCAGCGCGCGCTCTCAGAGCGCTATAAGAAAATTACACGATATTTCGATGATGGCCAGTGCTCTCCCACTAGTATTGTCGTTGCCTTCCGACAAGGCGCACTAAAGGTTTCCGAACTTGCGTATCCGAGCACATCGTGGCCGTCTGAAGAAATCCTCAGCGAAAAACCGACTTTTGTGCACCTTGCGCTCAATGTCGATATCGAGGATGAGGATGATATCGCGCTTTCCGAGTTAAGAAAGCGGGTAAGCGAGTTTCTTGCACCACGTTTGCACATTGGCGAAACAAGCGGGCTTGGCGATACCGCCGACACGGAGGCGAGCGAAAACGACGACGATGAATCCACCGATGAAAGTGACGAAGTCTTGCAAAGCGACGGCGTACTTGACGTACCCATTGAGGCCAGTGATGCGGAAGTGCTGGAAGATGCGGATGGTTCTGACGCGGAACTCGATGTCGGCCACTCAAAACTTCGAGCCTTCTATGATTTCATTACAGATGAGAAAAAGATCGAGCAATGGCTGAATGACGCGAATGTCAAGTACGCGCAAATTTCTGCCAAGGTTAAGAAAACACCGAAAGAAAATGATTTTCTGGAGTATTCTCCCGAGCAAAGGCTGAGATACAGTCTTGTTTCGCTTTTGCGCCCCGCAATGATTGTTGACGGGCAGCATCGCGTATGGGGTGCGTACAATTCAAAATCGGCTGGTGACATAAAATTCACGGTTTGCGCGATAAAGGATACCGACTGGATTGAGCAGGTATTTCAATTTGTCGTTTTAAATAAACTCGCACATCCGATATCCCCGGGATTCCTAACAAGCTTGTTAAATACGTCACTTACAAACAGTGAGGTTTCTGAAATAGAGGAGCGTTTTGATGTCATCGGAATAAAGAACGTCGATAGAAAGATTATTAAATATCTTAACCATAACGAGGTAAGCCCGTTCTATCAGATGGTATCTGAACCGTCGGAGCTGCAGGGCGTCGACAATGAGGGGAAGTTATCTGACAAGGGAATGATTCGGCTCGCCAAACGTTGGATCGGTGTTACTCGGGCGAAGAAAGAGTTGGAGATGTTCGTGCCTGCTTTGGGTGTGCCATCGATTTCAGCCGCGCGGAAGAAGTGGGAGAAGGATGAAGCATGGATTGAATATTTCTTTGCTTTCTGGACGTTGCTTAAAAACAAATATCAGGAAGGAGGTGTTTGGGAGAAAAAGACTGGGCATTTGCTCTATATTGTGACAATGAGTGCCATGCAAGATTTGTTTCTTCGGAAGAAAAGTGGTGGAGATGCAGAGTTTAAAAATCTTGAGGACTTCAAGGCGCAGGTTGCAAAATTTTTTGACCGCGTTTTGCCAACATTTTTCATGGATTGGCAATTGACAGGTTTGCAGTCGGGCGACGGTCCAGACTGGATCAAGAAAGGAATTGAAGCATTGCGGGATGGCCAAAGCTTACAGGCCGTTCGCGACACGTCTGAATTGTTCCAAACGCAAAAAAAGAAGAACTGAGACTGATGCAGCGGCGAGTTGAGTCATTTGACTTCTTGATGTCACTGTTAACTGACGGTGATAACAATGAGGATAGGAAGCGTTTAAGTCGTTTGCCTGGTGTGCAGCAGGACATTTTTCAGAACTCGCTCACAGCAGTGACAAAGATTTTAGACTTTGATCGCGGCGAACTAGAGGCACAAATCGCCTTGCTGCTTTCATTTAGATTGATATGGCGGATGATTCCGCGTAAATTATTTGAGGCTGTTGACCCAAATTACGAATCGCTCGCGTTTTCAGCACTTAAGGCCGAATTTGGCGCGGATCCCGATAGAATCGCCGTTAATCAACTTTCGCTGATTTTTAGGCGGCTCAGGTTCGGTTATGGATCGCGTAAGGGCGTAACGTCACTGGACCTTTCTCGCCCGGCACATCGGCGACTTTTCGATAGTCAAATGGGACGGTGCCCAATTTGCGGTTATACTTTTCAGCCGGGTGATATAGCGGCATCCAGAGATGGTGATGAAGTGTACGCGCAGGAGGCGTATCAACCCATTGATGGCGAGCTATTTCTTGACGTGTACTTTCGAAGCCCAGTGCTTGATCATATCATCCCTTATTATCTCGGAGGCGATGGTCCTGAGAATTGGCAGATCCTATGCCGAACTTGCAATGGCGGAAAGGGAGAAGCACTTTCTTGGATTCTGCGTCGAGGATGGATGCCACCTTCGCGCATCTCCGAAATTGTCAAGCTAACGCCCTCGCTCCGATACGCTGCCTTGTCGAGGTATCATTTAGAAAATTCGAGCTGTGTTATTGACGATGGGGAAACATTGCGTCTCTTTCTTCGCGATACCCGAAAAATGGTCATGCTAGACAATTTGGATACGCGGTCGAGTTAGTTGACGATACGTTTTCCTTGAACGCTGCGTATCTTGGATTCTGCGCTTGGAGTGACGGCTAACCTCCCGGGCGAAAACACCACGCATGTCGTGGGTCAATTACAAAGGCGGCATTTTGGCGAGTCAGCCGTGAAAAGAAAATTCTAGGCTATGGACAGTTCGCAAGCGTCACCGCTTGCGCTTCTCTCAATGCGCACCTTGGTGACATTGGGTACGGCCGCGGAGATGTGACGAAAAATAAAAGCGCAAAGACTTTCTATGGTCGCCGGCCCCAACTCAGGTATCTCATCCAAAAAACGATGATCTAGAAGATCGCGAACCCGTTCAATTTCTCTGCGGAGAAATCCAAGGTCTACAAGCATCCTCGTAACGGGGTCAGGTGTGCCACGAACGAACACCTGAGCATGATAAGTATGCCCGTGGATGCGTCGACTGCCCTCTGCGTCGATTTCGCGATGGAGAGTATGGGCAGCTTCAAAATAAAATTTTTGACTTAGCTCGTAATTCATCGGATAGAAGGCCATCTGGATTGCGAACGGACGTCACATGCCGGAAAATTTGACTGCTACGCTATCTGTGAAGCGAAAATTCTGTATCCATTTCTCCGCAACTCACAAGCAGGGCACTCGCCACATCCGTAGCCCCATTCGTGCTCCGTTGTGTGATCGCCCACATAACACGTGTGGGTATCTCGCCGGATTAGGTCAATTAGCACCTGTCCGCCCAATTGGGCCGCCATCTCCCAAGTCTGAGCCTTGTCAATCCACATAAGCGGGGTTTCGATAACCAAAGGTTGATCCATACCAAGAGCGATGGCGACCTGAAGTGCTTTAAGCGTGCCATCCCTACAATCGGGGTAACCGGAGTAGTCGGTCTCACACATGCCGCCGACCAGCACCTGCCGACCACGTCTATACGCCACGGCGGCGGCAAGCGTGAAGAAGAGCAGATTCCGTCCCGGCACGAACGTATTGGGCAGTCCGTTTTCCTGCATTTCGATTGCCTTGCCGCTCGTGAGTGCCGTATCACTGATTTGCCCGAGAATTGACAAATCAAGCATATGATCATCGCCCAGTTTGCTTGCCCACTTGGGGAACTGTTCTCGGACGCTGCCCAGTACCTTCGTTCGGCACTCGAGTTCAATCATGTGACGCTGCCCATAATCGAACCCAATGGTTTCGACGTGCTGGTAACGGTCGAGTGCCCATGCGAGACAGGTTGTCGAGTCCTGCCCACCGGAGAAGAGAACCAATGCATGCGTTTTCATGAGCATTTCCTCATTTATGAATTCGCGACCTGACGAGGCTTCCGAAGCGCGCGCTTCATCGAGCGAACCAGATAGTTCGTCAGCAGGTCAATATCGCTCGGCGTGTTCTGAATGCCATTCCACGGACGCTCGTCGTATGGTGCAAGTTTCCACTGACCGCTCGTCCAAGCAGTGTATTCCTTCAGCAATTTGAGACCATGCTCAAACTCGGCCCGAGTCGTGGCACCCTCACTGGAATAGAGAAACTCCATCACGAATCCCATGGCCACGATGCCGGCACCATGACGCAGACGGGATGTCTTGGGGCTCATGCCGATCCATTCGCTTCCAAAAACGGCCACAACTGCCTCGAAGAAAGCGTTCACGAATTCGTATGCACGATCCTCAAAATCTCCGTCCTTGATGAACTCGCGAATAGCACCGTCGGAGGCTGAGTTCATCACGAGTTTCTGCATGGCGGTATCGCTCAGGACTCCCTTGGGGTTCGTATGCTGCCGGATCTCACCATATAGCGCGGAACCACGTGTAAAGTTCAGGCGGTCAACAATGCGTGCAGCAAATTTGCGTGCCGTAAAGCGCTCGGGCAACCCTTCGACGTTTGGCAGCAACTCATAAATGAGCGTCTTGGGCAGCGGGCGCGTATTGTTGATCAAGACAAACTGCTGCCGCAGTTCGTTGTAGTCTTTGCAGATAAGAGCCGAGACGAACACCTGGAATCCGGGCTTCGTGATGCCCGACAGTGCGCTCAGTCGCTGCTGACCGTCAACGACGAAGCCAGGTTTGGCGTCGCCGACTTTGATCTCAATGTCAACAACGCCATCGCCCTTGTCCTTTACCTTGACACTACCGATGAAGGCGACAATGAGCGCATTCGGCAGAAGCGCGTCTTCGCGCCGCAGATAGTCCCGAATCTCTTTGATATGCGTGGCGATCTGGTGCCGCTGGAAGCCACGCAACTGGCCGTTCTCCTCCCGGCCTACGCGTTCAATTTCTGAAAATCCCCAAATCTGCTCTGGTGTTGCCGCAAATGTAAAGACATCGTGCTCCGGGGCCTGTGATGCACGAATTGCCTTGAATCGGTAGATGCTCACAGATGATTCTCCAGAGTGCGTTGTACGTGTTTGTGATAAACCCCGAGGTTATGAAAACCTCGGCGCTTGTTTCTGTTGCTCGAACGGAAGATGATGACGTCGACTCCCGCATTGCTGCAGATTGAGCAGCGGCAGCGTTTCCACGGTGCATCGTGGAGCGTGCGCTCGACGAGCGCTCGCATCTTCAGGAGTTCCTTCTCGTGTTTTTCAATTGGCAGTCCGTCGCCAAGTGTCAGGAACTGCTGATAGTCCATGACGGCATCAAGTGCCTCGGTAGCCTTCCCTCCACCGCTATCAAACCTGCGCAGCGCGGCCAGTGCTTTCTGCTCCCGCTTCTGAAGGTCCTCAGCACGAAAAATCCCGCGCTTGATACCCTGCATCAGGCGCGGATTCTCGATAGCCTGCGGAATGCGGATGGCCGCGTAGTAGTCCAGCCCCCCTTTGGGTGACTCCATGTAGTAATTTGCCTTCGCATCCTTGAACGCCCGGATGAGCGGAGATGTGGAGTCGAAGCTGGTAATGCCGAAATTCGTGAACTGATGGATGGTGTCGGCTTTGGCAAACCCGAGCAGATGTATCTTCGTTTCCGGCTTGATGGCATTACGCAGTGCGTGAAGAACCTGCTTGATGACATCTACCTTCAACGGAACGAGACCTCCGATCGCCAGATAGCGATACCCCATCTTTTCGAGTCGGACGGCGGCATCGGCCATGCTTGCAGGCGACCAACCTTGGACGGCTCCTAGCGGTTCGAACGGGTAATCTTCTGCGTCCGTCAGGCGCAAAAACTCCTCTGCGTTCGCTAGTGTGATGTCAAAGCGCTCAACAACGCCGGGTGCCGTTGCGCTGGCCGGCGGGTTGTCCATCAAGCAGTCGAAGATGATATGGTCAGGTGATATGCCGTGGGTGAAACCCGCATCCGAGTAGAACTCAACGACCTCCTGGGGCGGATAGGCTGGAGTCTTGCTGTTGGCATAAGCAAAGGCGCCACAGTCACCGAGGACCATCGCGTTCTTAAACTTTGGACCGCCATACCGCAGAAACTTCCGGACACCATCTCGCAGCATTCGCTGCTCTTCGGCCGTCGTATATCGCACTTTCGAGTTGGCAACACCAGCAGCCTGCCGGACGGCACTCATTGATACGAGCAGTCCGTCGTACGGCGATGGCGTCATGAGTTCGTGCGCATACATGTCATCCCAGTAGCGACGCCGACCGGGAGCATTTACATCGTTTATGAAGTCGTACCCCGGATCAACATAGTCCTGGGTATCGGAATAGAGAAATTTCATTGTTTCATGGTGCTCGTATAAGCTCGGACCAGTGCGTCCTGCAGCTTTCTGATATCGCGATGCGTGTTCTGGATTTCGTTCCATGCCAAACCCAGCGATTCCCAAGTGCCTTTGGTCCAGCAACAGGCAGGCGCCATCTTTTCAAGCTCCTTGCGCACTGTCTTGTAGTCCTCGCCAAGTCCTGAAAGACGGGCGTAGATCCGGTCCATGAGCACGCCCATTGCCTCGATGCCTGCTGAGTGCATCAAACGACTGCTGCGCGGATCGGCACCCCACGCTTCCGGGAATACGTCACGCACTGCGGACCAGTAAGTTATGAGGACGTGGTACATGCCCTCAACATCTACGCCATCCCGACCACTTGACTTGTAGGGGGCAAGCGCCCCCAGTGGGTTGTTCATACTGTTCCGGATCATGGCGATGACGGCCGTATCCGTGATCACGCTGGTACTGCTGCCTTTCTCCGAAATCCGCTTGATCAACTTGTGAAATGGAGATTCGGGATCACGATTGAGCAGATTGCAGATCTCCGACGGAACCTTGCGCACACTCAATTCACGAGGCAGCAAAATACTGCGAGTCTCTGGCAGTAGTTCATTGATTAACCGGGTTGGGAGCGGCTTGGCCTTGTTGACAAGAATGAACTGCTCGCGCTGGATTTCCAGACTATCAGAAACAAAGCCGACAACCGGCACGGGAATGCTCTTGCTTCCCGTCTGCGACAAGGCAAGTGATCGCTGCTGCCCGTCGACAATCCAGGCAACCCGTTGTCCTTCGTCGTAGACAGGGATCGTCAGGGTACCCGCTTGCGCAATTCCCTGGTCGCCAGTTGGCTTCGTACCACGAGCTGCAGAGAAGTGAACTTCGGGCGACATGGCCAAGATGATCGCGTTCGGGAATAGCACATTCCCTTGATTTAAGTAGTCGACAATACCCTTCACATGCGAGCGAATTTCAGGACGCTGGAAGCCCTTGAGTTCGTCAGACTCATCGCGCTCTACCCGCGAGATGTCCGCGACCTTGATGATGTCTGAGCCCTGAATGAAAAAAGCAAAAACATCCAGTTCCGCTCCTTGGGTCGTTCGCAGCGCGCGTACCACGATCTCTTTTTTCGCCATGGTGCCATCAACCCTTGTTGGCCAGATCTTGTTGGAGACTGCACCACAGACTGCGGAACCGCGACTGTTCGCAGGCAACTAATGCCTCGTCGCGCAGATACCTGAGCAATCGTGCTGATGCACCGTCAAACCGATCCCAGTTTTTGCGCAGAAGAGCCAGAATTTCGCTGTCAGTTTTGCGTTCTCTTGCTGGGATAACCGGCTTCGTTAGTGCGTGCATGGCTGCCGAAACAGATGCCCTTGCGTCATCGATAGGCAGTTGGTGTCCGCTCAGCACCTCAACGAAATGGCGGAGCGCACGCTGGGGAAAATCGGTACGCGTGCCCACATATGTCGACCCTTCCAGACGTTCGTCGTAAGGCAGTGCGACATGGCGAGCATGCTCGGGCACAAGAGTCCGTCCGTGATCGGACGTGATGATCCGAACTCTGCTGAGTTGCCGCTGCGTCAGGGACGCCAAGTCTTCTGCAATCAGGGCGATGTAGCTTCCCGGAAGTGCGAAGAGCGCGAGGGCATCCGAATTTTTTTCGAGCAATGCTCGGACGGAGCGTTGCTGACCCAATTCTTTGGTTAGCACCATCCACCAGTCACTCGGTCTCTTGCCTAACTGAGTTAGCAGTGGCTTCAGTGAGTTGTCACCTTCGGAAACAGTCAGGTTGTATGACGGGATCGCCTCTGCAGCACCAACAACCCCCAGTCCCGCAGAGATGATGTGCAGAGTACCGCCTAGCGTGGCGGTCACCTGTCGTGCCTCAGAAAAGGCGCGGCCCATGTAGATGTCCTGTGCCTGCTCTAAGGGTGGCACTTTCCTGATTGCCCTGCCCCAGCGCGCGGCCACCGATGACAGCGAACCGCTCATGTCGGCAGCGGTGAGGGTGACCGTGTCGTCACTGACACGCTTTCTGTTGGTGCAGTTGGTAACAACGATCACTTTGGAAGTCATAACTGCGCCCACGATCGTAAAATTTCTCCCGAAAACTGCACATCAATTAGTTGTGTAGTTTCGCACTTGTCGTGGCAAAATTCCAGTGATGTCCAGATTTAGCTCCGCCTCAATTGGGTGTGTAGCTCACGCGCAACAGTACCGCGATGAATTTTGGGGATCGATCAGGGCGGCAGAGAGGCGCGGCGCGGCCTAGGGTCAGGTTAGCGGCGTGGCGTACAAGAATCCGGGAGGACGGAGCGCGCACGACCTGAGCATGCGGCAGTTGATCAGATGCAGATCAATATCGCGGCAATCCCCCACTACTGCTGGTCAAGAACGGCCGCACTCGCCTTATCCCTGCAGAGGAACTATGTACGTTTTCATCTATATCGCAGCCGTCGTCGCAGCGAACCTGAGCGTCGCGCACTTCGGACCGGCGTCCACGCCGATTAATGCATTCGTGCTCATCGGTCTTGACCTCGCAATTCGCGATCGCCTGCATCTTAACTGGCGAGGCAGTGCACTATGGGCGCGCATGTTTGGTCTGATCGCTGTTGCGGGCGCAGTGAGTTTTGCACTCAATCCAGCATCCGGTGTGATCGCGTTAGCGTCCCTCATTGCATTCAGCGCGGCAGCCGTTGCGAGTGCCCTCGTGTTTCAGGCAACGCGCCGCTACCCGATTCTGGCGCGCGCGAATGGCGCCAACGTCGCTGGCGCTGCTGTGGACTCCCTCATCTTCCCGCTAATCGCATTCGGTACCGTCTTCCCGATGATCGCGGGGCTGCAGTTTCTGGCCAAGGTTGTCGGCGGCGCTATCTGGTCGTGGGTCGTTTTCCGCAACGCCCGCGCCATCCTCGCAGCGTTGTCTACTGAAGCGGTGGATAGGCCTGTGCAAATGTAAGATGCCAAATGAGACTCCTCCGACAAACGCGTCGGAGTTACTCCCACGGCCCACAAGGCCATGCGCCGCAGCTTTCGTGCTTACAGGCGATCAGTGTGCGGTTCGTGCCGAACGAATTTTGCCCACCGCCGACGGACAATTGATCCGGGGTCGAGGCCGGTCTGTAAGATGACCGGTTGCGGAAACCCCTTCTCTTCTCACCGACGAACCGCATCACCTAAATGTGCCGGTCTCGCTTCCCCGAAGAACGGGATCCGGATGACGACATTCAAGCGTGACCTGCCGCCCGAAGTCCGGCGGAGACCGGCGAAAAAATTTTGCCGCAGATAGCGATTCCCCTGAACGCCGTGCCGCGTGCATTGCCGGCATTCGCGTTTTCGACGCGCATCTCTAGTTTCGTCGGGAGCGGCGGCGCGCCGATCACGATCTGGTTGCGTGTGGATCCGAAGCGGAGATTGGAGTACGCTTTCCATAGCGGTGATTGCGGAACTGGCGCAATGATAGGCGGCGAAACTGTCGACCCAGTCGAAATGGTCGTGAGTTTGATTGCCGATTTCAGTGAGTTGCCGGCAAGCCCTCCCATGGGGGCATTTCTGGAGTCACTGTGAGCCTCTCTGCCGCGCCCGGCGCGCCTTAGCGAGATTGTTCGATCCTCCTCCTCCCACCAGGAATACATCCAAGGTTGTCCGAGTAAATCCTAAAACCCCGCAGCCAATAAGGCTTGCGGGGTTTTTTATCGCCCATGACGTCCGGTGCGATCCACTGACATCTTGGCGAATGTTGGGGTACTTCTAGGGGTATCCGGCATGCCACCAGAAGGTGATACCCCCTAAATGGCCCTTACCGACACAACAGTCCGGAACGTAAAACCTGATGAGAAGGCTCGCAAGCTGTTTGACGGCGGCGGTCTGTTCCTGTTTGGTCACGCCGGGCGGCGGTAAGCTCTGGCGGCTTAAATACCGGTTCGCCGGCAAAGAAAAGCTGCTGGCTCTCGGCGCCTATCCAGACGTAAGCCTGAAGAATGTCCGGGAGCGCCGGGATGCTGCCCGCAAGCTGCTGGCCGGAAACGTCGATCCCGGCGAAAACCGAAAGGCTCAGAAAGCTACGACACTGGCGCGCGCGGCCGACTCCTTCGAGGTTATCGCCCGGGAGTGGTTTGCCAAGTACGCGCCCACCTTGGCTGAGACCCACTCCAGCAAGATCATCCAGCGATTGGAAAAGGATGTCTTCCCCTGGCTGGGCGCACGGCCAATCGCGGAGGTGACTGCCACTCAGTTACTAACGGTCCTGCGCTGGATCGAGGACCGTGGTGCACTCGATACGGCTCTTCGGGCAAAACAAAACTGCGGACAGGTTTTCCGGTACGCCGTTGTGACGGGGAGGGCAGAACGTGATCCTTCGGGCGATCTACGGGGTGCTCTCGCGCCGGTCAAGCACGAAAACTTTGCAGCCAACACTGATCCGGCTCAGGTAGCCGAACTCCTGCGGGCTATCGATGGGTTCAGGGGTACTGGTGACGTCTTTTTACCGACAACAGGTGAGCTTCCCAGATAAAATCGTACCATTGGGCTGCGAAAGTGCGGCGTGACGACGCTCGGCGCGGCGGCCGATCAAGCAAATGGCACGCCATCCATGCGGAAAGAGACGTTGACCACGAACGCCGGGGAAACTGCCTCAGTGAATCCACAGCCGCGTCACCGACCAGCATCGGGGTCGTGGTTCGGTACAGACAATGACAGCTAAAGACACTCAGGTGGAAACGCAAAATGCGCCAAATCTCGCCATTGGCGAGATCCCGGGCACGGGGAGGAAGGACGAGCCTCCTCTCCGGCTTCCGAGGACCGGGAACTGCGAGTATCGCACCCATGGAGGTGCCTACTATGTGGGTGACTCCAAGAAGGTGCTGAAGTCCAAGCCGTTCGAAAGACTGGGGGGCAAGGTCCAGTTGATACTTACTTCCCCACCGTATCCGCTCAACGAAAAGAAGAGCTACGGCAATTTGACCGGGGAGAAGTACCTGAAGTGGGTGGAGTCGCTCGCGACCGTGTTTTCCGACTTGCTCACCGATGACGGCTCCATTGTCATAGAGCTCGGGAACAGTTGGGAACCGAATCGCCCCGTGCAAAGTCTGCTGGCTTTGGAAGCGCTACTAGCGTTCACGAAGGCTCAGGGCGCTGGGCTGCGACTGATTCAACAGTTTGTCTGTTACAACCCGTCCCGGCTCCCATCACCCGCGTCATGGGTCACTGTCCGGCCATTACGCACGGTCGACAGCTTCACCCACGTGTGGTGGCTCGCGAAGACAGATTACCCAAAGGCGGATAACCGGAAAGTTCTGCGCCCATACAGTGACGCGATGAAGCGCCTTCTCAAGCGCGGCTCCTACAACTCCGGAGCGCGCCCTTCCGAGCACCACGTCAGCGACAAAGGCTTCCTCAACGATCGAGGTGGCTCGATACCACACAACTTCTTTGAGCTCGAGCCAATGCAGCCGGAGAGGCCTGTTCGACTTCCAAATTCGTTTTCGCTTTCAAATACCGCGTCAACGGATTTCTTCCATCGGGCCTGCCGTGAACGGCAGATCGTTCCCCACCCAGCCCGCATGCCGGCTGGGCTCGCCTCGTTCTTTATCGAATATCTGACGGACCCCGGCGACCTAGTTCTCGATCCGTTCGGGGGCAGTAACACCACCGGATACGCGGCGGCGTTGTCAAGCCGCAGATGGGTGGCCATCGATGCACAGAAAGACTATGTGGAGCAATCAAAGCTCCGATTCCTTGACCCGCTTCTCAACGAGACCGCGACATGAGCATCACGGATAACATCACAAAAGTCGATTTCTTCAAACGTAAACAGGAAGCCGGCAAGTGGGAGTGGGACACCGGCAAGTTCGTGGGGCGTCCGTTCAAGATTTCGTACACCGATGCCTCGGTACTCGTTGCTGACTCTTGGAAAGAGAGGGCACAAGGTATTCCCGAAGGTTGTTTCCTGTTGGCTTACTATGACTGCGACCCCGACAGATTGGGACTACAGGAAGCTGTCTTGTTGCGGGTCATCGAGCCCGCCGAGTTGCCTACTGACAGGGACGTTGTCAGCTCGATGGTCGAGTACTACAAGGACACCATCCGCACTGGATCGGACAAGCAAAGCCAGTTGGATCAGTACTCCCGGTATGAGTTCGGGTTCAGCGGCGTGAGATGCAGCATTTTGGGATGCTTTTATCCGGATGAAAACGGAAACTTGCTCTTTGGTGCAGACTTAGAAAACTTCTATAGTGCGCACAACTACTCGGTCATTAAGCCGAATGATGAGCTGCTTACGGTCATCGTCAACTATCGCGACAAGGGTGTCCCAGGCGGGGCTGGTGACATCCGTGTAGGTAAGGTTCGCTACAGCTCAAGCAGACGCTTCGCATCCAACCAGGCAGACGTCCCTGTATATGTGAAGGCGAAAGACTTTGCGGGGAAGCGAACCGCGCTGTTCGGCATGACACGAACAGGTAAGTCCAACAGCATAAAGAAAATTATCCAAGCCAATGAGCAGATGAGTGCGCTGGCCCCAATGAAGTTGGACTCATCAAAAGAGTCACCAGAGGAATCTCTCGAACCGTTTAAATCCGACGCTCCTAAGTATCCTATTGGTCAAATTATTTTTGACATGAACGGGGAATATGCGAACAAGAACCTCCAAGACGAGGGGACTGCAATCTTCGATATTTATAAGGACAAGACTGAGAGGTATTCGATCGTCGAGAAGCCAGGCTTCAAGGTCATGAAAGTCAACTTCTACAACGAAGTTGAGTCCGGCCTTGAACTAATGAAAGCCTTCCCTAGTGTGGCAGACGATGCGACGAAGTTCATGGTGGGCTTCCGCTCGGTGTTCCTCGACAAGCCGGAGAACTACAGCACGGATGTTTCGGCACGAACTCGTTACGACAGAAGGGTGGCCGTCTACCATTGCATTCTCTACCGGGCCGGTTTCAAGGAGCCCACCGCCTTTAAGGTCAAGTGGGAGGCCTCGGCTGAAATCTGCAGCGAGATCAATAAGGCTCTGAAACCATCCGCTGGCATCTCTCTCGAAGAAGCGTGCAATTGGTGGGAGCAGTTCTGGAAGATCTACGACTCGTCCCCTACCGCGCAGGATTACAAGAAAACCAAAGGTCGGGAATGGGCCGACGACGATTTGAAAGCGCTGCTTGTAATGCTGACTCGGTGCCGCACATCGGGAGGTACGCCTGACTGTAACGGCTACAGAAATCTTCGGCCCGTTGCGGCGCAGCACACCCCGTTGACAAAGACCGCGTTTGAACTAGACATCTTGCAGGCATTGAGGGCGGGAAAGATAGTCATTGCAGACCTTTCTAGCGGCGACGAGGAACTGCAGCGCATGTACTCGGAACGAATCACGCGAAAGGTGTTCCGGGACGCGATGGAAAGATTCACCTCCGCGAGGCCGAATAACTTTATCCAGTTCTACTTCGAGGAGGCACACAACCTCTTCCCGAAAAAGGAAGATAAGGACCTGAGCCAAATTTACAACCGCCTAGCCAAGGAAGGTGCCAAGCTTCACATTGGTCTGGTTTACGCCACGCAAGAGGTTAGTTCAATCAGTGGCAACATCTTGAAGGCTACCCAGAACTGGTTCATCTCCCACCTGAATAACGAGGACGAGATCAAGGAGTTGAGGAAGTACTACGATTTCAGTGACTTCAGCGACAGCCTCATACGCTTCAGTCAGGACACCGACAAAGGGTTCGTGAGGGTAAAGACTTACTCGAATGCATTCGTCGTGCCGGTACAGATTGATAAGTTTTCTGCACCTAAGGCAGAGACAAAATGAGCTATTCCTCTTCCGGACCCAAGCCCTACGAACGTGCGAGCAAGTCATCGCATCATCACGTAATCAATGATGTGACTGTGTCGGAAGCCTTGAAGGCGCTCTACGTGCCGCCAAGGGGCGATATAAGTGAAGTCAAAAAGTACCTCGTCAACTTCGAGCCAACTGCGTCGCCGATACAGCATGTTGTCGCCATTGACGGCGGCTACACGGAGGTGCCAATCCGCGAAGGATTTCCGTCGGCCGCAATACATTTCTTTCAGTTCGGTGCGCTTCACTTTCGAATTGAGGACTTGGTGAAGCTTGAGCATTCGCAGCATGTTGCTCCTGAGGACATGCAGAAGCTCAAGAATATTGACCGTTTGAAGCTGCCACTCGCAACGGCAGGAGCTCGCCGGAAGGACTGTGCATCGCTAAAGGAGTCTGTGCGAAAGACGCTTTATGAGTTTTTTGCTGGCGAAAACCTTGGTGAGGACGTTAGTCTGCTGGACACGTTGGCGTGGTTCGTTTTCAGACGCTATAAGAATACACGTACGGCGGAGGACCGGAACTGGGAAGTGAGCACCAGTCCCTTCGATGTACCGGGAACTGTTTTGTTCGATGAATCTAAGATGTCGAATAACTACACGTTCCAGTGCCCTGAAACCGGTGGCACCCTGTATTTAACCGATGCGTTCCGCTTGCACGAGCGGATAGAGGAGGATGCCGGTGCAGCAGGCGTGGCTGGCTACATCGCAGGGGTAGTCGAACATCTTGTATTGATACATGTCATTCGGAACCTGCTTAAAAAAAATGCAGCGGCGTTGAAGCAAGTACTCTTCATCATGGACCGCCCGACTGGCTGGTTTGGCGTAACGGCGCCGATGCACAAGCTCATGTTGGAACTGAACAATTGGCTGTTTGATAGCCATAACTTCTTTGCGGCAGGGCTTGAGAAGAGCGGTGCTTTTGTCGAGCATGCTGCTGAGATTCGGGAGCACATCCCCGCCGGTAGCATCCTGCTTCTTAACGATGCCTATATCTACAAATACATCTCACCGGGTGAGGAAGACTCGAAGCGGGCGTACGCCGAAACTTCGTACTACGGACACAAGGTAATATTTCGTTCCCGTCAAGGACAGATGTATGTTGTGTCAATGCCTGTAAGAAGATTAAAAAAGGCGCCTTTGCCGACGGACATTCCGAATCTCCACCTTGTTCTTACGCATATCGAACAACTGCACTGCGATATGTACGAGAACGCGCTATTGCCAGTTGCTCTGGCGAACAAACTCGTAAGTCTCTCTGCGCACCCAAGTTCGCAAATATTGAAGACCTTCGCCAAGTCTACGATTAGTTGAGGTTGGCAGTCGTCCGGTCGAGATCTATAGGCTTATCATTTTCCCATGATGTCGCTGATGCGCTGCGTCGTGTTGACGACCTCGGGCCGGCCACTGCGCCGCCCTTCGGCGCCATGACCGATAAAATAGAAGCTTGCACGGTTTTGCGCGTATTTAAAATGCGTGATGAACGCATGGCCTTTCGTTTGAATTTCGGTCTCTCTTCCATTTGGCAGCAATTCTCCATGCCAGCACAGCGGTGCTTTACCCGAGGACAATGTTTCATTCGTCCACCCGGAGCGGCCACGGTTGAGGTAGGCTTAGCCAATCCCATCATGTCTCCCGTTCTGCGCCCTGATGGACTGTCTGCCCTCGGGGCACGCACCCCAATAGCTCGTCTCCACGTATGTCAACACCGGACCCCGGCAATCGCGACCTCCGTGCCGCGTTAAACGACCTAGACGGCGCACGCAACTGGATGGCGTCCATCTGCGGCCCTCACGGCCTCCAGGTCAGTCACCCAGAGCGCTTGCGCTTCCACCAGTCCGGCACCGTACTTCGTTCGATGGCGACGACGATAGGCTACGTCGAATACGGCACCGACGTGACGGTCGCGGTGAGCGAGAGCAGTCCGCTGAACTGCTACAGCGTGAGCCTGCCGATGGTCGGTCAACAGGAGCTCGCAGCACACGGCAAGAGGTGGTTGTCGGATCAGGACTGCGGTCTGATCGTCAGTCCGCAGGAATCGCAAGATCTCGCGATCACCGGCAATTGCCGCAAGCTGCACGTCGCGATTCCTCGCTCCGCGCTCCAACAGGTGCTGCAGACGATGCTGCAACGCCCCGTCGAAGCGCCGCTCATGTTCCAGCCCGACATGGACGCAGCCACCGGCGATCAGGCATCGTGGTGGCGCATGGTCAAGTTCCTGGCCGGCGAGATGGAGCGCTCGGGACCATCGCTAGGGCAGCTTTACATGTCCAGCGAGTTCGAACTGACGTTGCTGAAGGGGCTGCTGCTGTCACAGCCGCATAACTATTCGGAACAGTTGGCCAACGCGACCGCGCCGACGCCACCGCATTATCTGACCCGCGCGCGCCAGTTCATTCACGACAACGCGCGCGAGCCGATCACGCTCGAAGACATCGAGCGCGCGTCGGGTGTGTCGCGCTTCAAGCTGTTCGACGGCTTCCGTCAATATTTTGGCTGCGCGCCGATCGCGTATCTGAAACGCTACCGGCTCGAATCGGCGCGGCGCGATATCCTCGACGACCGCTCGGTGCGCAATATCTCGTCGGTGGCGCTGGGCTGGGGGATGTCCCATCTCGGCCGTTTCTCGACCGAGTACAAGGCGTTGTTCGGCGAGTCGCCATCCGAGACGCTGAAGCGCGCGGCGCGGCGTTAGAACGTCCTATCGCGCGTTGCTTTCGCCGAACTTCTCGTAAAACAGCCGGTAATCCTGAATACCCTGTTCGGTGAGCCAGGTCTTGATCGCTTCGACCATCGGCGGCGGTCCGCACACGTACATGTCAAAACCATTCGATTCGAAAAACGATAGGTCGAAATGCTCGGGAATCAGCCCGGTCTTGCCCGACCATCCCGGCGCCGGATTCATCACGACCGTCTCGACCGCGAATCCTTCGATGCTCGCCTTGTAGCCGTTGATGCGCCCGGTCTCGCACAGATCGGCTGCATTCGTGACGCCGTAGTACAGATGCACCGGATGCGCGACATTGCGTTTCGCCGAGATGTCGTCGAGCATGCCGAGGAAGGCAGAGAGTCCCGTGCCGCCCGCCACCATCACGAGCGGACGCTCGACCTGGCGCAGATAGAACGCGCCGAGCGGCGCCTCGAACTCGACCGTATCACCGGCCTTGCAACGTTCGCGCAGATAGTTGCTCATCATGCCGTCGGGCAGCAGACGGATCAGGAATTGCAACTCGTTGCGCGCGTTCGGATGATTCGCGAACGAGTACGAACGCCATTCTTCGGTGCCGGGCACCTTAACGCGCGCATACTGGCCCGGCAGAAAATCGAGCTGACGCGCATGCGCGCTCGCATCGACACGCAGAATCGCGGTCGTCGCCGACACCAGCTCGACGCCGACCACGCTCGCGCACACGGTGCTCGTGCCGGCGCCTTCGCACAGCGTCGAGTCGAAGTCGAAATAGAACGACGCATCCGACTTCACGCGCGTCTGGCACGAGAGGATCTTGCGCTGCGCGAGGTCCTCTTCGCTGAGCGTTTCCTCGTCGACGTAATCGAGCGTGTAGTCGCCCGATTCGCAGCGCCCCTGGCAGGTGCCGCACACGCCTTCGCGGCAGTCGAGCGGAATGTTCACGCCGTTCTTCAGCGCCGCGTCGAGCAGCAACTCGTTCGGACTCACATCGAAGAACGCGGTTTTGCCATCGGCAAAGCTCAACGCGACTTTATGTTTCATCGTCGTGCTCCCGGCTCACAGATGGTAGAAATCCAGCACCGCGTTGATGTGGTCGTTCAGCAGCAGCACGTGCTTGCGCTTGATCTTCCAGCTATCGCCCGACGCTTGCAGGTCGTACACCGCGCGGCCATAGAAGTAGTCGGTCGAGCCGTGACGCGTGTACAGCGTCGACCAGTTCACGTTCGCTTCGACGCTCGAATCCTCGCGCTCGCTCAGTCGCACGTTACTGATCTGATGCATCGTGCGCGGCAGCGGCGTCGACGCGGCCGACTTGCCGGTGCGCAGCCGGAACACGCGGTCTTCGAGACCGGCGCGATCCGAGTAGTAAATCAGCGACATGCCTTGCTTCGGATCGGTCGTGTACACGTGCTCGGAATCCCACTGCGGCACATGAAACACGCTCTGCGGATCGAAGAGATCGAGGTATTCGTCCCATTGCTGCTTGTCGCACAGATCGGCCTTCAGATACAGAAACTGCTCGACGGAGTGTTGGAGTTGGCTCATGCCTGCTCTCCCTGCGATTCGATGGATTTGTCGAGACCCTTGAGGATCGTGTCGCGCCAGGTGCCGTGCTGGTTCACGTAAAGCCCTTCGTGGGTCAGCTCGGTGCCGGTCAGATTCGGCTCGATGCCGAGCAGCGTGGTGTTCGCGGTCGCGCCGCTGGCCCACTTGTGATGCCCGCGCGAGATGTCGCTCCAGCGTTCGAGGCGCGCCTGGAAGCCGCGCTGCTGCTCGCGGAACTCGACGAGATCGTCGGGCGTGCCCATGCCGGACACGTTGAAGAAGTCTTCGAACTGACGGATGCGGTTCTCGCGATCCTTCGCCGACTCGCCCTTCACGCCGATGCACTGGCTGATGACCTCGGTCTTGTTCCACGCGACCGGCCGCACGATGCGCAGCTGCGAGCTGATCTGGTCCATGAAGAACAGGCTCGGGTAGACATTCAGATTGCGCAGCCGGTGCATCATCCATTCGGCCTTGTCCTGGCCATAGGCTTCGACGAGCCGCGGCATCACGCTCTCGTAGCCGGGACGCACTTGCGGATTCGGCATGTCGCTGAACAGCACGCTGTGGCCATTCCTGAACGCGAACCAGCCGTCGTCGGTTTCGCTGTCGCCGGCGCCGAGCTTGCTGTAGTCGAGCGTGCCGCCGGGGTTATCCCCTTTCTTCGCATTCGATTCGATGCGGTGCTGCACGGTCGCCACGTAGTTGTAGTGCACGGTGCTCACGTGATAGCCGTCGAGACCGTTCTCGTTCTGCAGCTTCCAGTTGCCGTCGAACGTGTAGGTCGACTTGCCGGGCAGCACTTCGAGCTCGCCGGTCGGCGACTGCGCGACCATCATGTCGAAGAAGATGCGCGCGTCGCCGAGATAGTCTTCGAGCGTGTCGATGCCGTCGACGTCGAGGCTCACGAACACGAAGCCCTTGTAGCTCGCGATGCGCGCTTTCTTCAGGCCGCGCACCGACTTGTCGAAGTCGTCGCAGTATTCGCCCGGCGCCTTCACCTTCACGAGCCGGCCGTCGTTCTTGTAGCACCAAGCATGGAACGGGCACGTGAAGGTCGACTGGTTGCCCTTGGTCATACGCGTGAGCGTCGCACCGCGGTGCTGGCACGCGTTGATCATCGCGTTCAGGTTGCCGGCGCCGTCGCGCGAGATGATCAGCGGCTGGCGGCCCGCGCGCATCGTCAGGAAATCGTTCTTGTTGGGGATCTCACTTTCGTGGCACGCATAGATCCAGGCCTTCTCGAAGATGTGCTCCATCTCGAGCGAGAACAGCTCGGGCTCCGTGAACATTTCGCGGGCAATCCGGTACACGCCTTCCGCGGGGCGGAAGTCCAGACAGCCGCTGACGAATTCGCGCCATTCCGAGGCGCTGCGCTTCTCGCTCATGATGTCTCTCTCTCCTTGTGTTCAATCGTTTGAACGTGACAGGCTCGATTGAATACCCAAGTGGCGAGGCCAACTATCCAGCCAATTCGCATTTGCTATCCGAATAATTGGACGGCACCCGGATAATCTGGCGATCGGGCGCAAACCCCCCGTCGGACGGGACTTCTGGCGTGCCGTTCTGGCGCATGCGGGCAAAAACCCGGCTACGCAAACGTTTGCCTGTACTCCATGTCTGCTACGCTTACGTTTTCGTAGGTCGCGGTTTTGACGGTGATTGCCGAGACGCGGCCGCTTCTTCACGCGCGACGTTCAGCGCATGTCAGAACCAAAAACGCATGGTGACGCGCCGACCGAACAACGTGATTGCGATCAGTGTCTTGCTGGCTGGCGCGATCCTCGCGATCGCCGTGTCGCTGCTCGCACAGATGCGCGAAGATGCGTTGCGGCGCGCGCAGGACTCCGTCGCCAACATATCCCTGCTGGTCCAGCGCGACGTGTCGCGCAATCTCGAGATCTACGACCTGTCGCTGCGCGCGGCGATCGACGGACTGAAGCAGCCGGGCGTGCTCGATCTGCCGCCGGAGATCCGCCAGATGGTGCTGTTCGACGGCTCGATCAGCGCAAAGGACATGGGCTCGGTATTCGTGCTCGACGAG
This sequence comes from Paraburkholderia sp. Cpub6, assembly GCF_014201065.1. Classification (NCBI taxonomy): domain Bacteria; kingdom Pseudomonadati; phylum Pseudomonadota; class Betaproteobacteria; order Burkholderiales; family Burkholderiaceae; genus Paraburkholderia; species Paraburkholderia sp. Cpub6. The sequence continues at coordinate 163,303 of NZ_JACHDM010000005.1, forward strand.
AACGGCAACGTGCGCTTCGATTCACGCGCGTGGCCGCCGCGCGCAAGCAACCATGCGGACCGCGATTACTTCAAGGCGCAGCGCGCTTCACCCGAGGTGGGCCTGTACATCAGCCATCCGTTCAGCCCGAGCGGCACCGACGATGACCTGCGCATCGCGCTGAGCCGGCGCATCTCGAGGCCGGACGGCAGCTTCGGCGGCGTGGTGGTCGGCACGCTGCGCCTCACGTATTTCCATCGGCTGTTCGACGGCATGAAGCTCGGGCCGAGCGGCTCGATGGCATTGATGCTCAGCGACGGCACGATGTTGATGCGCCGTCCTTACGATTCGAAAACGATCGGCATCAACCTGACCGGCACGGCCAACTTCTCGCGCTTCATCAAGCGGCCGAGCGGCGACTTCTTCGGCACGGCGGCGATCGATCGCGTCGAGCGCTGGTATGCGTTCCGCCATATCGACGGCTTTCCGCTGATCCTCGACGTCGCGCTCTCGACGCGCGACATCTACGTCGAGTGGCGGCGGCGCGCATGGATCATCGGCACGCTGATCGGCGCGCTCGACGTGACGATCATCGCGCTCGCGATCCTGTTCTCACGCCAGTTGCGTCTGCGCCGCGCGGCCGAGGAAGAGTTGCGCGAACTGGCGCGCACGGACGGGCTGACCGGCCTGAACAACCGCCGCGCGTTCGAGGAGCACGTGAACGACGAATGGCGACGCGCGCAGCGCACCGGCCGGCCGCTGTCGCTGCTGCTGATCGATGTCGACAACTTCAAGGGCTTCAACGACCTGTACGGCCATTCGGCCGGCGACGAAGCGCTGATCGGCGTCGCGCGCTGTATCGCGCAGAACGCGCGACGTCCGGGCGATACGGCCGCGCGCTTCGGCGGCGAGGAGTTCGCGGTGCTGCTGCCGGACACCGACGCGACGGGCGCGCAGCGGATCGCCGAGCAGATTCGCGCAGCGGTGCAGGCGCTGCAATGCCGCCATGTGGCCAGCACGCATCACGTGCTGACGGTGAGCGCAGGCGCTGCGACCGCGCAGGGCGCGGCGCTCGCGACGAGCCGCGCGCTCGTCGACGCCGCCGACGAAGCGCTGTATCGCGCGAAGGATGCCGGCCGCAATCGGGTGATGCTTTACGGCGCGCCGACGGACCACGCCGCGCGGGACGGCGCCGCGGTGACGCCGGACATCGACCCGCGCCGCGCGAATTGACGCGCTTCCAGGGCTCGTTTCCCGAGCCACTTGTCGGCCCGCTTGCCAGCCCTTATTGCTCTCCGTAAACTCGCGCGTAACTTTTGCCGGACCCACGCGGCAGCGCGTGATCGGCACACACCACGCCGACCCAGAGGAGAATCCCCGCGATGGCCGCATCCTATTTCCCCCGCTGGCGCCGCCAGCCTGCCGCCGCCGAGGGCGGCATCGTCGGCATCGACGAACGGCTCGGGTGGCCGCAGATGTTCGCGATGGGCGTCCAGCACGTCGTCGCGATGTTCGGCTCGACCGTGCTCGCGCCGCTGCTGATGGGCTTCGATCCGAACCTGGCCATCTTCATGTCGGGGATCGGCACGCTGCTGTTCTTCGTGCTCGTCGGCGGGCGCGTGCCGAGCTATCTCGGTTCGAGCTTCGCGTTCATCGGCCTCGTGATCGCGGTGACCGGCTACGGCGGACACGGCGCGAACCCGAATATTGCGGTCGCGTTGGGCGGCATCATCGCGTGCGGCGTCGCGTACGGGGTGATCGGCCTGATCGTGGCGGCGGTCGGCACGGGCTGGATCGAAACGCTGATGCCGCCGGTCGTGACCGGCGCGATCGTCTGCGTGATCGGTCTGAACCTCGCGCCGATCGCCGTGCATGGCGTGAGCGGCAGCAATTTCGAGTCGTGGATGGCGCTCGTCACGGTGCTGTGCGTCGGCGCGGTCGCGGTGTTCACGCGCGGCATGCTCCAGCGTCTGCTGATCCTGGTCGGCCTGCTGCTCGCCTACGTCATTTACGCGATCGTCACGAACGGCCTCGGCATGGGCAAGCCGATCGATTTCTCGATCGTCGCGAACGCCGCGTGGTTCGGCATGCCGCACTTCATGTCGCCGGTGTTCGACCCGCACGCGATGACGCTGCTCGCGCCGATCGCGGTGATCCTCGTCGCCGAAAACCTCGGCCACATCAAGGCCGTCAGCGCGATGACGGGCCAGAACCTCGACCGCTATATCGGCCGCGCGTTTCTCGGCGATGCGCTCGCGACGATCGTGTCCGGCTTCGCGGGCGGTACCGGCGTGACCACGTACGCGGAGAACATCGGCGTGATGGCGGTCACGAAGATCTATTCGACGCTGGTGTTCGTGATCGCCGCGTTGATCGCCCTCGTGCTCGGCTTCTCGCCGAAGTTCGGCGCGGTGATCCAGACGATTCCGGGACCGGTGCTGGGCGGTGTGTCGATCGTCGTATTCGGGCTGATCGCGGTGACGGGCGCGCGCATCTGGGTCGTCAACAAGGTCGACTTCTCCGACAACCGCAATCTGATCGTCGCGGCCGTCACGCTCGTGCTCGGCGCCGGCGACTTCTCGCTGAAGCTCGGCAGCTTCGGGCTGGGCGGCATCGGCACCGCGACGTTCGGCGCGATCATCCTGTACGCGCTGCTGAGAAGAAAGCCGACGCAAGGGCCGGTGGCCTGAGCGTCTTTTATCGGCACTGGCATTGCAAGCGCCGGTGCCGATGCCGATGCGGCAGCCAACTCCTACCTTTTGCGCGCGGTCAGCGCCGTCTCCGACAGATCTACCTCGCGCATCAGCTTGTTCAGCGTCTCGTCGTTGATGCGCTGGGTGTCGCGCAGGTCGAGCAGCGTCTTGCGCTCGGCGCGCATCGCCGCGAGCTTCATGCGGAATTCGAGGGCATCGGCGCTGCGCGCGAGTTCGCGTGGCGCCTGTTCGTCGTCGAGCGTCGCGAGGCGGCGGCGGTACACGTCCATTACCCGTGCGGTTACATCGGTCGCATACGCCTGAGCCGATTCCTCGAGGTCCGCGCATTCCGTGTCGTGCAGATGATCGACCGCGCGAATCGCCGACTGCGCGGCGAGCGTACGCGCGAGTGCTTCCTCGGCGGCATGCGGGTCCTTGCCGCGCCGCCAGCCGCGCAGCAGCAGCGGCAACGCGGCCACCGCCACCAGCAGCGACAGCAGGATCACCCCCGACGCGATGAAGATCGCGAGATCGCGTCCCGGCAGCGGCGTGCCGTTCGGCAGCACCTCCGGCAGCGACAGCACGCCCGCGAGCGTCACCGCGCCGCGCACGCCGGCCACCGTCGTCACCGACACCATGCGCAACCCAGGCACTGCGTTCGCGACGCCGTGCTTCGTCGCGCCGCGGCTCGCGAACCAGCGCAGCAGCCACACCCACGCGAAGCGCATCGCGTACAGCGCGAGCGCCACCGCAACGATATAGCCGATCAGCAGCGCGACCTGCGCGTCGTTGGTTTCGTGCGCGTCGAGCAGCGCGCGGCCGAGGATGTGCGGAAACTGCAGGCCGAGCATGATGAACACCATGCCGTTGAACACGAACTCGATCATCGTCCACGTGCTCGAGGCCCGCACGCGCGAGGCGACCTGCCATTTTTCCGTGATGCTCGCGTAGTTCATCATCATGCCGGCGGAGACCGCGGCGAGAACGCCCGACAGCTCGAAGCGCTCGGCGGTCAGATAGGCGGCGAACGGGATCAGCAGGGTCATCACGACGCCCGGCGCGGGATCGCCTTCTTCGGTGAGATTCAGGAAGCGCGTGGACACGAAGCTGAACACCGCGCTCACCGCCGCGCCGACCGCGAGGCCGCCCACCGCGATGATCACGAAGCTCACCGACGCTTCACGCAGCGAGAACGCGCCAGTCAGCGCGGCGGCGATCGCGAACTTCAGCGCGACGAGGCCTGACGCGTCGTTCATCAGCGCCTCGCCTTCGAGGATATGCATCAGCTGGACCGGAATCTTGCCCTTGCCGGCGATACCGGACAGCGCGACCGCGTCGGTCGGCGACAACACGGCGGCGAGCGCGAATGCGACCGGCAGCGAGATCTGCGGCACCAGCGCGTGCACGAAGTGACCGACCACCAGCACCGTCATGAACACGAGGCCTAGCGCGAGCATCAGGATCGCGCGGCGCGCCATGAAGAACTCGCGCTTCGGGATGCGCCAGCCGTCCGCGAACAGCAGCGGCGGAATGAACAGCAGCATGAAGATTTCCGGATCGAACGCGACGTGCAATTCGAGGCGCGGCCACGCGAGCATCGCGCCGATCGCGATCTGCACGAGCGGCAGCGGCAGCTTGAACGGCAGCGCGCGGGTCAGCATGCCGGACGCCGCGACGGCGAGTAGCAGGATCAGGACGGTAAAGACAATTTCCATCGTGTGTTTCGGGGGATGAAGGGGTTGTCCCGGGTGAGAGCGCGATGCGCAGGGTCGAGTGTAGCCGGCGGCGCGCGCAGTTGCCGCGAGCTTCGCCGCGACGCGGCCTGCGAATCCGTGCACCGCAACGGTGCGTGCGCCGCCCACGGGCGGCGCACGAGCGCTGTCGCCGGTGCAATCTTTCGGCCGAGTTACAGCGCAGTGTGCGCCAGCGTGCGCATGGACCTTGCTTAACCGGTAACGATGACGCACATTTTGAGAGTTCGTTGCCGGTCGCGTTCGAACCGGCCGGCTCTCGCGTGAGAGGATTGCATGACGATTGCGCAACAGGACAGGGCGGCGAGCATGCCGCACGGCTTCGAGGTCGAGGTGAGCTCGGGCCTTCAACGCTATTCGGTGCAGCACGGCGAACTGACGCTTACCAGCGTGTTCCAGCCGATTTTCAGTCTGTCGCACCTGCGCGCGGTCGGCTATGAGGGCTTGCTGCGCGCGCACGACGCGCTCGATCGCGCGGTGTCGCCGCTCGATGTGTTCGGCGAGGCCGCGCGCCTCGGCGACGCGCTGCAGGTCGACCGGCTGGCGCAGACGCTGCATCTGGAGAACTTCAAGGTGCTCGGCGCCGAGCGCGAATGGTTGTTTCTGAACGTGCACCCGGGCGTGCTGACCGACCCGTATCTCGCGGCCGCTTTGCTCGCCAATCTGCGGCGGCTCGATCTGTCGCCGCGGCGCGTCGTGCTCGAAGTGCTCGAGCAGAGCGCCGAAGATCTCGATCGACTTGCCGACGCGGTGCGCGAGTTTCGCGAGCGCGGCTTCCTGATCGCGCTCGATGATTTCGGCGCCGGCCATTCGAACATCGAGCGGATCTGGCAACTGAATCCCGACATCGTGAAGCTCGACCGCGTCATGCTGTCGCATGCCGCGCATCGTGCCGACATGGCGACGATCCTGCCGGGGCTCGTGGCGATGCTGCATGAAGCGGGCAAGCTCGTGCTGATCGAGGGTATCGAAACCGAGCACGAAGCGCAGATGGCGCTCGCCTGCAATGCCGACTTCGTGCAGGGCTTTTTCTTTGGCCGGCCGAATCCGGGTGTTGCCGATCCGATCCACGCGGCGGTTTGCATCGGCGAAGTCACCGAGCGTTATCGTGAGCAGGCCGAGGCACGCGAGCGGCGCAGCGCGAGTCGGCTCGCGCCGTATCTGCGCGCGTTCGAGCGCGCCGCGGAGCGTCTCGCCGCCGGTGAGCCGCTTGACGAGGTGTGCTGGAATTTCCTCGCGCTCGATCACGTGGCGCGCTGTTTTCTGCTCGACGCGAAGGGGCGCCAGGCCGGCCGCAACGTCGTGCTGCGCGCCGATCGCGCGGCGCACGAAACGCGCTTTCTGCCGCTCGCCGACGCGCAGGGCGCGAACTGGCTGCGTCGGCCGTACTTCAGCGTCGCGATCAATGCGCCGGAGCGGGTGCACGTGACGCGGCCGTATCTGTCGATCAACGAGGCGTTGCCGTGCGTGACGCTGTCGGTGGCAACGCGCGTCGGCAGCGAGACCTGCGTGCTGTGCGGCGATATCGACTGGGTCGAAGACGAACGCGACGCGCGCATCTGACATGATGTCGTTTTCAACGACACCAGGTTGCGCTCATGTCCGTGCTGCTCGAAGTGATTGCCACGACCGTCGCCGATGCGCGCGCTGCCGCGCAGGCCGGTGCCGACCGTCTCGAACTCGTGACCGCGATGGGCGAGGGCGGACTGACGCCGAGTGTGGGGTTGATCGAGGCGGTGGTTTCAGCGGTCGGCGTCCGGGCAGCCGGCGTACCCGTGAACGTGATCGTGCGGCCGCATAGCCGCGCGTTCGTCTACGACGCCGACGACTACGCGGTGATGCTGCGCGACATCCGGGCCGTCAAGGCGGCCGGCGCGAACGGCATCGTGATCGGCATGCTCGATGCCGAGCGGGCGATCGACCGCGAAGGTCTCGCGCGCGCGTGCGAAGCTGCCGATGGACTCGCGATCACGTTCCATCGCGCGTTCGACGAGGCGCGCGATCTGCGCGAAGCGCTCGACGTATTGCTCGGTTTCGAGGCGGTGACGAATGTGCTGACGTCGGGCGGACAGCCGTCGGTGCTGCGGGCGCAAGCGACGATCGGCGAACTGCTGCGGCAGGCTGCCGGTTCGCATTGCACGGTGCTCGCCGGTGCCGGCTTGACGGTCGATGCGGTCGCGGAGTTCGTGAGCAAAACGCACGTCGAGGCCGTGCATTTCGGCTCCGGCGTGCGTGTGAACGGCAACGGACTCGCACCAGTCGATCCGGCGAAGGTGATGCAGGTGAGGGCGCTGCTCGACGCAATGCAACGGTGAGCAGCGCAACGAACCACTTACTTCGCAACCACCACCGGAATGCCGCGCAACTGTCCGGCGCCCTTCATCTCCTCGAGCGACTTCTTCACCGCGACACCCGTAGCCGCATCGATGCCAAGGCGCGCGGCGAGGTCATGCTCACCACGCTTGACCCCCGCCAGATTCGCCAGCTTCACGTGCCCATACCCGCGCACGCGCGCATGCAGTTCAGCGAGTTTCGCGACGTCGTCGAGATGGCTCGCGTCGAGTTTCGCTAGCGCACGTTGCAGCGTGGCTTCGTAATCGCTCGCGAGCTCGCGCTCCATCTTGCGCTCGAGCGTGCGGCCGAACGGATCGAGCGCAGAGCCACGCAGACCGCGCCATTTCGCGAGCAGGCCGAGCACGGGCCAGATCCACTGACCATAGGTTTTCTTCGTCGGCACGGCGCCGGGCTGCGCACGCGTGAGCGTCGGCGGCGCGAGGTTGAAGCGGATCGTGAAGTCCTTGCCGGCGACGCCCTCGAACTGCGCTTCGAGCGCATCGCGGAACGCGTCATCCGTATGCAGACGCGCAACTTCGTATTCGTCCTTCACCGCCAGCAGCCGGTAGAACGTGGTCGCGACCGCGCGCGTCACGCGCTCGCTCGCCGCATCGACGGCGGCTTCCGCGCGCCGCGCCGCATCGACGAGCGAGCGATACCGCTTCACATAAGCCGCGCCGCCATACGCGAGCAGCCGTGCTTCGCGATGGGCGATCAGCTCGTCGAGCGTATCGACCCGCACGCTCGGCTTCGGTGCATGACGCGACTGCCACAGCGATTCGAGCGCGGCGGGATCAGCCGCGGCCATGCGCCCGATCGAGAACGCGAGCTGGTTCATCTGCACGGCGACGTTGTTCAGTTCGATCGCGCGCATCATCGCGGCGAACGACACCGGCACGAGACCGAGCTGCCACGCGAAACCGAGCATCAGAATGTTCGCGCCGATCGTATCGCCGAGAAAACGCATTGCGAGCGCTTGCGCGTCGCACGTCGACATACGCTCTTCCCCGGCCGCGTGACGCATCTTGTCGATCAGCGCGTCGGCATGCAGCGTCGCATCCGGGTTCTGCACGAAGCTCGCGTTCGGAATCGCATGCGTGTTGACGACGATGCGCGTGCGGCCATGTCGCACCGTCTGCAGTGCATCGGCACTCGCGCCGACCACCATGTCACAGGCGAGCAGCACGTCGGCCTGCTGCGTGTCGATGCGGACCTGGTTCAGCCATTCGTCGCGGGCGGCAAAGCGCACGAACGACAGCACCGCGCCGCCCTTCTGCGCGAAGCCCATGAAGTCGAGCACCGATGCGCTCTTGCCTTCGAGGTGCGCGGCCATGCTGATCAAGGCGCCGACCGTCACGACGCCGGTACCGCCGACACCCGTGATGAGGATGTCGTACGGCGCGGCATCGAGTTGCGTCGCGGGAATCGGCAACGCGTTGACGTGCGTGGCGAGCGCCTGCGGATCGAACGCGTCGCCCGCGGCTTTTTTCAGCGTACCGCCTTCGATGGTGACGAAGCTCGGGCAAAAGCCGTTCACGCACGAGTAGTCCTTGTTGCACGACGACTGATCGATGCGGCGCTTGCGACCGAGCGCGGTTTCCACCGGTTCCACCGACAAACAGTTCGACTGCACGCCACAATCGCCGCAGCCTTCGCAGACTTCCTCGTTGATGAAGAGCCGTTTGTTCGGGTCGGGGAATTCGCCCTTCTTGCGGCGCCGGCGTTTTTCGGCCGCGCAGGTCTGGTCGTAGATCAGCACGGTCACGCCGTCGGTGTCGCGCAACTCGCGCTGCACCGCGTCCATCTCGCTGCGATGGTGAAACGTCGTGCCCTGCGGAAACTGGCCGTGATGGCCGTCGTATTTCTCCGGCTCGTCGCTGACCACGACGAAGCGCGACACGCCCTCGGCTTCGACCTGCCGCGCGATCTGCGGCACCGAGATGCTGCCGTCGACTGGCTGGCCGCCCGTCATCGCGACCGCGTCGTTGTAGAGGATCTTGTAGGTGATCGTCGCGTTCGCGGCGACCGCCTGGCGGATCGCGAGAATGCCGGAGTGAAAGTAGGTGCCGTCGCCGAGATTCTGGAATACGTGGCGGGTTTTCGTGAACATCGAATGCGCGGCCCAGTCGACGCCTTCGCCGCCCATCTGAATCAGCCCGGTCGTGTCGCGCTCCATCCACGACGCCATGAAATGACAGCCGATGCCCGCCTGCGCGATCGAGCCGTCCGGCACTTTCGTCGACGTGTTGTGCGGGCAGCCGGAGCAGAAGTACGGCGTGCGCTTCACGCTGTCCGCCGCGTTCGACAGGATCTGCGGCGCGACCAGATCGACGACGCGTTCACGGCGATCGAGCGCCGGCTTGTGCTTCGCGAGCCAGTTCGCGAACACCGGGAGAATGCGCGACGGCCGCAATTCGCCGAGCGACGACAGCAGCAACGTGCCATCTTCGGCGTGCTTGCCGATCACGACCGGCCGTGTGCCTTGTGTGCGGTTGTACAGATAGTCCTTGATCTGTTGCTCGATGACCGGGCCTTTCTCTTCGATCACGAGCACTTCGGACAGACCCGACACGAACGCGTCGATGCGCGTCATCTCCAGCGGAAACGACAGCCCGACCTTGTAGATGCGCACGCCGGCCGCGTCGAGATCGGCGACCGTCAGATCGAGCCGGCGCAGCGCTTCCATCAGATCGAGATGCGCCTTGCCGCAGGTGACGATGCCGACATTGGCGTGCGGGCTCGGCGCGATCCATTTGTCGATGCTGTTCATGCGCGCAAACTGGCGCACCGCGTCGAGCTTCGCGTGCAGACGCGCTTCGATCGTCAGGCTCGGCAGATCGGGCCAGCGGTTGTGCAGACCGCCGGCTGGTGCTTCGAATTCCGGTGGCGGTGTCCATTCGGTTTGCAGCGCGTCGAGATCGACGGTCGAGCCCGATTCGACGGTCTCCGAAATGGCCTTGTAGCCGACCCACGCGCCGGAGAAGCGCGATAACGCCCAGCCATACAGGCCGAATTCGAGCATGTCCGCGATGTTCGACGGATTCACGACCGGCATGTGCCAGCCGATCAACGCGAAGTCGCTCTGATGCGGCATCGACGACGACACGCAGCCGTGATCGTCGCCCGCGACCACCAGCACGCCGCCGTGCGGCGACGAGCCGTACGCGTTGCCGTGCTTCAAGGCATCGCCCGCGCGGTCGACGCCCGGGCCTTTGCCGTACCACATCGCGAATACGCCCTCGACGGTGCGCTCGGGATCGGCTTCGACGCGCTGCGTGCCGAGCACGGCAGTGCCGCCGAGTTCTTCGTTGATCGCGGGCAGAAAGCGGATGTCGCTCGCGGCGAGCAGTTTTTTCGCCTTCCACAACTGCTGATCGACCATGCCGAGCGGCGAGCCGCGATAGCCGCTGATGAAACCGGCCGTGTTCAGGTTGCGGGTCTTGTCGAGCGCGCGCTGCATCAGCGCGAGGCGCACGAGCGCCTGAGTGCCGGTCAGAAAGATCCGGCCGCGCGTCGCGGTGAGATTGTCGGAAAGCTTGTAGTCGGCGAGAGCGGGCGTGCCGTCGATGGGCAGGCGAGCGGTCATGGGGGAGTCTCCAATGTTCTGGCTTCGCGCGCGGGCGGTGGGGTCACGGATGCCGCGCAGCGAAAGAGACTCTATTTTTTAGCGCTCGTGAGAGTGAATTATTTCTTCTTTAATCGGGCGTGCGCGAATGGGCGCGACGAGTCGCGCGTTTCCGCCCGCTTTTGAGCCGGATTTGCCACGCGGCGGCGCGCTTCGGGTATGCCCTGGGGTGTCGTGAGGCGGCGAATGGGACGATGGCTATTGCCTATTGCTATTGCGCCGTGTTCGCCGCGATGTCCGGTTGGAGCGGTGCCGCATCGAGCGGCACGATTTCGTCGAAGTGCGCGTAGTCGATGTGGCTCACGCCGTCGCGCTCACTCATGATGTCGACGAACCGGTACTGCCAGACGATCTGGTCGCAAGTCCACATGTGGCGCGCCTGCATGGTTTGCGACGTCGATTCGTCGATGCCTTCGAGCGTGAGCAGCAGCGAAACGTCGCGGCCTTTCAACGATTCGGCGTTTTCGCCGAACAGCGGACTCGCTTCGTCGATGATGTGCATCAGCGTCCAGCCGAGCTTGAAGACCGGGTGTTGGTCGCGCACCAGCGCGAGGTCGTAGAGCTTGCGCAGCGTAAAGCCTTCGATCGAGGTCTCCAGGCGCATGATGCGCAGCCGCGCGCGTGCCTCGGCGATCACGTTCTGACGCGCGTTGGCCGAACGCACCATCAACGTCATGCGGCCGTCGATCGGCCGGATCACCGCGTAGCGCGCGAACATGATCTTCGCGTGCGGCCGCGAAAAGCGCGCGAAGATCAGCCCGGTCGCCAACGCGATGCTCGACATGCCAATGAAGATTTCGAGCGTCGCGATCCAGTGCGCGTAGACGGTTTGCGGATGCATGTCGCCGTAGCCGACCGTCGCGAGGGTTTCGACGCTAAAGAAGAACGCGCCGGCGAAGCCCTTCGGAAACTGATTCGCGATCGGGGCGTCGCCGAGCATGTAGAGCATGGCGAACACGGTGTTGAGCAGCAGGAACAGCAGCGCGAGCGACACGAAGAACCCCGGCCAGCGCACGCCGAGCGCGCGGTGATACAGGTCTTGCCACAGCGGCGTCGGCATGCCGTGCGCGATCACCACGCGATCGTCGAGACGCATTTCGCGACTGCCGCGCGCGCGGCGCCTCGGCGCGCTCGCGTCGGTGTCGGTGTCGGTGTCGCCGAGCGTGGAAAAACGGTCTGACGGTTCGCTTGCCATCACGCGCTCGTGGGGATGAAGACGTGCACAGCGTAGCATGGCGCGTTGTGCGCGCTGCGCGAGTTTCCGCGCGGTGCGAAGGCGGCGCGGCGCGATGTATCGCCAGGGTGCGAGGTTGCGCGATGCCGTCGTTGAAATGCTTCCGGGCGCGTCCCGGAATTCAGGCTGGGTCAGGTCGCATCACGCGCGGCGAGCGGGTCGGGCGCAGCCGCGCACCACACGCACCCAACCGCCGTCACGGAAACACGCGCGGCTTTGGAATTCCCGCGCCATGCTCGATATCATCGACTGCCTGCCGATGCGCACTTTCCACCGCTTCGGCCTGCTCGGCATAACCCGCATCGCCGCCGACCGTGGTCCACGCCTTGACGGCCTTCTCGCGATGACGGATTTCGTATTCCGCGTCCCAGCGCGCGCCACTGAGTTCGAGCGGACGAACGTGAATCGAATACACGCCGTATTGGAACAGCTGTTCAGCCATGATCGCCTCCAGCCGGCCGATCCGGCAGCGGCGCGCCGATGCGCGAGGACGCGCGACGCGCTGCCCCCTGGTTCGGCCTACAGTTCGATTTCCCCGAGGATACGATGTGCGAGCGCTTTGGCTTCTTCGAGCGCTTCTCCCGGCGTCGACGACGTCGAGTCGACTTCATAGAGCGTGGTTTCCTGATCGGCGCTCGGTTCGCCTTCGTCGCGCGCGAGGGTGACGACACCTTGCCAGGCGTCATGTGCGACTTCTCTTATCGACGCGGTGGCCGTGTAGAGCCCTTTGGTGTAGGTGACGTCCTCCATGGCCTCGCTCCTTTTCGCAAAGGTTTCGATGTTTTCATCCTAGCACGGCGTGGCGGGATCGGTTCCCGCCCGGGGCAGCTTCGCGCCGCGCGACGTGCTAGACATCCGTTACGCTACGCGCGCCCCAGGGCAGCAGAATTACAGCGCCGCGTTTTATAGCAGCGCGACCACCTCGTCGAGCGTTGGTGCATGCGCACCGGCGTGGCCGCAAGCCGCCGCGCCGGCCGCGAGCGCGAACGCGAGATGCTCGGGCCACCCGCGTTGCGGCGTGCTCATCAGGCTGAACAGCAGACCGCCGATCGACGCATCGCCCGCGCCGACCGTATCGACCACTTCGACGCGCGGCGGCTTCGCCTCGATCACCGCGGCGCCGTCGAGCAGCATCGCCGCTTCGGGGCCGCGCGTGACGAGCACGGTGGCGGCGGGATTCATCGCGCGCAATTGCGCGAGCGCGGCGGCTTCGTCGCTGGTCTTGAAGATCATGCGCAGGTCTTCGTCCGATACCTTGATCAGATCCGCGAGCGCGGCCATCTTGCGCAGCGTCGGCTCGTAGCCGTGCTCCATCAGATTGCGATAGTTCGGATCGAAGCTGATCTTCACGCCGTGCGAACGCAACTCGGCGGCGAGCTTCGCCAGTGTGTCGCCAAGCGGCTGACGCACGAGGCTGATGCAGCCGAAGTGCGCCCACTTCACCGCGTTCATCCAACCGGCGGGCAGCTTCGCCGGCTCGAACGCGAGGTCGGCGCCGTTCTCGCCCATGAAGAAGTACGCGGGCGGATGCGTCTGATGCACGATCGCTAGCAACGGCGGACGCTCGACGCGCTGCAGGAAGCGCACGTCGAGGCCGGCCGCGACGCTCGCGTCCCACAGCTCGTCGGAAAAGTTATCGACGCCGAGCGAGCCCGCGCACGCGGTCGGCAGGCCGAGCCGCGCGACGCAGCGCGCGGCGTTCCAGCCCGCGCCGCCCGGACGCGACAGCCAGTGCGATGCGCCGGTGCGCACGAGATCGGTCAGGATGTCGCCGGCGGATACGAAAACGGGGAGGTTGGTCGTCGCGCTCATTGTGCTTTCTCCGCGGAAGCCGCTGCGGCGGGAGCGGCTGATTCAGCCGCAGCGTTTTCGCCGAGCGCATGGGCGAGCACTTCGTAGCACGCGCCCATCGTGTGATAGTCGGTCTTGCCGGCCGGGCTCTTTTCGTCGCTGTACTTGCGGTTGTCGCAGGTGAGGATGCGATACCACGCGCCGTACTTGTGGTCCACGAAGTGCGTCCAGCTATAGCGCCAGATCTCGTCGTACCAGTCCCAGAAGCGCTCGTTGCCGGTGCGCTTGCCGAGCAGCGCGGCGGTCGCGAACGTTTCGGCCTGCACCCAGAAGTACTTGTCGTGATCGCACACGGTTCCATCGGGGCCGAAGCCGTAGTAGAGGCCGCCGTGATCTTCGTCCCACGCGTACGTCATCGCGGCGTCGAACAGTTCGATCGCGCGCGGCAGCAGCCACGGCAGCGGACGGAAGCGTTCGAGAATCAGCAGCAGCTTCGCCCATTCGGTCTGATGACCGGGCTGGAAGCCCCACGGACGGAAGATGTTCGAGCTGTCCTCTTCGTTGTAGTGCCAGTCGACCGACCAGTCCGCGTGAAAGTGCTCCCACACGAGCCCTTGCGACAGCTTCGCCTGGCGCAGCGTGATATTCGACGCCACGCGCTCGGCGCGATCGAGATACACCAGATGACCGGTCGCTTCGTGCGCGGCGAGCAGCGCCTCGGTGGTATGCATGTTCGCGTTCTGCCCGCGATACGTGCTGACACGCCAGTCGGCCGACGCGTCGTCGGCATAGAGGCCGGCGGCGGCGTCCCAGAAGCGGTGCTCCATCAGCTCGAAGGTCGCGCCGATCATCGGCTTCGCTTCCTCGATGCCGGCCATCGCCGCGTGCGAGTACGCGAGCAGCACGAACGCGAGGCCGTAGCAGTGGCGCGTCGCGTCGAGCGTGCGCTGTTTGCCGTCGCGCCATTCGATTTCCCAGTCGTAGCCCTCGTGCTGCGAGTCCCAGTGCGCGTCGCGCAGAAAGCGCAGGCCGTGGCGCGTGTATTCGAGGTGCTTCGGGTCGCCGAACTGCCGGTACGCCATCGCGTAGTTGAACACGTAGCGGCAACTGCTGACCAGGTGGCGCGTGGTGCGGTTGTAGATCGAACCGTCGTCGCGCAAGAAGTGGTAGAAGCCGCCGCTCGGGTCGAGCACGTTCGGCGCGTAGAAGCGCAGCGTGTCTTCGATGTGCGTGAGCAGAAACTCGCGCTTGCGGAAGCTGGCGACCGGCGGCGCCTTCGCCGCGTCGGTGGAAAGTTGAAGCGGATCGGTTAGCGTCATGACGTTTTCACCAAAGTACTGGCACGGGCAACGAGTTGAACGGGCAAGCGGACTTCGAGTTCGGCGGGCGAGTCTTCCAGCAGCAGTTCGACGCCGCGTCGGCCGAGCGCTTCCTTGTCGACCGCGATCGTCGATAGCGGCGGGGTAGCGTGGGCGGCGGCGGGGATGTCGTCGAAACCGATGATCGCGATGTCGTCGGGCACGCTGAGCCCGCGCGCGAGACACACGCGCAGCGCGGCAAGCGCGGCGGCGTCGTTGAACGCGAATACGGCGTCGGGGTGCGGGCCCGGCGCGTCGAGCAGGCGCTGCATCGCGCGCGCGGCGCCGGTGTCGGGATCGAGCCCGGCGTCGATGTTCACTTCGAGCGACGGATCGAACAGCAGCCCCGCTTCGAAGAATGCGCGCCGGTAGCCGAGCGCGCGCTCGGCGATGCTGAAGTGCGCGAGCGAGCCGCCGATGAACGCGACGCGCTTGCGCTGCTGCGCGAACAGATGGCGCATTGCGAGCGTCGCGCCGCCGGCGTTGTCGAGATTGACCGAGCGCAAGCCCGGCGACCATAGATCGATCAGCACCAGCGGGCGTTGCATCGCGACCAGCGTGGCGAGCGTTTCGGGCTCGACGAAGCCGGCGATCGCGACGGCGTCGGGCGCGTGCAGGCGCATCTGGTGAATCACGTCCTCGGTCGGCCCGGCGGTCAGCACCGACGGCACGATGCCGCGCTCGCGGCACGCGTCTTCGACACCGTGCAGCACGTGCGAGAAGAACGGGCTCGCGGCGAAGTTGTTGTGCTGACGATGCAGCAGGAAAGTTAGCCGGCGGATGCGCGGACGCAGCTGCGCCGAGTCGTAGCCGAGCTGGCGCGCCGCTTCGACGACGCGTTCGCGCGTGGCATCGGAAAGGCCCGGCTGATTTTTGAGCGCGCGCGACACGGTGCCGATCGAAACGCTGGCGGCGCGGGCGACGTCGCGGATGGTTGTGGCCATCGAATGAAGCTGCCGCGCGAGGCGAGGCAGCACGGGTTCAGGTCGGGCGATTGTATAGTAAAACGCAGCTAAAGCCGCCCGCAAAACGCCGGCATGACACAGGTAAATACCCGTATTGTATAGAGTTGTCGGAAATTAAGCTGTTTAGTAAAACAGACTAAACAGCAGGCGGGCCGCCGTTTTCGGGACGGTTCGAGAATCGTCCTATGCCATCCGGCCGAGGCGACAGCGAGAGCGTTTGCGCGTGAAATAACGACAAAGGCCAGTGAAGAGCCAAAAGAAAAGCCGCCCGAAGGCGGCTTGCTTCACACGATCAAAACGACGCTCAGGGAGGGCGCTTATGAATGTCCTGTTTGCATTGCGTGTGTTTTCAACGGCGCGCGACGGTGGCGGCGGGTCGCCGCGCCGCGGCATTGCTCTCGCCGCTGAGGTCGCGGGCGCCCCAGCGTTGCGCGAGCGCGGCGCAGACCATCAACTGGATCTGGTGGAACAGCATCAGCGGCAGCACCACGGCGCCGACCGCATGCGACGCGAAGATCACCTTGGCCATCGGCACGCCGGCGGCGAGGCTCTTCTTCGAGCCGCAGAAGATGATCGTGATCTGGTCCGCGCGGCTGAAGCCGAGCCGCTTGCTCGCGAAGATCGTCACGGCCAGCGCGAGCGCGAGCAGCACGGCGCTCACCACGACGAGGCCGCCGAGCGCCGACAGCGGAATCGTGTGCCAGAGGCCTTCGGTGACGGCCTCGCTGAACGCGCCGTAGACGACGAGCAGGATCGAGCCCTGGTCGATGAACTTCAGCACGCCGCGATTCTTCTCGATCCACTTGCCGATCAGCGGGCGCAGCAGTTGGCCGGCAACGAACGGCACGAGCAGTTGCAGCACGATGTTGCCGATCGTATGCCACGGCGACGCACCGCCGCTCGCGGCCTGACTCGTCACGACGACGCTGACGAGTGCTGGAGTGACGAAGATGCCGAGCAGGCTCGAGGCGGACGCGCTGCATACCGCAGCCGGCACGTTGCCCTTGGCAATGGACGTGAACGCGATCGACGACTGGACCGTCGACGGCAGCGTGCAGAGGAAGAGGACGCCGGCGTAGAGCGACGGCGTGACCAGCGGCGAAAGGACCGGTTTAAGCGCGAGGCCGAGCAGCGGAAACAGCGCGAACGTGCTCAGCAGCACCACGAGGTGAAGGCGCCAGTGCGTCGCGCCCGCAATGATCGCTTCGCGTGACAGCTTGGCGCCGTGCAGGAAGAACAGCAGGCCGACCGCGATGTTCGTCACCCAGTTGAACCCCACGGCGGCCTGTCCATGAACGGGCAGGAAGCTGGCGAGGATCACGGTGCCGACGAGGCACAGGGTGAAGTTATCGGGCAGGAATTTCGGGCGGGCCATGTCGCAATCTCGATTCAATGACGCGGTGTAAGCATGGGACGGGTCTGTCAGGCGTGGTCCATGCCAATGGAAAGCGGCTATTGTTGTCGAAAGCCGATTGAAAACGCAAATTCATTTGCCGAATCGATTAATGAAGTTTGCGCATTGACTCTCCAATCAGGCCGAGCCCATTCGTGCGACGCGCCAGGTTTCAGTATTGGCGAGGTGCTTTCTCGCGACAAACCGTTTAACCATTGACGTTGCAAGCAGCGTTTATTTGCAACAAACGGCGCCCGCGCGGGCTAGGCGAAAACGCCGGCCAGCAAGCCGCCGAGGCGCGTCGGCACGAGGGCTCCGGCGCGAAAAAACGCCGCAGTAACAGGGTGTTACATCCACCGACGAGACCTAACACTTTTTGGCTCGACACCCTCTGCCCCCGACCATAAATTACTCGTTCAAAGGCCGCAGGGATGCCCTGCGTCGCGACAGGAACGCGGCGCTTTTCTCCTCCCGCAACAGGTCCATCGCAGCTCGAACGGTGGATTTCAGGCAAGTCTTCGGGCGTGAGAGTCACAGGTGGACGGGTTGTCGAGAACGAGGCACTGGGCGTGGGGCGCGGTCATCGCCGTGCTGTGCTCGTTCGCCTATGCGAAGGAGCCGGGTGGGCCGCATGGCGGCGGTGCCGCCGCGGGCGGCGCTCATTCGCGCGACACTGCCGGGCGCGCGCCGCGCATGGAGATGCGTGGCGACGACCGTTATGCCGGTGCGGGCGGCGCACCTGCTCCGCGCGGCTCGCGCAGTGCGATGGCTTCTCGTGACGCACGCGCGCAGCGCGGCAACCCGAATATCGCGGACGCCAATTTCGGTTATGGCTTCGGCAGCTACAAGTCCGGCATGCGCCGTGTCGGCAATCCGTCCGGCTATGCGGGCGCGATCACGCCGGTCAGCGCGGAGTCGCGTCCGGTGCCGCATCCCCCGTCCAACATGCCGATGCGCAACGGCTCGATCCGCGCCGACGTTGCCCGCTACAACGAAGAGCGTGGCGCAGCGCGCCCGCTGCAACGCCCAGCCGACGATCCGCGTCAGCCGGGCGGTTCACCGTACCGGAATTAGCTGAGCGCGATTTCGCAAACCACCGCACCGCCCCCACCGCAGTCCCGAAACCCGTCTTCCAGATCCTTCCCGCGATCCCTCGCGCGGCTTCGCGCGCCTTCCTCTGCGCTGTAGCCCCGAATCTGACGTTTCGACGCCACACTTTTTTGAAAACACCTGGCATCGAAGTACCGGTCAGCGTCAAATCCTGGCATTCTGCCGCGTCGCGTCATCGGCCCGTCATTTAAGGCGTTCACGCACGCCGTGGCGCGCCGTTCGCCGCATGCCGCATTGCGTCCAGGAGTCGGCGCCAGTCCGCTCTGAAGCGTCGTATCAAGCCGATAACCGACCAAACTAATCAGACCGATATACCCGCAATAAGCAGCGATATTTTTGTTCATAAAAATGGTCCGCAAAGATGGGACCCGCCCAGATTGACTCGACGATCGAACGGATAACAACAACGTTTCGCGCGAGCGCCCCCTTTCGCACAGCCACACCCTTTTGACAAAGATTGGAGAACCAATGAACACAAGCCTCAGCAGCGCGCTGAAGACTACTCTCAAGGCCACCGCATGCGTCGCCGCGCTGGCGAGCGCGTCGTCGGCGTTCGCGCAATCGAGCGTGCAGCTCTACGGCCAGGTCGACGAATGGGTCGGCTCGCAGAAGTTTCCGGGCGGCAAGACCGCGGTGGTCGTGTCGGGCGGTGGCATGTCGACGTCGTACTGGGGCTTCAAGGGGACCGAGGATCTGGGCAACGGCTACAAGGCGATCTTCACTATCGAAGGCTTCTTCCGCGCGCAAACCGGCGAGTACGGCCGCTTCACCGGCGACACGACGTTCTCGCGCAATGCGTACGTCGGCATCGAATCACCGTACGGCACGGTGACCGCCGGCCGCCTGACGACGCCGCTGTTCGTGTCGACGATCCTGTTCAACCCGTTCGTCGATTCGTACTGGTTCTCGCCGATGGTCTATCACGTGTACCTCGGCCTCGGCACCTTCCCGACCTACACGACCGACCAGGGCGTGACCGGCGACTCGGGCTGGAACAATGCGGTGTCGTATGCGTCGCCGAACTTCAACGGCCTTTCAGCGACGGCGATGTACGCGCTCGGCAACACGACCCAGAACGGCGCGAAGAAGTGGAGCGGCCAGGTGCTGTACTTCCACGGCCCGTTCGCGGCGACCGCGGTGTACCAGTACGTGAACTTCAACAACGTGCCGGGCGACCTCGGCAGCTTCGAAACGTCGGGCGTGCCGGGTCTGCGCAGCCAGAGCGTCGCGCAGGCGGGCGTGTCGTACGACCTGAAGTTCGTCAAGCTGTACGGCCAGTACATGTACACGTACAACAACCAGCAGGTCACGAGCTGGCACGTCAACACGGGACAGGGCGGCGTCACGGTGCCGTTCGGGCCCGGCACGGTGATGGCGTCGTATGCGTACTCGCGTAACGGCGGCGGTTCGAACCAGACGCGCCAGACGGCGGCGGTCGGCTACGACTATCCGCTATCCAAGCGCACCGATGTCTATGCCGCGTACCTGTATGACCACATCACCGGTCAGTCGAGCGGCAATACATATGGCGCGGGGATGCGCGCGAAGTTCTGAGCTCGGCCCACGGTGTCACCGCAAAGCCCGCGTTCCGCCCGGAACGCGGGCTTTGTCGTTTTCGGGTGCCGTCGAATACGAGCGTTTGCTGCCGTCCTTTTGATAAACCCGGCAAAATGACGTCGATTGATTCCTGAAGCGAGCGACTCAGATGGACACCCTCGTCAGCATGAAAGTATTTCGCCACGTGGTCGAAGCCGGCAGTTTCGTCGGCGCGGCGGAGAAGATGGAGATGTCGGCGGCGATGGCGAGCAAGCACGTGATGCATCTGGAGCAGCAGCTCGGCGCGCGGCTCCTGAACCGCACCACGCGCCGCGTCGCGCCGACCGAGGCAGGCCGCGAGTACTACGAGCGGCTGAGTCAGGCGCTCACCGAGCTCGACGAAGCCGGCCAGGCGGTCGGCGCGGCAAGCGTCGTGCCGCACGGGCGGCTGCGGGTGTCGTCGCTGTCGGCGTTCGGCCTGAATCACGTGATGGCCGCGGTCGCGGACTACGCCGCGCAGTATCCGCAGGTCACCGTCGATATGACGCTGTCCGACCGCGTCGTCGAGCTGATCGACGAGGGTTTCGACGTCGCGATCCGCGCGTCGCCGGGCGGGCTCAAGTCGTCGTCGCTGATCGCGCGGCAGATCGCGACCGCGCATCTGGTGCTGTGCGCATCGCCCGCCTATCTGCGCAAGCATGGCACGCCGAAGAGCGTCGCCGATCTCGCGCGCCACAACTATCTGCAGTACGCGGGCGTATCGGCGCTCGAAGTCGCGACCGGCGACGCGGGCTCGCGAGTGCGACTGTCGGGCAACCTGATCGTCAATCAGCTCGAGGCCCAGCGCGTGGTCGTGCTGCATGGCGCGGGCATCGCGATGCTGGGCACCGAGGTGATCGGCAGCGATCTCGCCGAAGGGCGGCTCGTGCCGCTGCTCGTCGACCAGGTGCCGCCGCGGGAGCTGCCGATCCACGTCGTCTACACGAGCCGACGGCATCTATCGGCCAAGGTGCGCTCATTCGTCGATTTTCTGGCGGCGCGGTTCGCAAACGAATCGCTGTGGCCGTCGCTCGACGAAATCAAGGCGTTGGCGGTGCGATAGCGTTTCGCGAAGCACCGAGCATACGTCGCCAATCGCCCGCCCCGCGCCCCGGCGCCGTGTTACCCCGTTTCTATATACTGATTGTGAACACCCATCAGTTAAATGATCTGGGGGAGACATGACCGATCTGTCCACGCCGCAGCGTGCCGGCAGCCACGAACTGCCCGCGGGCCGGCGCCTGCGCTTCGTCACCGCCGCCGCGTTGTTCGACGGCCACGATGCGTCGATCAACATCATGCGGCGCATCCTGCAGGCAAGCGGCGTCGAGGTGATCCACCTCGGCCACAACCGCTCCGTCGCCGAAGTCGCGACCGCCGCGCTCAACGAGGACGCCGACGGCGTCGCCGTGTCGAGCTATCAGGGCGGCCACAACGAATACTTCCGCTACCTCGTGGATTTGCTGCGTGCAAGCGGCGGCGAGCGCATCAAGGTGTTCGGCGGCGGCGGGGGCGTGATCGTCCCCGAAGAAATTGCGGCGCTCGAACGCGACGGCGTCGAAAAAATCTACTCGCCGCACGACGGTCAGCGGCTAGGTCTGCAAGGCATGATCGACGACATGATCGCGCGCTGCGTCGAAGGCGCGCGCGCGGCCGACGCGGCGCGGCCGACGCCGGTGCGCGAATGGCTCGCCGAGCTGGCCGCGCGGCCGTTGCCGCGTTGCGGTGAGGCCCATGCTCCGCACGCTGGCACTGCTGCTGGCTCGCACCCCGCCGATCCCGCCGCGCCGATCTTCCGCCGCCTCGCGCAACTGATCAGCGCGTTCGAAACGAACAGCGTCGACGCCGCCGCGCGCGACCAGCTAGCGACGCTCGCGCAAGCGCCACGCATCCCGGTGCTCGGCATCACCGGCACCGGCGGCGCGGGCAAGTCGTCGCTGACCGACGAGCTGATCCGCCGCTTCCGGCTCGACTACGGCGACACGCTGAACATCGCCGTGCTCGCGATCGATCCGTCGCGGCGAAAATCCGGCGGCGCGCTGCTCGGCGACCGCATCCGCATGAATGCGATCGGCGATTGGGGCGGCGGCGCCCGCATTTATATGCGCTCGATGGCGACGCGCGAGGCATCGACCGAACTCTCCGATTCGCTACCCGCCGCGCTGATGCTGTGCAAGGTGGCGGGTTTCGATCTGATCGTCGTCGAGACGTCGGGGATCGGTCAGGGCGATGCGGCGATCGTGCCGTTCGTCGACGAATCGCTGTACGTGATGACGCCGGAGTTCGGCGCCGCGAGCCAGCTCGAGAAGATCGACATGCTCGACTTCGCGAGCTTCGTCGCGATCAACAAGTTCGATCGCAGGGGTGCGCAGGATGCGCTGCGCGACGTCGCGAAGCAGGTGCAGCGCAATCGCGGGGACTTCGCGACATCGCCCGACGCGATGCCGGTGTTCGGCACGATCGCGTCGCGCTTCAACGACGACGGCGTGACCGCGCTGTACCGGCGCATCGCTAATGCGCTGCGCACGCATGGCCTGCGCGAGGGCGGCGCACGGCTCGGCGCGACCGAAGGCCTGCGCTTTTCGAGCAACCTGCATGCAATCGTGCCGCCCGCGCGAGTGCGCTATCTGGCCGACATCGCGCAGACGGTACGCGGCTATCGCGAGCGGGCCGACGCGCAGGCGCAAATCGCGCGGGAACGCTGGCAGATCGTCGAGACGCGCCGCATGCTCGGCGAGGCGGGCAGCGACGCCTCGTCGGTCGATGCGCTGATCGACCAACGCGGCGCCGCGCTCGGCGAGCGCGAACGCAAGCTGCTCGACGCGTGGCCGCAAACGGTGGCCGCCTATGCGGGCGACGAACATGTGGTGCGCATCCGCGAGCGCGAAATCCGCACCGCGCTGACGGTCACGACGCTGTCCGGCTCCGAAATCCGCAAAGTGTCGCTGCCGAAATTCGTCGATCACGGCGAGATCCTGCGTTGGCTGATGCTCGACAATCTGCCCGGCTATTTCCCATTCACCGCTGGCGTGTTTCCGTTTCGTCGCGAGAACGAGGACCCGACGCGCATGTTCGCGGGCGAGGGCGATCCGCAGCGCACGAATCGTCGCTTCAGGCTGCTGTCGGAAGGCATGCCGGCCATACGGCTATCCACCGCGTTCGACTCGGTGACGCTTTACGGTGAGGAGCCGCACGAGCGCCCGGACATCTACGGCAAGGTCGGCAATTCGGGTGTGTCGGTCGCCACGCTCGACGACATGAAGACGCTGTATGACGGCTTCGATCTGTGCTCGCCGGATACGTCGGTCTCGATGACGATCAACGGCCCCGCGCCGACGATCCTCGCGATGTTCTTCAACGTCGCGATCGACCAGCAGATCGCGCTGGGCGAGCAACAGCAAGGCCGCCCGTTGACCGAAGCCGAACTCGCCGCAACGCGCCGCGCCGCGCTCGAAAACGTGCGCGGCACCGTGCAGGCCGACATCCTGAAAGAAGACCAGGGGCAGAACACCTGCATCTTCTCGACCGAATTCAGCCTGAAGGTGATGGGTGACATTCAGGCGTATTTCGTCGAACACGGCGTGCGCAATTTCTATTCGGTGTCGATTTCCGGCTATCACATCGCCGAGGCCGGCGCGAACCCCATCTCGCAGCTCGCGTACACGCTCGCGAACGGCTTCACCTACGTCGAGGCGTATCTCGCACGCGGCATGTCGATCGACGACTTCGCGCCGAATCTGTCGTTCTTCTTCTCGAACGGCATGGACCCGGAGTACACGGTGCTCGGCCGCGTCGCGCGACGCATCTGGGCGGTCGCGATGCGCGAGCGCTATGGCGCGAACGAGCGTAGTCAGAAGCTCAAGTATCACGTGCAGACGTCGGGCCGCAGCCTGCACGCGCAGGAGATCGATTTCAACGACATCCGCACGACGCTGCAGGCGCTGATCGCGATCTACGACAACTGCAACTCGCTGCACACCAATGCGTTCGACGAAGCGATCACGACGCCGACCGAGGAATCGGTGCGCCGCGCGGTCGCGATCCAGCTGATCATCAATCGCGAATGGGGGCTCGCGAAGAACCAGAATCCGAATCAGGGCAGTTTCGTGATCGACGAATTGACCGATCTGGTCGAGGAAGCGGTGCTCGCCGAGTTCGAGCGACTCACCGAGCGCGGCGGCGTGCTCGGTGCGATGGAAACCGGCTATCAGCGCGGGCGGATTCAGGACGAGTCGATGCTGTACGAGCATCGCAAGCATGACGGCTCGTATCCGATCGTTGGCGTCAATACGTTCCTGAGCGCGCATCCGCATGAAGCGCCGCGGCCGCTGGTGCTCGCGCGTTCCACCGATGCGGAAAAGCAGAGTCAGCTGCGGCGGTTGCGCGACTTCCAGGCGCGCCACCGCGACGCCGCGCCCGAGGCGCTCGAACGCCTGAAGCGCGCGGTGATCGACGACGCCAACGTGTTCGCGGTGCTGATGGACGTGGTGCGCGTGTGTTCGCTCGGGCAGATCACCCACGCGCTGTTCGAGGTGGGCGGGCAGTATCGGCGGAATATGTAGGCCGCGAGCGAGCGAGCGGGCGCCCCGGCCCGCCCCGTTCTTCACCTCAGCGCGCGATGCCGAGCCGCGCCTTCGCGTCGTTGTATTCCTTCTTCAGACGCCGCACGAGCTCGGCGACGTCCGGCACGTCGTCCATCAGGCCGACGCCCTGGCCCGCGCCCCAGATGTCCTTCCACGCCTTCGCCTTGTCGCCGCCGAAGTTCATCTTGGTCTTGTCCGATTCGGGCAGCGCGTCGGGATCGAGCCCCGCGTTCGCAATGCTCTCGCGGATGTAGTTGCCGTGCACGCCGGTGAACAGGTTCGTGTAGATGATGTCCGACGCCTTCGCGTTGATGATCGCCTGCTTGTAGCTGTCGACCGCGTGCGCTTCTTTGGTGGCGATGAAGCGTGTGCCCATGTACGCCAGGTCCGCGCCCATCGCCTGCGCGGCGAGAATCGAGCCGCCGTTCGCGATCGAGCCCGACAGCACGATCGGGCCGTCGAAAATGCGCCGCACCTCGCCGACCAGCGCGAACGGCGAGGTGGTGCCCGCGTGGCCGCCCGCGCCCGATGCGACCAGAATCAGCCCGTCGACGCCGGCTTCCAGCGCTTTCTGCGCATGACGCAGATTGATCACGTCGTGCAGCACGATGCCGCCGTAGCTATGCACCGCATCGACGATCTCGCGTGCCGGCGCGCGCAGGCTGGTGATGAAGATCGGCACCTTGTGCTCGACGCAGACGCGCACGTCGTGCTCGAGCCGCGCATTCGACTGATGAACGATCTGATTGACCGCGATCGGGCCGATCACCGCATCCGGGTTCGCGGCCTTGTGCCCGGCGAGTTGCGCCTGGATCTGCGTCAGCCATTCGTCGAGCAGCTCGGCCGGGCGCGCGTTGAGGGAAGGGAACGAGCCGACGATACCGGCCTTGCACTGCGCCAGCACGAGTTCGGGATAGCTGACGATGAACATCGGCGAAGCGACGACGGGCAGCGCGAGGTTTTGCAGAACGGCGGGCAATGCCATGGTGCGAGTCTCCAGGTTGGGCCAACCGGTGCGACGTGCGCCCGGCAAATAGATGAATGAGTTTAGCGGCACACGGCTTGCGGCGTGTTGACCGGCGAATGCGTGTGACAGTCGAACGATACCGGCATGCCGAAGTCGCGCCAAACATTTAAGAACGGTCGTTCGATTATAGGCGAAGTGGACGACCCGCGAGCGGTAGGCCCGTTTGGAACGGTTCGAAGGAGTATTCAGGTTCCATGTCTGCGTGGGATATCCCACCTCGCACGGACCTGTTGGCCTTCTACAATGCACGGACCTCAAACGATCAACGAGACGTCATGGCCTTCGAAAATTTCACGTCTTTTCGCGTCGCCGTGGGCGATGTCGACATTTTCGGAGTGAAGGGCGGCGCCGGGCCGCCTCTGCTTCTGCTGCACGGCCATCCGCAATCGCATCTGATCTGGGAACGCTGCGCCGCGCCGCTCGCGCAGCACTTCACGGTGATCGCAACCGATCTGCGCGGCTATGGCGCGTCGGGCAAACCGCCGAGCGATGCCGCGCACGCACCGTATTCGAAACGCGTGATGGCCGCCGACCAGGTCGCGGTGATGCGCCACTTCGGCTTCGAGCGCTTCCTCGTCTGTGCGCACGATCGCGGCGCGCGCGTCGCGCACCGGATGGCGCTCGATCACGCCGACGCGGTCGAGCGTTTGATGCTGCTCGATATCGCGCCGACACTCGCGATGTACGAAGCCACCGACCGCGCGTTCGCAACGCACTACTTCCACTGGTTCTTCCTGATCCAGCCCGAGCCGCTGCCCGAAACGTTGATCGGCGCAAATCCGGCTGCCTATGTCGACGCGGTGATGGGCGGACGTCACGCGGGTCTCGCACCGTTCGATCCCACCGCGCTCGACGCGTATCGGGCGGCGCTCGCGCAACCGGGTGCGGTGCACGCGATGTGCGAGGACTATCGCGCGTCGGCGAGCATCGACCTCGAACATGATCGCGCCGATATCGAGCGCGGCAACAAGATCGGCTGTCCGCTGCGGGTGCTGTGGGGCGACAAGGGCGTGATCGAAAAATGCTTCGATGCGCTCGACGAATGGCGGCATGTCGCGCGCGACGTGAGCGGCCGCGCGCTATCGTGCGGGCACTATCTGCCCGAGGAAGCGCCTGACGAACTGGTCGCCGAGATGCTGTCGTTTTTCGAGGCGCTCGAACAATAAGCGCCGGGCTGCTTCGCGCGACCTTCGCTTGACCTGCGCTGGACCTTCGTTAGCCGAGCGGCGGCAGCCGTCGCGCGACCGGCGTCGACTTGACGATCGCCGTGCTGGTCTCCGCGCGCTCGGTCACTTTCGACAGGATCTCGTCGAGCTGCTCGATCGAATGCAGGTACAGGCGGCAGATGAAACAGTCGTCGCCGGTCACCTTGTCGCATTCGACGAACTCCGGAATGCGCCGGATCACTTCCTCCACCAGATGCAGCTGCCCGGGCAGCGGCTTCACGCGCACTACCGCCTGCAGCGTGAAGCCGAGCGCGCGCGGATCGATCTGCACGGTGAAGCGCTCGATCACGCCCTGCGCTTCGAGCCGCCGCACGCGTTCGGCCGTGCTGGGCGCCGATAAGCCGACGACGCGCGCGAGTTCGCTGACCGGCTGGCGCGCGTCCTGCGCGAGCGCGGCGAGCAGTGCGCGGTCGGTGTCGTCGAGTGCGACCGGCGTGATCGATGCAAGGCGTTTGCTCATGATGGCCTTCGTTTATGAGGTGAAAATGCGGTAACGCTTAAGTCTAGCCATGTATTCGCGCGGGTGGATTAATTACACTGCCAGTTATGCAGTCACAATCCGGGATCGAATCATGGCTTCAAACAAGGCTTCCGTCACGACCTCGAGCAGTTCGCCCAGCGACATCCGCCGTGGCGCGGCGGAGATGAGCATCGCGATGCTGATGTCGGGCACGATCGGCTGGCTCGTCGTGTCGTCGCAGCAATGCCCGTTCAACGTGGTGTTTTTCCGCTGCATTTTCGGCGGCGCGACGCTCGCGCTCGTGTGCGCCGTACTCGGCCTGTTCCGCCGCGAGCTGTTTTCGTGGAAGATGCTCGGCCTCGCGTTGCTCGGCGGCGCGGCGATCGTCGTGAACTGGGTATTGCTGTTCGCCGCGTATTCACGCGCGTCGATTTCGATGGCAACGGCCGTCTACAACACGCAGCCGTTCATGTTGGTCGGACTCGGCGCGCTGGTGTTTCGCGAGCGCATCAGCGCATCGACGATCGCGTGGCTCGTGGTCGCGTTCGTCGGGCTCGTGTTCGTCGTGAAGGTCGAGCCGGCCGTGCTCGCGGTGCCGGGGCAGTATCTGGTCGGCGTCGCCTATGCGGTCGGCGCGGCGGCGATGTACGCGGTGTCGTCGATCATCACGAAGCGGCTGAAGGGCACGCCGCCGCATCTGCTCGCGCTGATCCAGGTATCGCTCGGCGTGCTGTTGCTCGCGCCGTTCGTACGCTTCGACGCGTTGCCGGCAAACGGCGCGCAGTGGCTCGAACTGATCGTGCTCGGCGTCGTCCATACCGGTCTCATGTACGTGCTGCTGTATGGCGCGATCCAGAAGCTGCCGACGTCGATGACGGGCGCGTTGTCGTTCATCTATCCGGTGGTCGCGATCATCGTCGACCGGCTCGCGTTCGGACAGACGCTCGCATGGATTCAGGTGCTCGGCGCCGCGCTGATTCTGCTGGCGGCGGCAGGCGTCAATCTCGGGTGGCGGATCGTGCCGCAGAAAAAGCGCTTATCGTCCACGTGATGCCGATTCGACATTCAATCGGATATTGCTACGGATCCAGGAATAACGCGCAAGCGTTCAAGCGCCTAACGCCGTTTGATGACAGATCATGTATGCATTCGTAAAACGTGGCGTCTAATTTCTGTAGGGAAATCACCGATGCGATGCAAAAACCCACACGCGTATCATCGACAGCGACGCTGATCACGTCCAACAGATGTTCCGCCGCTCGCTTCGTCGAGCGGTTTTCTTTTTGGGAGCACGGTTTTGCGTTCCGGTGCGCTTTCCCGCCGCACGGGCCAATCACACGTTCAACGCCGCGCGAGAATGCGCGTGCCGTCCACTTCGAGCGGTCCATCGTTCGCCGCGAGTTCGCCGATCATTCCCTTCAGCAACGCGGGCCATTCGCCGCGCGGCTTCAGCATCGACGCGGCGGCGCGCATCACGGCCGCGTCGTCGAGCATGCGCAATAGCGTGTCCACGCTCATCTCGCGGACTTCGAGCAGCTTGAATACGATCAGCACCTTCAGCGCGTTCCTTGCGTTGCGCGCGGGATCGGCGCGCAACCAGGCGACGCGCGACATCGCGCGGTCGAGCGCCGCTTCGACATGCGTGAACGGCGCGCCGTGGCCTGGGATGACGACGCGCACGTCGAGCGTTGCGATCAGGTCGAGCACGGCTTGCTGCTCGGCGAAGCCGCTTTCGCCTTCGAGTTCGGGAAAGATCACGCCGAAGCCGTTTTCCCACAGCGCGTCCGCGCTGATCAGCAAGCGTTCGTCCGCGCAATAGAGCATCAGCGAATGCGGATCATGGCCGGGCGCGCCGAGCACCTCCCAGTCGAGCGCGCCCAGCCGCAAGCGTGCGCCGGGTGCCAGCGTGCCGGTGAAGCCAAAGCGCTCGCAGGTTTGACCAGTCGCGCGGAAGCTGAGGCGCGTTTCGTCCCAGCCGCGCACGGCATCGGCTTCGGATGACGGAATCAGCGTGCGGCACGACCACGTAGCCTGCAGCAGCGCGTTGCCGCTGCAGTGATCCGAATGCAGATGCGTGTTGATGATCAGATCGAGCGGCCGCGCGCGCAACGCGTTGCGTACCAGCGCGACCGTCTGCGATGCGTGAGTCGCATAGCCGGTATCGAGGAGCGCCGCGCATCTGTCGTCGATGAGCAGCACGTTGTTCGACGACAGCCAGCCGCGCTCGAAAACCCGGATCGATGCGGGCAGCGCGATCATGGCGTGGCCGTGATCGCGTGCGCGTTTGCGACTGCGGGGGGCTTCGGCATCACGAGGATCGTCGAGGTACCCGTCAACATCAGCTCGCCGCGCTGATTGACCACCGAACCTTCGAGATAGGTCAGATCTCCGTTCAAGCTCGGCTTCCAGTGAGCGTCGCGCACACGCCACGTGATCGTCAGCGTGTCGTGCGCCTGCACTGCCTTCTTCAGCTTGATATCGAATTCGAGGCCGAGCGGTTGCGCGTAAGTAGAGAAATGCGTGGCGAGCAGCGCCATGAAATACGCGGTGGGTTGCGTGCCCGACGCGATCAAGCCTCCAAAGCGGCTTTGCGCGGCATACGCTTCGTCGTGATGCAACGGGTTCAGATCGACGACGAGCGTCGCGAACGATTTGATCGAATCCACCGACAACTCGAGCGTCGAACTGAACGTCTCACCGGGCGTCACGATGCGCGGCGCGGCGTTCATTGCTTCTCCTTCGTCGTCGATGTCGTGCGCAGCGCCATTAACGTCGCGTGGCGCACTTCGATCGCGTCCCACACCGCGCGCTTCGCGTCGTTGTCGAGCGTCGACCAGCCGGCGATTTCGTCGATCGTGCGCAGGCATCCTTCGCACCAGCCCGTCGATGCATCCATCCTGCACACGCTGATGCACGGCGACGGCACGCAACCGCCGTCGTCCGTGTCGTCGTAATCGTTGCCGCTCGCCATCGTGTTCAGGCCGGCTCGCGCAACGCGACATCGACGACCGGCGCGCCTGTGAGCGAGATCAGCTCCTGCGCGGTCAGATTGAACACTGCGTGCGGATGACCGGCGGCCGCCCACAGGCTCTCCAGCTCGAGCAGATCCGCATCGATCAACGTGACCGGCTCGGTCGCGTGACCGACCGGGCACACGCCACCGATCGCATAGCCGGTTTTTTCGCGCACGAACTTCGCGTCCGCGCGGCCGATCTCGCCGACCTGCGCGGCCACTTTCTTTTCGTCGACACGATTCGCGCCGCTCGCGATCACGAGCACCGGCGCGTCGTCTTCGCGGCGCCGGAACAGGATCGACTTCGCGATCTGCGCGACCGAGCAGCCGAGTCCGGCGGCCGCTTCGGCGGAAGTCTTGCCGGTTTCCGGCAGCATCACGATTCGCCCCGCGTGACCGCGTCCGCGCAGCAGCAGCGCGACGCGGCGTGCCGAGTCGGGCAGCGCGGCGAGATCGTCGGAGTCGAAGGACGCGAGGTCGTTCATCGTTTGGGACCTTGAATGAAAATGGATGCTGCAGTTATATGCAGGTGTTTGCTTCGCTGCGCGCCTTCGCGAGCAGCGCTTTGCCGGCGCGCGACACGTTGGACCGGCCGATCGCGTTCGAAATGAAGTCACCGATTTCGACCACTTGCGCGAGGTCGATACCGGTCTCGATGCCGAGGCCGTTCATCAGATACAGCACGTCTTCGGTCGCGACGTTGCCGGTCGCGCCCTTCGCATACGGACAGCCGCCGAGCCCCGCGACCGATGCATGAAAAATCTCGACGCCTTCGAGCAGCGCCGCGTAGATGTTCGCGAGCGCCTGGCCATAGGTGTCGTGGAAGTGTCCCGACAGATGCTCGCGCGGAAACACGTCGGTCACAGCCTCGAACACTTCGCGGGTGCGCTTCGGCGTGCCGACGCCGATCGTGTCGGCGATATCGATCTCGTCGCAGCCGAGCGCCGCGAAGCGCTTGACGACGTCGACGACCGACGCGACCGGCACTTCGCCCTGGTACGGACAGCCGAGCGCGCACGACACGCTGCCGCGAATCCGCAGCTTATGTTGTTTCGCCGCCGCGGCGACTGGCGCGAATCGCTCGATGCTCTCCGCGATGCTGCAGTTGATGTTCTTCTGCGAGAACGCCTCGCTCGCCGCGCCGAAGATAACGATCTCGTCGGCGCGCGCGGCGAGCGCGCCTTCGAAACCGCGCAGGTTCGGCGTCAGCACCGAGTAAATCGTGCCGTCGCGGCGCTCGATGCCGGCCATCACGTCGGCGCCGTCGGCCATCTGCGGCACCCATTTCGGCGACACGAACGACGCTGCCTCGACGTTGCGGAAGCCCGCCGCCGACAGACGGTTGATGAGCTCGATCTTGGTCGCGGTCGGCACGAATTCCTTCTCGTTCTGCAGCCCGTCGCGCGGACCCACTTCGACGATTTTCACTTGCTTCGGTAAGGCCATGATGTGTCTCCGATCCGATGCGGTTTGATCGCTGTCCCATCCGGGATGGGTGCTGCCGCGTTGCTGCAATTCAAGTCAGCCCGCACGCCTGCGACGCGTGCGGGCGCGGGTTTCACTCAGTAGCCGCGTTCCAGTTGCACTGCGCCGCTCACCTGCTCGCCGCGCATCATCGCGCCGATCTTGTCCGCGACCTGCGCGACGCTGTCCTCGCGCAACGTCAGCGCCGACGTGTGCGGCGTGATCGTGACGCGCGGCTCGCGCCAGAAAGGATGATCGGCGGGCAGCGGTTCCTCGCGGAACACGTCGAGCGTCGCGGCGGCGAGCTGGCCGCTCGCGAGCGCAGCGAGCAGATCCGCTTCGACGAGATGCGCGCCGCGCGCGACGTTGATCAGATATGCGCCGCGCGCGAGCTTCGCGAAGACTCGCGCATTCAGCACGCTTTCCGTGTCGGGTGTATGCGGCAGCAGATTGACGAGCACCTTCGTGCCGTCGAGGAAGCTATCGAATTGCGCGTCGCCGGCGAACGTCGCGATGCCATCGATCTGCTTCTCGCCGCGAGTAAAGCCGCGCACCGGCAGGCCGAACGAAGCGAGCGTTTGCGCGACCTGCGTGCCGAGCACGCCGAGCCCGAGCACACCCACCGTGAACGTTGCGCGCGGATGCGGCTCGAGCACTTTCCAGCGGCGCTCGCCTTGCAGCACCTGATATTCGTCGAAGCGGCGCAGATAGCGCAGCACCGCATGCGTCACGTACTCGGCCATCTGCGCGCCCATGCCGGTATCTTCGAGGCGAATCAACGGCACCTCGGGCGGCAACGTGCCCGGATGCGCGCGTTCGAGCGCGAGAATCGCATCGACGCCAGCGCCGAGATTGAAGATCGCGCGCAGCGTATTGCGTCCGGCCAGCATCTCGCGCGGCGGACGCCAGACCACCGCGAAATCGGCTGGGCCGGTGTCGCCGGGCTTCCATTCGCGCAGCTCGGCAGCGGGCAGAGCGCGCGCAAAGTCGTGCAGCCACGCGGCGGCTTCGGTGTGCGGTGCGTAGAAGAGTATTTTCATGCGGTCCGGAATGTGTCGGCGTCGATGTGGGCATGAGCGGGACGGACCCGGAGCGCGCGACGACAATTGGACGACGCGTGCGGCATCGGGTCTCCTCCCGGTATGAACAGGCTTCATTCTACTTTTTCGACGCAAATCGCGCGCGTTTGCGCACGGACGTGCGCTTCGAGATGCATGCCGTGGTGGGTGTCGAGTTCGCGGGTACCCGCGCATTTCTTCGTTTGCCCGATAACCAAAGCACGAAAACCTGGTCCATCGATGCGCGACCGAGCGGGACAATGATTGCCTGGATTTCTTGCGCAACGAGGCACGCACATGCTTTCATGCACCCGATCGAGCTGGCCGCCACGGCTCGTCACCGTTCCCGGCTTGCACGGCAGCGAAGGCGCGCATTGGCAAACATGGCTGGAGCGGCAGTTCGCGCGCTCGTTGCGCGTCGAGCAGGCCAACTGGGACGCGCCCGATCTCGCGCTATGGGCGAAGTCGTTGTGCGATCTGCTCGCGCTCGAACGTGGTCCATTCGTACTGGCCGCGCATAGCTTTGGCTGCCTCGCGACGGGGCATGCGTTGCAGCAGGGCGCGCTCGCCAGCGAGGTGGTCGGCGTGCTGTTCGTCGCGCCCGCGAGTCCGCGCAAGTTCGAATTCGCGGGACAGTTCGACGCGCGACGTGTGGGCGTGCCGTCGATTTTGATCGGCAGCGAAACCGATCCGTGGATGACGCTAGCCAATGCGCGCGATCTCGCGCGGCGTTTCGGCAGCGCTTTCGTCAATCTCGGCGATGCGGGGCATATCAACACGGCGGCGGGCTTCGGTCCCTGGCCGCGCGCGAAGTACTTCTTCGATACGCTCGTGCATTGCGCGGCACCGCTG
The DNA here is from genome assembly GCF_014201065.1 of Paraburkholderia sp. Cpub6. NCBI lineage: Bacteria > Pseudomonadati > Pseudomonadota > Betaproteobacteria > Burkholderiales > Burkholderiaceae > Paraburkholderia > Paraburkholderia sp. Cpub6. Next base: position 196,794 of record NZ_JACHDM010000005.1, read on the forward strand.
CGCTTTCGCGAAGAGGCGATCGAAACCGCACAGCATGCGCTCGTGTGAGCGGTGTCGATCGTCGACAAGGTCGTCGACAAGCGTGGCACGCGCAAGCAAGCGCAGGCGTATCTCGACTATCTGTGGTCGCCGGCCGTGCAGGAGATCATCGCGCATCATCATCTGCGTCCGCGCGACAAGGGCGTCCTCGCGAAGCACGCGGCCGAGTTCAAGCCGATCAAGACGTTCACGGTGGAGGAGATGTTCGGCAACTGGCAAAAGGCGCAGGACACGCACTTCTCCGATGGGGGGACGTTCGATCAGATCATTGTTGATCGGAAGTAAAGCCGACGTTTCGCTTCGGGAGCAGGTTCGTTGTGTTGCGGGGGCATGACTTTGCTCATGCCGGCCCGTCCGGTCATGCCGCTGACGTGCCCTCATTACTGCTGGTGGCGTTTGCCCGAATAGCCGATATAACCGCCGACTATCGAGCTCACGCATGCCAGCACGAACCACAGAATCAGAAAGATGTTTTCTGCTGTGCGAGAGGTATCGAAGATACTTCCTTTGCCGTGCAGCAGAAAAACACCGTACAGGTAGAGCCCGACCCACAACAGTAGGCTGGCGCAAACTGCTCCCAGGGTGACGCCGACGAGAGTCCTTGAAAATCTCATTTCACTGGAAAGAACAGAATCGTTTTCGAGTTTCGAAAGTCGGACCAGATACCCGGAATGACAATGTTCCAGGCGACTCTGAGTCCGGTGCCGAAGCCGGTCAACCTGTTGCCGTTCCAAAGATCGATGTGACCGCCGCTTGTACTACCCGTCGAATCGGTGTCGCGACTCCAGTACCGGTCAAACATCAAGATGCCGGTACGGCCTTTGACTTTCGTAACCCAATCGGCTCCGGTGACGTTCTCCGGTTTGCCGATGCCCGCAAAGGGCTGAAGTTTGAGCCACTCGCCAAGTTCATTGGCTCGTGTAGCCGTTGCGTTTCCGTCGAGCATGATACGTCCAATGCTGGGCTGTCCATCAAGCGGCGTGATTAGCTTGGAGGAAAACGACTTCATCGGGATGCCGACATGATGAAAGGTCACACTCATGCGAATCGCGCACTGGTCAGGATAGTCCGGATTGTCGTACGGATCGTGCGATGGATAGTTATTCCAAAGTTGCTGGAATGTGACGGCGTTCAACTGAATTGACTTTTGGGAGCCGGGCGTCGAATTGGTCCTGACTACCGTTTTTCGGTTGGGCATTAGTCGGAAACTCCGACCATTCTCGCTAGCGCTTCGTCGCCCCAATATACGGTGTACTCGGCGGCAATCGCGCCACTCGAGATGCGTGGCAATTGACCGCTCGTGTCGAGACGGCCGAACTGTATGCGTTCATCTGCGGTTTCAATGTAATACGGGTAGCCCGGAAGCAGAACACCCACCACGCTGGCACGGACCTGCTCGTCATATACGAGCGCCGTCCGCGACGATGTAGCTGCCGCGAGTGCAGCACTAACCTGGCTATGCGCCAAGCCGTCATCAGTTTCAATGAAGACGCGCGGATTACTGCCCACTATCGCCCGGTTTTTGCCGCAGGGACACAGCACGCGATCGCCATCGAGAACGACATGCCGGCCTTTTTCGGACATGCCTTTGCCGGTGCCGAAAAGCTTGAACGTGCCCTTGCAGTTGCCGCATGTCGCTTCGTCTCCGCTCAGGGCAATCTTTTTGCCGTTATCGGAGATGCTTGACGAATAGGCCATGACGAATCCGCGTGTCGTGGTGGAGTCACCGTGTCGTACTGCTGCCTTACGCATTCATGCCATCCTGAAGTGCTCAGGATCATCACCCTACATGTGCGAGGTTATTTTTGAAATCAGACCGATCGCAACAATTCCTAATTTGACGCAATTTGTATATTGATTGGATTTCTTGAATTGGTGATCAAAGCTTCGCCATGAAAAACACCCCGAAGATTGGATCAACGTCCAACTTTCGGGGTGAATTTCGCCACTATGCGGCGAGGCAGACCATTAGTTCGCGCACGCAGCGCATGCGACTCAGCGGTTCCGCGACTCAATTCGCCACGCCGTGATCCCCATGCCCATGCGCACACCCTTGCTCGCCCCCACACTGCTCGACCGGCATCTGCTGCGCAGCCTCAGCGCGAATCCCCAGGCGCGCGAGCAGCTTGCGATCCGCTTCCGCCTGCGGGTTGCTCGTGGTCAGCAACTGATCGCCGTAGAAAATCGAATTCGCGCCTGCGAGGAAGCACATTGCCTGCAACGCCTCATCCATCTGCTCGCGTCCGGCCGATAGACGTACCATCGCGCGCGGCATCGTGATGCGCGCAATCGCGATCGTGCGCACGAATTCGAACGGATCGATCGCTTCGGTCCCGGTCAGCGGCGTGCCTTGCACCTGCACCAGATTGTTGATCGGCACCGATTCCGGATACGGCTCCATGTTCGCGAGCTGCGCGATCAGCCCCGCGCGTTCGCGGCGCGATTCACCCATACCGACGATGCCGCCGCAGCACACGTTGATGCCCGCGTCGCGCACGCGTTCGAGCGTGTCGAGGCGATCCTGGTACGTGCGCGTCGAAATGATCTGGCCGTAGAACTCCGGCGACGTATCGAGGTTGTGGTTGTAGTAGTCGAGGCCCGCATCGCGCAGCGCCTGTGCCTGGTGCGTTTCGAGCATGCCGAGCGTCACGCAGGTTTCGAGGCCCATCGCCTTCACGCCGCGGATCATGTCCTTGATCGGCTCCAGATGACGGTCCTTCGGATTGCGCCACGCGGCGCCCATGCAGAAGCGCGTCGCGCCGTTCTGCTTTGCGACCTGCGCGGCGGCCAGCACTTCGTCGACCGGCATCAGCTTGTCGGCGACGAGACCCGTGTCGTGATGCACCGATTGCGGACAGTATGCGCAATCCTCTTCGCAGCCGCCGGTCTTGATCGACAGCAGCGTCGACAGTTGCACCGCATTGGCGTCGAAATGCTCGCGATGCGTTTGCTGCGCGCGAAACAGCAGGTCGTTGAACGGCAGTTCGTACAACGCGACGATATCGGCGACGCGCCAACGCGCGAGCGGCTTCGCTTCAGTGGCGGCGGCAGTCGGATTGCTGTTGGTGGCGCTCATGTCGGCGGTGCCTGCTGCGATGTTCAGTTGTGTCATGTGATCGATCCTCGTAAACGGATGAATTTGGGTTCGGCGCTGCGGGGCAGCGCTATGCCGCGCGCAATTGGCGCAGCGTTTGCAGAAGCCGTCGAATGTCGAGCTGTTGCGCTGCAAGCTCCGGCGACGGCGGGCTGATATGCGGCACGACGCCGAGCAACGGCGCGTCGTACGCTTGCGCGAAATGCACGCGAATCGACGCGATGTTTTCGTCGGGAAAGGTCATGTCCGGGTCGATGCGATTCGCGACCCAGCCCGCGAGCGTTAGACCGCGCGCGGCGATCGCCTCCGCTGTCAGCAGCGCGTGGCTGATGCAGCCGAGCCGCATGCCGACCACCAGCACCACCGGCAGCTTCAGCGCGACGGCGAGATCGGCGGTGTCCTGCGTCGCGGTCAACGGCACACGAAAGCCGCCGACACCTTCGACAACGACCACCTCGGCGAGCTTCAACGCCTCGCGATGGCACGCGACGACGTGCTCGAGATCGAACGAGACGTTTTCCAGCGCCGCCGCGATGTGCGGCGCGGCCGGTTCCTTCAGCAGATACGGTGTGCGCATGGCGGGCGGCAGCAGCACGCTCGACGCGGCATCGAGCTGATCCGCGTCCTCGTTGTGCAGTACGCCGTTCACTTCGAACGCGCCCGCCGCGATCGGCTTCATCGCGGCTGCCTGCAGGCCTTCGCGCACGAAGCCGCGCAATAGCGCCGACGACACGAAGGTCTTGCCGATTTCCGTATCCGTGCCGGTGACGAACAGCGACAGCGCGCCGTCATCGTTAATCATGTTGCTCATGCCGCGCGCGCTCCGACCTGTTGCAGGCCGGCCTCGAGCCGGTCGAGATCCGCATGCGAGTGCGCGGCCGACAGCGAGATGCGCAGACGCGACGTGCCGGTCGGCACGGTCGGCGGACGGATCGCGGGCACCCACAGCCCCGCGCGATCGAGCGACGCGGCGATGTCGAGCGTCGCATCGTTCGCGCCGATGATCAGCGGTTGCACGGCCGTATGCGAATCGACGGGCAGCCACGGCGTCGCCTTCAGCATCGCGCGCGTGCGTTCGATCAGTTGCTGGAGATGCGCGCGGCGCGCATCGCCCTCCACGCCACCGATGATGCGCAGACTCGCCGACACCGCATGCGCGGCCGCCGGCACCGACGCGGTCGTGAAGATATACGGACGCGCGCGCTGCACGAGCCATTCGATCACGGTCGCGTGCGCGACGACGAACGCGCCGGAGACACCCGCCGCCTTGCCGAGCGTGCCGATCGAGATCAGATGCGGCGAGCGCAGCGCGGCCTGCGCGATCGCGCCACGGCCTTGCGGACCGAGCACGCCGAAGCCGTGCGCATCGTCGACGATCAGCCATGCGCCGTGCCGCTCGGCGAGTTCGAGCAAACGCGGCAGCGGCGCGATGTCGCCGTCCATGCTGAACACCGTGTCGGACACGATCACCTTGACGTCCGCCTCCGACGCTTCGAGCATCGCGCTCAATGCATCCACGTCGCAGTGCGGATAGATCTGCACATCCGCGCGCGACAGCCGCGCGCCGTCGATCAGCGAAGCGTGATTGAGCGCATCGGAGAACAGCGTCGTGCCGCGGCCCGCGAGCGTGGTCAGCGTCGCGAGATTCGCCATATAGCCGGTGCTGAAATACAACGCGCGGGCATCGTCGAGAAAGCCCCCGGCAAATTCGGCGAGATCGTCTTCGAGTTGCGCATGCGCACGCGAATGACCGCCGAGCAGATGCGAGCCGCCGCTGCCCGCGCCATACAGGCGCGCGCCTTCGGCGATCGCGTCGATCAATTGCGGATGCGCGGCAAGGCCCAGATAGTCATTGCTCGCGAAGCCGATGATGTCACGGCCGTCGACCGTCATGTGCGCGGCGCATGGTGTGTCGGCGGTGCGCCGGCGTCGGCGCAGGCCGCGCGCGTCGATTTCCTTCAGGCCTTCGGCGAGTGTGTCGAGCAGATGCATCAGCGTGCCTCCGCGAGCGTGGCGTCGAAGGTGTCGCGCGAGCGCGTGGCGAGCAGCGCGAGTTCTTCGTCGTCGAGGATGTACGGCGGCATCAGGTACACGGTGGTGCCGATCGGGCGCAACAACAGCTCGCGTTGCAGCGCGTTTTCGAAGAAGCGGCGCGAGAACGTTTTGGCTTGCTGAGGATCGTCGATCATTGCGTCGAACGCGAAGATCGTGCCGCGCTGACGCAGATTGCGCACGTGCGCGTGCTCGACGAGCGGCGCGAGCGCGGCCGCGAGGGTCGCCGATTTGCGTGCGTTGGCGGCGAGCACGTCGTCGCTCGTGAACAGATCGAGCGTCGCGAGCGCGGCGCGGCACGCGAGCGGATTGCCGGTGTACGAGTGCGAGTGCAGGAAGCCGCGCGCGGTGTCGTCGTGATAGAAGGCCGCGAAGATCTCGTCGCGCGACAGCACGATCGACAGCGGCAGATAGCCGCCGCTGATGCCTTTGGACAGACACAGGAAGTCCGGCCACACGTCCGCCTGTTCGCACGCGAAGAACGTGCCGGTGCGGCCGCAGCCGACTGCGATTTCGTCGGCGATCAGATGCACGCCGTACCGGTCGCACAACGCGCGCAATCCGGCGACGTACGACGCGTCGTGCATCGCCATGCCGGCCGCGCATTGCACGAGCGGCTCGACGATCAGTGCGGCGATGCGGTTCGCGCGCGCCTCGAACAGCGCGCGCACATGGTCGAGCGCGCGGCGCGCGATGTCGGCGGCGGTTTCGCCCGCTTGCGCGAGCCGCGCATCGGGCGAGGCGACGACGTGGGCGTGACGAATCAGCGGATCGTACGCGTCCTTGAACAGCGCGACGTCGGTCACGCCGAGCGCGCCGATCGTCTCGCCGTGGTAGCTGTTGGCGATGCAGACGAATTCCTGCTTGTCGGCGTAGCCCCGGTTGCGCCAGCTGTGAAAGCTCATCTTCAGCGCGATCTCGACCGCCGACGCGCCATCCGACGCGAAGAACGCGTGGCCGAGCGTGTTGCCGGTCAACGCGTGCAGACGTTCCGCGAGTTCGACGGCGGGCTCGTGCGTGCAGCCGGCGAGCATCGCGTGTTCGAGCGTATCGAGCTGATCTTTCAGCGCCGCGTTGATGCGCGGGTTCGCATGACCGAAAAGATTGACCCACCACGAACTGATCGCGTCGAGATAGCGATGACCGGCGCGATCGTACAGCCACGCGCCTTGACCGCGCGCGACGGGGATCAGCGGCAGACGTTCGTGGTGCTTCATCTGCGTGCACGGATGCCACACCGCGCGCAGGCTGCGGGCGACCCAATCTTCAGGGGCGACCGGGGGGACTGCTGACTTTTCCAAAGAGGTACTCCAGGGTGCTTTTTTGCCACGCACGCAAGCCTCGGCGAGTGCGCGGGGTCGAGATTAGCGGTTTATTTGGTCGCGCGCATCAACCGCGAAATGCTCGTTTTTCGCGGTGGCGTCGAGGTTCAGCATCGTTCGATGCAGCTCGTTCGATTTCGTGAGGGAAGCTCGCCAATCGACGGAGATAGCGACGTCAAAGTAATGGGCTGTTACTGGCCAGAATTTGGGGTGACGAGGTGTTTTTTTGCGAGGGAACTGAGCGCACAAGAAAAAGCCCGCCGATACGGCGGGCTTGCGGCACATCAGAATCAGGCGCGATTTACGGCTCGACTCACGCCTCTATTCGTACGTCACTCCCGGCTCGCGATCGCTTTGCGGCCATTGGCATCGGCATCGCTTGCATCCGCCGTCTGCGAGTTCTGATTGCCCCACACGACCGCGTTATCGACCGCATACAACCGGCACGGATCGGAGCTCTGCTTCTGGCAATTCGTCACCGCCACCGACATCGGATCGTCGCCGCCCTCGGCCCACGACCACGCGCCCGAATCCGACACCGCGAACGCGCGGCTCGGATACTGATGCAGGAAGTTGCGATAGCCATTGCGGCCCTCGTTGTCGAGGTACGGCACCGAGTCGACCGCGTCGAGCGCGGCGAATCCGGTTGCCTTCGGCGCGGCCGGATCGGCGACGTGATACTGCACGGCAGTCGGCATACCGGCGCGCGCGAGGAACGCTTCGACGGCCGGCCACCATACGTGCACGCCGTCGCGGTCGCCGACCAGCCGATGCGCGTCGTTCTTGTAGTGGCCGAAGTCGACCATCTTCACGCTGGCGCCATGCGCGCCATACGCGGCATACATGCCCGCGACGAGTGGCGCGTTCCACACCGAATCGTTATCGCCATAGAGCCACAGCGACGGCACCGCAGTCTTCTCGCCGTACGCGCCGAATGCGCGCGTCAGATTGCCTTGCCAGTCTTTGCAGGCGTCCTGGCGCAGACCGCCCGAGAAATTGATCAGCGCGCGCACGCCGGGCGCCGCTTCGGTCCCGTATGCGATCGTCGCAAGACCGCCATGCGAGGTGCCGGCCACCGCGATGTGCGTCGCGTCGACATAAGGTTGCTTCGACATGTAATCGATCGTTGCTGCGACGTCGCCGGCCTGGCCAAGACCGTTGCGCTCGACGTCGCAGCCGTCCTGCTCGTACACGCCGTCAGAGTGACCGAAGCCCTGGCGGTTCGGCGCGACGACGATGTAACCGCGGCGCACGAATTCGCGCGCGAACGGCAGCGGGTCGCTGCGTTCCTGGGTGCGCGGGTCGCCCGGAATCTTGCCGTGGTTGAAGACGATCATCGGGAACGGGCCGGGGCCGTCCGGCTTGTAGATCGTGGTTTCAAGCGTGACCGTGCCGGCGGCGTCGACCGGCACGCGGATGATCTTTTCGTTCAGGTGAGCGGTGGGCAGGTAGACGTCGTCGTCCAGCGCGAGGCGCGGCACGCGGGCGCGCGACAGCGGTCCCTGGATGTCGCTCGACGGCGTCGCGTCGTGTGCGGAAAGGGACGAGTAGGCGAGCGGATCGGCATGCGCGATCGTGACAGCACACGTGGCCGCGGCGCAGATCGCCGCACACTTCGTCAGAACCTTGCTCAACACCATTGACGCACCTGCTTTAAAGACGTGTCCTGAACTCCGTGCTGTCCGGTTGCGCAAAACGCGGCTGACATTCAGCTTTCGTTCGCGATTTCGACACAAACAGACTCACTCGCGAGCGTTGCGGGAAGCGCACGCTCGCAAATCGAGATTGCACGGGATGAACCCAACGGCCGACGCGACCCCACGCGCCGAGGATGAACGTCACTTGATGCTGTCGGAGTCCGCGCGGCTCGCGTTCGATCAGCGGCCGGTCAGCCTTCCTTTGCATGTTGCGGAGCCGGTATGACCCGCTCTCGCAATGTGACGTCATGAAGCTACGGACTCATCCTGGCACGACAATTTTGTTTTGTGCAATCAAGGAGAACCCGTGACGAAAAAATTGCTGCATGTGCGAACGACGCTTCAAAGCCTTGCCGGGCAAGGGCCGGGGACATATGGCGGGAAGCGGCGAGTAAAGGTCGTGTAAGTGCTGTGGTGCGAGACCAACGAAGAAGCCCGCGTGAGAGGAACGAAAAAAGGCCTATGCAAAGGCCTTTATAAAGTTTGTCGAGGGCAAGTGAAAGACACGAGAAAGCTTCGGCGCGTAATGCAGCGATTGCTTAATCGGCGCATGCTCTTCATTTACTCATTGACGTCGCCATCGACATAACGCCAGCGGCCATCATCGCCGCGCACGAATCGACTCGATTCATGCAACCGATAAGCACGTCCCCCCACTTTGTAGCGGGCGATGAATTCGACGGTCGCGTGATCGGCATCGCTTTCGGCGAAGCCTTTGATCTGCAGTCCGAGCCAACGGGGCGCGTCGGGCGCGGTGGGATCCACGTCGAGATCGGCGGGGCAGGTGCTGGGGTCCCAAGTCGCGCGCAGGTAGTCGGTTGCACCGAGCACGTACGCGCTATAGCGCGAGCGCATTAGTTCGAGCGCGCGCGGCGCCGCTTCGCCGCCGTCGATATAGCGGCCGCAGCATTGCGCGAAACGCGGGGCTTTGGTCGCGGTGCCCCCGCGTGCGTCGGGCGCCGCGCCGCCGCACGGACAGTCGACAGGTCTTTGCAGTGACAACGATGGCTTGTTCATTGAAATTTCAGCTGAGCGCGCGAGCGATCAGGATCTTCTGGATGTCGCTCGTGCCTTCGTAGATCTGGCACACACGCACGTCGCGGTAAATCCGCTCGACCGGGAAGTCGCTCAGATAACCGTAGCCGCCGTGAATCTGCAAGGCGGCCGAGCAGATGCGCTCGGCCGCTTCGGAGGCGAACAGTTTTGCCATCGCGGCTTCGGTCAGACACGGCTGGCCCGCGTCCTTCAGCGACGCCGCGTGCCAGATCAATTGACGCGCGGCTTCGAGTTGGGTCGCCATGTCGGCAAGGCGAAACTGCACCGCCTGGTGCGAGAACAGCGGCGCGCCGAAGCTCTCGCGTTCTTTTGCGTAAGTCAGCGCCGCCTCGAACGCGGCGCGTGCCATGCCGACGCTTTGCGCGGCGATACCGATGCGCCCGCCTTCGAGACCCGACAACGCGATCCGGTAGCCTTCGCCTTCCGCGCCGATCAGGTTCGCGGCCGGCACGCGGCACGCCTCGAATACGATTTGCGCGGTATCCGACGAATGCTGGCCGAGCTTGTCTTCGACCCGCGCGACCACGTAGCCCGGCGTGCCGGTGGGCACGACGAACGCGCTGATGCCGCGCTTGCCAGCGGCCTTGTCGGTGACGGCCATCACGATCGCGACGTCGCCGTTCTTGCCGCTCGTGATGAACTGTTTGACGCCGTTAAGCACGTACGCGTCGCCGTCGCGTGTCGCGGTGGTGCGCAGCGCCGACGCATCCGAGCCCGCTTGCGGCTCGGTCAGACAGAATGCGCCGAGCATCTCGCCGCGCGCGAGCGGCGTGAGCCAGTCGCGCTTCTGCGCGTCGTTGCCATAGGTGAGCAGGATGCTGCACACGGGGCAGTTGTTCACCGAGATCGCGGTCGACGTGCCGCCGTCGCCGGCCGCGATTTCTTCGAGGATCAACGCGAGCGCGAGCGCGTCCATGCCGGCGCCGCCATACGCTTCGGGCACCAGCACGCCATAAGCACCGAGCTCGGCGAGTTGCCGGTGCACGTCGCGCGGGAAGGTGCGCTCGCGGTCCCATTGCGCCGCGTACGGCGTGATCGCTTCGCGCACGAAGGTGCGCAGCGCGTCGCGCACCATCAGGTGATCCTGATCAAGCACCATGAGCGTGTCTCCGGTCCCATGCAACGTAGTTGTCTACCAGTCGAGCTGCGTGCCGTCGTGCTGAAAGAAGCGGCCGTGGAAGGCGTCGCGCGATGCCGCCGCCTGCGCCAGCACCTCGCGCATGCCCGCCACGCTGCGCGCGGGATCGAGCGCGGCCTGCGCGCCGCCCATGTCGGTGCGCACCCAGCCGGGATGCAGCGACACGCAGGTCGCGCGCTGCGCGTCGAGCGACGCGAGCTTCAGCACGGCGTTTAGCGCCGCCTTGCTCGCGCGATACAGCCAGCCGGTCGTGCCGCTTGCATCGGCGATGCTGCCCATGCGACTCGAAATCACCGCGAGCACGCCGTCCGTTTCCTCGACGAGCGGCAGCAGGATTGGCAGCAGCTGCATCGGGCCGCGCACGTTCGTGTGCATCACGTGATCGAAGTCCTCGGCGGTGATCGTTTCGATGCCTTCGGTGCGCGGACCGTACACGCCCGACACCAGGATCGCGGCATCGAGCCGTTCGCCGTCGAGCTTCCAGCCGAGCGCCGCGATGTCTTCGGGCGCGGTGACGTCGAGCGCGAAGGTTTCGGCGCCGAGTTCGCTGAGCGCGTCGAGCGCGGCGCCGTCGCGCGCGGTCGCGAGCACGCGCCAGCCGCTCTTTCTGTACTGCCGGACGAATTCCTGGCCGATGCCACGCGATGCACCGACGATTAACACTGTCTTCATCGTATTCCTCGAAGATTTTGTGGATGCGTCAGATCAGTTCGACACCCATCGCGGTCGCCTCGCCGCCGCCGATACACAGTGTCGCGACACCGCGCTTCAGACCGCGATTCTTCAGCGCGCCGATCAGCGTGACGAGAATGCGCGCGCCCGAGGCGCCGATCGGATGGCCTAACGCGCACGCGCCGCCGTTCACGTTGACCTTGTTGTGCGGTAAATCGTGCTCTTTCATCGCGGCCATCGTGACGACCGCGAACGCTTCGTTGATCTCGTACAGATCGACGTCGCCGGCGCGCCAGCCGTTCTTCCCGAGCAGCTTGCGGATCGCGCCGACCGGCGCGGTGGTGAACTTCGCGGGCGCCTGCGCGAACGTCGAATGACCGACGACGCGCGCGAGCGGCGCCACGCCGAGCCGTTTCGCGGTCGACTCGCGCATCATCACGAGCGCGGCTGCGCCGTCCGAGATCGACGACGAGTTCGCCGCCGTCACGGTGCCGGTCTTGCTGAACGCGGGCTTCAGCGTGGGGATCTTGTCGAGGTTGGCCTTGAACGGCTGCTCGTCGCGCGCGATCGTGACGTCGCCTTTGCGGCCCGCTACGGTGACTGGCGCGATTTCCCAGTCGAACGAGCCGTCCTCGTTCGCGCGTTTCGCGCGGTTCAGCGACTCGACCGCGAACGCGTCCTGCGCCTCGCGCGTGAAGTCGAACGACGCCGCGCACTCCTCGGCGAACGCGCCCATCAGACGGCCTTTGTCGTAGGCATCTTCGAGGCCGTCGTAGAACATGTGGTCGAGCACCTGGCCGTGGCCCATGCGCATGCCGCCGCGCGCCTTCGGCAGCAGATAGGGTGCGTTCGTCATGCTCTCCATGCCGCCCGCGACGATCACGTCGAGCGAGCCCGCGGCCAGCATGTCGTGCGCGAACATCGCCGCGCGCATGCCGGAGCCGCACATCTTGTTGACCGTCGTGCAGCCGGTGGCGAGCGGCAGACCCGCGCCGAGCGCGGCCTGGCGCGCGGGAGCCTGGCCGAGGCCGGCGGGCAGCACGCAGCCGATCACCGCTTCGTCGATCTGCTCGGGCTTCAGACCCGCTCGTTCTACGGCCGCCTTGATCGCGACCGCGCCGAGTTGCGGCGCGCTCAGCGACGCGAAGTCGCCCTGAAAGCCGGCCATCGGCGTGCGCGCCGCGCTGACGATTACGATTGGATCGGAGTTGATACCACTGTGGTTTGCGTCACTCATGTTCGAGCTCCTTGGTCATAGCTTGGATGGCTACCGCCGCGCGTTGCCCGCTGCGAACCCTTGTGGGATTCATCAAGCCACGCGCACATTTGGCTCGTTCGCCTGCGCATCGGGTGCTTCGGCGAACCACTCCGGATAGCGCACGCAAAAGCGCACGCTCTGGTCGTACGGGAAAAAATCGGGCAGATCGCCCTTCAACAGAAAATCTTTGTATCGCTGCCACAGCTCGGGCTCGAAGAAATCCGCGTGATGCCGCATGAACGAGCGCCGCACGCGTGGATCGCCGAGCAGGAACGTGCCGTACGTCTCCGGGAAAATATCGTGCGGGCCTACCGCGTACCACGGCTCGTCCGACATTTCGTCTTCCTCGTTGCGCGGCGCCGGCACCGCACGCACGTTGCAGTCGGTCAGGTATTCGATCTCGTCGTAGTCGTAGAACACGACGCGGCCATGTCGCGTGACACCGAAGTTCTTGTACAGCAAGTCGCCGGGGAAGATGTTCGCCTGGATCAGCTCCTTCACCGCGTCGCCGTATTCCTTGATGCCGTGCTCGACGTCGTCGTCGTTACCGTTCTGCAGGAACAGATTGAGCGGCACCATGCGTCGCTCGAGGTACAGATGGCGAATCACGAGGTTGTCGCCGTCGTACTCGATCAGCGACGGCACTTCCTTTTCGAGTTCGCGCAACAGCGTTTCGTCGAGCCGCGCGAGCGGCAGCGCGACGCTCGAATATTCGAGCGTGTCGGCCATCCGGCCGAGCCGGTCATGACGTTTGACGAGCAGATACTTCTGCTGGATCTGCGCGCGCGTGGTTTCCTTCGGCGGCGGAAAGTTGTCCCTGATCAGCTTGAACACGTAGGGGAACGACGGCAACGTGAACACCAGCATCACGAGCCCCTTGATGCCGGGCGCGACGATGAAGCGGTCGCTCGAATGCTTCAGGTGATGCAGCAGATCGCGATAGAACAGATTCTTGCCCTGCTTCTGCAGACCCACCGACGTATAGATTTCCGCCTTCGGCTTGCCCGGCATGACCGTGCGCAGAAACTCGACATACGCGGATGGCACTTCCATGTCGACCAGAAAATACGAGTGCGAGAAGCTGAAGATGATCAGCAACTGCTCGCGCTTGAGCAGCACGGTGTCGAGCGCGAGCACGCCCGGTTTCACGTGACGCAGCGGCACCGCGAACGGCAGCAGCGCCTCGCCGTTGATGATGCGCCCGACGATATATGCAGCCTTGTTGCGATAAAACAGCGACGACAACACGTGAATCTGGAAGTTCGGCGCTTCGTCGAACACGCCGAACGCTTCGTGAATCGACTGCATCACGCAGGCGACGTCGCGCGTCAGATCCTCGAACGGCGGATCGAGCTGGAAGTTCGTGACGACCCGTTCGAGCGTTGCGGCAAGTCCATCAGTACCGGGGTAATACGCGCGATAAGTCGGCTTCGCGGCCGGTTCGTCGTTCTCGATGTATTCGGTCGAGATCGCCGGGCGCACGAAAATGAAATCGTTGTTGAAGTACGAGCGATGCAGAATCTTGCAGGAAACCGAATTAAAGAAGGTTTCCGCGCATTCCGGCTGACGGTGCGTGGTCAGGAGGCCGATGTAGTGCAGCTTGATCTGCTGCCACACTTCGCTGTCGATGTTCTCCGCGTCGTACTCGTCTTCGAGCAACTGCACGCATTCCTGCACGCGATCGTCGTACGACGTGATGCGGTCGCGCGCGAGCTTTTGCAGGCCGTGCCAGTCGCCGGCTTCGAACAGCGTCTTCGCGTGGATCGCCGCGTCGCGGAAGATCCGGTAGTGACGGTCGAACCCTTCGAGCATCGTCTGCGCGACGTCGAAACCGATTTGCGACGATAACAGCTTGGGGAAGTGATTCATCACGCGCGCTCCGCAAACGCCGGTCAGAGTCAGGCAGCTTCAGGCAGGCTTCGCTTCGTGCCTCGCGCCATCGAGCAGCGCGCGCGCCTGCGCTTCATACTGCGCGAGATCTTCGAGCGTCGCGTCGAGATCTTCTCGCTGACGTTCTAGCACTTCGCGATGACGCGCGACCGTCGCGAGGAACGCGTGCAACTGCGGTACGGTATCGGTCGGCGATTCGTAGACGTCGAGCAGGTCACGGATCTCCGACAGCGTGAAGCCGAGCCGCTTGCCGCGCAAGGTGAGCTTCAGACGGGTGCGGTCGCGGCCCGAATAGACGCGCCGCAAGCCGCTCGAACCCTCGCGGCTCGGTGAGAGTAAACCCTGGTCTTCGTAGAATCGGATCGCGCGTGGCGTGACGTCGAATTCGCGCGCGAGCTCGGTGATCGTGTATTGCGTATTCATCGGGACATCTCGTGGCCGCTTGGCCGGCACAAAACCGGATTGGACGATAGAATCGACGTTTACGTTATCGTCAACCTGAGCGGAAAGCAACCACAACCCGGCCGACCGGCATCGCACACCTCGCCATGCCGGAGGGTCGTCGGAGGAAGACAGTCCCCATGAATGCACTCGAACACCAGCTCGAATACCCCTTCAACGACACGATGCCCGACGCGGGCCGCACGATGGAAGTCGCGCCCGGCGTGCTTTGGCTGCGCATGCCGCTGCCATTCGCGCTCGACCATATCAACCTGTGGCTGCTGCGCGATGAGATCGACGGCCAGCAAGGCTGGACCGTGGTCGATTGCGGCATCACGTCGGACACGATCAAGGCGAATTGGGAGAGCGTGTTCGAATCGGTGCTCGACGGCCTGCCGGTGCTGCGCGTGATCGTCACGCATTGCCATCCGGATCACATCGGCCTCGCGCATTGGGTGTGCGGCGGTGGCGATAAAAAGCGTTGGGACGCGCGGCTGTGGATGACGCTCGGCGAATACATGCAGGCGCGCGTGATGGCGACCGGCGACGGCTCGAACGCGGGTGGCGAGGCCGCGGCGCGGCACTTCGCGCGGCACGGTCTGACCGACGCCGAATCGCTCGAGAAACTGCGCAATCGCAATAGCTACTACTCGAGCCTCGTGCCGGCGATTCCGGGGCAATACCGCCGTTTGCGCGAAGCCGAGGATGTCAGGATCGGCGGCAGGACGTGGCGCGTGGTGACGGGCTTCGGCCACTCGCCGGAACACTGTGCGCTGCACTGCGCGCAAACCGGCACGCTGATTTCCGGCGACATGGTGCTGCCGCGCATTTCGACCAACGTGTCGGTGTTCGATATCGAGCCTGAGGGTTCGCCGCTCGAACTGTATCTGGAGTCGCTCGGCCGCTACGAGACGATGCCCGAAGCTACGCTCGTGCTGCCGTCGCATGGCAAGCCGTTTCGCGGCGTGCGCACGCGCATTCGTCAATTGCGCGAGCATCACGACGCGCGGCTCGCCGAAGTGCGCGAAGCATGTGCGGAAAAGCCGCGCAGCGCCGCCGATATCGTGCCGTTGATGTTCAAGCGCCAGCTCGATATCCATCAGATGACATTCGCGATGGGTGAGGCGCTCGCGCATTTGCATCTGCTGTGGCGGGCGGGGGATTTGAAGCGGACGCAGGATGCGGATGGGGTGATTCGGTTTGCGGCGGTGTGATCTTTTCGATTCGATGCGCTATATGAGCGCACTCAGCGGCGCAACGGTGCTGGGTGTGTTCATTCGAACTATTTCAACGGCAAGTCAGATGCAGCGTCGCGAAGTTGCTGGGCACGCCGGTTGTTGAGTTCCGCAACGCAAGCCAAACTGCGCACTTCGCGTGCACTGCCGGCTCCACCACCGCTTAGCGAAGCTGCGAACTGGCATTGAGTCTCGCGGTACTTAGCGAATTTGCTGTTTGATGCGACGAGTCTTGCCTTGGCCTGGTTCACGTACTTGTTGTCTTCATCCCATTTGGAGATGGTGCCAGCCATCTTCTCCTCGGCTCGTCTGAGGGCCTTCTGACTGGCCTCTGCTTTCTCTGCCAGACAGTCCCGCATTCCCGCTTGCGAGAATGCACTGCATTCTTCGCGTAAAGCCCGCTCGCTTGCAACGAGAGCAGTTGAGGTCGCAAGGACCAACGTTGGCAGGCAGACGGCCAGGCCTAAACAGATCAGCTTTATCGCGCGCATAGGGCCACCTTTCCTTTACGCACCATTGACAAAGCGTAATCAAGCTTTCTGGCGTAGTTGAGGTCACCGCCTCCGTTATAACGCTCCGCTATCAATGCCGCGGAGAAGGGGCGCCAGCTCGTAATAGCCTTTTGAACTGAAGCCTTCCGGTACATCAACACTTGTCCGGGTCGCAGAACGGTGGCGGTGGGATTCAGCTCTTTTAACGTGTCGATCGTCGTGCCCTGAGCCTTCGCCATCTTGTCGAGGCTGTTTCCTAGCGTGACCGCGATTTCGTAAACCTTAGGGTCAGCACGAAGTACGCTTCGGTACTTAAAATGTGCCATGCGCATCAGCAAATAACCAATACCAGCACGGATGTTATACGCCGGTATCGTTCTGACTGAGGCCATTGTCAGCCGTCCTATCCAGGCTGGCGGCACAATCAAATCGCCGCCTTCATTACCTGAAAGCAGCGATGCTAATCCAGGATCGCCTGCAACCCCAATTCGCATCGGCTTGGCGTTCCACTGAGGATCGTGGGCACCTGTTTCGACCCACAACATCGGCTTGATAAGCTGCCAGTCCAGGGGCACGTACCCGGAAGTGCCGCAGAGATGGCGGTTGTACTCATGGACTGCCATCTGGATCTCGCAGTCCCAGGAATTCCATTTGGCATCGCTTACAGCCTTGCTAACGCCATCCTGCCACCGTTCAAAACCTGTCCTCGTTGGAGCTTGCATTGCCATAACCATTCCTTCTGTCAAAGTGTGGGCGGCTACTTTGCAAGCAATTATCAGCTTCTTGCCTGAGGAAAATTGCATTAGGAATCGGTCTGGCGGGCGAAGGCCCGAGATCATGTCGAAAAAAGGTTACGCAGTGTCAGATGCAACCAGCCAATTCGCGCGTTGAATAAAAAAAGCCCGGTTCAAGAACCGGGCTTTCCTGCAGGGCCGCCTGCGCTAACCGCAGCGCAAAATCACTGCACCACCACCGCCCCAAAATTCTGCCGACCAAACGGACTCACGTGATACCCGCTCACGTTCGTGCGCGTGATCGCGGCAGCGGTCGGATAGCCGAGCGGAATCCACAGCGCTTCGTCGTGGATGATCTGCTGCGCGGCTTCATACGCTTTCGTGCGCTTGGCGATATCGGACGTCGCTCTGCCGTCGGCGATCAGCTTGTCGAGGTCCTGATCGCAGAAGCGCGCGAAGTTGATGCCCGACTTCACCGCGTTGCAACTGAAGAGCGGCGACAGATAGTTGTCCGGATCGCCGTTGTCGCCGGCCCAGCCCATGAACAGCGTGTCATGCTGACCCTGCTTCGCCTGCTTGATCAGCTCGCCCCATTCGATCACCTTTACGTCCGCCTTCACGCCGATCTTCGCGAAGTCGGCCTGCAGCAGTTCGGCACCGGCCTTCGGATTCGGATTGAGCACGCTGCCATTCGGACGCACCCAGATCGTCGTTTCAAAACCGTTCGGATAGCCCGCGTCGGCGAGCAGCTTCTTCGCCTTCGCCGGGTCGTACGGCCAGCCCTTGATCGAATGGTTGTAGCTCCACGTATTCGGCGGAAACGGGTTCACGGCCGGCGTCGCGGTGTTGTCGAACACGGTCTTCAGATATGTCGTGCGGTCGAACGCCATGTTCAGCGCGGCGCGCACCTTCTGGTTTTCAAGTGGCTTCTGCTGCGTGTTCAGCGCGACGAAGGCCGTCATGAACGCGGGCGTCTGCACGATCGCGAGCGACTTGTCGTTCTTCGCGTCGGCAAGATCCTGCGGCTTCGGCGACAGCGCGATCTCGCATTCGCCAGCCTTCACCTTCTGCGCGCGCACGGTCGCGTCCGGCGTGATCGCGTAGATCAGGCGCTCGATCTTCGGCTTCGGTCCCCAGTAGGTCGGGTTCGCGTCATAACGGATCACCGCGTCTTTCGTATAGCTTTTCAGCACGAACGGGCCGGTGCCGATCGGCTTCGCATTCAGATCGACCTGCTTGCCGGCCTTCAGCAACTGGTCCGCGTACTCGGCCGAATAGATCGACGCGAAGCCCATCGTCAGGATCGACAGGAACGTCGCGTTCGGCTCGTTCAGCTCGAACTTGACCGTGTTGTCGTCGACCTTGGTAATCGACTTGATCAGCTTCGGCAGCCCCATCGATTGCGCATGCGGGAAGCCGCTCGCGCCCGCCACCTTGTGCCACGGATTGCTGTCGTTGAGCATGCGGTCGAACGTGAAGATCACGTCGTCGGCATTGAGCGCGCGGGTGGGCTTGAAGTAGTCGGTGGTTTGAAACTGCACGTTGGGGCGCAGGTGGAACGTGTACGTCAGGCCGTCGGGGCTCACTTCCCACTTGTCGGCGAGCGCGGGCACGACCTTCTTCGCGGCTTCGTCGAACGACACCAGCGAGTTGAAGATCACGTCGGCCGATGCATTCGTCGTGACGAGCGAATTGAACTGCACGACGTCGAAGCCGTCGGGGCTCGATTCGGTACAGACGGTCAACGGTTTGGCGAGCACGAGCGCGGGCGCAGTGAGCAGGATGGCGGCTGCGAGCAGTTTGAAACGCATAGGATCTCCGGTAACGAGCGCAGTCAGGCAGTGCGTCTGGTTGTGTTTATGGCGGCGATGCGTGAGCGGGCAGGTCAGCGGTCCCGGCGCGCGCGTCGCCACGATTGTGATACGTTCCCGGCGCCGTCGTACGGGTCGGGCGATCCCGGCCTGAGGCCTGGGCGCCAGGCCTTCGAGGCCTGGCCGGCGGCGCGCCTTCGCGAAAGCTTATCGAAGGGCCATTTTGGCGACAACAATTTAATCGACATATCCATATGGGGGCGGCGCGGCCATGCTGCCGCCTCAGGCTGCGGCGGCCTGACGCAGCAGGTAGCCGATGCCACTTATTGCGCGCACGCCGTACCACGACGTCATTTCCCCATCGATCAGATCGATGCGCTTGCCGGTGAGACGCGGATCGCGCGCGAGCGCATCGCGATGCGCGGCCGTGAAGCGGTACGGCTCGCTCGACAGCAGCACCCGGTCGACCTGCGCGAGCCACGGCGCGTCGTCGAAGTCGAGCGTGGGGTAACGCGCGGCGCCCGCGCTGCCGCCGCGCACGTCGGGGAGCGTATGCCAGTTCACGAGGCGCAGCATCGCGGCGATGTAGGTGTCGCGTGCGACGCTCATCCACGGTTCGCGCCAGATCAGGTACAGCACGCTCTGCGCGGCGAAGGCGTGAGCGCCGGCTTCGCGCAGACGCGCTTCGAGCGAGTTGCTCAAGCGCCGCGCTTCTTCTTCACGCCCGAAGATCGCGCCGAGCAGCGCGAACAGCGCGAGGTTGTCGTGCGGCGTCTGCGGATGGGTGACGACGATGTGCGGCACGAACGCGCGCAGTTGCTCGACGGTGTCGCGTTCGTTCTCGTCGACATTGACGATCAGATGGGTGGGGCGCAGCGCGCGGATCGCGTCCAGTTTGACGGCCTTCGTGCCGCCGACCTTCGGCACCGCCCGGACCTTGTCGCGCGGATGCACGCAAAAGCCGGTGCGCCCGACGATCTGCCGCTCGAGGCTGAGCGCGAACAGCGTTTCGGTGAGGCTCGGCACCAGCGACACGATGCGCGCGTCGGTGCCCGCGGATTCGTGCGCGACGCCGGCTGCATCGACCGCACGGGACTGCATGGCTTACTCGGTGGCGGCGCGCGGCTTGCGCGGCGCGCGTTCGAACACGTGGTCGTAGAGCCAGCGCGGCAGCACATGCAGCAGCATCGCGGCCACGCGCATCTGCCACGGAAACACCCCGAACGACGTCTGCCGTTCGACCGCCCGCGCGACCTTCGCCGCGAAACGGTCGGGGTCCATCAGGAATGGCATGTTGTACGGATTGTGCTCGGTCATCGGCGTGCGGATATAGCCGGGCGCGATCGTGACGACCCCGACGCCGAACGGCCGCATCTCGACGCGCAACGCCTCGAGATACTTCAGGGCCGCCGATTTCGACGCGCTGTACGCGCCCGAACCGGGCAAGCCGCGCACGCCCGCGACGCTCGCAATGCCGACCAGCGTGCCGCGCTTCGATGCGGCCATCGCGGCGGCAAATGGCTCGAACGTCGCGACCATGCCGAAGTAATTGATGTCCATCACCTCGCGGAACGTGCGCAGATCGCCGTGACCCGTTAGCGCGCCGCGGCTGATGCCGGCGTTGGCGATCACGACGTCCGGCAGGCCGTGCGCGGCGATGAAGCGCGCGGCCGCATCGGCGAGCGCTTCCGCGTCGCGCACGTCGACTGCATAGATCGAGACGGTGTTCTGGGGATGGGACCGCTGGAACGCGGCGAGCGCGTCGCCGCGGCGGGCGACGAGGCCGAGAATCGCGCCGCGCCGTGCGTATTCGCCGGCGAGCGCGAGGCCGATGCCGCTCGAAGCGCCGGTAATGAAAACCTTCAGCGGAGAGGTCATACCGGCGCCTCGTGATTACATCTTCTTGGCGCGGACTTGCGAGACGAGGTAGTCGAGCACCTGGACCGTGCCCGGCAGGGTGCCGGTCGCGGCCGGGCCGGTTTCATACTTGCCCTGCACGGCGAGCGTCGGCACGCCGTCGATCTTGTAGTCGTCGAGCAGCTTCTTGTCCTTCTGCAGCGCGCTTTGCGTCGAGAACGAGTTGTACGCTT
Source organism: Paraburkholderia sp. Cpub6 (assembly GCF_014201065.1). Classification (NCBI taxonomy): domain Bacteria; kingdom Pseudomonadati; phylum Pseudomonadota; class Betaproteobacteria; order Burkholderiales; family Burkholderiaceae; genus Paraburkholderia; species Paraburkholderia sp. Cpub6. The sequence continues at coordinate 217,814 of NZ_JACHDM010000005.1, forward strand.
CCATGTACTTCTTCGGATCGACGCCGAGCTTCGCGAGGTATTTGCTCTGGTCTTCCGGCGTCAGCAGATAGTTCTTGTTGACATGGATTTCGTTGAACACCTTCGGCGTCAGTTCGTTCGCGACGCCGAGCGCGTCGAGCGCGTGGTACATCTTCGAGTGCGGGATGAAGTCGTCGCGGAAGGCGACCGGCACGCGGCGGAACACGACGTCCGGGCCCTGCTTCTTGACCCAGGCTTCGAGGAACGGGTCGAATTCATTGCAATGCGGGCAGCCGTACCAGAAGAATTCGATGACTTCGATCTTGCCGGCCGGCACGTCGGTCGGTTGCGGCGAGGCCAGCACGGTGTAGTCCTTGCCGGCAACCGGCGCGGTCGGCGACGCATGCGCGCTGGCCGCGATCAGGCCTAGCGAGAGAAACAGGATGCTCAGCAGCTTTTTCATGTTGTGTAGACCCAGATAAGGCGGTAGCGCGGCGACGCCATGCTAAGGGCCCGTCGCCGCTGGTCGGATTCGGTGTGGCCGCCCGCCACAATACAGGTCGAAGCTACAGGTCGAAGCGGCCATCGTGCTTGTGACCCGCGCGCCGCGCCGATAGTTCGACGCGCCGTGCGGGCCGGCATTACCGTTTATTTATTGTTTGGTGAAGCGGATCACCGCGGTATCGACACCCGCGTCCGACAGACGCTGACGGCTCGAATTCATGTCCTCGAACTTCGAGAACGGCCCGATGCGCACGCGGTAGTAGGTGACGCCGCCGGCATCGCGCTGCGTGACCTTCGATTCGAAGCCCTGGAACGCGAGGCGCGCGCGCTGCTGTTCGGCATCGGCGGAGGTCTTGTACGCGCCGACCTGCAGGAAATAGCCGGTGTTCGCCTCGCCGGGCGCCGGAGCGGCGGCCGGGCCCGGCTTGGCGTTGGCGGCCGTGGTCGCGCTCTTAGGCGCCGAGCCTGCCGCCGTGGCGGCCGGCGCGCTCGAGGTCTGCGGCTTCTTCGCCGGCGCCGGCGCGACGATGCCGCCGGTACCGTTCTCCTGCGCGGGATTCGGCGCGACCGCCGTGCCGTTGTTATTCGCGTTGCCGCCCGACGGCGGCACTTCGACGATCTGCGGTTCTTCGAGCATGCCCGACTGGGTCTGGGCGTTGGTCTGGCCCGGCGCGGTGTTCGGCGGAGCCGGTTGCGCGGCCTGCGGCACCGGCTGGCCCGGCGTCTTGCCTTGCAGCGGACGGTTCGGATCGTATTGCGGCTGGCTCGCACCGTTGTCGGTCGCCGCTGGCGGCGCGACCTTCGACACGAACGGCGTAGGTGCACGGGTGATATACAGCGCCACCACTACCGCGATCGCCAGGCCGACGATCAGGCCCAGCACGATGCCGAGAAAAGTGCCCCCGGTTTGCTTCGATTGCTTTGTTGTGCGGCGTGGTTTTGCCATCGTACGAATCACCTGCAAAAAGAATCCAGGAACGGCCGCCGATTATAACGACGGCCGCGCGCATATTACGCTGGAGGAGTTACATCTTGACGGGAGCGGAGACGCCGATCGTCGCGAGACCGTTGGCCAGCACCTGGCGCGTGGCCGCGAGCAGCGCGACGCGAGCGTTGCGTTCGGCCGCGTCGTCGACCAGCACGCGCTCGGCACGGTCATTGTAGAACGAGTGAAATTCGCCGGCGAGTTCGCGCAGGTAGAAGGCGACCGCGTGCGGCGCGAGTTCGTCGGCGGCGTGCTGCAGCATGTCCGGGAATTCGGCGAGCTTGTTGAGCAGCGCCATCGAGCGCTCGCTTGTCAGCGGCGCGAAATCCACGCTTGCGAGCGCGTTCTCGTCGAGGCCGTAGCGCGCGTTGCACTCGGCGATCACCGAGCAGATGCGCGCGTGCGCATACTGCACGTAGTGCACCGGATTCTCGTCGTTCTGCTTCAGCGCGAGGTCGATGTCGAACACGAACTCGGTGTCCGCCTTGCGCGAGATCAGGAAAAAGCGCACCGCGTCGCGGCCGCGGCGAATGGTTTCCTCGTCGATCAGATCGACGGCCGCTTCCGAGCCCGGCGTCGCGCCGCCCGACCATTCGATCAGGTCGCGCACCGTCACGTAGCTGCCCGCGCGCTTCGAGATCTTCACCTCTTCGCCGTTGCGCATGACCGTGACCATCTTGTGCAGGATGTAGTCGGGGTAGCCCTTCGGAATGCCGATGCCGAGACCCTGCAGACCTGCGCGCACGCGCGCGATCGTGCCGTGGTGATCCGAGCCCTGCACGTTGATGACCTTGGTGAAGCCGCGCTCCCACTTCGCGACGTGATAGGCGACGTCCGGCACGAAGTACGTGTAGGTGCCGTCGGTCTTGCGCATCACGCGGTCTTTGTCGTCGCCGTCGTCGGTGGTGCGCAGCCACAGCGCACCTTCCTGCTCGTAGGTCTTGCCCGCGGCGATCAGCCCGTCGACCGTTTTCTCGACGCGGCCTTCCGTGTACAGCGACGATTCCAGGTAGTACTGGTCGAACTTCACGCCGAACGCCTGCAGATCCATGTCCTGCTCGCGACGCAGATACGTGACCGCGAAGCGGCGGATCGCCTCGAGGTCCTCGACGTCGCGCGCGCCGGTGACGGGCTCGCCGTCGCTCGCCTCGACCGTGATGCCGTTCAGATAGTCTTTCGCGATGTCGGCGATGTACTCGCCGTTATAGGCCGACGCGGGCCAGCCTTCGTCGCCGGGGGCGAGGCCGCGTGCGCGTGCCTGGGTCGACAGGGCGAGCGTGTGGATCTGCACGCCGGCGTCGTTGTAGTAGAACTCGCGGTGCACGTCCCAGCCCTGCGACGCGAGCACGTTCGCGAGCGCGTCGCCGAGCGCGGCCTGGCGGCCGTGGCCGACGTGCAGGGGGCCGGTGGGGTTGGCCGACACGAACTCGATCAGCACGTGCTTGCCGGCGTCGCGCCGTGAGCGGCCGTACGCGTCCTTCTCGGCGAACACGGCGGCGATCACGCCTTGCTTGGCTGCCGCCGTGAGCCGCAGGTTGATGAAGCCGGGGCCCGCCACTTCGGCGGTGTCGATCAGGCCTTTGGCCTGCGGATTGACGAGCAGCGCATCGACGATCTGTTGCGCGAGCTGGCGCGGATTGGCGCGCAGCGGCTTGGCGAGCTGCATCGCGACGTTGCACGCGACGTCGCCGTGCGCGGCGACTTTCGGGCGCTCCAGCGCGATGGCGGGCGAGACGAAGGCGGCTTCCGTCGCTCCTTGGGTGGCAGTCGCGACCTGCTTCACCGTCTCGGCGAGCAGTGTTTCGAGTGTGTGTTTGTGTGCGGGCAGCATGCTTGTTGCGAGTCCAGTGAGGCAATCCGGTAAGGCGGAAGAGGCGCCGGCCGAGGCCGGTGTCGCAAGCGTTGAACGCGGCAGCGCTTTGCGGCGCCGATGGCAGACTGTCCCCCAGGCCATGCGACGAGACGCAATGCAAGCAGCGCAACGATGCGGATCGCGGCCGATGGTTCGACGCCCCCGCCTGGCACACGTGTGCGATGCTCGTCGAGCCTTGCCATACGTGGCGCTGGGCGGCGCGCTTTTCCGTTCAGACGGATTTTAGCAGGTGCTAATATGTTCAATGAGTTGCCCACGAGGGGCTGGGGCCGCCGCGCCTTGCCGGCGCCACGTCAGGCGCGCGCTGTTGCCGCCCTTGGGACGTTCATGCGTTAACCCGACATAACGAAAAAGGGAACAGTCATGCTGATTACTTTCAAGTGCCACGCCTGCCCGGACGTGATGATGCTGGAGAATCTGGCGCAGTATCTGGTCGGCATTGTCGGCAAACGCCTTGGGCAGCGGGGCGTCATTACTCACGACGAACTGGGCCCGGCCATCGAGAAGCTCGAAGCGGCGATCACCTCCGACAAGCAGGAGCGCGCCGAGCACGAGGGCCATTTCCACGAGGGCGAAGACGGCCGCGATCGTCACGAGATTCCGCCCGGTCTCGCGCAGCGCGCGTATCCGTTCCTCGACATGCTGCGCGCGGCGCAGAAGGAAAACGCGGATATCGTCTGGGGGCTTTGATTTCTGCTGGGTCCCGAGCGCCGCGGCCCGGTCTCAGAAGGCCTTCATAAGCGCTTTTGGGGCGCACTCAAAGAAAGGAGCCCGCTTGACGCGGGCTCTTTGTCATTCAGAGGGCTTGTCCGCCTCGCCGCTCACTGGCTCGCGGGGGCCGCCGACGCTGCCGCGCCTTTCTTCATCTTTTGCTTCTTCGCCTTTTTGACATGCGCCTCGGTGGGGGGCGAGTAGGAGCTGACCGCGCTCGATCCGCCCGGCGCGGCGGGTTGTGCGAGCGCCACGGAAGCGCCCGCGGCCAGCGAAACAGCGGTCAATAACAGTGTCAGCTTCTTCATACGATTTTTCTCCGTTGACGGTTGCAATCTCGGTGAGCCGGCGCGTTGTGCTCGCGCCTGACGGGATGAAAGCCGACTCAGTCTACAAAGCCGAAATTGCCGTGGCGCCAAATATTCTGTCTTTCGGACTCGATATAGTCGCGCACGCGCGGCTCGGGCCGCATGGCCCGGCCACGTATCGCTTCACGCTCAAAGCAACGGCGCCAACGCGCGCTCGGCGTCCGCTTTCGTGAGCGACATCCGCTGCGCGTAGTCGTCGAGCTGATCCGCGCCGATCTTGCCGACCGAGAAATAGGTGCTGTCCGGATGCGCGAGGTAGAAGCCCGACACGCTCGCCGCCGGCAGCATCGCCAGCGATTCGGTCACGCTCATGTTGATTTCGTTCGCCTGCAGCACGTCGAACATGTCGCGCTTGACGAGGTGGTCGGGGCAGGCCGGATAGCCTGGCGCCGGGCGGATGCCGCGGTATTTTTCGGCGATCAGCTCGTCGCTGGAGAGGTTTTCGCTGTTCGCGTAGCCCCACAGGTCGCGCCGCACGCGCGCGTGCAACGCTTCGGCGAATGCTTCGGCGAGCCGGTCCGCGAGCGCCTTCAGCATGATCGCGCTGTAGTCGTCGAGATCCTTCTCGAACTGCCTCTCCTTCACGTCGACGCCAAGACCCGCCGTCACCGCGAACATGCCGATGTAGTCGGCGACGCCCGAGTCCTTCGGCGCGATGAAGTCGGCCAGCGAGCGGTTCGGCCGCATCACCCCGTCGACCACCGGCCGCACGCTCTGTTGACGCAGATTGCGCCACGTCAGCGCGACTTCGGTGCGCGATTCGTCCGTGTAGATTTCGATGTCGTCGTCGTTCACCGTGTTGGCCGGCAACAGCGTGATCACGCCGTTGGCCTGCAGCCAGCGGCCCTGAATCAGGCGCGCGAGCATCGACTTGCCGTCGGAGAACACGCGCCGCGCCGATTCGCCGACGATCTCGTCATTGAGAATCGCCGGATATGGGCCGGCGAGATCCCACGTCTGGAAGAACGGACCCCAGTCGATATAGTTCGCGAGCTCGTTCAGATCGAAGTTCTTGAACACGCGCCGGCCGATAAACTTCGGCTTGACCGGCTGATAGCCTGCCCAGTCGATCTTCGTCTTATTGGCGCGCGCTTGCGCGAGCGTGACCATCGGCTGTGCTTTTTTGTTCGCATGCTGATCGCGGATGCGGTTGTAGTCGGCGTTCAGTTCGTCGATGTACTTCGCGGCGCCCTCGTCGGACAGCAGGCTCGAGGCGACCGATACCGAGCGCGACGCGTCCGGGACGTAGACCACCGGCCCGTCGTAGTGCGGAGAGATCTTCACCGCCGTGTGCACACGCGAGGTCGTCGCGCCGCCGATCAGGAGCGGAATCTTCTTGACGCGGAAGTAGTCGTCGCGCTGCATTTCCGATGCGACGTAGGCCATTTCTTCGAGACTCGGCGTAATCAGGCCCGACAGCCCGATGATGTCCGCGCCCTCGACCTTCGCCTTCGCGAGGATCTCGCTGCACGGGACCATCACGCCCATGTTGACCACTTCGAAGTTGTTGCACTGGAGCACGACCGACACGATGTTCTTGCCGATGTCGTGCACGTCGCCCTTCACGGTCGCGATGACGATCTTGCCCTTGGCGCGCACGTCGCCGCCGGCCGCCGCGAGCTGGCGCTTTTCTTCCTCGATGAACGGGATCAGATGCGCGACCGCCTGCTTCATTACGCGCGCCGACTTCACGACCTGCGGCAGGAACATCTTGCCCTGGCCGAACAGGTCGCCGACGATGTTCATGCCGTCCATCAGCGGACCTTCGATCACGTTGATCGGACGGCCGCCTGCAGCGGCGATCTTCGCGCGCACTTCCTCGGTGTCTTCGACGATGAACGTGGTGATGCCGCTCACGAGCGCATGCGCGAGACGCTTCTCGACCGGCTGCTTGCGCCACTCGAGGTTCTCTTCCTTCTTCGCGGCGCCGCTCTTGAACTTGTCGGCGATTTCGAGCAGGCGGTCGGTGCCGTCTTGACGGCGGTTCAGCACGACGTCTTCGACGAGCTCGCGCAGTTCGGGATCGAGTTCGGCATACACGCCGAGCTGGCCCGCGTTGACGATGCCCATGTCCATCCCCGCCTGGATCGCGTGATAGAGGAACACGGTGTGAATCGCCTCGCGCACCGGATCGTTGCCGCGGAACGAGAACGACACGTTCGACACGCCGCCGCTCACCTTCGCGTACGGCAGGTTCTGCTTGATCCAGCGGGTCGCCTCGATGAAGTCGACCGCATAGTTGTTGTGTTCCTCGATGCCGGTCGCGATCGCAAAGATGTTCGGATCGAAGATGATGTCCTCGGGCGGAAAGCCGACTTCGTTGACGAGCACGTCGTACGAGCGCTTGCAAATCCCGGTCTTGCGCTGGAACGTATCGGCCTGGCCCTGTTCGTCGAACGCCATCACGACCGCAGCCGCGCCATAGCGGCGAATCAGCTTCGCATGATGAACGAACGCTTCCTTGCCTTCCTTCAGCGAGATCGAGTTGACGATCGCCTTGCCCTGCACGCACTTGAGACCCGCCTCGATCACGTCCCATTTCGACGAGTCGATCATGATCGGCACGCGCGCGATGTCCGGCTCCGACGCAATCAGATTCATGAAGCGGACCATTGCCGCCTTCGAATCGAGCATCGCCTCGTCCATGTTGATGTCGATTACCTGCGCGCCGTTCTCGACCTGGTGGCGCGCGACGGCCAATGCTTCGTCAAACTGATTGTTCAGGATCATTCGCGCGAACGCTTTCGAGCCGGTCACATTGGTGCGTTCGCCAACGTTGATGAAGAGCGTCCCGGACGTGACGTTGAACGGCTCGAGGCCGGCAAGGCGCATGGTGTGATCGGTCATGGCGTGTGTGCGAGTCGGGTGCGTGCGTTAAGGGACGTGCAGGACGTCGGGGCGAAGTGTTTCGGCGGGCTCAGGCCGCGTCGCGATACTGGCTCGGCCACTTGCGCGGCTTCAGCTCGGCGAGCGCCTTCGCGATCGCCGCGATGTGCTCGGGCGTCGTGCCGCAGCAGCCGCCGGCGATGTTCACGAGCCCCGCTTCGGCGAATTCCTTCAGCAGGCCAGAGGTATCCGCGGGCAATTCGTCGAAGCCGGTGTCGCTCATCGGGTTCGGCAGGCCGGCGTTCGGATAGCACGACACGTAGGTGTCGCACAGCTTCGCGAGCTCGGCGATGTACGGACGCATCAGCGCCGCGCCGAGCGCGCAGTTCAGGCCGAACGTGAGCGGCCTCGCGTGACGCAGCGAGTTCCAGAAGGCCTCGACGGTCTGGCCCGACAGAATGCGGCCCGACGCATCGGTGACGGTGCCCGAGATCATGATCGGCAGACGCTCGCCGGTGTTTTCGAACAGCTCGTCGAGCGCGAACAGCGCGGCCTTCGCATTCAGCGTGTCGAAGATCGTTTCGACGAGGAACAGGTCCGCGCCGCCGTCGAGCAGCGCTTTCGCCTGCTCGTAGTACGCGGCGCGCAGTTCGTCGAAGGTCACGTTGCGCGCGCCCGGATCGTTGACGTCCGGCGAAATGCTGGCGGTTTTCGGCGTCGGGCCGATCGCGCCGGCGACGAAGCGCGGCTTGTCCGGCGTTGCGTACTTGTCGCACGCGGCGCGCGCGAGCTTCGCCGATTCGATGTTCATCTCGACGGCGAGCGATTCCAGGCCGTAGTCGGCCTGCGCGACCGTGGTCGCGCCGAACGTGTTGGTCTCGATGATGTCCGCGCCCGCCGCGAGATACTGCTCGTGAATCTCGGCGATGATCTGCGGCTGGGTGATCGACAGCAGTTCGTTGTTGCCCTTGATGTCGCGCGCGTAGTCCTTGAAGCGCTCGCCGCGATAGCTGGCTTCGTCGAGCTTGTAGCGCTGGATCATCGTGCCCATCGCGCCGTCCAGAATCAGGATGCGCGAGTTCAGCAGCGCGGGCAGCGCTGCGCCGCGGGTGTAGGCGGGCTCCGAACGGACTGGCGTGATGGATTGAGCAGGCTGGGTCATGGCGGACGAGGGCTTGCGCCGGCGTTGGCGGAAAGCCTGTCATTGTAGCCGCAGCCGGGCGGATGCGCCCGCCGCGGAGGAGAGTGCGAGGCGCGGCCGGCAAAATCGACCGATACCAACGCGCCGCGCCGGGAATTCAGAAACGCGCTAACAAACGATGCAATAAAAAACGGCCCGGCAAGCCAAAGCCTGCAGGGCCGTTTCGCTGCCGCCGACCGCTTGATGGAACCCGCGGGCAAAGCCGCGCGGTGCGGTCGATCGATGTCGCCAGAGCGCCAGCTGAACACCTCCAGTCAATGCAGGACCACCGGTTGATGCATCAGACTGTCGAATTGACCGAGGAATTCATCAACCTCGTCGAGCGTCGGCTCGCCTTCGATCAGCTTTTGCACATGCTCGCGAAAACGCGCCGCCATTGCCCCGTCGATGTAGATTTCGCGCTGCATGTTCTTGTCGACAATCTCGTAGCCGCCCGACTTCATGGCAAGCAGACCTTCCTGCGGAGGAAACTCGACGACACAGTAGTTAGGGCTGTTATAGATCATTTGCATGGCGACACTCCTTATTTCCGTTGGGCTCCTGCCCTTTTCTGCACCGTAGGTGGAGCATGTGGGATGGAATTCAAGGGGTGGGTCCGGACGACGCAAGTAAAAACTCCGGACCTGACGGTTAGACTCGCCGCTCCAGAAACGATTCAAGCAAGGCGGCAAAACGGTGTGATTGCTCGATTGGCGCGAGATGCGCGGCGTCCAGCAACTCGAAGCGGGCGCCCTCGATCGCCTCCGCTATTGCCTGCGTAGCAGCAGGGGGCGTGCCAGTGTCGTGACGTCCGGCCACCGTCAGCGTCGGCGAGCGGATTGCGCCGTGCTGGCCGCGAAGGTCGAAATCGCGCAGTGCCTCGCAGGCCATCGCAAAACCTTCCGGCGAGGTGCGCGCAAATGTCTCACGGATCGGCTCGACCGCTTCGGGATGGCCGGCCTGAAAGTCGGGCGTGAGCCAACGCGCGATCGTCGACGGTAACAGCGCCTCCATGCCGTCGCTGCGCGCGGTGTGGGCGCGCTGATTCCACAACTCACGGTTCTCGGGCGGAGTGCCGCCGGTGCTGTCGGCAATCGTCAGCGTGTCGATGCGCGATGGATGGTCGAGCGCGAACTGCTGCGCAATCATGCCGCCGAGCGACAGGCCGACCAGGTGCGTCGTCCGCGCGCCGAGGGCATCGAGCAGTTTGGCGAGATCGTCGGCCAGATCGCGCATGGCGAACGGCTCGCGCGCAACCGCGCTGTGGCCGTGGCCGCGCACGTCGTAGCGCAGCACCGTGTAATCGTCGCGGAAATAGCCTGCCATCTGATCCCAGATGGAAAGATCGCCGCCCAGCTGATGGATGAACGTGAGCCACGGGCCGCCGCCTTCGTTGCTCAGCACGTAGCGTGTGTCGATACCGTTGATGTTCACTTGCATGCGGGCTCCTTTGAAGGAAACGCAGTGAAAAAGCGCGGTGGGTCGCCTCGTTCGCGCGAACGGGGCTCCATTGACGTGCGAGTCAGCGTTGCAAAGGAAGTTTCGCCGATCTCGTGCGGATTTGCTCGTGACACTGTGTCACGAAAAGTGTCACGGTTTGATGATGGTCGGAGCGGTCGAATCGACCGGTGCAGCTGGGGCGGCCTCGGGAGTTACTGCCGATGCCTCGGCCGGAGCTGGCGCCGGCGTTGCAGGGCCCGTGGCAGCGGGGGCCGCGGGTGCAGCAGGCGTGGCCGGCGCGCCACCATTGCCGCGGTCATCCGGCGACGCGCCATCGACATTCAGCTTGCCGCGCCACACCAGTTCGAACTGGGTACCGTTCGGCTCCGTCTGCAGGATGCGCGCCGGCAGCCAGCCAAGGGACGGGGCGAGCCACACATCGACGCGGCGCTGGTCGCCATCGTGCCGCGGCAGACGTTTGAAGTGACGCGTCTCCAGATAGCCTTGCGCGGCGCGGATCGTTTCGTCGCCGATCGTCTCGATCGGCCAATTCTCCCCGCTATCGGTATCGACGACGAAAAACTGTCGCGTCACGCCAGGCTTATAGGCGTCAGGATCGCCGCGCACGAGGCTCGCGAGCTGCATCACGACACTGAAGCGATCCTGCGCGCCGTCGGGCAACGGCAACGAGGCGGGCGTGCGCGTAAAGCCAACCTTCTTGTCGTTGCGATTGAAGATCGCGATGTCTTCGGCGCGACGGCCACGCTTTTCGCTGTACTGCGCCGGCGCGAGGCCAAAGGCATCGATGCCGCCGTGGCTCGAAAACACGAACGGACCGACGAACGGCAGCGGCACTGATACGACCATTTCGTAGCCCTGCCCATCGCTCGCCCAATGGATCGTGCCGGGCGCGTTGCGCACGCCGTTGTAGAACGTGTCGTAGTCGAGTTCGGCCGACGGCGGTACCGAAAACTTCACGCCCTGCGACGCTTGCGGCGCGCTGGCCGCGGCAGGGGCGCTCGCGACGGCGCCACTGGCATTCGCCTGGGCCGATGCATTCGCGTTCGCGATGGCGGGTGGCGCGCTAGCCGCCACCTCCGATGCCGGCGTGGCCGCGGGCTCGTTCGGTTTGGCCGGTTGCAACGCGGTCATCACATGCTGCTCGCGCGGCGGCCTCGCCGCGGGCTTGCGTGCAGGCGCGGGCGGATGCGGTGCCGGCACGGCGGGCTGTGGCGCGGGTTGACGCTCGACCCTTTCGGGCGTCAGCAGCACGACCTGCACCGGCACATGCTCGCGATTCGCCGGATTCAGATCGACGCGATTGCGCTCGAACCATTGCGCCGCGATCCAGTGCACAACCGCGACGGCCGCGAGGACGGCGATCCAGCGCCTCGCGCGCGCGCCGCGTCCCGGCCCGCTACCAAAAGCGGGCACGCGATCATGACGGCGGTTGGCGGAAGCAAAATCCATCGGCGCTTGAATCGGTGAGAGCGTGAAAGGATACGATGCGTATCAACCGTTGTCACCACGCGGCGTCGCGCTATAGCCGAGTTCGTACGACAGCTTGCGCGCGCATTCGCGCAGCGCGGTATCGATCTCGCCGCCCCAGCGGATATCGAACGCGCCTTCATGGCCGAGCGCGACGAGACCGAGCGCGAGTTCGCCGGTCGAATCGAACACCGGCAACGAAAACGCGTGGATCGTCGGCAGCAGCATGCCTTCGACGCGCGCAGCCTCGTGCTCGCGCACCTCGGCGAGCACCTGGTCGACTTCTTCGCGGGTGCGTGGCGCGCCGCTATACGACGAGCGCCGCGAGTCGGCCAGCTCGCGCTCGAGCATCGCGGCGGTCTTGCCGGACGGCAGGTAGGCGGCGAACAGCAGACCGGTCGCCGAACTGAGCAAGGGCATCACGTCGCCGAGCTTCAGCGACGCCTTGGCCGGATAGCTCGACTCCATCCAGTGCACCATCGTCGGTCCCTGATTGCCCCACACCGCGATGCCGACGGTCAGGTCGAGCCGGTCGCGCAGTTCGGCGAGCGCGATGCGCGCAAGCTTCACACCGTCGACGCGAGCAAGCCGCGCGAGCCCCAACTGCAAAGCGAAGCCGCCGAGTTCGTAGCGGCCCGACAGCGGGTCCTGCGCGACCACGCCGAGACGCAGAAAGCTGACCAGATAGCGATGCGCCTTCGCCGGACTCATGCCCGCGCGCTGCGCGAGATCGCGCAGCATCATCGCGCGCGGCTCGTGGGTCAGCACGTCGAGCAGCCTGAAACCGACCTCGATCGACTGGATGCCCGAGCGCAGTTTTTCTTCGCCGGGTTCGCCGGGTTCGTCATCGGCGCCGGTTGCGTCGGTTGCATGGGCGGGATCGAGCAGATCGTCGGCGGACGCGGCGTCGGTGCGGGTGCGGATCGTGCCGGAGCGGGCGTTGGCGGACATGTGCAAAAGGCGCGGGCAGCGCGTTCGGTGATCGTAATGGAGACGGCTACGGTGACACGACGACGAACACGCAGATATTGGGCCGCGCCGATTCACCATCGTAGAATACATTCCTTCCATCGTCACTAATACACGGTTCACAGCCCTATGAAACTTGCCTCGCTGAAGGACGGCACGCGCGACGGTCAACTGATCGTCGTGTCCCGCGACCTGCACACGGCGGCCATCGCCGACGCGATCGCGCCCACGCTGCAGCGCGTGCTCGACGACTGGGCCTTCTACGCGCCGCAACTGCACGACCTTTACGATGCGCTGAACCAGGGCCGTGCGCGCAACAGCTTTTCATTCGACGCCAAAGAGTGCATGGCGCCGCTGCCGCGCGCGTTCCAGTGGGCCGACGGCTCGTCGTACGTGAACCACGTCGAGCTCGTGCGGCGCGCGCGCGGCGCGCAAATGCCGCCCGAATTCTGGACCGACCCGCTGATGTACCAGGGCGGTAGCGACGACTTCATCGGCCCGCGCGACGACGTGGCGTGCGCATCGGAAGAGTACGGCATCGACTTCGAGGCCGAAGTCGCGGTCGTCACCGGCGATGTGCGGATGGGCGCGACGCCCGAGCAGGCCCTGCGCGGCGTGCGGCTGGTCATGCTCGTCAACGACGTGTCGCTGCGCAACCTGATCCCCGCCGAACTCGCGAAGGGCTTCGGCTTTTTCCAGAGCAAGCCGGCCACCTCATTCGCGCCGGTCGCCGTGACGCCCGACGAGCTCGGCGAACACTGGCGCGAAGGCCGCGTGCATCGGCCGATGATCGTCCACTGGAACGGCAGGAAGGTCGGCCAGCCCGACGCGGGCACCGATATGGTGTTTCACTTCGGTCAGCTGATCGCGCATGCCGCGAAAACGCGCAATCTGCGTGCTGGTGCCATCGTCGGTTCGGGCACGGTGTCGAACAAGGACGCGAAACGCGGCTACTGCTGTATCGCCGAGAAGCGCTGCCTCGAAACGATCGAGCACGGCGCGCCGCAAACGGAGTTCATGAAATACGGCGACACCGTGAGGATCGAAATGTTCGACGATGCGGGCAAGTCGATTTTCGGTGCGATCGATCAGAGCATCGCGCCGCTCGAATGAAGCGCGGCGCTCACGCGGCAATGCTGTGACGCGGGCGGCACGCGCGAAAAGGGTTTCGCCCGATGCCGCCACTTGCGCGCGCGGCTACACTGCGGCAAACATCACAACGAAAACCTCGACGTGAGGACAGCATGCCGCGATTGGACTTCTCCGCAGCTGGACGTCGGCGCGCTTGCGCGTCGCCCATTGAAGCGCGCACGAGCGCGCGTGGCTTGCCTCAACGTGGTCGGCGCTTCGCGCGGCGCGCCGCGACGCTGTGGGCCGCGCTTGCCTGCGCGTTGCCGCTGACATCGTTCGCGCAGGTGAAGATCGGTCTCGTGCTGTCGCTGACCGGGCCGGCCGCGTCGCTCGGCATTCCCGCGCGCGACACGGTCGCGCTGCTACCCAGACAGATCGGCGGGCAGAACGTCGAGTACATCGTGCTCGACGATGCATCGGACACGACCCACGCCGTGCAGGACACCAGGAAGCTCATCAGCGAGAATCACGTCGACGCGATCATCGGCTCGTCGATCACGCCGAATTCGCTCGCGATGATCGACGTGGTCGCCGAGGGCGAAACGCCGATGATCTCGCTCGCGTCGTCCGCGAAAATCATCGAACCGGTCGACGCGAAACGCCGCTGGGTCTTCAAGACGCCGCAGACCGACGCGATGATGGCCTCGGCGATCGCCGAGCATGCGAGCGGACACGGCGTGAAGACGATCGCGTTCATCGGCCAGGCCGACGCGCTCGGCGAGACGTTCTACGCCGAGGTCGCGAAGTTCGCGCAGCTGCATCACATCGACGTGGTCGCGAGCGAGCGTTTCAATCGCACCGATCCGAGCGTGACCGGCCAGGTGCTGAAGATTCTCGCGACCCACCCCGACGCGGTAGTGGTCGGCGCGGCCGGCACGCCTGCCGCATTGCCGCCGAAAACGCTGCGCGAGCGCGGCTACAAGGGCGTCATCTATCACAACCACGGCGTCGGCAATAACGACTTCCTGCGCGTGTGCGGCGCCGATTGCAACGGCACCTTCCTGCCCGCGAGCCCAGTGTTGGTCGCCGCGCAATTGCCGGCCGATCATCCGGCCAGGCGTCTCGCGCTCGATTACATCGAGCGCTTCGAGGCGCAGCACGGGGCGGGCAGCGTGTCGGCATTCGGTTCGTACACGTCGGACGCGGGCGCGTTGCTCGAGCATGCGATTCCGCTCGCGCTGAAAGCCGGCGCGCCCGGCACGCCGCCGTTTCGCCGCGCGCTGCGCGACGCGCTCGAAGGAACACGCGGTCTCGCGGACACCAATGGCGTCGTCAACATGAGCGCGGCCGATCATCTCGGGCTCGATCAGCGCGCCCGCGTGATGGTCGAAATCACCAATGGCAAGTGGCTTTATCAGCCGCATTGAACGGGTCGCGGCGTTCCGCGCGCGACTGAACGAATCTCCTCCGGACTGCTCACCATGCCTCAGCCATCGCAACCGAATGACGCGTACTACGCGCACTACCAGTCGCTGCGTTTGCAGCGTCATCCGCATGGCGTGCTCGAAGTCGTGATGAGCGGGGAGGGCGCGAATAAAAGCGGCCTCGCGACCGCGAACGCACGCATGCATTACGAGCTCGCGGAAATCTGGCGCGATATCGATCGCGATCCCGATACGCGCGTCGCGATCATTCGCGGCGAGGGTAAAGGCTTTTCGGCCGGCGGCGATCTGCAGCTCGTCGAGGACATGGCGAACGATTTCGAGGTGCGCACGCGTGTGTGGCGCGAAGCGCGCGATCTCGTCTACAACGTGATCAACTGCGGCAAGCCGATCGTGTCGGCGATGCACGGGCCGGCGGTCGGCGCGGGGCTCGTCGCGGGGCTGCTCGCCGATATCTCGATCGCGGCGAAGACGGCCCGCATCATCGACGGACACACGCGCCTCGGCGTCGCCGCGGGCGATCATGCGGCGATCGTCTGGCCGCTCCTGTGCGGCATGGCGAAGGCGAAGTACTACCTGCTGCTGTGCGAGCCGGTGAGCGGCGAGGAGGCGGAGCGCATCGGGCTCGTGTCGCTGGCCGTCGACGAAAGCGATCTGCTGCCGAAGGCGTTCGAAGTCGCGCGCAAGCTGGCCGACGGTTCGCAGACCGCCATCCGCTGGACCAAGTACGCGTTGAACAACTGGCTGCGCACGGCGGGGCCGGCGTTCGATACGTCGCTCGCGCTGGAATTCATGGGCTTCGCGGGGCCCGACGTGCGCGAGGGCCTGAGCTCGTTGCGCGAGCGGCGCGCGCCCGATTTTGGCGCGGGCGGTTCACGTAACGACCAACGATCGTGATGTCATACCCCACACGGTATGATCGAATCGACGCGCGCGGCATCGCGCGCTCCACCTATCATCCAGCACCGAGGCGACAACCATGACCGACACCACTGGCTCCGCGCCGCCCTTTCCCGGCTTCCCCGGTTTTCCGCCCGCTGAAATGCTCGATCGCATGTGGAGCATGATTCGGCTGTCGCCGTTCGGCGCCGCCATGACGGGCGCGCAGCCGGGTGGGGGCACGAGTCCGTCGCTGTCGATGATGTCCGACATGATGGCGCCGCTCACGAGCGTCGAGGAGCTCGACAAGCGCATCACCGACATGCGCGCGGTCGAGCAATGGTTGAAGCTGAATCTGAGCATGCTGCAGTCGGCGATCCAGGCGCTCGAAGTGCAACGTGCGACGCTCGCGACGCTGCGCGCGTTCGGCGCGTTCGCGCAATCGTCGATGTCGCAGGCGGCGGCTGCTGCGTCGGGTGCCGCCGCGAGTGGCGCGCCGAACACCGCCCCGAGCCCCGCCCCGGCGCCGAGCTGGACGAAGCCGGCCGAGCCCAGGCCCGAAAGCGCCACGCAGGCCGACAGCGACGAAGAGGAAGCGCCTGCGGCGCCCGGCTTCGATGCGTCCGCGTGGTGGAATCTGCTGCAATCGCAGTTCAACCAGATCGCGCAGTTCGCGATGACGCAGCCGTCCGTCGCGGTCGCCGCGGCGGGCGGGGGCACGCAGGGCAAGCCGGAACCGTCGAAGGCCGCGGATGCGTCGGGCGCCGATGCGTCGGGCGCCGCCGCGCAAAACGCGAAGCCCGCCGTCAAACGGCCGGCGGCGAAGCGCGCCGCGCCGTCGGCCAAACGCGCGGCCGGAACGAGCGCGACAACGCCGAAAAAGTCGACGTGAGCCGGACGGCGCGCCGGGAATCAGTGGCCGATGATGAAGGCGACTGATCGGCTGCGTTTTTCCCTATTCCAGCGCCGGCGGTTTCCGCCCGCGCGAATCGCCGACTTATTGAGAGAAGTCAATACCACAGTGCGCTCGCGCCGCTTCTGTCACGGGTTTCGTGGGAGGCGCGTGCTATCATTATGTAAGCTTGATCTGGCTTTGGGGCGTGCGCCGAAAACGACCAATCCCGCCGCCCTCGCGTCATTCGCCGCCGGCGCTACCGGTGCAGGGCGGGACGGTGCGGTTGTCGACCCAGACTGGCTCGACCTCAGGCAAAGGGTATCCCTCCCCCACGGTTGGCCTCGGCGCCTGATTCACGCTTCAGGCGCCAATACAAAAGCCCGGACTTCTTTGCTGCCCGATGCTTCTGGGCGGCTGATTAACGCGTAAAATTGAATGCTTGGCCGATAAACGGCACGTCCGTTCGTCGTAGGTAAAAACGGCTACACGTAGCAGCAACAGACACAAACAGTATGTGCAGAACAGGGGTGGGACTATGAACACCATGCTTTATCCGGAACTTTATAAATCGCTCGAATCCGTTCGATGGGACATGGAGAAGGACATTCCCTGGGACAAATTCGATGCATCGCTGTTGACCGACGAGCAGGCGGCGACGATCAAGATGAACGCGATCACCGAATGGTCGGCGTTGCCCGCCACGGAAATGTTTCTGCGTGACAATCATCACGACAGCGATTTCTCCGCATTCATGAGCGTGTGGTTCTTCGAGGAGCAGAAGCACTCGCTGGTGCTGATGGAATATCTGCGCCGCTTCAAGCCGGAACTGGTCCCGACCGAAGAGGAACTGCACGCAGTGCGCTTCGAGTTCGATCCCGCACCGCCGCTCGAAACGCTGATGTTGCACTTCTGCGGCGAAATCCGCCTGAATCACTGGTATCGCCGCGCCGCCGAATGGCATACCGAGCCAGTCATCAAGCACATCTACGAAACTATCTCGCGCGACGAAGCGCGCCACGGCGGCGCGTATCTGCGCTACATGAAGAAGGCGATGGCGCAAACCGGCGACATCGCGCGTGCCGCGTTCGCGAAGATAGGCGTGCTGATGGCGTCGGCGCGTCGCACCGAAAAGCCGCTGCACCCCACCAACCTGCACGTGAACCAGGCGCTGTTCCCGCGCGACACGATCCAGTCGCGTCTGCCGGATCCGGAATGGCTCGAGCGCTGGCTCGACGAGCAGATCCGTTTCGACGACGGCTGGGAAAAGAAGGTCATCGAGCGCATTCTGCACAACCTGTCGCTGCTGTTCGAACGCACGTTCAACACCGCGCAGGAACTGAACCGTTATCGCAAGGAAGTGGTCGCGCGTCTGCAAGCTGCTGAACAAAACCCGGCGCAGCAGCAGCCGGCGTAACGACTCAGGCGTTTCAGCACCGTATCAAACGGCGGTCCGGCAAGCGTGAGCTTGCCGGACCGTTTTGCTTCGGGCCGTCCACCGTGTATCGTGACGGCACCTGGCATTCCTGTTCCCGTAACTCCCCAACTCCCAGATTCCCCAACTCTGTGACTGTGCGATGACCGCCATCTTTGAACGCAAGATTCTGACGCGCGATGCCCTGGTGAAGCTTCGTCCTTCGCTGCGCGCGCCGGTCGTGTTTACGAACGGCGTGTTCGATATCCTGCATCGTGGTCACGTGACCTATCTGGCCGACGCAAAGGCGCTGGGCGCGTGCCTGATCGTTGGTGTCAATAGCGACGCGTCGGTGCGGATGCTCGGCAAAGGCGACGACCGGCCGATCAACAACGAGGCCGACCGCATGGCCTTGCTAGCGGCGCTGGAAAGCGTCGATTACGTGGTGGGCTTCGGCGAGAAGACGCCGGTCGAGCTGATTTCCGCGCTGCGCCCGGACGTGCTCGTGAAGGGCGGCGACTATGACATGGACGCGCTGCCCGAATCGGCGCTCGTGCGCGGTTGGGGCGGCAAGGCGCTCGCGATTGCGTTCGAGCACGATCGCTCGACGACCGCGCTGTTGAAGAAGGTGCGGACGCAGGGTTGATGCCGCCCGTTGCCGCAAAACGCGCGGCGCACTGCTGAACTTCTAACCGACCGCGTCGCTCACCTGATTACTGCGGCAACTCCGATGTCGAAATCGGCGCCTGCGGCGCGGGTCCGCCGACCACCGCCTGGTCGGCCGCATCGGCGGCGCTGACCGGCCGCACCTTCAGCCAGTCCGGATGAATCTGGCGGTTCAGATGATTCGGCTCGCGTCCGCTGGCGGCGGGTGTGGGGCCGAAGGCGCCAAGCAGCGCGACGAAAGCCAGCACGTTGACAACAATCAGAATGGCGATCGGCCAGCGCAGCATTGTGGGTGTTTCCAATTCAGAAAGAAGTTGAGCCTGGGGCGTGCGGGAAAAACTCGGGTTCGGAAAATGGGCGGCGAATTGCGCGCAACTCAGGCGCAGGTTCTACACGTACATCACGCTCCACCCGGTCGTGAATCGAACGCTAGCCACGGCAGGCAATCAGCCGCTTTGCCGCGCCATATCCTCGGCTGCGATCAGCGCAAGCCCTGACAGCACCAGCGAATCGTGGCGAGTATGCGGCACTTTCAGGGCGCTCGCCACTTCGTCGGCGGCGCCGCCGCTGACTACGAGACGCACCGGCACCTGCCACTCATCCTGCAGGTCCCGCCACATCCGCTCGATCAATCCGGCCTGCGCCAGCGTGCAGCCCGCCGACAGCGAGCGCGGCGTATCCGTTGCGAAGAACGGCCCGCGACGGCCCGCGCCGGTGGTATCGGCGGCGTCGAGCAGGCCGCGCGCGCGCGCGGCGTCGAGCGTCGGCAGTTGCGCGGTGTGCTCACCGAGCGAGCGCATCATCAGCGTCCAGCCCGGCGCAATCAATCCGCCGATAAACGCGCCATCGGCGCGCAAGGCCTCGAGCGTCGTCGCGGTGCCGAAGGTCGCGAGCAGCAGATGCTCGCCGGGAAAGGTCGCGTGCGCGCCGATCATGCCGGTCCAGCGGTCGCTGCCGAGCGAGTCCGGTGTCGTGTAGCAATTGGTCACGCCGCATCGACGAGCACTTGCGCGGATCGTCGCGAGCGGCAGTCGCGGCCAGTGCGCGTCGACGAGCGCCGCGATGTGCGTCGCGACCTCCGCGCCCGCGACGTTGGAGAGCCACGCGCCGCATGGCGCCGGCCAGTCAGTCCAAGCGGGTTGCGCACCCGACCGCGCGCGTGGCCCGGCAAGGCCGTCATGCGCGAGCGCGCCGCTCGCCAACTGCGTCCCATCGGGCTGCACCAGCGCCCACTTGATCCGGCTATTGCCCGCGTCGATCAGCAGATATGGCGCGCGCTGACTCATGCGACACCGTGGGCGAGGCGCAGCGACACGTCACCGGTCGCGATGCTCTGGCGGCCCTCAGCCGTATCGAGCAGCAACTGGCCACGCTCGTCAACGCCCACCGCCACGCCGCGCGCGAGCTCCTGACCTTGTTCGAGCAGCACGACGTCGCGGCCCGCGTACGCATGCACCGCGTTCCAGCGCGGCTGGAACGGCGCGAAGCCTTCGGCGCCGAAGCGCTGCAGCATCGGTTCGAGCGCGTTCAATTCGGCTGCCAGCGTATCGGTCAGATTCGCGTTCGGCAGCGCGCGTTGCAACGCGGTCGGCACGGTGCCGAGCGCCTGCGGCGGTACCTCGGCGTTCAGCGCGCCCACCTTCGCCGCGAGTTCGTCGGCGCCTTTCACGTTGGTGCCAATGCCGATCACGACCGCGCTCGCGTCGTCGGTGCTCCACGCGGTTTCGATCAGGATGCCGGCGAGCTTGTCGCCTTCGAGCAGCACGTCGTTCGGCCACTTCAGCGCGATCTGTCCGGGACCCGCGACTGGCAGCGAGCGCAGCCCGTCGACGAGCGCGACGCCCACCGCGAGACTCAAGCCCCCGAGCCCTTCGAGCGGTCGCGGCAAGACGCACGCGACCGAAAACAGCAGCGCGTTGCCGGGCTCCGCGTACCACGGCCGCCCACGGCGGCCGCGCCCAGCGGTCTGCAGATACGCGACGCGCACGATCGGCCGCGGCAGCGCGTTCGCGCGGCGCGGCAGGGCTTTCACGTGGGTCATCAAGTCGGCGTTGGTCGAGCCGGTTTCTTCGACGATTTCGATCGGCCAGTCATGCGCATGCGCGCCGAACAGCTTGACCGCGCGTTCGCGATCGATGCGCCAGTCGGGCGAAGCCGACGACGAGGCTGGTGCCGCGCTTGTCGCTGCGGACGGGGAGGCGGGAGTCTTGGAGGCATTCATGTCCCATATTGTAGCCACAGCGAACCCGCCCGGGACTCGAATGCGCAGCGGTGAACGGCGACGCCGATCGATGTGCATCAGCGCGGACCGGCGGCCGAGCCTTCGTTACAATGGCCGCTAATCCGATAACCAGATTCACGCGATCCTTGAACAACGACACTCCGCCCGGCCTTGAAGTCGCGGCCGGCAGCCAAGGCAAGATCGTCCGTCTCTCGGGCCAGTGGACGGCGCTCGCGCTCGCGCGCGATCGCGACACCGGGCACGTGATTCCGCAACTGCGTTCGCTGACCGGCGCGCAGGGCATCGGCGAGTGGGACCTGTCGCGCGTCGACAGGATGGACCACGTCGGCGGCCAGGCGCTGTGGCGCGTGTGGGGCCGCAAGATGCCGCCGGGCACCGCGCTCACGGACACGCAGCGCGACATCTTCGAGCGCATCGCGCTGCTCGACACGGTGCGCGAGAGCGCCGAGCCGGTCACGCGCCTCGATCCCTTTACGCGTCTCGGCCTCGGGCTCTTCTCGTTCGTCGAGCACATGCAGGGCGGCGTCGCGATGCTCGGGCGCTTCGTGCTCGATCTGCTCGCGATCGTGCGCAAGCCGAAACTCACGCCGTGGACCGAAATCTCCGCGAACATTTACAACGCCGGCGCTCGCGCGCTGCCGATCACCGCGCTGGTCGCGTTCCTGATCGGCATCGTGTTGAGCTATCTGTCGGCACAGCAATTGCGCGTGTTTGGCGCGAACCAGTTCATCGTCAATATTCTCGGCCTCGCGGTGATTCGCGAACTCGGCCCGGTGCTGTCGGCGATTCTGGTGGCGGGCCGCTCGGGCTCGGCGATCACCGCGCAGATCGGCGTGATGCGCGTGACCGAGGAGCTCGACGCGATGCGCGTAATGGGCATCCCGCACGGCCTGCGGCTGATCCTGCCGCGCGTGATCGCACTGGCCGTCGCGATGCCGCTGCTCGTGATGTGGACCAACGTGATCTCGTTGACGGGCGGCGCGCTCGCCGCGAAGCTCGTGCTCGGCATCGACATGAGCTTCTTCGCGCGCCAGCTGCCGAACGTCGTGCCGATCGCGAACCTGTGGATCGGGCTTGGCAAGGGCGCGGTATTCGGCATGCTGATCGCGATCGCCGGCTGTCATTTCGGCTTCCGTATCAAGGCCAATTCGCAGAGTCTCGGCGAAGGCACGACGACCTCGGTGGTCACGTCGATCACCATCGTGATTCTCGCGGACGCGGTGTTCGCGATCCTCTTTCAGAACGTGGGGCTAGGATGATCGCGCCACTCACCGAAGCCGTACGCGGCCAACCCGTACCGTCGATCGCCGAGCCGGTGATCGAGGTGATCGACATCACCAAGCGCTACGGCCGCAATATCGTGCATCAGCATCTGAGCCTCGACGTGCGGCGCGGCGAGATCGTGTCGATCGTCGGCGGCTCGGGCTCGGGCAAAACCACGCTGGTGCGGCAGATTCTCGGCCTCGAGCGCCCGTCGAGGGGCACGATCAAGCTGTTCGGCGAAGACCTCGCAACGATCTCGCCCGACACCGCGCTGCTGATGCGCAGCCGCTCGGGCATGCTGTTCCAGCGCGGCGCGCTGTTCTCGTCGCTGTCGGTGTTCGACAACGTCGCGCAACCGGTGCGCGAGCTCGGCAAGGTGCCCGAAGACCTGCTGCGCGACATCGTGATGCTGAAGCTCGAAATGGTCGGGCTGCCGTGCAAGCACGCGTCGAAGATGCCATCGGCGCTGTCGGGCGGCATGATCAAGCGGGTTGGCATCGCGCGCGCGATCGCGCTCGAACCCGAACTGCTGTTCCTCGACGAACCGACCGCCGGCCTCGACCCGGAGGCGTCCGACGAATTCGTCGAGCTGATTTCAGGGCTGCATCGCGCGCTCGGTCTGACGGTCGTGATGATCACGCACGATCTCGATACGATGGTCGCACTGTCGACACGCGTGGCCGTGCTGGCCGATCGCAAAGTGCTCGTCAACGCGCCGGTCGAGGAGGCCGCGGGCGTCGACCATCCGTTCATCCACGAATATTTCCTCGGCCTGCGCGGGCGCCGCGCGCTGCAGGCGCTGCCGCCGGAGCGCCGGGCGAAGCTGCCGCCGGCGGCGCTCGAGCCGGCGTCGTCCGAGTTGCCGCTGTGAGGCGGGCCGCCATGAACCGGGCCGCTATGAACCAGGGAAACTGACAATGGAAAACAAAGCGCATGCGTTCTGGGCCGGGCTCTTCACGGTCGTGCTGACGGCGGCGATCGCGCTGGCGGCGTATCTGTTCAACGTCGACCGCACCGTGCGGGTGCCGTACGACCTGATCGCGCGCACCAGCGTGAACGGCCTCTTTGCCGACGCGGCGGTGCGCTTTCGCGGGCTCGACGTCGGCCGTGTGCAGTCGATCAAGTTCGATCCGACACATCCGGGGCAGATCCTGATCCGCATCATGGTCGACCAGCACGCGCCGATCACGCATTCGACGTTCGGCAGCCTCGGCTTGCAGGGCGTGACCGGCATCGCGTTCATCCAGCTCGACGATACCGGGCGCGATCTGACGCCGCTGCCGTCGTCGGCCCAAAAGGTCGCGCAATTGCCGATGCGTCCGGGTCTGTTCGACCAGTTGCAGCGACGCGGCGAGGTGCTGCTGCGCAAGCTCGAAAAAGTCACCGACAACGTGAACGACATGCTGTCGCCGGAAATGGTCGCGCAGCTGCACGACACTGCGGCGAGCATCGCGCAGGCGGCCTCGGGCGTCGCGACGCTGACTCGTGAGATGGCGCCGGTCGCCAGCAAGCTGCCCGGCACGATCGACCAGCTGAACCACACGCTCGCGTCGACCAACCAGATGATCACGAACCTGAACCGTCCGGACGGACCCCTCGAGCGCAATCTGAACAAGGTCGGCACGGCCGCGCAGCAGGCGGGCGATGCGCTTACGCAGATGAACACGTCGCTGCAGGACCTGTCCGCGCGGGTCGGCTTGGAGACGCTGCCGCGCGTCGATTCGCTGACCGAGGACGCGCGCGCGGCGGCGCAATCGATCGACCGCGCCGCCGACACCTTCAACACCAATCCGCGCAGCGTGCTGTTCGGCGCGCCGCGCCCGGCGCCGGGTCCGGGCGAGGCCGGCTTCGCGTGGCCCGCCGCCGCCGCGCCCGCAGCTCACTAAATCCGCAGGCTAGAACAGAGGAAGATGCCCATGTCACGCTCGATTCACCGACTGTTGTCCTCGCGCGCCGCGCTCGCGGCGCTGCTTGCGTTCGGCGTGCTGGCGGCGGGCTGCGCGGGCACGTCCGCGGTGGTGTCGGACGTCCGCTACGACTTCGGGCCGCCGCCGCAGGCCGCCGCGGCGAGCCGGCTGCCGGCCGTCAAGGTGCTGGAGGTCAGCGCGCCGTCCGTGCTCGAATCCGACCGGCTGATTTATCGGCTGAGCTACGCCGACGCGCAGCAGACGGCCGCCTACGCCAACAGCCACTGGACGATGATGCCGTCGCAACTGCTGACGCAGCGCCTGCGCAACGCGCTGAGCGAGCGCGGCACCGTGCTGACGGGCGCGGACGGCGTGAGCGCGCCGGTGCTGCGGGTCGATCTGACCGAGTTCGAGCAGGTGTTCGACAGCCAGACGGACAGCCACGGCGCGATCACCGCGCGCGCGACGCTGATGCAGGGCGGCAAGGTGATCGGCCAGCAGACCTTCGTCGCGCACGCGCCCGCGCATTCGGCGGATGCGGCCGGCGGCGCGCGGGCGCTCGCCGCGGCCAGCGACGACCTCGTCGCGCAGATCACCACGTGGCTCGGCTCGCAGGCGCTGGTCGCCGCGCAATGACGGGCGGGCAGCGCACGCAACGGAGCGCTGCATGAGCGAACGCCCCTGGCTGCGCCGCCCGTCGACGCTGGCCCGTCAGGCGCTGCTGCTTTACACGGCGCTGATCGTCTACGGGTCGTGGTATCCGTTCTCGGGCTGGCGCTCGCTCGGCATCACGCCGTTCGCCTATCTGTTCGATCCGATGCCGCAGTACCTGACGGCGTTCGACGTCGTCACCAACGTGCTCGGCTATATGCCGTTCGGCGCGCTGGTGGTGCTCGCGGTGTACCCGCGTTGGCGCGGCACGCTGGCCGTCGCGCTCGCGTTCGTGTTGGGCGGTCTGCTGTCAGGCACGATGGAAGCCGTGCAGACCTATCTGCCGATACGCGTCGCCTCCAATCTCGATCTCGCCGCCAACACGCTGGGCGCGCTCGTCGGCGCGGCGGTGATGTCGCCGTTGACCGGCGCGCTGCTCGACCGCGGCCTGCTCAGGCGTTTGCGGTTGCTGTGGTTCGAGCGCGGCCATGCGACGCTCGCGTGCCTCGTCGCCGCGTGGCCGTTTGCGACGATGTATCCGTCGCCGCGTCTGCTCGGTCTCGGCAACTGGCCGCGCGCGCTGTGGCTGAGCGTCGATCCGGCCACCCAGGACGCGCTGCTCGCGTGGACGCCGTCCGCGTGGCATGTCGGCGCATGGCCGGCGGCGGCCGCCGCGTGGCTGGACGACGACACATGGGAAGCGCTGATCACGGCGCTAAACCTGTTCGCGGCGCTCGCGCTTGCATCGCTGCCGGCGCGCCGTCATGCGCCACGCGCGCGCCTGCTGTTCGTGTTCATCGTCGCGACCTTGTGCGTGAAGGCCGGCGCGACGTTCCTGCAATCGCAATCGGGCCTCGCGTTCGACTGGGCGACGCCCGGCGCGCTAATCGGACTTGTGTGCGGCACCGTCGCGGCGCTCGTCGCGCTGGCGCTGCGGCGGCGGTTGCGTGCGACGCTCGCCGGGGTCGCGCTGGTCGTCGCACTCGTGTTCGTCAATCTGCTGCCGGTGAACCCGTATTTCGACGCCGTGCTCGCCGACTGGCGGCAGGGACGCTATCTGCATTTCAACGGGCTCGCGCGCTGGCTCGCATGGATATGGCCCTATGCGGCGCTGGTGTGGCTCGCTTTCGCGGTCGAGCGGGCGTGGCTCAAGCGGCGCGCGAGGCGGGCGTGACGTGCTTGCGCGCCGGCCGCCAGACCCCGACGCCTGCACAGCCCGGTCGCTATAATCGTCCGCACCGCCATTGCACTTCCTTTCAGGCTCGCCTCCCGAACATCATGGATTCCTTCTACAAGCACCACGTTTTCTTCTGTCTGAATCAACGCGACCCCGGCGCCGAGCGTCCGAGCTGCGCGAACTGCAACGCACAGGCGATGCAGGAATACGCGAAACAACGCGTGAAGCAACTCGGCCTCGCCGGGCCCGGCCAGGTGCGCATCAACAAGGCCGGCTGCCTCGATCGCTGCGAACTGGGCCCGACGCTCGTCGTGTATCCCGAGGCGGTCTGGTACACCTACGTCGACGAGAGCGACATCGACGAGATCGTCGAATCGCATCTTGCGAACGGCAAGATCGTCGAGCGTCTGAAGATCGATCAATAACGCGAACCACAAAACGATCCATCCCGATGAACGTCAACACGAAGAAGTATCTGATCGACGGCCCGGTCGGCAAGATCGAGGTCGCGCTGGACCTGCCCGACGGCGTGCGCGAAAAAGGCGCCGCGCCACGCGGCATCGCGCTCGTCGCGCATCCGCATCCGCTGTTTGGCGGCACGATGGACAACAAGGTCGCGCAGACCCTCGCGCGCACGCTCGTGCAGCTGAACTACGTTACTTACCGGTCGAATTTCCGCGGCGTCGGCCAGACCCAGGGCGAGCACGACGCGGGCGTCGGCGAGCGCGACGATCTGCGCGCGGTGCTCGAGCACATGCGCGCAGATCCGGACTACGGCGATCTGCCGCTCGTATTGGCGGGCTTTTCGTTCGGCACCGTGGTGCTGTCGCACGTCGCGGCGAAGCTGCGCGATGAAGGCCGGGAAATCGAGCGCATCGTGTTCGTCGGTACCGCGGCGAGCCGCTGGGACGTCGCACCCGTGCCCGAAAGCACACTCGTGATCCACGGCGAAGTCGACGAGACCGTCCCCGTCCAGTCCGTGTTCGACTGGGCGCGGCCGCAGGAACTGCCGGTCGTCGTGATTCCGGGCGCCGAGCACTTTCTGCATCGCAAGCTTCACATCCTGAAGCGGATCATCGTCGACGCCTGGCGCTGAAAACGCGCGACGCTCATTTTGCGGGGGACAGGTGCGCGCAAACGTGTGCAAATCGACGACACGCGCGCGAAGCTGACCAGGTAGCGCGCGTATAATGGGCGCTCTTTTTTTGGGCACAGCGCCGCCCAGCCGGCAGAATCGCGCGCCGCGGAATCATTTCGCGGGAGGGCGCGGCCGGGTGCGCAGCGCTGCGCTCGCGAACCGATTGCGTCGCCATCAGTCCAACGGGCGCCCGCCGTTTTACGGCCAGATGCCCCGCCGACCGGCTCCCCCAACTCCGCGCGCTGTCGCGCAACGAATTTTTCTGCACGAATCGACCCTATGCGTTTCTCCTCCTCTGGCCGCACGTCATTCCCGTCACTCGCTTCTTTCGTTCCCGCTTCGCTCAATCGCGCCATCGCCGTCGGCCTCGTGCTGCCGGCCACGCTCGTCGCCAGCACCGCGTTCGCGCAGGTGCCGCCGCCGGGCGTCAACGCGCGCTCGTGGGTGCTCGTGGACGCGACCAGCAACCAGGTGCTGGCGTCCGCCAATGCCGACGAGCGCGTCGAGCCGGCGTCGTTGACCAAGCTGATGACCGCGTATCTCGTGTTCGAGGCGCTCGACACGAAGAAGATCACGATGGATCAGAGCATCGAGCCGAGCGAAGCCGTGCGGCGCGTGCGCAACGACGAATCGCGCATGTTCATCGAGGCGCTCAAGCCGGTGACCGTGCACGACCTCGTGTACGGCATGATCGTGCAGTCGGGCAACGACGCGGCAATTGCGCTCGCCGAACTGGTGGGCGGTAGCGAGGCGCAGTTCGTCGACATGATGAACAAGGAGGCGCAAAAGCTCGGCATGACGCACACGCATTTCGCCGACGTGAACGGCATGCCCGACCCGCAGCACTACACGACCGCGGGCGATCTCGCGATCCTGTCGGCCCGCCTGATTCGCGACTATCCCGAGTACTACAACATCTTCTCGGTCAAGGAATTCACGTACAACAAGATCAAGCAGCCGAACCGCAACCGTCTGCTGTGGATCGACCCGACCGTCGACGGTCTGAAGACCGGTCACACGCAAGGGGCCGGCTACTGCCTGATCGCGAGCGCGAAGCGTCCGCTGCCGGGCACGACCGACGCGTCGCGCCGTCTCGTCTCGGTGATGATGGGCGAGACCAAGGAGCACGACCGCGTGCAGGACAGCCTGAAGATGCTGAACTACGGCTACACCGCCTACGACACGACGCGTCTGTACAAGGCGAACCAGGTCGTGGCCACGCCGCGCGTCTACAAGGGTTCGCAGGACAGCGTGCAGGTTGGCGTGAAGAGCGACCAGTACATCACGCTGCCGAAGGGCGCCGCCGACAAGGCGAAGCCGCAGATCGAACTCAACGATCCGCTCGTCGCGCCGATCGCCAACGGCCAGCAGATCGGCACCGCCAAGCTCGTCGCCGACGGCAAGGTGCTCGCGCAATTCCCGGTGGTCGCGCTGCAGCCCGTGCAGCAAGCCGGTGTGGTGGGCCGCGTGTGGGATTCGCTGATGCTGATGTTCAACAAGAAAAAGTAAGGGCTACGTCGCAATGACCGTTGTCTCCGAGGTTTCGCCGGACCCGATCGTTCATCTGAACGGCGACCTGGTGCCGTTGTCCGAAGCGCGCGTGCCGGTGCTCGACCGCGGCTTCATTTTCGGCGACGGCATTTACGAAGTGGCGCCGTTGTACGCGCACGCGAGCGGACGGCGCACCGCGTTTCGTCTGAAGCAGCATCTGGCGCGTCTCGCGCGCTCGGTCGGCAAGATCGGCATCGCCAATCCGCTCGACGACGCTGGCTG
This sequence comes from Paraburkholderia sp. Cpub6, assembly GCF_014201065.1. Classification (NCBI taxonomy): domain Bacteria; kingdom Pseudomonadati; phylum Pseudomonadota; class Betaproteobacteria; order Burkholderiales; family Burkholderiaceae; genus Paraburkholderia; species Paraburkholderia sp. Cpub6. The sequence continues at coordinate 246,652 of NZ_JACHDM010000005.1, forward strand.
GCGCACGCTGATCGGACGCGTGGTCGAGGCCAACGAAACGGACGGCGGCTTGCGTGCCGATCAGGACGCGATCGCATACATCCAGGTCACGCGTGGCGTCGCGAAGCGCGCTCACGCATTTCCGGCCGGCGTGAAACCGACCGTGTTCGTGATGGTCACCGCGCTGAACCTGCCCGCCGCCGCGCAGCGCGCAAGCGGTGTCCCGTGCGTGAGCGCCGAGGATCGTCGCTGGCTCAATTGCGACATCAAGTCGGTGTCGCTGCTCGGCAACGTGCTGATGGCGCAATACGCGGCCGAAAACGACGCCTTCGAGACGCTGCAGTTCCGCGATGGTTTGCTGACCGAAGGGTCGTCGTCGAACGTGTGGATCGTGAAGGATGGCGTGCTGGCCGCGCCGCCGCGCAGCAACAGGATTCTCGAAGGGATCCGCTATGGGCTCATCGAGGAGCTGACGGCCGAATCCGGTATCCGCTTCGAAGCGCGCGACATCACCGAAGCTGAAGTGCGCGCGGCCGATGAAATCATCGTCAGCTCGGCGACTAGGGAAGTGCTGCCGGTCACGCGGCTCGATGGCGCGCCGGTCGGCGCGGGCCGCCCGGGCGCGGTGTTTGCGGAGCTGTATGCGGCGTATCAGCGAGCCAAGGCGGCTGAAGCCGCCGCGGCGGAAGAAGGAGTAGAGAATGAATCCCGAGAACGACTCACTGTTTGAATTCCCCTGCGATTTCCCGATCAAGATCATGGGCAAATCGCACCCCGAGTTTGCCGCGACGATCGTCGAAGTGGTGCGCGTGTTCGATAGCGAGGTCGATGCGTCGCGCGTCGAGACGCGGCCGTCGAGCAGCGGCACCTACACGGGGCTGACCGTCCACGTGCGGGCGACGAGCCGCGCGCATCTCGACGACATCTATCGCGCGCTGACCGGCCATCCGATGGTCAAGGTCGTGCTGTAACACCGCGCGGTTTTTCACCTTACGGCGCGACGCGCAGCGCGTCCGCCGTCACTCCCTGCGCCGCCAGGCGCGCGCTCGCCGCGGGACCCGCCTCGCAGGCGAGATCGAACAGCAGCCTGAAGCGCGCCACCTCGTCGAACAACCAGTCGCGAAACGCCTTGACCCGCGCGGTCCCCAGCATCTGCGGCAGGCAGACCAAATAGTATTGCCACGGGCTCGGCCCATCCACATCAAAGAGCCGCACGAGCCGGCCCGCCGCGATTTCGTGCATCGCGAGCGAGCGGCGCGTCAGCGCGATCCCCTGGCCGTCGACGGCCGCCTGCAACAGATTCGACGAATCCTGATACAGCACGCCGCGCTTCGGCTCCGGCCAGTCGGTGAGGCCGGCGGCGTCGAACCATGGGCGCCATAGCTCGTCGTCGGAGCGCAGCAGCGGGACTTTGGCGAGATCGGCCGGAGTTTGCGGCAGCTTGCCGCCGTTGAAGTTGGGCGAGCAGGCGGGGAAGAAAATCTCGTCGAGCAGCAGCTCGGCGTGCAGCCCCGGATATTTGCCGAAGCCGAAACGGATCGCGACGTCGACGTCGTCGCGCGCGAAGTCCGTCAGCGCATTGGTGGTCAGCAACTCGAGATCCCACTGCGGATTTGCCTCGATAAAGCTGCCGATGCGCGGCGTCACCCAGCGTGCCGCGAACGACGACAGCATCGATATCACGAGGCGCCGCTCGCGGTCGCCGGCACGGATCGCGCGAGTCGCGTCGGCGAGCTCCATCAACGCGGCGCGCACCTGCGTTGCGTAGCGGCGGCCGGTTTCGGTGAGGCGCACGCGCTTGCCGTCGCGCGCGAACAGCGATACGCCGAGTTCGGCCTCGAGCGCGCGGATCTGGTGGCTGACCGCGCCGTGCGTGACGAACAACTCGTCGGCGGCGCGCGAAAAGCTTTCGTGGCGGGCGGCGGCTTCGAACGCCTTGATCGCGTTCAGGGCGGGGAGTTGACGCAGATCCATCGCAATATTTCTCACATAGACGTGAAAATTGATCGTTTTGCCCAAGTCCTTGCTGCACCTAGGATTCTAGTCATGAAACGATTTTTGGCGAGGGCCTCATGCGAGAAATTTCCTCTAGCATTGCATATGAAATCCGCACTGGCGACACGCTGCCGCTGAAGGTCGCGCGCAGCACGAAGTTGCGCGTGCATGGCGGCGCAGTGTGGGTCACGCGCAGCGACGACACGAAGGACTACTGGCTGCAGCCCGGGCAGACGCTGCATCTGCGGCGCGGCGAGCGGCTCTGGCTCAGCGCCGAGGGCGCCACGTTCGCGAAGGTTACGTTCTCGGTGCCGACCCGCTGCGATGAGCGCGCGCTGAACTGGCTCGCTCGCATCGGCGAGCGCTGGATGATGCGTGTGCGCGGCGGCTGGCGCACCGTTTGACGGTGGCGCGGTGCAAAAGCCGTGCATGACGCCGGGGCCGGCAGGGTACCGGCCCCGGCTGTGCAGGTTCCCGGTGGCCGCGGGCGCGGTTTCCGAGATTTCGGTAAACTCCCGGAATCATGTGCGCCACCCCGGTCTCTCCGTCTCCTCTACCTGCCATCGAGCCGCCCATGCTGCGCTGGCTCGGCCGCGAACCCTACGAAGCCAGTTTCGACGCGATGCGCGCCTTCACCGACGCCCGCACCGCCGACACCGCCGACGAAATCTGGCTCGTCGAACATCCGCCCGTCTTCACGCTCGGCCAGGCCGGCGATCCGGCGCACCTGCTCGCGGCAGACAGCAACATTCCGCTCGTCAAGGTCGACCGCGGCGGGCAGATCACGTATCACGGGCCCGGCCAGGTGGTCGCCTATCTGCTGCTCGACCTGCGCCGGCGCAAGCTGATGGTGCGCGAGCTGGTCACCCGGATCGAGCAGGCCGTGATCGACACCCTCGCGGCGTATAATCTCGCCGGAGAACGCAAGGCGGGCGCCCCCGGCATCTACGTGGCGCCTGGGCCCGACGCCGGGCTCCATGCCGGCGCCAAGATCGCGGCGCTTGGCCTGAAAATCCGCAACGGCTGCAGCTATCACGGCGTGAGTCTGAACGTGAACATGGACCTGCGGCCGTTTCTCGCGATCAATCCATGCGGCTACGCGGGGCTCGAAACAGTCGACATGGCGACGCTCGGCATCGCCGCCGGTTGGGACGACGTGGCCCGTACCCTCGCAGCAAGTCTCACCGCAAACCTCGACGGCAATCCCGCGGCCGTCGCCCAACCGCAGGCTGGTGCGCTCACCGCCTGACTGGATCGAACGAATGACTGACGTAACCGCGAATTCCGCAGCAGCCACCCCCGCGCCCGAAGGCGTGCCGGCCCCCGCCGCCTACGACGCCACCGCGAAGCAGAAAGCGCAAGCCAAGACCGCGCGCATCCCGATCAAGGTCGTTCCGATCGAAAAGCTGAAGAAGCCGGACTGGATCCGCGTGAAGGCGGCCACCGGCAATTCGCGCTTCTACGAGATCAAGCAGATCCTGCGCGAGCACAATCTTCACACGGTGTGTGAAGAGGCGAGCTGCCCGAACATCGGCGAATGTTTCGGCAAGGGCACCGCGACCTTCATGATCATGGGCGACAAGTGCACGCGCCGCTGCCCGTTCTGCGACGTCGGCCACGGCCGTCCCGATCCGCTCGACGCCGACGAACCGGCCAACCTCGCGCGCACCATCGCTGCGCTGAAGTTGAAGTACGTGGTGATCACCAGCGTCGACCGTGATGATCTGCGCGACGGTGGCGCGGCGCACTTCGTCGAATGTATCCGTCAGACGCGCGAGCTGTCGCCGCAAACGCGTATCGAAATCCTGACGCCGGACTTCCGTGGCCGCCTCGACCGCGCGCTCGGCATCCTGAATGCGGCGCCGCCCGACGTGATGAACCACAACCTCGAAACGGTGCCGCGTCTGTACAAGGAAGCGCGCCCGGGGTCGGATTACGCGCATTCGCTGAAGCTGCTGAAGGACTTCAAGGCGCTGCATCCGCACGTCGCGACCAAGTCCGGCCTGATGGTCGGCCTCGGCGAAACCGAAGAGGAAATCCTGCAAGTGATGCGCGATCTGCGCGAGCACGACGTCGACATGCTGACGATCGGCCAGTACCTGCAGCCGTCGGAGCATCATCTGCCGGTCCGCGCTTACGTGCATCCGGACACCTTCAAGATGTACGAGGAAGAGGCGTACAAGATGGGCTTCACGCACGCCGCGGTGGGCGCGATGGTTCGTTCGAGCTATCACGCCGACGTGCAGGCGCATGGAGCCGGCGTGGTCTGACGCGCTCGCGCCTCGCCGCTGTTGCCTCGCTTCACGCCCGCAGAAACGAAAAGCCCGCCGATGTGCGGGCTTTTTTCATAGACCGCTCTTCTATCAGCAAGGAAACGACACGTGGCAACCCCGATGGATCGCGGGACCTCCGCACAATGGCCTTATCCGCGGCTGATCGCGCACCGCTGCGGCGGTACGCTCGCGCCGGAAAACACCTTGACCGGTTTCGACGCCTGCGTGCGCTACGGCTATCGCATGGTCGAATTCGACGCGAAGCTGTCCGCCGACAACGCGCTGTTCCTGCTGCATGACGACACGCTCGATCGCACGACCAACGGCCACGGGCCGGCGGCCGCGCACACATGGCAGCAACTCGCCGCTCTGGATGCCGGCGCGTGGCGCGGCGCGGAGTTCGCCGGCACGCGGCTGCCGACGCTGGCCGACGCGGCCGAGCGTTGCGCGCGCGACGGCATCGCGGCGAACATCGAGATCAAGCCGTGTCCGGGCCGCGAAGTCATCACCGGCGCACTGGTCGCCCGGGGCGCGCTCGAGCTTTGGCAAGGGCAGACGCCGCCGCTGGTGTCGTCGTTTTCGTTCGACGCGCTCGCCGCCGCGCGCGATGCCGCGCCGCCGCTGCCGCGCGGCATGCTGTTCGAGCGGGTGCCGGCGGACTGGCTGAAGATCGTGCGCGAACTCGACTGCGTCTCGCTGCACGCGAGTCACCGCTATCTGAGCGAACCGCTGGTCGCGCAGATCCGCGCGGCCGGGCTGCGCGTGCTCGCCTACACGGTGAACGATCCGGCGCGCGCGCAGTTGCTCGAAGAATGGGGCGTCGACATGATCTGCACGGACCGGATCGATCTGTTGACGTGACGTCGCGCTCGCAAGCTCCGCACAAACCCCTGCGGGTTTCCCCGCAAACGCGCGCGCACCGAATTCCGGATTCCCCGACAGCGCTCGTCCGGATTTCCGGAAACCCGGACGGCGTGCGCCGAGCTGTGCCGGAAAACCCATAAAAATCAAGGCTTCCAGTCTGAAATCAAACTGGCATCGACCTTGCAAAAGAAAGCGCGTGGCCGCCACGGCCCGACAAAAAAGCAAGGAGACAAAATGTCCGATTTCCCCTCCCGGTATTTCTGAATTCGTCGTCTTTGCAGCGGTCCGCTAACGTGCGCCCGCGCGACGACGTTTCGTTCGCGTGTCGCGCCTCGCGGCGGGTCATCAGCTCATATCCCTCGCAGGAACCATCGTGAAGAAACCTATCCATAAAGTGCTGTACGTCCAGGTGATCGTGGCGATCATCATCGGCATCGTACTCGGGCATTTCTACCCGAACCTCGCCATTGACATGAAGCCGCTCGGCGATGGCTTCATCAAGCTGATCAAGATGGTGATCGGGCCGATCATCTTCTGCACGGTCGTGACGGGCATCGCCGGCATGGAGGACATGAAGAAGGTTGGACGCGTCGGCGGCAAGGCGCTGTTGTACTTCGAAATCGTCTCGACCTTCGCGCTGGTGCTCGGCCTCGCCGCCACGCACCTGCTGCGACCCGGCGCCGGCTTCAACGTCGATCCGGCCTCGCTCGACGGCCGCGCGGTTGCGTCGTATGCCGCGAAGGCGCACGGCCAGTCGACGGTCGACTTCTTCATGCACATCATTCCGGACACGCTGTTGTCGGCGTTCGCGCAGGGTGAGATCCTGCAGATCCTGCTGATCGCGCTGCTGTTCGGCGCCGTGCTCGCGACGGCCGGTGAGAAGGGCAAGCCGGTGACCAACTTCATCGAAGGGCTCTCGCACATCCTGTTCGGCATGGTGCGCATCATCACGAAGCTCGCGCCGATCGGCGCGTTCGGCGCGATGGCCTTCACGATCGGCAAGTACGGCATCGGCTCGCTGCTGCCGATGCTCAAGCTGGTCGGCACGTTCTATCTGACCTCGATCGTGTTCGTGGTGGTCGTGCTCGGCGCGATCGCGCGGGCGGTGGGCTTCAACATCCTGCGTTTCGTCGCATACATCAAGGAAGAGATGCTGATCGTGCTCGGCACGAGCTCGTCCGAAGCCGCGCTGCCGCAGCTGATGCTGAAGCTGGAAAATCTCGGCTGCTCGCGCTCGGTGGTGGGCCTCGTGGTGCCGACCGGCTACTCGTTCAACCTCGACGGCACCAACATCTACATGACGATGGCGGTGCTGTTCATCGCTCAGGCGACCAACACCGACCTCACGTGGGGCCAGCAGCTGACGCTGCTCGCGGTGACGATGCTGACCTCGAAGGGTGCGAGCGGCGTGACCGGCGCGGGCTTCATCACGCTCGCGGCCACGCTGGCCGTGGTGCCGACGATTCCGCTGTCGGGCATGGTGCTGATCCTTGGCATCGACCGGTTCATGAGCGAGTGCCGCGCACTGACGAACATCGTCGGCAACGGCGTCGCGACGGTCGTCGTGTCGGCCTGGGAAAAGGAGCTCGATCGCAGCAAGCTGAACAAGATGCTGCGCGGCGAGGTGGCGGTCAAAGAGCCGGCCGGCGTTTGAGTCGCGCCTCGCCAACCCTGTCGTGACCAGCGCGGACGCTTAAGCATGAAACCGGCGTCCGCGCGACCTTTCGAGGCGTCTGCCGGCGAGACCGCCGGCAAAAGTCGCGGCCCAGCCCGCGACGCGTCTGGCGGCGACGCCTTGCCGCCCTATGCCACAATGTCCGATGCACATCGATCGGACTTTGCCAACGTGACCCGCCGCCTGCTGATTCTCTTCGCGCTCGCAGCCGGGCTCGCGGCGGCATGCTGGCTTACCTACAACCTTGCGTGGAAAAGCGGTGTCGACACGCTGCGGCGCAACGCCGCCGTGCGCGCCGAGCGCACCGCGAGCGCGCTCAAGAGCACGCTCGAACGCTACGAATCGCTGCCGTATCTGCTCGCCGAGCATCCGATCGTGCAGGACGTGCTGATCGATCCGAATCCCGCCAACGTCAAGCGCGCGAATCTCTATCTCGAAGACCTGAACCGCCATGCGCGCGCGACGGTCACCTACATCATTTCGCTCGACGGCTACTGCATCGCCGCCAGCAACTGGCGCGGGCCGGGCAGCTTCGTCGGCGCGGGCTATCAGTTCCGGCCGTATTTCGTCGATGCAATGAAAGGCGGCGTCGGCCGCTTCTTCGGCATCGGCACGATTTCGCAGGCGCCCGGCTACTACATCTCGCAGCCGGTGCGGCGCGACGGCAAGATCGTCGGTGTGGCGGTCGTCAAGCTCGATCTCGAATGGTTTCAGGGCGTGGACGCGTCCGAGCCGCTAGTCGTCACCGACGATCATGGCGTGATCTTCCTGTCGTCGGTGCCGGCATGGAAGTACCACACGATTCGGCCGCTGCCCGGCCAGATCGCCAATTCGATCTACCAGGCTCGCCAGTACGCGCAGCAGCCGATCGAGCCGCTACCGGTGACGGTCGAGCGCATGCTCGAAGGCAATGCGCAGATCCTGCGCATCGGCGGCGGGCGCTCCGCGCCGCGCTTCCTCGCGTCGCGTCACGCCATGGGCGAGCCGGACTGGCATCTGATCACGATGTCGCCGGTCGATCCGGTCGATGCCGACGCGCGCAAGGCGACCATCGTCACCGGCTTCGGCTATGTGTCGCTGGTGCTGCTCGCGTTCTACTGGCGCATGCGGCGCGCGCGCGTGCGCGAAATGATGCGCAGCCGCGCGCTGCTGCAGAAGGCCTATGCCGAGCTGAACCAGCGCGTCGCCGAGCGCACCGCCGATCTGTCCGAGGCGAACGAGCAGTTGCACAAGGAAGTCGCCGAGCGTACACGCGCCGAGCAGGAACTGCGCGCCGCGCAAGACGAACTGATCCAGGCGAGCAAGCTGGCCGCGCTCGGTCAGATGGCGGCCGGCATCACGCACGAGCTGAACCAGCCGCTCGCCGCGCTGCGCAGTTTTTCCGATAACACGCGCGTGCTGCTCGAACGCGGCGATCAGGCATCGGCGCGCGAGAATCTCGAAGCGATCGCGGCGCTCACCGAGCGCATGGGCAAGATCACGAACCAGCTGAAGCTGTTCGTCGGCCGCGCGCGGCCGCGCAGCGCGCGCGCGTCGATCGTGCGGGCCCTGCGCAACGTCGTCGCGTTGCTGCAAAAGCGCCTGCAGGGCGTCGAACTCGAGTTCGTGCTGATCGATGCCGCGGCCGACACCGACACCGACGCCGCCGCTGCGGCAGCCGGCGCGCGCACGCCGCTGAATCTCGCCGACGATCATCCGGAGCTGGTCGCGAATTGCGACGATCTGCGGCTCGAACAGGTGCTGATCAACCTGCTCGGCAACGCGCTCGACGCAACCGCCGGCATGAACCCGCCGCATATCACGGTCGAGGTGGAGGCCGGCGCCGCGAACCTGTCGATCGCGGTCGGCGACAACGGCCCCGGCATTCCCGACGACGTGTTGCCGCACCTGTTCGAGCCGTTTTTCACGACGAAGGAAATGGGCCAGGGGCTCGGCCTTGGCCTCGCGATTTCATCGTCGATCGCGCGCGATTGCGGCGGCTCGCTTGTCGCGCGCAACGCGCCGCACGGTGGCGCATCATTCGTGTTGACGCTGCGTCGCGCGCGTGTGCAGACCAGCCCCTCGCACGATTCGCTGACCGCGGGCTCCTGATTTCACCCCGACGCATCACCCGGAACACGCAATGAACGACGGCCTGCAAGTGCTGTACATCGAAGACGACGAACTGGTGCGCCGCGCGAGCGTGCAGAGCCTGCAACTGGCGGGCTTCGACGTGGTCGGCCATGCGTCGGTCGAGGCCGCGGCGAAGCTGATCAGCGCGGACTTCTCCGGCGTGATCGTCAGCGATATCCGGCTGCCCGGCGCGAGCGGTCTCGACCTGCTCGCGCAGTGCCACGAGCGCGCGCCCGACGTGCCGGTGATTCTGGTCACCGGCCACGGCGATATCTCGATGGCCGTGCAGGCGATGCGCGACGGCGCCTACGACTTCATCGAAAAGCCGTTCGCGTCCGAGCGGCTGATCGAAACCGTGCGGCGCGCGCTGGAGCGCCGCAAGCTCGTGCTCGAAAACCTCGCGCTGCGCCGTGAGCTGGCCGGGCAGAACGCGGTCGCGCCGCGCATCATCGGCCGCAGTCCGGCGATCGAGCAGGTGCGGCGGCTGATCGCCAACGTTGCGCCGACCGATGCGTCCGTCCTGATCAACGGTGATACCGGCGCGGGCAAGGAGCTGATCGCGCGCAGCCTGCACGAGTTGTCGCCGCGGCGTGACAAGCCGTTCATCGCAGTGAACTGCGGCGCGCTGCCCGAGCCGATGTTCGAATCGGAGATGTTCGGCTACGAGCCGGGCGCGTTCACCGGCGCGGCCAAACGGCGGATCGGCAAGCTCGAACATGCGTCGGGCGGCACACTGTTTCTCGACGAGATCGAGAGCATGCCGCTCGCGCTGCAGGTCAAGCTGCTGCGCGTGCTGCAGGACGGCGTGCTGGAACGGCTCGGCTCGAATCAGCCGATTCGCGTCAATTGCCGCGTGGTCGCGGCTGCAAAAGGCGACATGGCCGAGCACGTCGCGGATGGCTCGTTCCGGCGCGATCTGCTGTACCGGCTCAACGTGGTGACGATCGCGCTGCCGCCTTTGAGCGAGCGTCGCGAGGACATCGTGCCGCTGTTCGAGCATTTCCTGCTGGATGCTGCCGTCCGTTATCAGCGGCCGGCGCCGATGCTCACCGATCGCCAACGAGCGAGTCTGATGCAGCGAGACTGGCCGGGCAACGTGCGCGAACTGCGTAATGCCGCCGACCGCTTCGTGCTCGGCATCGCCGACGAACCGGTGCTGTCGTTCGGCGAAGACGGCGGGGCCACCCATCCGCTGAAGGAGCGTGTCGAGCAGTTCGAGCGCGCGATGATCGCCGAGGCGTTGGAGCAGGCGGGCGGCGTGGTCGCGGTCGCGGCGGACCGGCTGCAGCTCGGCAAGGCGACGCTCTACGAGAAGATCAAGCGATATGGCCTTGCGGCCAAAGGGGAAGGGGAGCGGTGAGGAGGCGGACGCCGGCGGCGGGAGGTTGCGCCGGCGTGTGGGGATCTGCTTGCGCCGGCTTAAGCCGCGCCAGCCTTCAGCGCTTTCGCGAGCAACTGGTCGAGTTCCGCGAACTGCGGCTCGCCGACATAGCGCTTCAGGATCTTGCCGTCTTTATCGACGACGAAGGTGGTCGGCGTGAGCTGCACGTTGCCGAACCGCTTGGCGGCCGAGCCGTCGTCCATCGCGACCTTGAACGGCAGCTGGCGCGTTTGCGTGTAATTGGTCACGTACATCGGCGCGTCGTAGTTCATTGCCACCGCGACGAATTCGAGGCCCTGGCCCTTGAAGCGGTTATAGGTCTCGACCATCTGCGGCATTTCCTTCATGCAGGTGTCGCAACTCGTTGCCCAGAAGTTGACCAGATAAACCTTGCCTTTGAGGTCCGCGGTCGTGAGCTTCTGTCCCGATAGCAGCGTGAAGGTCGCATCGGGTACGCGCTGCTGGCCGGCAAACGCGAAGTAACCGGCGACGGCGAGCGCAATGGCCACGGCCACCGCAATCAGATAGCGAAGCGGGTTCGTGCGCCGGACGGCGGTCGGTGAATTGGAACTCATGGACGGAACCTCGTGAGTCGCGCGCGGCGCGGAACAATGGGGCGGTGTGGTGGCCCGCGGGCCGGTACTGAACAACTCTTCTATTCTAGCTCCAATGGGTTCGGCTGCGCCGAAATGGCGGGACGGCTGCGCTCCGGGTCGGCCCGGCAGTCGATCAGCGGATAATGGCGCTTTACGCTCCGAGAAGCCCGATCTTCCGTCCCATGCTCCGAACCGTTCTTCGCGTCTGCTCTTTAGTTGCCCGCGTTTCTTGCCGTTTTCCGTTGATCAGCCGATTGTCCGCCCGCCGTGCGGGCGTCTTCCAACCGGCGGGCCTATTTCTCCGCGCATTCACGCGATCCGGTCACGCTCGAACCGTGATCGGCGCGGCGACGGCCGCGTTGGCGCTCGGCGTCGCGCTCAGCGCCTGCTCACCGACCTTCGACTGGCGCACCGTGATGAACAACGACAAGGGCTACACGGTCGACTTCCCAGCCAAGCCGGGCAACGATCAGCGCGCGGTGCAGATCGGCGGCACACCGATGCAGATGGCAATGCAGACCGCCGAAGCGGGCAATGCGGTCTTTGCGGTCGGCACCGTGATGCTGCCCGACGACAGCGACGCGACCCAGCGTGCCGCACTCGATTTCCTGCGCGCGGGACTGGCGCGCAATGTCGGCGCGACGCCCGATGCTCACCCAGCGCAAATCCCGCTGGCGGCGGGCGGCAAGATACCGGGGCTGGAAATGACGGTGAGCGGCGCGGCGGGCGCCAAACACGAGACGCGCACGGTGTATGCGCGGCTCGTCGCGCGCGGCCGGCACGTGTACCAGGCGGCGATCATCGCCGATCAACCGCTGCCGCAAGACCAGGTCGACCAGTTTTTTTCGTCGTTCCAGCTGTACTAAATGCGGTATTTTTGGCCGCTCGGGCGCACCTCAGAGTGCCGAACGCAGTGAAAGTTCCTTCGCAGGTTTGTACGCTAATTGCCGGTTTACGTTGAGATTTTTGAGTTACGCGCACAGCCTGTGGATAACTCTGTTGAGAAGTCGGCCTCAATGGCCGCAAAAGCCCATCAGGCGGGCCTTCCGGCAAAATCCACAGGCGTAGGGAATTTAAAAAAATACAATAAAATCAATGGATTGGCGAGATGCTGGTCTGCGCGCTTTTGAGTTGTATCAAAATCTAACAGGATCGCGCGTGTGTGAATAAGTCAAGTCTTGACAGTCGTTTTTTCTCCTCATAACGAGCCAAAAGCGCGGCGGTATTGGATTGCCTCGGCGACCTGCGCGGCGCTCGGCATCGCCGCGCCAGCCAGGTCCGCGACGGTGCGCGCGACCTTCAACACCCGGTAGTACGCCCGCGCCGACCAGCCAAAGCGCTCGCCGGCTTCGCGCAGCAGCGCCTCGCCCGCTGCGTCCGGGCGGCATACATCGTCGACTTCGCGTCCGTCCAGCTCGCGGTTGGTCTTGCCTTGCCGGGCCAGTTGCCGCTCGCGCGCAGCGCTCACGCGCTGTGCGATCGCCACGCTTGCTTCGCCGGTGGTGGCGGCGCGTGCCGCGAGTTCGGTGGCGGTCAGTGCTGGAATTTCGAGCTGGATGTCGATGCGGTCGAGCAGCGGTCCCGACAATTTACGCAAATAGCGCGCCGCAACTTCAGGCGTACAGCGGCAGCGCCCGCCCGGATCGCCGCGCCAGCCGCACGGGCACGGGTTCATTGCGGCGATCAGTTGGCAGGCGGCGGGGAAATCCGCTTGCCAGGCGGCGCGCGAGATCGTGATGCGGCCAGCTTCGAGCGGCTCGCGCAGCGTTTCGAGCACCACGCGATCGAATTCGGGAAGCTCGTCCAGAAAGAGCACGCCCAGATGCGCGAGCGTGATCTCGCCAGGCTGCGGCGGATTGCGTCCGCCGACCAGCGCCGCCGCGCTCGACGAATGGTGCGGCGCGCGAAATGGCCGCTGGCGCCACTGCGACGGCTTGAAGCCGATGCGGCTCGCGGACAGTAGCGCGGCGGAGGCGAGCGCTTCGTCGTCGGTCATGGGCGGCAGCAAACTGGGCAGGCGTGCCGCGAGCATCGACTTGCCGGCGCCGGGCGGTCCGATCAGCAGCACGTGATGGCCGCCGGCCGCCGCGACTTCGAGGGCGCGCCGAGCGGCGCGCTGACCAATCACGTCGGCCATGTCCGGCGCCGGGGCGGCGGCGTGCTCATTGTGCTCGGGCGCGGCGACCGGACTAAGACGCGCGTCCGGCGAGCCTGCGAGATGCGCGCATAGCGACGGCAGATCGGCGGCGCCGAACACGTCGACGCCGGGCACGAGCGCCGCTTCCGCCGCGCTCGCGGCCGGCAGGTAAAGCTGTGGGGTATGGAAGGCCGGTGCGGCTAGTTGATCGAGGAGGGCGGGCACCGCAGAACGCGCTTCAGATGAAGCGTCGGCGTTGCCGGCGTTCGCCAGAGCGCCGCGCGCGGTGCCGCAGGCCATCGCGAACGCGCCGCGCATCGGCCGCAGCGCGCCGGTCAGCGACAGCTCGCCGGCAAACTCGCGATGGAGCAGCGATTCGGCGGGAATCTGCCCGCTTGCGGCGAGGATGCCGAGCGCGATCGGCAGATCGAAACGACCGGATTCTTTCGGTAGATCGGCCGGCGCGAGGTTGACGGTGATGCGGCGGACTGGAAAATCGAAACCGCAGTTCTGCAGCGCCGCGCGCACGCGTTCACGGCTCTCGCGCACTTCCAGGTCGGGCAGGCCGACGATCGAAAAGGACGGCAGTCCATTGGCGAGGTGAACCTCGACGGTCACTTCGGGCGCACGGCCAGCGGCCGGCGCGCGGCTGCGCACCACGGCAAGCGACATATTCTCTCCCGTCGGACGGCGCGCTCACATCGCGCGCAAATCCCCTAAAACGCTGATGACGTCACGGCCCGCTTGCCTGTGATGTGCGGCACTGCGCAGCGCGAAGGCTGCGAGCAGCGCTTACGGCGTCTGCGTGAGCGGCAATTTCTGTTCGAGCTCGGCGACGCGGCGTTCGAGTTCTTCGAGGCGCGCGCGCGTACGCACGAGCACCTGGGTCTGCGTATCGAATTCCTCGCGCGTGACCAGATCGAGCTTCGAGAAGCCCTGCGACAGCATTGCCTTGACGTTGCGTTCGACATCCTTGGCCGGCGAATTCTTGAACAGATCGCTGACGCGGGCCTGGAAGTCGTTAAAAACGTCGTTCGGTTGTTTCATCGTGTTCCCCTTGGTGCACAAAAAATGTGCATGTTTCATTGCGCCCGTGCCCCGTTACGGCGAACGGGCGATCCTGGTGCGCGCGACGTATTGGTTGCTGCGGCCGCGTGAGCGTGTTTGGTGCGCGCCCTCGCGTTCAGAACGTTCGAACACTCTAGCAACGATCCCCCCGCCGCGCCACCGCCCGCCGCGCCGCTGGCCGTTCGGACAAGGCCGCTCGGGCGCGCTGCGCCACGCGCGCGAGGCGCGCTCCGACACAACATGGCATAGGAGTTGCTGTTACTGCCCCGCGCGCGCACTGCCAGGGCGCTTTTCCCGGTAGCGCAGGAGACCGCCGTCACGGGTACGCTACGGGGCACAACGGATCAGCAATAACTAGCGAGGATTTCATGAAACTCATTACCGCAATCATCAAGCCGTTCAAGCTGGATGAAGCGCGCGAAGCCCTGTCGGCGATCGGCGTGTCGGGCATCACGGTGACTGAAGTCAAAGGCTTCGGACGGCAGAAGGGCCACACCGAGCTGTATCGGGGCGCCGAATACGTCGTCGACTTTCTGCCGAAGGTGAAGATCGAAGCGGCGGTATCGGACGACATCGTCGATCAGGCGATCGAGGCGCTCGAGCGCGCCGCGCGTACCGGCAAGATCGGCGACGGCAAGATCTTCGTCACGCCGATCGAGCAGGTGGTTCGAATCCGCACCGGCGAGACCGGCGCGGACGCACTGTAAAAGACCAGAACATAGCGACACGGATAGCGACAAGAGGAAAACCAAGATGCGCAAACTAATGATGTCCCTGCTGATGGCCGGCTCGCTGCTCGCGGGCGGTGTCGGCACCGCCCTCGCGGACGATGCGTCCGCTCCCGCAGCCGCCTCCGCTCCCGATACGACGGCGAGCGCGCCCGCACCGGACGCCTCCGCCGCAGCTGCTGCCCCGGCGGCCTCGGCTCCCGCCGCCGATGCGTCCGCCGCGCCGGCCACCCCGACCGCGCCGTTCTCGGTCGATTCATCGAAGATCAACTCCGGCGACACCGCGTGGATGCTGACCTCCACCGCGCTGGTGCTGTTCATGACGATCCCGGGTCTCGCGCTGTTCTACGGCGGCATGGTCCGCAAGAAGAACGTGCTCGCGACGCTGATGCAAAGCTTCGCGATCACCTGTGTCGTGACGATCGTCTGGACCGTGGTGGGCTACAGCCTCGCGTTCACGCCGGGCGGCTCGTTCATCGGCGGCTTCTCGCGTGTGTTCATGACGGGCATGAACTACATCAAGGGCGACAAGGCCACGACGCTGACCGTCAGCCACCTCGCGCCGACGATCCCGGAGACGGTCTACTTCGTCTACCAGATGACCTTCGCGATCATCACGCCGGCGCTGATCACCGGTGCCTTCGCGGACCGCATGAAGTTCTCGGCGATGCTGGTGTTCATGACGCTGTGGTCGATCATCGTCTACTCGCCGATCGCACACATGGTGTGGGAGCCGAGCGGCTGGCTGGCTAGCGCGGGCATCCTCGACTTCGCGGGCGGCACGGTGGTGCACATCAACGCCGGTATCGCGGGTCTGGTCTGCTGTCTGGTGCTCGGCAAGCGCGTCGGCTATGGCAAGGAAGCGATGGCGCCGCACAACCTGACGCTCACGCTGATCGGTGGCGCGATGCTGTGGGTCGGCTGGTTCGGCTTCAACGCGGGTTCGGCCGTGGCAGCGGATGGCCGTGCCGGCTTCGCGATGTTCGCGACGCAGGTGGCGACCGCCGCGGCGGCGCTCGCGTGGATGTTCGCCGAATGGGCAGCCAAGGGCAAGCCGTCGGTGCTCGGTATCGTGTCGGGCGCGGTCGCGGGTCTGGTGGCGATTACGCCGGCGTCGGGCTTCGTCGGCACGCTCGGCGCGCTCGTGATCGGTATCGTCGCGGGTGTGGTCTGCTTCTGGGCGGCCACGTGGCTCAAGCACAAGTTCGGGTACGACGATTCGCTCGACGCGTTCGGCGTGCACTGCATCGGCGGGATCATCGGTGCGCTGCTGACCGGCGTGTTCGCGGTCAAGGACATCGGCGGCGCGGACGGCAGCGTGATCCTGCAGGCGAAGGGCGTGCTGACAACGCTGATCTACAGCGGCGTGGTGAGCTTCGTGCTGCTGAAGATCATCGACCTGGTGATGGGCATCCGCGTGACCGAAGAGCAGGAGCGCGAAGGCCTCGACGTGAGCCTGCACGGCGAGAAAGTCGAATAACGGAGAACCTGTCCCGGTTCGGCCCGGGCTCCCGGGCCCGTCAGTAAGAAAAAATGGTTAAGCAAGCGCAGCAATTTCGCCCGCCTTCATGGCGGGCTTTTTTCTTGCTGATCGGGTTGCGAACGGCGATTTTCCGCGCCTATCATCGAGATAGGGAGAATGCATTCGAGTCTGCTTGCGAATGGAGAAACCGTCCCCAAATGGACAAAGCATTTGCTCTACAATCTTTTTTCTCCAGTCTGCGAGTGATCAATGGTTCCGCACCTAGTTACGGCGTTAAACGGCCCGCTGCTCGACCTCGAGCGGAAGATCCTCGACGCCACGCCCGCTATCGAACGCTGGTTCCGGCTCGAATGGCAGGAGCACACGCCACCGTTCTACTGTTCCGTCGATCTGCGTAACGCGGGCTTCAAGCTCGCGCCGGTCGACACCAATCTGTTTCCCGGCGCGTTCAACAATCTGCCGCAGGAAGTGCTGCCGCTCGCGGTGCAGGCCGCGATGGCCTCGATCGAAAAGATCTGCCCGGACGCGAAGAATCTGCTCGTCATTCCCGAGCGTCACACCCGCAACGCGTTCTACCTCGAAAACGTCGCCCGGCTTGCGTCGATCATGCGCCAGGCGGGTCTGAACGTACGCTTCGGCACGCTCGACGAAACCATCAACGGCCCGGTCACGATCGCGCTGTCGGACGGCCAGAAGCTGGTGCTCGAACCGCTCGAGCGCTCGCCGCGGCGCCTTGGTCTGAAGAACTTCGACCCGTGCTCGATCCTGCTGAACAACGATCTGTCCGGCGGTATTCCGCCCGTGCTCGAAAACCTGCACGAGCAGTACCTGCTGCCGCCGCTGCATGCGGGCTGGGCGGTGCGTCGCAAGTCGACGCATTTCTCGTGCTATGACGACGTCGCGAAGAAGTTCGCGAAGATGGTCGAGATCGATCCGTGGATGATCAATCCGTATTTCGCGCACGTCGAGGGCGTCGACTTCCAGCAGCGCACCGGCGAGGAAGCCCTTGCCGATGCGATCGACGGCGTGCTGAAGAAGATCGCGCGCAAGTATCGCGAGTACGGCATCTCCGAAAAACCGTATGTCGTGATCAAGTCCGATGCGGGCACCTACGGCATGGGCGTGATGACCGTGCACGACGCGTCGGAAGTCGCCGCGCTGACGAAGCGCGAACGCACGCGCATGGCCGCGACCAAAGACGGCCTCGAAGTGCACGACGTGATCGTGCAGGAAGGCGTCTACACGTTCGAGCGCATCGGCGAGGAAGTCGCCGAGCCGGTCGTCTACATGATCGACCGCTATGTGGTGGGCGGCTTCTATCGCGTGCACGGCAGCCGCGAGCGCGACCAGAACCTGAACGCGCCGGGCATGCACTTCGTGCCGCTCGGCTTCGAACACACGGCGCTGCCCGATGCGCACGCGAAGCCCGGCGCGGCGCCGCCGAACCGCTTCTATATGTATGGCGTGGTGGCGCGGCTCGGGTTGCTGGCCGCATCGGTCGAACTCGAAAAGACCGATCCTGAAGCGATCCAGGTCTAAGCCACCTCGCGCGGCAGGATGGCGGCATGCGTGCCGCCATCGCCGTCTTCAAAGACTATATTGACGAACAATGTCACGCCCCTCAGGGCGCACCGGGACTTTCATGGACATTCTTTTCATCGCCGATCCGCTCAGCCATTTCAAGATCTACAAAGACACGACCTACGCGATGATGGCCGAAGCGGCGCGGCGCGGTCACACGGTGTACACCTGCGAGCCGAAGCATCTGGCGTGGACGGGCGGCGATGTCGAGGCGAACGTGCAGCGCATTGCGATCGTCGGCGATACCACGGATCTGCATCGTGATGTCTGGTTTGCCGCCGATGCCGCCAAGCCGCGCGCGCTCGCGAGCTTCGGCGCGGTCGTGATGCGTAAGGACCCGCCGTTCGACATGGAATACGTGACGTCGACCTGGCTGCTCGAACTGGCCGAGCGTGGCGGCGCGCGCATCTTCAACAAACCGCAGGCGATCCGCGATCATTCGGAGAAGCTCGCAATCGGCGAGTTCGCGCAGTTCGTCGCGCCGACGCTGGTCACTCGCGACCCGGCGCGTCTGCGCGCGTTCCACGAACAGCACGGCGACGTGATCCTGAAGCCGCTCGACGGCATGGGCGGCATGGGCGTATTCCGCGTGAAGGCGGACGGCATGAACCTCGGCTCGATCGTCGAAATGCTGAGCCACGACGGCGCGCGCTCGGTGATGGCGCAGAAATTCATCCCCGAGATCAAGGAAGGTGACAAGCGCATCCTGCTGATCGGCGGCGAAGCGGTGCCGTACTCGCTCGCGCGCATTCCTCAGGGTAATGAGGTGCGCGGCAATCTGGCGGCCGGCGGACTGGGCGTCGCGCGGCCGCTCAGCGAGCAGGATCGCAAGATCGCCGATACGCTCGCGCCGGTGCTGGCGGCGCGCGGCCTGCTGCTGGTCGGACTCGATGCGATCGGCGACTGGCTCACCGAAGTCAACGTCACGAGCCCGACGTGTTTCCGCGAGATCATGGACCAGACCGGCTTCGACGTCGCCGCGATGTTCGTCGACGCGCTGGAGCGCGCGGTCGGCTGACGCGTGGCGCTCGCGTGGCGCGCCGACGCAGCGGCCTTGATTGCCCGGCTGCACCCCCAATCTGTGTAGTGAATCCGCATCAGGCGTGGCGTCGGAATTGGCGCGAAAATGAGGCTGCTACAATGCCCGCTCGCCCGACGATGCATTCCCGCCCTCGCGACCCACGGCCGGTCCGGGGCGATGGCGAACCGGGCTCGAGTCCCGGTCCACGGTTTGGGGCCGTTCTTTTGCAGTAAGGCTGATATGGCAGGCATTCTGATCATTGCGCACGCTCCATTCGCCACCGCGTTGCGCGATTGCATTTCCCACATCTATGGCGGATTGCCGGCGCGTATCGGCGTGATCGACGTGTCGCCGGATTGCGATCCTGCGCAGGTCGTCGCGTTCGCGAATTCGGAAGTCGTGCGGCTGAAGGAAGAGAACGGCGCGCTCGTGCTGACCGACATGTTCGGCGCGACGCCGGCCAACATCGCGGGCCGGCTCGCCACCGTGCCGGACGTGCGTGTGCTGTGCGGCGTCAATCTGCCGATGCTGGTGCGCGCGGTCTGCTATCGCGCGACGCCGCTCGACACGCTCGTCGACAAGGCGCTCGCCGGCGCGACCAAGGGCGTGCACGCGATCGGACCGGCAATGCCGACACCGGTCACGCCGCCAGTGTGCGCTGCCGAGTGCCTGCCGGCGCTGCCGCCTGACGCGGCGGCCGCCGACTGTGTCCCCGCTTTGCCGGCCGATGCCGATCTGACGCAAAAGACGGACGCGCCCGGCCTGTAAGCCGGGCTGGTTCGCAGGCAAGCTTCGACGGATTCAAGCGGTTTCACAACGGTGCCGATCGCATTGAAGCCGCTTTGCAGTAACACTTTTCACCATTTCATTCACCCGCGCTTCGGACCATCACATGCTGCAACAGGAAACGACAATTGTGAACAAGCTGGGGCTGCACGCGCGCGCGTCGGCCAAGTTGACGCAACTCGCGGGCAACTACCAGGCGGAAATCTGGATGAGCCGCAATGGCCGTCGTATCAACGCGAAGAGCATCATGGGCGTGATGATGCTGGCCGCGGGCATCGGCAGTACCGTGCTGATCGAAACGGAAGGCACCGACGAACAGGACGCAATGGACGCGCTCTTGAAACTGATCGCCGATAAATTTGGCGAAGGTCAATAAAGCCGCGCGCTTTGCGTTCGACAAACCCGAAAATGCCGCGGCTCAGTCCGCGGTTTTTTTTCGCCGCCGACATCTGAATATCAGAAGAGGCGCGCCGTTAATCGACACTAAAGGGATCTAGATGCGGCGCGAAAGCCATCGGGAAGAGCGCGCAAGACGACATGCGTTTTCAATGTTTAAACCATATGTTTTGCGCGACGTGTATAAAGCGAAGCTTCGCCGGGTACGAGGGCACCTCATTGCGATAATCCGTGCTGCGCTGCACACACCGCTGACACACTTCAAAAAGGCGCGGAATTTATAATGCCCAGTACAGTCTGAGAGCATTGCAGCGGTTTGCCGCGGCATTACACAACTAGAGGAGGTGCGCGTGTCATTCACGCTGCATGGAATTCCCGTGTCACGCGGTATCGCCATCGGGCGGGCCTATCTGATCGCCCCGGCAGCACTCGACGTAGACCACTATCTGATCGAACCGCCCCAGATCGAAGGGGAGGTCGGGCGTTTTCGCGCGGCTCAGCAACGCGTGCATGAAGAACTCAACGTATTGCGCGCCGATCTTGCCGCGGATGCCCCGAGCGAAATGGGCGCGTTCATCGACGTTCACACGATGATCCTGAACGACGTCATGCTCGTTCAGGAAACCATCGACCTGATCCGCACGCGCCGCTACAACGTGGAATGGGCGCTGACCGAACAGCTCGAAAGACTGTCGCGCCATTTCGACACTATCGAAGACGAATACCTGCGCGAGCGCAAGGCCGATATCGAGCAGGTCGTCGAGCGCGTGCTGAAGGCGCTCGCGGGCGCGCCGGGCATCGTCGGCAACGTGCATGGCGCGTGCGACGAGATGATCGTGGTCGCGCACGACATCGCGCCGGCCGACATGATGCAGTTCAAGACGCAGACGTTCCAGGGCTTCGTTACTGATCTCGGCGGGCGCACGTCGCACACCGCGATCGTCGCGCGCAGCCTCGGCATTCCGGCCGCGGTCGGCGTGCAGCATGCGAGCGCGCTGATCCGCCAGGACGATCTGATCATCGTCGATGGCGACCACGGCATCGTGATCGTCGATCCCGCGCCGATCGTGCTCGAGGAATACTCGTACCGGCAAAGCGAGAAGGAGCTCGAGCAGCGCAAGCTGCAACGGCTCAAGTTCTCGCCGACGCAAACGCTGTGCGGCACGCGCATCGAACTGTGCGCGAACATCGAGTTGCCGGACGACGCGCGCGCGGCGGTCGAATCGGGCGCGACCGGCGTGGGTCTGTTCCGCACCGAGTTTCTGTTCATGAATCACAAGCACCGGATGCCCGAAGAGGAGGCGCAGTTCAGCGCGTATCGTCGCGCGGTCGAACTGATGAACGGCTTGCCGGTCACGATCCGCACGATCGACGTCGGCGCCGACAAGCCGCTCGATTCGATGGGCGGCGACGGCTACGAGACCGCCGCGAATCCGGCGCTCGGTTTGCGCGCGATTCGCTGGAGCCTGTCCGAGCCGCAGATGTTCCTCACGCAGTTGCGTGCGATCCTGCGCGCGTCGGCGTTCGGCAGGGTGAAGATCCTGATCCCGATGCTCGCGCACGCGCAGGAAATTGACCAGACGCTCGATCTGATCCGCGAAGCGAAGCGTCAACTCGACGACGCGGGTATCGCTTACGATCCGAACGTGCAGGTGGGCGCGATGATCGAGATCCCGGCCGCCGCGATCGCGTTGCCGCTGTTTCTGAAGCGGCTCGATTTCCTGTCGATCGGCACCAACGATCTGATTCAGTACACGCTCGCGATCGATCGCGCGGACAACGCGGTCGCGCATCTGTACGACCCGCTGCATCCGGCCGTGCTGCATCTGATCGCGTTCACGCTGCGCGAGGCGAAGCGCGCGGGCGTGCCCGTGTCGGTGTGCGGTGAGATGGCGGGCGATCCGGCGTTGACTCGTCTGCTGCTCGGCATGGGTCTGACCGAGTTTTCGATGCATCCGAGTCAACTGCTCGAGGTCAAGCAGGAGGTGCTGCGCTCGCATCTGAAGACGCTCGAAAAGCCCGTTGCCGATGTGCTGGCTTCGTTCGAGCCGGAGGAGGTGCAGGCGGCGCTCAAGCGGGTCGCGCTGGTTTGAATCTGACGCGCATCGTCGTGCCTCGTTGAACGAAAAAACGCCGCACATGTGCGGCGTTCTGCTATTTCGGCGTCACGCCAACGGGCAGTGCAGAACCGCCTCAAGACCGTGCGCGTGGCCGCACACCGGACAATCCGGCTGACGTCCGATGCGCATCGTGTTCCATTCCATCCGCAGCGAATCGAGCATCGTCAGGCGGCCCACGAGCGGCGTGCCGATTGCGCCGATCAGCTTCAGCGCTTCGGCAGCCTGCATCGAACCGATGATGCCGACCGTCGGCGCGAACACGCCCATCGTCGAGCATGCGACTTCCTCGAACGGCTGGTCTTCGGGAAACACGCACGCGTAGCACGGCGACGCTTCATCGCGGAAATCGAAAGTGCTGATCTGGCCGTCGAAGCGCAGCGCCGCGCCCGACACGAGCGGCACGCGATGCTTGACGCACGCGCGGTTGATCGCGTGACGCGTCGCGAAGTTGTCGGTGCAATCGAGCACGACACTCGCGTGCGGCACCTCGCGGTCGAGCCACGCATCGTCGACGCGCTCGGCCACCGCGTTGACGACGACCTCGGGATTGATCCGCGCGAGCATGTCGCGCCCGGACTCGACCTTCCTACGTCCAACCGACGCGCTCACGTGCAGGATCTGTCGTTGTAGATTAGTCAGGTCGACGGTATCGGCATCGACGAGCGTCAGACGGCCGACGCCCGCCGCCGCGAGATACAGCGCGGCTGGTGAACCGAGCCCGCCCGCGCCGACGATGATCGCGTGGGCGTCGATAAAACGCTGCTGCGCCTCGATGCCGATCTCATCGACGAGGATGTGGCGGGAGTAGCGAAGGAGTTGATCGTCATTCATGGCGGGGCGCGTGGGATGTGTCGCTATGTCGCTGTGTCGCGCAAGGAGAGGCAGGCCGAGGGGCCGCGGCGCGCATTCGTGGCTGTTATTTTAATCGCGCGGGGAGGGTGGCGGTTGCGGCTTGCCGTGATGCGCCACCGGTTAGGCGGCGGCTTTTGCGGAAACTGTTGCGGCGTGTCTTCGCAGACTATCGTGCTGCGAAGACACGCGCGGGGTTCGCTGCCTGTCGGCCAGCTTACTTGCCAGCGGGAGCCGGTGCCGAAGCCGGCGCCGGTCCCGATGCGCCCGGCACCGGTTGCGTCGGCTTCACCGCGACCGGCGCGGAGGCCGACGTGCCCGGCTTGTTCTGCGCGAGACGGCGTTCCATCAGCGACTTCGATTCCTGAACCGGCTTGCCTTCGAGCTTGTCGACCGCCTGTTGCAGCATGAAGTCGTCGGCCGAACCGAACTCGACCGGCTTGCGTTCGCGCTCCTTCTGGCGCTGTTCCGGCGTCTTCTTGTCGTTCTGTTCTTCGAGCTGACGCAGTTGGTCCATGCGCTCCTGCTCGCGCTGCTCCGCTTCCTTCTTCTCGTTCGGGTCCTGCGTGTTCGCAAGGTGATTCGAGTAGTCGACTTCGCGGGTCACGAGCGCGTCGTCCGGATCGCCTTCCGCGTATTGGTCGACAGGAAGGTCGGGGCGGATGCCCTTGTTCTGGATCGAACGGCCGCTCGGCGTGTAGTAATACGCGGTGGTCAGGCGCAGTGCGGTGTCGGCCGTCATGGGGCGCACGGTTTGCACCGAGCCCTTGCCGAACGTGGTCTTGCCGAGAATCAGCGCGCGGTGCTGATCCTGCAGCGCGCCCGCGACGATTTCCGACGCCGACGCCGAATACGCGTTGGTCAGCACGATCATGGGCACGGTCTTGAAGATGGCCGGGACGTCCTTGAGCGGATCGCTGTCGAACGATTGCAGACGGTAGTTATCGTAGGTGTCGCGATAGATCTGCTTCGAATCCGGAATCTGGCCGTTGGTCGACACCACCACCGAATTCGGCGGCAGGAACGCGCCCGCGACGCCGACCGCGCTTTGCAGCAGACCGCCGCCGTTGTTGCGCAGGTCGAGGATGAGGCCCTTCAGGTTCGGCTCCTGGCGTGCGAGATCCTGCAGCTTGGCCGCGAGGTCGGGCGTGGTGCGTTCCTGGAAGCTCGTGATGCGCACGTACGCGAAGCCCGGCGCGACGATCTTGCCCTTCACCGACTGCACCTTGATGATCGCGCGCGTGACGGTGAGCGGGAACGTGCGGTCGTCGGTCTTGCGGAAGATGGTCAGCGTGACCTTGGTGCCCGGATCGCCGCGCATCTGCTTGACCGCCTTGTCGAGCGTCATGCCGCGCACGGGCTTGTCGTTGATGCGCGTGATCAGGTCGCCCGGACGGATGCCGGCGCGGAACGCGGGCGTGTCTTCGATTGGCGAAATTACCTTGATCAGGCCGTCTTCCGACGAAATTTCGATGCCGAGGCCCGCGAAGCGGCCCTTGGTCTGCTCCTGCAGCTCTTCATAGTCGGTCTTGTCGAGGTACGACGAGTGCGGGTCGAGGCTCGACACCATGCCCTTGATCGCGGCAGTGAGCAGCTTCTTGTCGTCGACCGGTTCGACATATTCGTGCTTGATCTGCCCGAACACTTCGGCGAAAAGCCTGAGCTGGTCTAGCGGCAGCGGGGCGACCGCGGCGCTAGCGGGTTGCTGGGCCGAGGCGGAGTATTGCAGGGTGGCAAAGACACCGGTAGCAAGGCCCGCGGCAATCAGGCCGAAATTTTTCAGGTTCTTTCGCATAGAGTCTGTTGCGGTCGGAAGCGCGTGGCAGCGTCGATAAAGATTGGACGGACAAGTATAACTGCACACCCGCCTGCTCAGGGCGCGGCGCAGGCAATCGTGCTTCGACAGTACGGGAAGGTCCTGGTTCTTGCGACCCGAGCCGCGGACGGCGAGCCGTACGACATGGCACTCGGCGGGTCGGAACTGAGAGTTGCCGCGCAAGGCCAGCGGATGCGCTCGCCGCTACGGTGAACCCTGCAGCGGGCCTCTGAATCTGACCGCCGGGCGCAATACAGAATTTCTTGTCGGCCCGGTTGTCTGCGTGCGGCCCCGCGCGTTTTCGTGGCGTGGGCCACGCCCGGAAATGCCGGATCAGCCCGCCTTGCCCTGGCTCGCGACCGCGGCTTGCGCCTTGGCGATCGCGTCCTGGTCGCCGAGATAGTAGTGCTTGATCGGCTTCAGGTTCTCGTCGAGTTCATAGACGAGCGGCACGCCGTTCGGGATGTTGAGGCCGACGATGTCGCTGTCCGAGATGTTGTCGAGATACTTGACCAGCGCGCGGATCGAGTTGCCGTGCGCGGCGATCAGGATGCTGCGCCCCGACTTGATGGCCGGCGCAATCGACTCGTTCCACAGCGGCAACACGCGCGCGACCGTGTCTTTCAGGCACTCGGTCAGCGGCAGTTGCTCGCGCGGCACCTTGGCGTAGCGCGGATCGGTGTACGGCGCGCGCTCGTCGGTGGGATCGAGCGCGGGCGGCGGCGTGTCGTAGCTGCGGCGCCAGACCAGCACCTGCTCGTCGCCGAACTTCGCGGCGGTTTCGGCCTTGTTCAGACCCGACAGCGCGCCGTAGTGGCGTTCGTTCAGGCGCCACGAATGCACGACGGGCAGGTACATCAGATCCATCTGGTCCTGCACATGCCACAGCGTGCGGATCGCGCGCTTGAGCACCGACGTGTAGGCGATGTCGAACGTATAGCCCGATTCCTTGAGCAGCCCGCCCGCCTGCTGCGCCTCGAGGTTGCCCTGCTCGGTGAGGTCGACGTCGACCCAGCCGGTGAAGCGGTTTTCCTTGTTCCAAGTCGATTCGCCGTGGCGGATGAGAACGAGTTTGTACATGAGAGTTGCCGGTCGGTAGTGAGGAAGCGGTCTCGCTCTGTGCGGCGCCTCGGGCGGCGCATCGCCATCGCGTCGAACGGTTATTTTATAATGCTCGGGTTGACCTTTTCGATTTCTCTCTTTCCGGCGGATCTTCCGTGAAGTTTTTCACCGAATACACAAACCTTGTCCTGATCGCAATCGTCCTTATCTCTGGTGGGTTGCTGCTGTGGCCGACCATCAGTCGGCGTGGACGTGGCGGCCTGTCGGCCGCTGAAGCCACCCAACTGATCAACCGGCGCAACGCGGCGGTCATCGATCTGCGGCCGTCCGCCGATTACGCCAAGGGGCACCTGCCCTCGGCACGGCATTTCGAATTCGCAGAGTTGCAGGCGAAAGTCACGCAACTCGCGAAGAACAAGAGCAACCCGGTGCTGCTGGTGTGCCAGACCGGCCAGCAGTCGAACAAGGCCGCGCGTATCGTGCAGGAAGCGGGATACGCGGAAGTCCATGTTCTCGAGGGCGGCGTCGATGCCTGGCAGAAAGCCGGTATGCCGGTTGTGAAACAAGGAGCAGCCAAGTGAACAAAGTGATCATGTACAGCACCCAGGTGTGCCCGTATTGCCAGATGGCCGAACGTCTTTTAAAGTCGCGCGGCGTCGAGCACGTTGAGAAAGTACTGATCGACAAGGACCCGGGCCGTCGTGAGGAAATGATGACCCGGACCGGTCGTCGTACGGTGCCGCAGGTGTTCATCGGCGAGACGCATGTGGGCGGCTATGATGACCTTTCCGCGCTCGATCGCGCGGGCGGTCTGACGCCGCTGCTCGAAGCAGCCTGAGTTCGCGCGTTTCGCGCCGCGCGAGCGGGCGGACCACTCGATAAGCCGGCGCACGCGCTCCTCGTGGAGCCGGCAAGCCGGCGCAATAATCTGGCGGCCCATGCGTGCATCGGCCGCCGCCACGCACACCTATCAGGAATCACCATCATGTCCGACGAGAATAACCAGCCGTTCTTCAACATCCAGCGCATCTATCTGAAGGACATGTCGCTCGAGCAGCCGAATTCGCCGGGTATCTTCCTCGAGCAGGAAATGCCGTCGGTCGAAGTCGAAGTCGACGTGAAGGCCGAGCGCCTCGCCGAATCCGTGTTCGAAATTCTCGTGACGGGCACGGTCACGGCCAAGGTGTCGGACAAGGTCGCGTTCCTGATCGAAGCGAAACAGGCCGGCATTTTTGACATTCGCAACATTCCTGCCGAGCAAATCGATCCGCTCGTCGGCATTGCCTGCCCGACCATCCTGTTCCCGTACCTGCGCTCGAACATCGCCGATGCGATCACCCGCGCCGGCTTCCCGCCGATCCACCTCGCCGAGATCAACTTCCAGGCGCTGTACGAGCAGCGTCTCGCCCAGATGAGCGTGGCCCAGCAGGACGGCGCGGCGCAAAAAGGCGTCACGCATTAAGGCGCCGCGCGCAGTGCCGGCTATGAAAGTCGCCGTTCTCGGCGCTGGCGCCTGGGGCACCGCCCTCGCCGGCCATCTAGCCTTAAGGCACCACACGGTGTTGTGGGCGCGCGAGTCCGCGCTCATCGCCGAGCTTTCCGCTTCGCATGAAAACGCCCGCTATCTTGCGGGCGTCGCGTTGCCGCCCGCGCTTCGCTTTGAAGCGGATCTCGGAGCGGCGCTCGATCACGCGCTCGACGACGATGCGCTGTGCGTGGTCGCGACGCCCGTGGCTGGCCTGCGCGGCCTGTTGCGCGCGATGCGCGATGCGGGCAAGGTGCCCGCGCATATCGTGTGGCTGTGCAAGGGGTTCGAAGCGGATTCGCAGTTGTTGCCGCATCAGGCGGTCGCGGCGGAATTGCCCGAGCATGCGAGCAACGGCGTGTTGTCCGGACCGAGCTTCGCTCGCGAAGTCGGGCAGGGGCTGCCGGTTGCGTTGACGATCGCGAGCCCGTCGGCGGCGTGCCGCGAACGCACGGTCGCGGCATTCCATCACGGCGCGATGCGCATCTATACCGGCGACGACGTCGTCGGCGTCGAAGTGGGCGGCGCGGTGAAAAACGTGCTCGCCATCGCCACGGGCATCGCCGATGGCCTCGGCCTCGGCCTCAATGCACGCGCGGCGCTGATCACCCGCGGCCTCGCCGAAATGTCGCGCCTTGGCGTGACGCTCGGTGGGCGCGCGGAAACCTTTACCGGGTTGACCGGCCTCGGTGATCTGATTCTGACTGCCACCGGCGATCTGTCGCGCAACCGCACCGTGGGCCTGCAACTCGCCACGGGCCGCACGCTCGACGACATCCTCGGCGGTCTCGGTCACGTGGCCGAAGGCGTGCGCTGCGCGCGGGCGGTACTCTCGATCGCACGTGCTCATGCAATCGAAATGCCGATCACGCAGGCGGTCTGCGCGGTGCTGTTCGACGGCGTGGCGCCGCGCGATGCGGTTAGCGCGCTCCTGCGCCGCGATTCGAAGGCGGAATAAAGCCTTTTCTATCAGCCGTTTAGCGCAAATTCGCGTTGAACGGCTGCCTCGCCCGGTTGTCCACTTCGTTAGCGAGACTCGGGTCAGCGAGGTTCCCATGCCCACCTTCAATCTCAGGCTTGGCGCGTGCACGCTCGAAGCGCGCGTGGTCGATATCACGACGCTCGCCGTCGATGCGATCGTCAATGCCGCGAATACTTCGCTGCTCGGTGGCGGCGGTGTGGATGGCGCGATTCATCGCGCGGCCGGCAAGGAGTTGCTGCGCGAATGCGAAACGCTCGGCGGCTGCGCGACCGGCGACGCCAAAATCACCGCCGGCTATCGTCTGCCCGCGAAGCATGTTATTCACGCGGTCGGTCCAGTGTGGCGTGGCGGCGCGCATGGCGAGGCCGACCTGCTCGCATCGTGCTATCAGCGCTCACTCGAAGTCGCGCGCGAAACTCAGTGCACGAGCATCGCGTTTCCAGCGATCAGCTGCGGTATCTACCGTTTCCCCGCCGACGTTGCGGTCAGCATCGCGGTCGCGACCGTACTCGACACGTTGCCGCGCACACCACACATGAAGCACGTGACGTTCGCGTGCTTCGACGACGCGATGTTCGCACGCTACGAGGCCGAGTTCGAACGCCGTCAGGCGCCGCCTTCGAAGCCGGCCTGACGCCACGCTTCGAACACCACGATCGCCACCGTATTCGACAGATTCAGACTGCGATTGCCGGGACGCATCGGCAGACGCACGCGCTGTTCGTTCGCAAAGCGCTCGAGCACCGTGCCGGGCAGGCCGCGCGTTTCGGCGCCGAACACGAACCAGTCGCCCGGTTGAAACGCGTGGTCGTGAAAGCGCCCCGAGCCGCGCGTCGTGAATGCGAACATGCGCGACGCGTCGGGCGTTTCTTTCGCGATGAACGCGTCCCAACCGGCATGCACGTTCATTTCCGCGTACTCGTGATAGTCGAGGCCGGCGCGCCGCATCTTGGTGTCGTCGAGAGGGAAGCCGAGCGGCTCGATCAGGTGCAGCCGGGCGCCGGTGTTCGCGCACAGGCGAATCACGTTGCCGGTGTTGGGCGGAATTTCGGGTTCTACGAGAACGACGTTGAACATAAGAAGACCACGTAAAAGCTAGTTTTTCGGAGTGCGCAGCGCGACGAAGTTCGTAACCCGCCGCGCGCCGGCGGCCTTCAGCGTATGCGCGAGCGCTTCGAGCGTCGCGCCGCTCGTCATGACATCGTCGACGATGCCGACGTGCAGGCCGCGCACTGGGCGCGCGACGCGAAACGCTCGGCCGACGTTCTGCCGGCGCGCATCGAGATCGAGGCGCGATTGCGGCGCGGTGTCGAGCGTTCGTTCGAGCAGCGTGGGGTCGCCGCGCACGCCGAGCGCCCGGGCGAGCGGCCGCGCGATCTGCCAGGCCTGGTTGTAGCCGCGCTCGACCAGACGGCGACCGGCGAGCGGCACTGGCGCGATCACGTCGGGCCGCTCGGCCGCGTCGTGCCAATTGGCTTCAGCGAGCCGCGCGAGGCGTTGCGCGAAGTCTCGCGCGAGCATCAGCCGGGCGCGGAACTTCAGGCCGACCGCGAGCGTATCGAGCGGCGCGCGATAGTCGGCGAGCGCGAAGCTCACGTCGAACGGCGGCGGCTCGGCCACGCAATCCGCGCAGCGATACCGCGCCTGAGCGACCCAGCGTGACGCCGGCAACGGCACCGCGCAAACGGTGCAGCGCAGCCGGCTCTCGTTCCAGTAGGCCGCGTCGCAACCGTCGCACAACGTCTTATGCGACAAATTGCCGCACAACGCGCACAGGTTCGGCAGCGCGGCGTTCAAGGCCCGCGGCCATGCCGAACGCAGATCGCGCGCAAAACGCGCCACCTGATTTCGACACGACGAAGAAAATGACTGGAATCGCACGAGTGAGCGCCGGTGAAAGCCGTTCTCGCTGAATGGAGGGGAACGACCGAGTATACTTCGAGCTCACGCCAGCACGACACACATGTCTCCAACATCCGCTCAATCTGGCCGTCCGGCCTACGATTCACGGCGCCTCAGGCGTATTTTCGACCGTCGCGCTGCCACCTTCGACGAGGTTGCGTTCCTGCCGCGAGAGATTGCGCAGCGCATGCGCGAGCGTCTCGATTACATCAAGGTGGCGCCCTCGAGCGTGCTCGACGCCGGTTGCGGCGCGGGCGAAGACCTCCCCGCATTGCGCGAACGCTTTCCCGAGGCGCCGGTGTTCGGCGCTGATCTGTCGCACGGCATGCTCCGCCGCGCGCTGCGTCACGATGCCGGCGACACCAGTTGGCGGCGCTTTCTTCCCGCCTCGCTCGGCAAGGCGCTCGGCGCGCGTGGCCCGCGCTTCGCGCAAACCGATTTCTCCGCGCTGCCGTTCACGTCCGGCGCATTCGAATTCATCTGGTCCAACCTCGCGCTGCACTGGCACTCGCGGCCCGATCTGGTCTTTCCCGAATGGCAGCGCGTGCTGAAGGTCAACGGCCTGCTAATGTTCAGCACGCTCGGCCCCGATACGCTGAAGGAGTTGCGCGGTGCCTACGCCGAGATCGAGGCCGCGCACGGCGTCGCGTCTCGCAAGCATGTGATCGACTTCGTCGACATGCACGACCTCGGCGACATGCTCGTCGAGGCCGGCTTCGAGATTCCGGTGATGGACCAGGAGACGCTGACGATCACCTATAAGTCGCCCGAGTCGCTGCTCGCGGACGTGCGTCGCTGGGGCGCGTACCCGTTCGAGCGCGATGCGCATGACGGCGTGCTCACGCGTCGGTTGCACAAAGCCCTGCTCGCCGCGCTCGAAGCGCGCCGGCGCGCCGACGGCACGATCGCGCTGACCTTCGAGGTGATCTACGGCCACGCATGGAAAGCCGTGCCGCGCACCACGGCGGAAGGACATGGCATCGTGCGGCTCGAGGACATCGGACGAGGTCCGGGCAAGCGTGGATAGCAGATTGCGGTGCTGTCATCAACTGCTTGCCGACGGTGCGGTTGACGTGTTGCAAAAGCGGTAAAGAGGACATCCGTTATGCCTGGGATTTGCCCTTCAAAAGAGCCGCAAAATGCTGGGCAAAATGGCGCGAAGGCTTGTCGCGCCTGGCTTGCGGGCCGATCGGGGCTTGCTTGTCGATGCTATGGATCGCGCCTATAATGCGTCAGTTTGTCACCCGAGGTTCCCACATTTGGGGTGGCAAGCCCGAGGCGCGGGGCTGCAAAATGAAGTGATGCGGTAGGGGTTGGCGCGCTCGCGAGTGATGCTGGAAACAGTGACTCGAACGGCGGCCGCGAGATGCATCCGGAAGTAAAAGAAGGCAGGCCGGACGCGACGATTCGCAGGAGGCAGCGATGGGCGCATCAGATCATCTGCTGGCGGATTCAGAACCGGTCCTCAGGGACTGGACCATGAAGCGCAACTGTTCGATATCGCCGCGGCAGTTCGTCTGTCTGTACGTGTCGCTTGCGTTGTTTTCGTTGGCAATTGCATTCATGCTGGTTCTGGTCGGCGCCTGGCTGGTGTTGCCGTTCACCGGAATCGAATTGCTGGCCGTAGGTATCGCGTTTGCAATATATGCGCGTCATGCTGTCGATTACGAGCGCATCCGGTTGTTTCCGAACCGGCTCGTGATCGAGCAGGTCAGCGCCGAGCAGATTACGCAGTTCGAATTCAATCCGCGCTGGGTGCGGATAGAGCCGGGCGCAACGCCGCGCGATCAGATCAAGCTGGTCTCGCGCGGGCAGACGATCATGATCGGGCAACACCTCGCGCAGAATCGGCGCGCGCAGTTCGCAGGCGAACTACGTATGTGGCTGGCACGTTGTTAGATGGTGCCGGACGCGCGGCGTTCAAGGGGGCGCGACACGCTGCCAGCGGGGTCGAGGGGTTTGAATGGAAAATTTGGGTAAGGAAGCTATGAAAACAATCAAGCGAGCGCTCATGAGCGTGCTGGCGACGAGCGGACTGCTTTTCGCCGGTGCCGCCCTGGCAGTGGGCGATGCTCCGGGCGGCCCTGCCGTCAACGCGATCAATCTCCAGCCGCCTGCAACGAGAATCGCTGAGGAGCTGTTCAGCCTCCACATGTTCATGCTGGGACTTTGCACCGTGATCTTCATCGGTGTGTTCGGCGTGATGTTCTATTCGATCTTCGCGCACCGCAAATCGAAAGGCCACAACGCAGCCAATTTCCACGAAAGCACCACCGTCGAAATCATCTGGACGATCGTGCCGTTCGTCATCGTCGTGCTGATGGCGCTGCCCGCCACCAAGACCGTCGTCGCGATGAAGGACACCTCGAACGCCGACCTCACGATCAAGGTCACCGGCTACCAGTGGAAGTGGGGCTACGACTACGTGAAGGGTCCGGGCGAGGGCATCGGGTTCCTGTCCACGCTCGCCACGCCGCGCGCGCAAACCGATGGCCGCGAGCCGATCTCCACGCTGTATCTGCAGGAAGTCGACAACCCGCTCGTGGTGCCGGTCGACAAGAAAATCCGCATCATCACCACCGCGAACGACGTGGTCCACTCCTGGTACGTGCCGGCCTTCGGCGTCAAGCAGGACGCGATTCCCGGCTTCGTGCGCGACACGTGGTTCAAGGCCAACCGCACCGGCACGTTCCGCGGCTTCTGTACCGAACTGTGCGGCAAGGAACACGCGTTCATGCCGGTCGTCGTCGAGGTGCTGTCTGCCGACGACTACGCGAAGTGGGTCGACGAGCAGAAGAAGAAAATGGCCGCCGGCCAGGACGATCCGAACAAGACCTACACGATGGCCGAGCTGATGGAACGCGGCGGCAAGGTCTACGCGTCGAACTGCGCGGTCTGCCACCAGCCGACCGGCAAGGGCGCGGGCGCATTCCCGGCGCTCGACGGCAGCAAGATCGCCAACGGTCCGATCGGGCAGCACGTGAGTCTCGTGTTGAAGGGCAAGAACGCGATGCCTTCGTGGGCGCCGACGCTGAACGACGTCGAAATCGCCTCGGTGATCACGTACGAACGTAACTCGTGGGGCAACCACACGGGCGACATCCTGCAGCCGAAGCAGGTCGCCGACGCGCGCAACGGCAAGCTGCCGGAAGGCGGCGATCATCTGGCCAACGCCGGTGCTGCCGCGAGCGGCGCCGTTGCGGCATCGGGCGCGGAAGCAGCGTCGGGCGCAAAAGCGGCGTCCGCACCGGCCGCATCGGGCAACGAGGCTGGCGCGGCTGCTTCGAACAACGCAGAGGCCGCGCTGCCGGCGAGCATCTACTTCGAGTCCGGCAAGAGCACGCTGCCGGCCGACGCGAAAGCGGCGGTCGACGCAGCCGCGGCCTACGCGAAGGCGCATCCGGACGCGAAATTCACGCTGTCGGGCTTCACCGACGCAACCGGCTCCGCCGACGTCAACGCGAAGCTCGCGAAGAGTCGTGCCGAAGCCGTTCGCGACGCGCTGAAAGCAGCCGGCATTGCCGACGATCATATTATTTTGAAGAAGCCGGAAACGATCACCGGCGGCACCGACGCGAAGGAAGCCCGGCGCGTTCAGATCAGCCCGGCAGCCTGACGTGTTCATGGTCAGCACCGCAGAATTCGCTTTAGGAGATTGTCATGTCTAGCATCGGACACGATGTAGTCGCGGGCCACGAGCACGTGCACGGCGACCATGCCCACGAAACGCCGCACGGCTGGCGCCGTTGGCTGTTCGCAACCAACCATAAGGACATCGGTACGCTGTACCTGATCTTCTCGTTCACCATGTTCCTGTCCGGGGGCGTGATGGCGCTGATGATCCGTGCCGAACTGTTCGAGCCGGGTCTGCAGATCATGCGTCCCGAGTTCTTCAACCAGTTGACCACCATGCACGGGCTGATCATGGTGTTCGGCGCGATCATGCCGGCGTTCGTCGGCTTCGCGAACTGGATGGTGCCGCTGCAGATCGGCGCATCGGACATGGCTTTCGCGCGGATGAACAACTTCAGCTTCTGGCTGCTGCCGGTCGCCGCTGTGCTGCTGGTCGGCTCGTTCTTCGCACCGGGCGGCGCGACCGCCGCGGGCTGGACGCTGTACGCACCGCTGTCCACGCAGATGGGCCCGGGCATGGACTTCGCGATTTTCGCGATCCACCTGATGGGCGCGTCGTCGATCATGGGCGGTATCAACATCGTCGTGACGATCCTGAACATGCGCGCACCCGGCCTCACGCTGATGAAGATGCCGATGTTCGTCTGGACCTGGCTGATCACCGCATACCTGCTGATCGCCGTGATGCCAGTTCTGGCGGGCGCGATCACGATGGTGCTGTTCGACCGTCACTTCGGCACGTCGTTCTTCAATGCGGCAGGCGGCGGCGACCCGGTCATGTACCAGCACATCTTCTGGTTCTTCGGGCACCCCGAGGTGTACATCATGATCTTGCCGGCGTTCGGGATCGTCTCGCAGGTGATCCCAGCGTTCTCGCGCAAGCCGCTGTTCGGCTATAGCTCGATGGTGTACGCAACCGCGTCGATCGCGATCCTGTCGTTCATGGTCTGGGCGCACCACATGTTCGTGACCGGCATGCCGGTCACGGGGCAGCTGTTCTTCATGTACGCGACGATGCTGATCGCGGTGCCGACCGGCGTGAAGGTGTTCAACTGGGTCGCGACGATGTGGCGCGGTTCGCTGTCGTTCGAAACGCCGATGCTGTTCGCGGTGGGCTTCCTGATCGTGTTCACGTTCGGTGGCCTGTCGGGTCTGATGCTCGCCATGGCGCCGCTCGACATCCAATATCACGGTACCTATTTCGTGGTCGCGCACTTCCACTACGTTCTCGTAGCGGGGTCGCTGTTCGCGCTGTTCGCCGGCTGGTACTACTGGTCGCCGAAGTGGACCGGCTGGATGTACAACGAAACGCGCGGCAAGATCCACTTCTGGGCGTCGATGTTCTTCTTCAACCTCGCGTTCCTGCCGATGCACTTCGTCGGTCTCGCGGGCATGCCGCGTCGTTACGCCGATTACCCGGCGCAGTTCACCGACTGGAACCAGGTGATCTCGATCGGCGCATTCGGCTTCGGTCTGTCGCAGGTCTACTTCCTGTTCGCGGTGGCGTTGCCGGCTTACCGTGGGGGTGGTGAGCTCGTCGAGGCGGGCGACAAGCCGTGGGACGGCGCGACGGGCCTCGAGTGGACCGTGCCGAGCCCGGCTCCGTTCCATACGTTCGAGCATCCGCCGACCGTCGAGTAAGCCTATCCCGGCGAGGTGCCGGGTTCCGGCGGCGCGACATGCCGCCACCGGACTCGGGCGCTTCGCGCGGCGGCCTCGCCAGTCAAGAACCGTACTCGGAAAGTCGAGCATGACGCGCAATCCACAGGAAAGACGTACGCCGGAGCAGATTCGCGCGGGCAACAGGCGGATAGGGTTGGTGATGTTCGCGATCGCCGCGGTGTTTTTCGCGAGCGCGATTCTGAAGCAGTGCTGGTTCAGCTAACGCCGCCTTCGCAGTCCGTATGCAGGTTTGTTGAGGATTCAGATGTCGACGCAACCGCCGGCCGAGGCCGACCGCTCTTTCAACCGTTCGATGCTGATCAAGCTATTCGTCGTCGCGTTGATGATGTTCGGTTTCGGTTTCGCGCTGGTGCCGATGTATCGCGCGATCTGCCAGATCACCGGCGTGAACAACCTCGTGCAGCGCGACGTTTCAGCGCGCGAGGCGAAGAATACGCAGGTCGACATGAGCCGCACGATTTCGATCGAATTCGATGCGAACGCGCGGGGCCTGTTGGGTTTCAAGCCGGAGCAGCGCAGTCTCGACGTGCATCCGGGCGAAGTAACGACGGTCATGTACGACGTCAGCAACGAGCAGTCGCGCACGATCCGTGCGCAGGCCATTCCGAGCTACGCGCCGAAGCAGGCGACCGAGTACTTCAGGAAGATCGAGTGTTTCTGCTTCACGCAGCAGACGTTGAACGCGAACGAGACGAAGCGGATGCCGGTGGTGTTCGTCGTCGACCCGAAGTTGCCGAAGGACGTGAAGACGATCACGCTGTCGTACACGTTTTTCGAGTTGAACACGCCGGCGGCAGCTAGCGCGGATGATGCGGCGTCGAAGGCGAATGCAGTGAACGATGCAGTGACCAGCGCGGCAGCCACTCCCGCGAAGCCGGCCTGAAGCAGATTTGACGGCGCGAGCCGCGGACGAACGAAGGAAGACGAAGCGACATGAACGATAACGGCGGCAGTCCGCGCAAGAGCAGTTTCGGTCAATCGATGCGCGCGGTGTTCTGGTCGTTTTTCGGCGTGCGCAAGCGCCGCGATCTCGAGGCGGACGCGACGCAACTGAACCCGCTGCATGTGATCGTGGCGGCGCTGATCGGCGCGGCGGTTCTGATCGGGGTGCTGATTCTGGTCGTGCGCCTCGTGGTCGGTTGAGGCAGTAGCAGGGCACAGCAGCAGAGAAGAGCCCACGAATTAGAGAGAAGCGGTGCGGTATCGACGCGCCGCCGAAGATACAGCCGGAGCTTCCGGAACAACTGGACTGAAGTGGAGAATCAAGAATGAGCGGTCAAAACGAGAGCCCGTACTATTTCGTACCGCATCCGTCGCGGCATCCGATCAGCGCCGCTACGGGGTTGCTGGTCATGCTCGGATCGCTTGCGGCCTGGATCAACGACCATACCTGGGCGCCGCTTGGCGTGCTCATCGGTCTGCTGTGGCTGCTCTTTACGCTGTGGCATTGGTTCGGCGACGCGATCGCCGAGTCGGAAGGCGGCATGTACGGCAAGAACGTCGACCGGTCGTACCGCTGGAGCATGAGCTGGTTCATATTCTCCGAAGTGATGTTCTTCGGCGCATTCTTCGGCGCGCTGTTCTATGCTCGCGAAATCGCGCTGCATCAACTCGGCAGCCTCGACTACAAACTGATCTGGCCGGATTTCACGGCGGTGTGGCCGAACAACGGCCCGGCCGAACTCGTGGGCACCTACAAGTCGATGCAGCCGTGGCCGGTCCCGACCATCAACACGGCGCTGCTGCTGTCGTCGGGTGCGACGCTGACGGTATCGCACCACGCGCTGCGCGACAACCATCGCAAGAAGGCGATTGCGTGGCTCGCGGCGACCCTCGTGCTGGGCGTGAGCTTTCTTTTCCTGCAGGGCTTCGAATACTTCCATGCATACAACGAGCTGAACCTCACGCTGGCTTCGGGCATCTACGGTTCGACGTTCTTCCTGCTGACCGGCTTCCACGGCTTTCACGTGTTCCTCGGCGGCACGATGCTCGCCGTCGTGCTGGTGCGCCTGATCCGCGGCCACTTCACGCCGGAACATCACTTCGCGTTCGAAGGCGCGGCCTGGTACTGGCACTTCGTCGACGTCGTGTGGCTCGGTCTGTACGTCGTCGTGTACTGGCTGTAATGCGGCCAGGTCCGTGCGCACAACGCCGTTCAGGCGGCGCGCACGAGCAGTATGCAAGGCTGAATGCAGCGCCGCCCTCGACCTCTCAGGGCGGCGTTTTGTTTGGCGGCGAGGAAAATTTGCCGCTGAGGGGGATGCGGCGGCGACCTATCCGCGAGCGTCAGCGCCCGTACGGAATCCCCGTCGACTGAATCCAGCCCATCCAGTGTGCGAACAGGATGAACAGGAACAGCGAGATCGACAGGCCCACCCGCGTGGCGAGTGACCAGACCATCCGCTTGGTCTTGCCTTTGTCGTGCATCATGAAATACAGCGCCGACACCATGCTGGCGATGATGAGAGCAAAGGCGATGGGAACGATAATGTGCATGGAACCAACTGAAACCGGAAAGCGCAGTGGCAAGACATTCATTATCGCACCGCGAGCGGGCGTCTGCCGCAGGTTCCCGGCGGCCCTGAGCGCGATGCCGGAGCGCCCGCAATGAAGTTTCGCCTGATTCCCGCGCTGCTGATCCTGCTGGTCGTCGTCGTGACGATGCGGCTCGGTTTCTGGCAGCGCGATCGCGCGCATCAGAAGGAAGCGCTCGAGGCGCGCATCACGCAGTTCGAGAACGCGCCCGTGTTGCCGGTCAGCGCGGCGCCGCTCGCGCTGAAGGACGTCGAGTTTCATCGCGTGAAAGCGCGTGGCAGTTTCGTCACGGACAAGGTCGTGTACCTCGATAATCGTCCGTATAACGATCAGCCGGGCTTTTACGTCGTGATGCCTTTTAAACTCGCCGACGGCGGTTACGTGCTCGTCAATCGCGGCTGGCTGCCGCGCAACCTGAGCAATCGCGAGACCATCGCGCCGTACACGACGCCGCCGGGCGAGGTCGAGATCGAAGGGATTGCGCGTGCCGACGCGTCGCGCGCGTTCGAGCTCGGCGAGGGTGGATCGGCCGCGCATCGCCTGATCCGGCAGAATCTCGATGTCGGCTCGTACGCCGCGGAGACCGGGCTGCCGCTGCAATCGTTCGTGATCCAGCAGACCGGCGATGCCGGCGACGGCCTGGTGCGCGACTGGCCCGCACCGACCACCGGCGTCGAGCGCAACTACGGCTACATGCTGCAGTGGTGGGGCATGGCCGCCGCCGCGCTCGCCTTCGGTCTGTATGCGGCGCGCCGCGCGGGCAAAAAAGAGCACGCGCCGGGCGCGTGAGGAACGCAAGCACGGCTCGCTGCCGTCCAAACATTGAAAGAGGTTCTGTAGTGTCGACTCAAACTCCCCGTTCGCCGGAAGCTGGCAAATCCAGCGGCAAACCCGCCGCGGCCAAAGCGATGCCCGGCCAACCGAACGGCCCGGGCTCGTGGCGGCGCGGCCGCTGGGTGCTGCTGCTGCTCGCGGTGATCTGCGCGGCGCCGATCGCGATCTCGTACTTCATGTACTACGTCGTGAAGCCGACCGGCGGCAGCACGAACTACGGCGCGCTGATCGAGCCGCAACGGCCGATCCCGGACTCGCTCATGGTCACCGGCGCGGACGGCAAGCCGCTGAAGCTCGCCGCGCTGCATGGCCGCTGGCTCATGATCTCGGTGGACAACAGCGCGTGCGACCAAGCCTGCGTGACGAAGCTCTACTTCATGCGACAAATCCGCGCAGCTCAGGGCCCGGAACGCGAGCGCGTCATGGAAGTGTGGCTGCGCACCGATGCAGACAAGGTCGCGGACGTGATACAAACCGCCTACCCCAACACCGACATGCTGATCGCCGATCCGGCGCAGGTCGCCGCGTGGCTGCCCGCCGACACCGCCACGCGGATCACCGACCACATCTACCTGGTCGATCCGAACGGCAATCTGATGATGCGTTTTCCGAAAGACGCGAACCCGAGCAAGATCAAAGGCGACCTGACCAAGCTGCTCAAATGGTCGACCATCGGCTGACGCCGCAACCTGGGTAAATGAGATGTTCGTATTGCAACTGGGCCTGATCGGCTTGTGTATCGGGTTGCTGCCGTTGTCCTACGTGTGGGTCAAGGCCGACGACAACAAGTTCCGCAAGCTGGTCTGGCTCACCACCTTCCTGACGCTCGATCTCGTGATGTTCGGCGGCTTCACGCGCCTCACCGATTCGGGCCTCGGCTGCCCGGATTGGCCCGGCTGCTACGGCACGTCGTCGCCGTTCATCGCGCACGCGGCGATCTCCGCGGCCTATCAGGCGATGCCGAGCGGCCCCGTCAGCATGACGAAGGCGTGGATCGAAATGATCCATCGCTACTTCGCGATGGCGATCGGCGTGCTGATCATCGCGCAGACGATCATTGCCTGGACGGCGCGTATCAAGCGTCGTCCGCTGCATGTGTCGCCGTGGTGGCCGACCTCGCTGCTGCTGCTGATCGTCGTGCAGGGCGTGTTCGGCGCGTGGACCGTGACCATGAAGCTGCAGCCGATCATCGTGACCACGCATCTGCTGCTCGGCCTCGCGCTGCTCGGCACGCTCGGCTGGCTCGCGGCGCGCTTGACGCCGCTGCCCGCCTACGAGCCGGAGGCCGGGCGCTGGCGCGTGGCCGCGCTCGCGGGTCTCGCGCTGCTGGTACTGCAAATCGCGCTCGGTGGCTGGGTCAGCACGAACTACGCGGTGCTCGCATGCACCGACTTCCCGACCTGCAACGGCCAATGGATTCCGCCGATGGACTTCGCGCACGGCTTCCACCTGTGGCGCGCGCTCGGCATGACCGGCGACGGCGACATGATTACGCAGGATGCGCTGGTCGCGATTCACTGGACGCATCGCACGTTAGCGTTCGCCGTGATCGCCTATCTGGTGTGGTTCGCGTTGAAGATGCGCCGCTTCGAGTCACTGCGGCGACCCGCCAACGGCGTGCTGCTGGTGGTGCTGATCCAGTTCGTCACCGGCTTGTCGAACATCGTGCTGCAATGGCCGTTACCGATTGCGGTCGCCCATAACGGCGGGGCCGCGATCCTGCTGCTGCTGCTCGTTATGTTAAACTTTCGGGTCGCTTATAGCCGTCCCGGCCGCGCCGCGCTCCCTGCGCGCGAAGCCGCGCCAGCGTGACTCACATGGACAGCACAACACTCTCCCAAACGCCCGGCAGCCGGGCCTCCCAATATCTCGCACTGACCAAGCCGCGTGTTACGCAGCTTGCGGTGTTCTGCGCGGTCATCGGCATGTTCCTGTCGACGCCGGGCATGGTGCCATGGACCGTACTGATCGGCGGCACGGTCGGCATCTGGCTGCTGGCCGGCGCCGCGTTCGCGATCAACTGCCTCGTCGAGCAGCAGATCGACGCCAAAATGCGCCGCACGTCGTGGCGTCCGTCCGCGCGCGGCGAAATCACCACCCCGCAGATCCTGCTGTTCTCGGCCGTGCTCGGCGGCCTCGGCATGTGGACGCTGTACACGTTCGCCAATGCGCTGACCATGTGGCTCACGCTCGCCACGTTCGTC
This sequence comes from Paraburkholderia sp. Cpub6, assembly GCF_014201065.1. Classification (NCBI taxonomy): domain Bacteria; kingdom Pseudomonadati; phylum Pseudomonadota; class Betaproteobacteria; order Burkholderiales; family Burkholderiaceae; genus Paraburkholderia; species Paraburkholderia sp. Cpub6. The sequence goes on from NZ_JACHDM010000005.1 coordinate 287,872, forward strand.
GGTTATGCGGTCATCTATACGCTGCTGCTGAAGCCAGTCACGCCGCAGAACATCGTGATCGGCGGCGCGTCGGGCGCGATGCCGCCCGCGCTCGGCTGGGCCGCGGTAACGGGCCACGTGCCCGGCGACGCGTGGATCCTCGTGCTGATCATCTTCGTGTGGACACCGCCGCATTTCTGGTCGCTCGCGCTGTATCGCCGCAAGGACTACGAAAACGCCGGCCTGCCGATGCTGCCGAACACGCACGGCGAAAAGTACACGCGCCTGCATATCCTTCTCTACACGGTCATCCTGTTCGCGGTCACGCTGATGCCGTTCATCTCCGGCATGAGCGGCGTCGTGTATCTCGCGTCGGCGGTGCTGCTCGGCGCCGTGTTTCTCGCTTATGCGTGGAAGATCTACCGGGAGTATTCGGACGAGCTCGCGCGCAAAACTTTCCGTTTTTCGATCGTCTATCTGTCGCTGCTGTTCGCCGCTCTGCTGATCGACCACTACTCGCGCGTCGTGATAGGCGCGTAACACCATGCTCAACAATCGCTTTGCGCGCATCGCGCGCGCCGCTGTGATGGCTTGCGCGCTCGGCGCGACGCTCGGCGGCACATTGCTGATGACGGGTTGCGGCAAGCAGCCGCCGGCTTTTACGAATCTCGACATCACCGGCAATACGCAATTCGCCAGCGATTTTTCGTTGCCCGACACGTCCGGCAAGATCCGCACGCTTGCCGACTACAAAGGCAAGGTCGTCGTGCTGTTCTTCGGCTATACGCATTGCCCGGACGTCTGCCCGACGACGATGGCCGAGCTGTCACAGGCGTTACAGCAACTCGGTCCGGAGGACGCGAAGCGCGTGCAGGTGCTGTTCGTCACCGTCGACCCCGAGCGCGATACGCCGAAGTTGCTCGCGCAATACGTGCCGGCGTTCAATCCGAGCTTCGTGGGCTTGCGTCCCGCCAGCGAAGAACAGCTCGCGAAGGTCGCGAAAGACTTCCGCGTGTACTACGCGAAGGTCCCGGGCAAGACACCCGACAGCTACACGATGGACCACACGGCCGCGAGCTATGTGTTCGACACGGACGGCAAGCTGCGTCTGTTCGCGCGCGATGGCCAAGGCGCGACACCATGGGTGCATGACATCAAGCTGCTGCTTGATTGACGCGCATCGCAGGCGGCTTTTTAAAGCGGCGCCGCTCACGCCTCCCCGCATCCATCCCCTCTTCGCAACTCGCACTCAGACCGGAATCGGCAAATTCAGCCCCGGCGCGAGACGCGTCGTCTTGAACTCCGTCACCTCGTAGCGCGCGAGCTGTTGCAGGGCGAACGGATCGCTCGCGAGAATGCGATCCAGCCTGTCGCGCTCGATACGAACCGCGAGGATGATGCCGCCGTCGCGCGGCACTTTCGGCCCGGCCGCGACGAAGATGCCCGCGTCGAACTGCTCCGCGAGAAACGTGCGATGCGCGTCGAGCGCCTCGTCGATACGATCGAGCGGGGCGGTGTAGATCAGGTTGATCACGTACATGGTCGTTCTCAGGGGCGGGTGAGTGGGCCGTGCGCGGCTACGGCTCTGGATTATCGGTCAGCCGCGGGTTTTGCGTTGCGCTAGCCATTGCGCTTGCGCTCCGCATAACCATATGCGGTAAGGGTATTTCCCAACTTGCCGCCCATATGAAACAATTTTGGGCTTGGCCGACGGCGCGCCAGCACGAACCGGAGCGCCGCCCATTTCATCCGACTCCGACATCGATCGGAGCCATCGACTCAAACGTCGAACCGCAACAGCGAGAATCACATGCAGCGCAGAAATATCCTCAAAGCCCTCACCGCAGTCGTCGCCGGGGCGGCGATCCTGACCAGCTTCGGCGCGCACGCCGACGACAAGGTCATCAGGGTCGGCACGATCGGCGGCCCGGACGCGCAGATCTGGGAAGTCGTCACCAGGGTCGCGAAGCGCGAGGGCCTGAACGTGAAGGTCGTCGAGTTCAACGACTACATTCAGCCGAACGCCGCGCTCGACGCGGGCGACCTCGACGCCAACAGCTTCCAGCACCGGCCGTACCTCGATAGCCAGATCAAGCAGCGCGGCTACAAGCTCGTCAACGCGGGCCTCACGTACATCTCGCCGCTCGGCGCGTACTCGAAGAAGCTGAAGTCGTTGAAGGACCTGCCGCAGGGCGCGAAGGTCGCGGTGCCGAACGATCCGTCGAACGAAAATCGCGCACTGCTGTTGCTGCAGGCGCAAGGGCTGATCAAGCTGAAGGCCGGCGCGACCACGAGCGGCAACAACGCGACGCCGCTCGATGTCGTCGACAATCCGAAGAAGATCAGGTTCGTCGAGCTCGACGCCGCGCAATTGCCGCGTTCGCTCGCCGACGTCGACGCCGCCGTCATCAATACGAACTTCGCGCTGGCCGCCGGCCTGCAGCCGACCAGGGACGCGATCGCGCTCGAAGACATCCACAGCCCGTACGCGAACCTGATCGCCGTGCGCGCGAAGGACAAGGATCAGCCATGGGTGAAGAAGCTGGTCGCGGCGTATCAGTCGGAGGACGTGCGCCAGTCCATCAAGACGCAGTTCAAGGGTTCGATGGTGCCGTCGTTCTAAGCGACGCGTTCAGCGCGATCGCAAGCGCAGCCGCATGCGCATCAGGAAAGGCACGCGCCGTACAGGCGCGTGCTTTTTTTATAGCTCCAGCTCCCATCTTTCGATCGTCAGATCCTGGCCGAAGCGGCGCTGCGCCGCGCTGCCGGCCAACTCGAACCCAGCGCGCTCGCAAAGCCGCCGTGGCTCCGCCAATGCGCTCGCGGTGGTCAGCGTGAGCTTCGTGTAGCCCGCGCGCCGCGCGAAGCGCACGCATTCGCTGAGCAATTGCGTGCCGATGCCGAGCTTCCGCACGTCCGGTTCGACCCACAGCAGGCGCACGCCCGCGACCGTCGTCGAGACCCCGACGAGGCAAACCGAGCCGACCACCAGACCCTCCTGTTCGGCGATCCAGCACTTCTCGCGCAGCGGATCGTTGCGCTGCGCGTACTCGGCGACGACGCGCGCGAGCAAGCCCTCGAACGTGTGATCCCAGCCGTACTGCGCGGCGAACCACTGCGCCTGACGATGCACGAGCCAGCCACATTCGCCGGCGCGCGGCTGACGCAGCTCCACGAGCTCGTGCTTCGGCTTGTCGCTGAGCAGGCGCTCGATCAGCTTCATCGCGCCGATCAGCTGCTCCTGCGATAGCGCGCTGAGTCTGTCGAGCAGGCCGAGTGCTTCATGGATGGCGGCGGCGTCGAGCGGCGCGTAGATCGCGTGGCCGTGCTCGGTGAGCGCGATCAGCGACTGGCGTGCGTCGGTGTCGGACGGACGGCGGGTGATCAGCTCGCGTCGCTCGAAACTGGTCAGCAGGCGGCTCAGATAGCCGCTATCGAGCCCGAGCGCGCGCCCGAGCACCGACGCGGTCTGCGCGCGGGCGCGCGATAGCTCGTGCAGCACGCGCACTTCCGTCAGCGAGAACTCGCTTCGAGCCAGATGCTCGTGCAGGGCACCGATGCATTGGGTATAGAAGCGATTGAAATGGCGGACGGCCTGAGCGCGCCGCAGCGCCTCGGAATCTGTCAAGGGCGGCTCCCCGGGACTTTTTATGGTCGGTACAGCGCACTATATCGGCACGACCCTTATTTACAAAGCCACTCCACCGCGGCGAGACACCAACTGGTATTAAATAGGTATTGATTATTTGGGCTGTTGATACCACCAGGAGCCGATAACGACTCGCTGGTATCGTCAAATGCGTGCGATGCGGGAAAGTCCCTGGTCTGCAAATCCCTCCGACGGAGCCCTTGAATCCCGCTGTGATCCCCGTTCAGCAAGGCTTTCCGGCGATCCGGGCCGGCATGGAATCAGTCCATTGACTGGTATTATGTTGGTTATATAATGGGCTCTCAATTTTCCGGGCTGTACTGCTCACGGCGTCCTTGGAGCCCCATGGAAACTCGCTGGTCCGCATTGATGCCTGACGTGCGCAACGTCACGCCGCTCTACCTGCAGCTCGCGCGCAACCTGGCGACGGCGATCCATTGCGGCGTCTGGTCGGCCGGCGAGGCGCTGCCTTCCGAGCGTACGCTGTCCGACGCGATCGGCGTGTCGCGCGTCACCGCGCGCAAGGCGATCGAACTGCTGGTCGAGCAGGGGCTGATCCGGCGCTCGCGCGGCGCGGGCAGCTTCATCACGCCGCGCGTCGAAGATCCGCTGTCGCGTCTCACCGGCTTCACGAAGAAGATGCAGCAGCGCGGTTTCCGGCCCGATTCGGTCTGGCTCGAACGCGACGTGCGCGCCGCCAATCGCGACGAGCTGCTGCGCCTCGGCTTGTCACCCGGCGCGGCCGTCACGAGCCTGCGGCGGCTGCGGCGCGCGGACGGCATCGTGATGGCGGTCGAACATTCGGCGCTGCCGGTCGCGATCGTGCCTGATCCGCTCGTGATCGGCGACTCGCTGTATAGCTATCTCGAGCAGCGCGGCGCGGCGGTCGTGCGCGCGTTGCAGCACTTCCGCGCGGTCAACGCGTCGAGCGAAATCGCCGCGCTGATGGACATCGAACCGCGCACCGCGCTGCTGGTCATCACCCGGATCGGCTACTGCGCGGATCAACGCGCGATCGAGCTGACCGACACCTATTGCCGCGACGACTACTACGACTTCGTCGCTGAATTGCGCACCTGAGCTGCGCGGCCCTCGCAGGCCGCAAGTCCGGCGGACGCCATTTGCCGCATACGTATCACGCACCAGAGAGACTCATGCTGACCGGAAACATACTCACCACCGAAGGGTGGATCCACGGCACGCTCGAATACGAAAACGGCCGCATCACGACGCTGTCCGGCGAGCGCGTCGATCCGTCGACGAACGACGCACCGTACATCCTGCCCGGCTTCATCGATCTGCACGTGCATGGCGGCGGCGGCGCCGACGTGATGGAAGCTGGCGACGCGATCGAAACGATCACCCGCACGCATGCGCGCTACGGCACCACGAGCCTGCTCGCAACGACCATGACCGCGCCGCGCGACGAGCTGATGAACGTCGTCGCCGGGCTCGGCAACGTCACGCGGGTGCGCACGCCGGGTTGCGCGCGCGTGCTCGGCGTGCATCTGGAAGGACCGTACATCAACCCCGGCAAGCTCGGCGCGCAGCCCGACGCGGCGGTATCGGCGGTGTTGGACGAGGTGCTCAGGTATCTGTCGACCGCGCCGATCCGCGTCGTCACGCTGGCGCCCGAGATCGCCGGCCACATGGAGATCATCTCCGAGATGGCGGCGCGCGGCGTACGCGTGCAGCTCGGCCATTCGCTCGGCACCTACGACGACGCGGTCGCCGCGCTCAAGCACGGCGCGTGCGGCTTCACGCATCTGTTCAACGCGATGTCGCCGCTGCATCACCGCAACCCTGGCCTCGTCGGCGCTGCGCTTGCGCACGCCGAATACGCCGAAATCATTCCCGACCTGCTGCACGTGCATCCGGGGGCGATCCGCACCGCGCTGCGCGCGATTCCGCGCCTGTATGTGGTGACGGACAGCACGTCGGCTACCGGCATGCCCGACGGCGAATACCGCCTCGGCAGCCAGCACGTAACCAAGTGCCTCGGCGGCGTACGTCTGGCCGACGGCACGCTCGCGGGCAGCACGCTGACGATGGATCAGGCGCTGCGCAATCTCGTCTCGATCGGCCTGCCGATCGCCGATGTATCCCACCGTTTGTCACGCTACGCCGCCGACTATCTCGGCATCGAGGACCGCGGCCGCATCGCGCGCGGTGCGTGGGCCGACGTGGTCGTATTCGACCGCGAGCTGGCGCTGAGCGCGACCTACGTCGAAGGAGAAGCCATTGTCGAATATGCTTAAGGAAGCGCTCGCGTCCGCCGCAACAGTAGCCGGGCAGCTCAAGGACACCTCGCGCGTCGCGGCGCTCGCCGCGAAGCTCGCGCAGCAGCCGCGCCATGTCGCGCTGACCGTCGCGCGCGGCAGCTCGGACCATGCCGCCAGCTACTTTGCATCCCTGACGATGAGCCGCCTCGGCGTGCCGGTCGCGTCGCTGCCGATGTCGGTCGCGACGCTGCAGCAGGCGCCGCTGCAGGTGCGCGACCAGCTTGCGCTCGCGTTTTCGCAATCGGGCAAGAGCCCCGACCTCGTCGGCACGATGAACGCGTTGCGCGCGGCCGGCGCATTGACGGTCGCCGCCGTGAACGCACCGAGCTCGCCGCTCGCCGACGCGTGCGAATGGAATCTGCCGCTCGTAGCCGGTCCCGAGCTGAGCGTCGCGGCGACCAAGAGCTATATCGCCATGCTGTCGATCTCCGCGCAGCTGGTTGCGCATTGGCAGAACGACGCCGAGTTGCTCGATGGACTGAATACGCTGCCCGACGCGCTGGAACGCGCGGGCCGGCTCGACTGGTCGATGGCCGTGAACGAGTTGCGCGGTATCGAACGGATGATCGTGATTGGCCGCGGTCTTGGCCTCGCGATCGCGCAGGAAGCCGCGCTGAAGCTGAAGGAAACTTCCGGCATCCAGGCCGAAGCGTTTTCGAGCGCGGAAGTGCGTCATGGTCCGATGGAGCTGATCGACCGCGACTATCCGCTGCTCGTGTTCGCGCCGCGTGGCCCGGAGCAGGCGGGTCTGCTGCAACTCGCGCACGACATGAGCGCGCGCGGCGCGCGCGTGCTGCTCGCGGCGCCCGATGACGTCGCGCAAGCCTCGCTGCCGCTCGTCGCCACCGCACACGCGGCGCTCGATCCGATCGCCGCCATCCTGTCCTTTTACGTGATGGCCGCGGATCTTGCCGCCGCGCGCGGGCGCAATCCCGACGCGCCTCGCCATCTCAACAAAGTCACCGAAACTCACTGACGAGAATGACGATGCGACGTGTCGAGAAGTCCAACCTGATGAGCCATTCCGAGAATCACATTGTTTTGCTTGCACCGCTGACCGGCCCGGTCGTGCCGCTCGCGAAGGTGCCGGACCCGGTGTTTTCGGGCGGCATGTTCGGCGACGGCATCGGCGTCGATCCGCTCGAGGGTCGGCTCGTCGCGCCATGCGACGGCGTCGTCACGCATCTCGCGCGCACCGGCCACGCGATAACGCTCGAGAGCGCCGAGGGCGCGCAGATTCTGCTGCATATCGGTATCGACACCGTCGGGCTGAACGGCAAGGGTTTTGCGCCGATGGTCGAGCAGGGCGCGCAGGTGCGCGCCGGTGACGTGCTGATCGAGTTCGATCTGGACCAGATCGCGCGGAATGCGCCGAGCCTCGTCTCGGTGATCGCGATTGCGAATTCGGATGCGTTCGAGGTCATCGAGCGGGCGCCGAACGGGCATGTCAAGGTCGGCGAAACGACGCTGCTGGTGCTGCGCGCGCGCGAGGGCGTCAGCCACGACGCGGTGCGCGAGGCGAGCGCCGCGCACGTGATGGACGAAGCGCGCCGGCAGATCACGCTGACGCACGCGGGCGGCCTGCATGCGCGGCCCGCGGCGCGGGCGCGCGAAGCGGCGCGCGGCTTCGACGCACGGGTCGAGGTGCGCTACGACGGGCGCAAGGCGCCGATCGAAAGCGTGGTGGGTCTGCTGGGACTCGGTGCCGGCGAAGGCGCAAGCGTCGAACTGCTCGGCGTCGGTCCGCACGCGCAGGCGGCGGTCGATGCAATCGCTGGCGAACTGACGCGCGAAGCGCACGGCGAGGTCGAACCGAAGCGCGAACAGAAAGCGGCGCGGCCAGCGGCCGCACCGGCGGCAGTCGTTGCGGCGCCCGCCGCGGGCGGGCCGCTCGCGGCGAACACGCTCGCGGGCGTGTGCGCCGCGCCGGGCATCGCGCTCGGCAAGCTGGTGCGCTGGGACGACGCGGATCTCGAGCCGCCGGAGCAGGCGAGCGGCACGTCGGCGGCGGAAAGCCGTCTGCTCGACAAGGCGATCGCGACCGTCGATGCCGATCTCGACACGATCGTGCGCGATGCGTCGCAACGCGGCTCGGTCGGCGAGGCGGGGATTTTCGCGGTGCATCGCGTGCTGCTCGAAGATCCGACACTGCTCGACGCCGCGCGCGATCTGATCAGCCTCGGCAAGAGCGCCGGTTTTGCGTGGCGCGAAGCGATCCGCGCGCAAGTAGGCATCCTGAGTAATGTGGAGGACGCACTGCTCGCCGAGCGGGCCGCCGATCTGCGCGACATCGAAAAGCGCGTGCAGCGCGCGCTCGGCTACACGAGCAGCGCGGCTCGCACGCTGCCGGACGAGGCGGTGCTCGCGGCCGACGAATTCACGCCGTCGGATCTGTCGTCGCTCGATCGCACGCGCGTGACCGCGCTCGTGATGGCCCGCGGCGGCGCGACCTCGCACGCGGCGATTCTCGCGCGTCAGGCGGGCATTCCGGCGCTGGTCGCGCTCGGCGACGCGTTGCATGCGATACCCGAGGGCACTCAGGTGGTGGTGAACGCGAGCACCGGCCGGCTCGAATTCGCGCCGACCGAACTCGACGTCGAACGTGCGCGACGCGAACGCAGCCGCCTCGCCGACGTGCGCGAAGCGAATCGCCGCACGTCGCAGCAGGCAGCGGCGACCTCCGATGGCCGCGCGATCGAAGTGGCCGCCAACATCGCCACACTCGACGACGCGAACGCCGCGGTCGACAACGGCGCGGACGCGGTCGGCCTGCTGCGCACCGAGCTGCTGTTCATCCACCGCCCGGCCGCGCCGAGCGCGGACGAGCATCGCCACAGCTATCAGGCGATCGTCGATTCGTTGCGCGGCCGCACCGCGATCATCCGCACGCTCGACGTCGGCGCGGACAAGGAAGTCGATTATCTGACGCTGCCGCCCGAGCCGAACCCCGCGCTCGGCCTGCGCGGCGTGCGCCTCGCGCAGGTACGCCCCGATCTGCTTGACGACCAGTTGCGTGGCCTGCTCGCGGTGCGTCCGGTCGGCGCCGTGCGCATCCTGCTGCCGATGGTCACCGATGCGGGCGAACTGATCCGCATCCGCAAGCGTATCGACGAGCTTGCACGCGAAGCGGGTAGAACGGAGCCGGTCGAAGTTGGCGTGATGATCGAAGTGCCGTCGGCTGCATTGCTCGCCGATCAGCTCGCGCAGCACGCCGATTTCCTGTCGATCGGCACCAACGACCTGACCCAATACACGCTCGCGATGGACCGCTGCCAGCCCGATCTCGCGACGCAGGCGGACGGCCTGCATCCGGCGGTGCTGCGCCTGATCGCGGCGACCGTCGAAGGTGCCGCGAAGCACGGCAAATGGGTCGGCGTGTGCGGCGCGCTCGCCGGCGACCCGCTCGCGATGCCGCTGCTGGTGGGCCTCGGTGTGACCGAGCTGTCGGTCGATCCGGTCTCCGTGCCGGGCATCAAGGCACGCGTGCGCACGCTCGACTATCAGCTGTGTCGCCAGCGCGCCCGCGATGCGCTAGCGCTCGACTCGGCGCAGGCGGTCAGAGCCGCAAGCCGCGCCACGTGGCCCCTCGATTGAAACACCAACGAATTTGAGAACCCGCACGCCGTGCGCCCGGCAGCACGTCTGCCTTCACGCGCGGCGCGATTCTCCGTATAGCTGCACCACTCAACCAAGACGTACCCCTACGAGACAAAATTGGAGATACCGATGGATGGAAATCCGTTTCTGAAGATTCAGCGGCTGGGACGCGCGCTGATGCTGCCGATCGCGGTGCTACCGGTGGCCGGCCTGTTGCTGCGGCTCGGCCAGCCCGACGTGTTCAACATCAAGATGATCGCCGATGCGGGCGGCGCGATCTTCGACAACCTGCCGCTCCTGTTCGCGATCGGCGTGGCGGTCGGCTTCGCGAAAGACAACAACGGCGTCGCGGGTCTGGCTGGCGCGATCGGCTATCTGGTGCAGATCGCGGTGATGAAGGACATCAACGACAAGCTCAACATGGGCGTGCTGTCCGGGATCATCGCGGGGGTCGTCGCGGGGCTGCTGTACAACCGCTACAAGGACATCAAGCTGCCCGACTACCTGGCGTTCTTCGGCGGCAAACGCTTCGTGCCGATCGTGACAGGGGTGGTGTGCGTGGGGCTAGGTATCGTATTCGGGCATGTGTGGGAGCCGGTGCAGAACGCGATCGACGTGGCCGGCCACTGGCTCACGACCGCCGGCGCGCTCGGCGCCTTCGTGTTCGGCGTGCTGAACCGGCTGCTGCTCGTCACGGGCCTGCATCACATCCTCAACTCGCTGACGTGGTTCGTGTTCGGCACCTTCACGCCGGCGGGCGGTGCGCCCGTCACGGGCGACCTGCACCGCTTCTTCGCTGGCGATCCGACCGCGGGCACCTTCATGACCGGCTTCTTCCCGGTGATGATGTTCGGCCTGCCGGCCGCGTGTCTCGCGATGTATCACGAGGCGCCGAAAGAGCGTCGCGCGATGGTGTTCGGCCTGCTGTTCTCGATGGCGCTCACGTCGTTCCTGACCGGTGTGACCGAGCCGATCGAGTTCAGCTTCATGTTCCTCGCGCCGGTGCTGTATGCGATCCACGCGCTTCTGACGGGTCTGTCGCTCGCGATCTGCTCGGCGCTCGGGATTCACCTCGGCTTCACGTTCTCGGCGGGCTTCATCGACTACGTGCTGAACTTCGGTCTGTCGACGAAGGGCTGGTGGGCGATTCCGCTCGGCATCGTGTACTCGGTCGTGTACTACGGTCTGTTCCGCTTCTTCATCCGTAAGTTCAACATGGCGACGCCGGGCCGTGAGCCCGCCGCTGCCGACGAGCAGGTCGAGTCGTTCGCGGCGGGCGGTTTCGTCGCGCCGGCGGCTGGTGCGGCCGTGCCGCGTGCGCAGCGCTATATCGCGGCGCTCGGTGGCGCGGCGAATCTGTCGGTCGTGGATGCGTGCACGACGCGTCTGCGTCTGTCTGTCGTCGATACGGACAAGGTCTCGGAAAGCGAACTGAAGTCGATCGGTGCGCGCGGTGTGCTCAAGCGCGGCACGAACAACGTGCAGGTGATCATCGGACCGGAGGCGGACATCATCGCCGATGAGATGCGTACGGCGATTGCGCAGGGTCAGGGCGACGCGGTGAAGGTGGCGGGTGTTGCTGTATCGGCGCCGGCTGCTGCCGCAGCGGCTACCGCTGCCGCGCCGGTCGCGCGAAACGCTGGGCACGCCGGTGACGCGCAAGGCGGTCCGCTCGATCCCGATCCGCTGCGCTGGCTCGCCGTGCTCGGCGGCGCGGGCAACGTGGTGTCGCTCGATGCGGTCGCGGCGACGCGTCTGCGGGTAGTCGTGCGCAATCCGTCGGCGGTCGATCGTCAGCGCCTCGCGACGCTCGATACCGCGTGGGTGTCGACCGACACGTTCCATATCGTCGTCGGCGAGGCCGCGCAGCGCTATGCGCAGAAGCTGGCCGAGCGCCTGTCGTCGCAAGGCGGCGGCGCGGGCGCGGCGCCGGTGCCGGCGTGATCGGTTGATGGCTGTCCAGCGCTGTTGAGTTGCACGGCGATCGCAGCACGCCAATAAAAAGCGGCACCTGGTCCCAAGGTGCCGCTTTCGCGTTGACGACCAGAGCGTGGCGCCTAGCGAGTCCCCCGCTTTGCCGAGCGCGCCATCTCGCGCGATTCGAGCCACATCACATTGACGACACCGAACGCCAGCGCGACGCCAACGCCGAGAATCCAGCTGAAATAGCACATCGCCAACTCCTGTTTTCTGTTGAAGCGTCGTGCCGGTTAATACATCGAATGGTGGTTTTCCTTGATCGCCGCGGCGGTCACCTTGCCGCGCATCACGCGATACACCCAGCCCGTATAGAGCAGGATGATCGGCAGGAACACGATGACGGCGAACAGCATGATCTCGAGCGTCATGCGGCTCGACGTCGAATCCCACATGGTCAGGCTGCTGCGGCCGTCGAGTGACGATGGCATGATGAACGGGAACATCGAGAAGCCCGCGGTCAAGATCAAGCCGACGATCATCAACGACGTCGACAGAAACGCCGTCGCCTCGAAGCGCGAACGCGCGAGCAGCACCGCGAGCACCCCGCCGAGGAGACCCGCGAGCGGCGCAATCGCCATCCACGGGTAGAGCGCGTAGTTGTTCAGCCACAAACCCGGCGCGCCGATCACGGTCTTCATCAACGGATTGGAGACGGCGTCGAGCGGCGGCGCGTCGACGATCTGATAGCCGCCGATCATCGTCGCGACGAGCGCGCCCGCGACGAGAAACAGCACCACCGTGCACAGCGCCGCGAGCCGCAGCGCCTTCGACGCGCGCTCGTGAACCACCCCATCGGTCTTCCACTTGACGAACGCGGCGCCGTGCGCGGCCAGCATCGACACGCTGACGAGTCCCGTCAGCAGCGCAAACGGATTGAGCAGGCCGAAGAAGCTGCCGTGATAGGTGACGCGCAGATCGGTATCGAACGAAAACGGCACGCCTTGCAGCAGATTGCCGAACGCGACACCGAACACCAGCGCCGGCACGAAGCCGCCGATAAAGAGGCCCCAGTCCCACGCGTTGCGCCAGCGCGGATCCTCGCGCTTGCCGCGATAGTCGAAGCCGACCGGACGGAAGAACAGCGCGAACAGCACGAGCAGCATCGCGAAGTAGAATCCCGAGAAGGATGCCGCGTAGGCGAGCGGCCACGCGGCGAACATCGCGGCGGCCGCGGTCACGAGCCAGACCTGGTTGCCTTCCCACGTCGCGCCGACCGTGTTCACGACGATGCGTCGCTCGGAGTCAGTGTTGGCGATGAACGGCAGCAGGATCGCCGCGCCCATGTCGAAGCCGTCGGTGAGCGCGAAGACGATCAGCAGTACACCTATCAACACCCACCAGATCAGTCTGAGAGCTGCGTAGTCCATATGGGTTTCTCCTCCGGGGCGGTGCAGCGGTGCGTCATGCGGCCGTGTTCGACAGTGGCTGCGTCACCGGCTGTCCGATCTCGTGGTGATAGCGGCCCGTATGCAGCGACGAAGGGCCGAGCCGCGCGTACTTGAACATCAGCATGATCTCGATGACGAACAGCCCCGTGTAGAACAGCACGAAGCCGCCGATGCTCAGATACAGATCGCGCGGCGTCAGCGTCGACGCGGCCAGGTTGGTCGGCAGAATGCCCGCGATGCTCCACGGCTGGCGGCCCATTTCCGCGACGATCCAGCCGAGCTCGGCGGCGAGCCACGGCAGCGGAATCGCGATGACCGCCCAGCGCAGAAACCAGCGACGCTTTTCGAGCAGCAACGTGCGCTGCGCGCAGAACCAGAAGGCGAGCACGAAGGTCGCGAGGAACAGCAGGCCAAGGCCGACCATCATGCGGAACGAGAAGAACAGTGGCAACACCGGCGGAACCGTGCTTCTTGCCGCCGCGGCGATCTGGTCTGGCGTCGCGTCGATGACGTTCGGCGTGAACCGCTTGAGCAGCAGGGCGTAGCCGAGATCGTCCTTGTACTTGTCGAACTCCGCATGCGCCTCGTCGCTGGAGTCGCCGCCCTTTAACCGCTGCAACGCCGAATAGGCGAGCATGCCGTCCTTGATGCGACCTTCGTTTTGGGCGATCAGGTCGCGCAGGCCGACCACGGGTTCGTCGAGCGAGCGGGTCGCGATAATGCCGAGCGCGTACGGCACACGGATCGCATAGTCGGTGCGTTGCTCTTTCTGATTGGGGATGCCAAATATCGTGAACGGCGCCGGCGCGGGCGCGGTCTCCCATTCGGATTCGATCGCGGCGAGCTTGATCTGCTGGACTTCACCGGTGCGATAGCCGGATTCGTCGCCCAGCACGATCACGCACAGCGCCGACGCGAGGCCGAAGCCGGCGGCGATCGCGAACGAGCGCAGCGCGAACTCGGTGTCGCGGCGCTTCAACAGATACCACGACGACACGCCGAGTACGAACATCGCCGCGGTCACGTATCCAGCTGATACCGTGTGCACGAACTTGACCTGTGCAACCGGGTTGAAGATCACCGAGCCGATGCTGTCGAGCTCCATGCGCATCGTCTGATAGTTGAACTTCGCGCCGACCGGATTGTTCATCCAGCCGTTGGCAATCAGAATCCACAGCGCCGACAGGTTCGAACCGAGCGCGACACAGAACGTGACGATCAGATGCTGGATTTTTGACAATCTGTTCCAGCCGAAAAAGAACAGACCGACGAACGTCGATTCGAGGAAGAACGCCATCAGCCCTTCGACGGCGAGCGGCACGCCGAAAATGTCGCCGACGTAATGCGAGTAATAAGCCCAGTTGGTGCCGAACTGAAACTCGAGCGTGAGGCCGGTCGCGACGCCCATTGCAAAGTTGATGCCGAACAGCTTGCCCCAGAACTGCGTCATGTCCTTGTAGATCTGCTTGCCGGTCATCACGTAGACCGATTCCATGATGACGAGCAGCCAGGCGAGACCGAGCGTGAGCGGCACGAACAGAAAGTGATAAAGCGCCGTGACGGCGAACTGGAACCGCGACAGTTCTACGACTTCGCTAACGGGCATGTTGATCACCTCGAGACGGATGCGGGGCGGGCACCGACAGCAGCGCCTGCGCGACCTGCTCAGGCGGCAGCATCATGTGCTGCGCCTGTGGATGATTGAAGAATGTGTACTTGAGCGCCATCAGTAGGACGAACTTGATGGCGAGGATGATGGCGATATCGCGCGCCAGCGTTGGACCGCGCACCCACCTGGTGAACCGGCCGCGCAAGCGCGACCGGACAGTGCTGCTGCGATTCAGGGCTATGGTCATGATCGGTCGAAGACGACTTCACGCCGGTGAGTCCGGCTGGATCCAGACCGCCCTGGCCGTCAGGCAGTCTGGCGAATGCATGCCGATTGTAGGAGGTGAACCTCGCGCGCTCAGGTTTAGCCATGCGGCAACACGTCGCGAAACTTGCCGCGTCTGTGCAGTATTGCTACCGGACTTGCGATACGTCAAGAAACGCTTACCGGCCTCGACAAGCCGGCTTGCGGATAGGCCGACGCGAAGCGCGGCCGCGGGGACGCAAGAAAGGGCGAAAAGAATGAAAAGGCCCCGCCGTCTTGCGAGGGCGGGGCTTGAGCGCGATGGTCGCTAAATGGAGCGACCGATTAACGCGTGTCGTTTTTACCTATGTCATGGGCGGGACACAATTGACGCGCGCATGGCTTCGACGCTTTACGCGTATTCGGTCAGCGCGCCGCGCATCTTCTTCATCGCGCTGGCTTCGATCTGGCGGATACGTTCGGCCGAGACACCGAACTCGTCGGCCAGCTCGTGCAACGTGGAGCCGCCCGAGCCATCGTCGGCCACCTTCAGCCAGCGCGCTTCGATGATGCGGCGGCTGCGCGGATCGAGCGCGTCGAGCGCGCTTGCGATGCCGTCGCTTTGCAGCCGGTCGCGCTGACGCGAAGCCAGCACGGCAGTCGGCTCACTATGCGAGTCGGCCAGATAGGCGATTGGCGCGTACGACTCCTCGCCGTCTTCGACCTGACCTTCGAGCGCGATATCGCCGCCCGACAGACGCGTCTCCATCTCCGCGACCTCTTCGCGCTTCACGTTCAGCTCCTTCGCGAGACCCTCGATCTCGTCCGGCGTGAACGCGCCAAGCCCCTGCTTGTGGCTGCGCAGGTTGAAGAACAGCTTACGCTGCGCCTTGGTGGTGGCGACCTTCACCATGCGCCAGTTGCGCAGGATGTACTCGTGGATCTCGGCCTTGATCCAGTGCATCGCGTACGACACGAGGCGCACGTTTTGCTCGGGATCGAAGCGCTTGACCGCTTTCATCAGGCCGATGTTGCCTTCCTGGATCAGATCGGCGTGCGGCAACCCGTAACCGAGGTAGTTACGCGCGATGGACACGACGAGTCGCAGGTGCGACAGCACCAGGCGGCGCGCAGCCTCCAGATTGTCGTGTTCGCGCAACTCGGTGGCGAACTGGCGTTCCTCCGCCGGCGTCAGCATCGGAATCCGGTTGACCGCCTGGATGTAGGCGTCGATGTTGCCCAGATGACCGGACAGCAGCGAGGAATGCGAGAGCGCCAGTGCACCTGCCGGAGCGGCCTTAGCCGACGACGGGCTCAAAGTACTCGGAAGGGTCATTGCATGGCTCACGTGTGAAGCTCCTTTGGAATCAGACAATAGCGTACTCAGTAAACGACTCCAGCGATGGATGTTAGCACTCAGATCTGCCGAGTGCTAATACTTAGAGGTCGCAGGGGCATCCGAGTTCCCGAAAATCCTATTGAGTTTTGACTTCTGATAGCCATCATACGCTCTATTTGCCTTGCGCGTTGGACCTGTACAAAGTACCGCTGGGAGCGGTTGCAGGCTCATGTTTGACTGACATCGTCCCCGTTTTTAAAGAGAATAATTGCTGGTCATGGGCATTATCTGGGAAATACTTGCTCCTGAATTCGTGCTTGGAATAAAGGGGGCGCTCGCTTAATACTCGGCAGTATGGGGGGCGGATGAACAGGCAGAATCTCGTGGTGTGTGGGCTTACTCTAAAAAGCACGTTTGCCGTTCTGCTCGTTCTGCTGTTGGGTGCGGCGGGCGCGTCCCAAGCTGAGCAGTTCGGCGTGCAGGTGGCCGCCGGCGTCGGCGACCATCACGTCAGGACGCTCGATCTCGGCGTGGTCTGGGATCCAAACCTGACCTGGTGGCAGATCGGCGACTGGCATTTCGCGCTGCTCGGCGAGGCGCATGTCGCGTGGTGGCACACCAATGAAGGAAACGTTCACGACAACATCGGCGAGATCGGTGTGACGCCGGTGATCCGCTTCATCAGGTCGTCGGGTTCGGTGCGGCCATTCATCGAGGTGGGTGCCGGCGTCCGGCTGCTGACCAGCCCGCGCATTTCTTCCGACTTCACGTTGGGCACCGCGTGCCAGTTCGCCGAGATGGCGGGCGTCGGGTTGCGGTTCGGCGCTCGTGAGCAGTATGTCGCCGGCTACCGCTTCCAGCATGTCTCCAATGGCGGTATCAAAGAGCCGAATCCTGGTATAAATTTCAGCCAGCTATATTTGCAATATCACTTCTGACCGTGGCCGCCTGCGGCTCGCGGTGTTCGAGGGGCTCTGCAATGGCGGCAAAGATGATCGAAGCGATTCGCGGGCTCGAGCGAGAGCGTTTTCGCGCGATGGTCGATGGCGATGGGCAGTCGCTCGACACGCTGCTCGCGGACAACGTGAGCTACGTCCATACGAATGGCAAGCGCGAGACGAAGCGGCAGTTCATCGACGGGATCACCGCGGGGCGCCGTCGTTATCGGCAAATCGAGGTGCAGTCGCAGGATGTCTTGCCGGCCGGGCGCGAGACCTACGTCGTCACGGGCCGCGCGCTGATCGAGATGGAGGCGAACAACGGCGCGCTCCTGTTTCCGATTGCCTATACCGCGATTCACACGCACGAAGACGGGCAGTGGCGACTGATCGCGTGGCAGGCGACCCGTTGCGCGCTCGAGTGAGATTCTCATCGGGCGGGCGCGCCTCGTGAGCGCGTCTTCAGCGGCAGCGGAATGCGGGTGTGCACTCCGCAGCAGCAGGCTCGAGGCCCAACGCGAATTCACGCGGTCGCGCATTCGCCAGCTTTGTCGCGGCTGTTTGCGCCGTGCTCGTCTACATCGGCATCCGCGTCGCGCGCCTCGCGCGTGCCGCGCATCGCTAGCTCTCCCGCATACGGATGCCGCGCCGCCACCGGAAGCCGCGTGCAGCGTTCCGCCACGCGCCTGATCGTCGCGAGATCCGAGAAATCCAGACCGCTGTCGATACCCATCGCGTCGAGATTCATCGCGACTGTGACGAGATCGACGTTGCCGGTGCGCTCGCCATTGCCGAACAGACAGCCTTCGATGCGATCCGCGCCGGCCAGCAGCGCGAGCTGCGCCGCGGCCACGGCGGTGCCGCGATCGTTGTGCGGATGCACCGACAGCACGATGCTGTCGCGGTAACCGAGGTTGCGATGCATCCATTCGATCTGGTCGGCGAACACGTTCGGCGTGGCCGCTTCGACGCTTGCCGGCAGGTTGACGATCATCTTGTGATCGCGCGTGGGCCGCCACGTTTGCGCGACCGCGTCACACACCTCGCGCGCGAACGGCAGCTCGGTCGTGTTGAAGGTCTCGGGCGAGTACTGGAAGGTCCAGCGCGTGCCCGGCCGCGCCTGCGCGTGTTCCTTGATGAGGCCCGTGCCTTCGACGGCGAGCGCCTTGATCTCATCCTTCGACTGCTGGAACCCGATGCGCCGGAACGACGGGCAGATCGCGTTGTACAGATGCACGATCGCGCGCGGCGCGCCTTCGAGCGCGTCGAACGTGCGTGCGATCAGCTCCGCGCGCGACGGCACGAAGACTTCGATCGTGACGTCGTCGGGAATGCGTTGCTCGTCGATCAGCTTGCGAGCGAAGTCGAAATCGGTCTGCGACGCCGACGGAAAGCCCACTTCGATTTCCTTGAAACCGATCGCGACCAGCATCTCGAAGTACTCGAGCTTCTGGGCAGCGTTCCTCGGTTCGATCAGCGCCTGATTGCCGTCGCGCAGGTCCGTGCTCATCCAGACGGGTGCGGCGTCGACCGTGCGACTCGGCCATTTGCGGCCGGTCAGCCGGACGGCGGGAAAAGGGCGGTACTTTTCAGCGGGGTTGCGCAACATGGTGAGGTGCCTCATTCGTGGTGTCGTCGGCGGAGGGTGGCGACGTCGAGCGGTTGGCCGACTGTTCACGCATGCACGCTGCGGATGCTGCCCATGCAACGTACATGTGATCCTCTCGCATCGTCCGCGCGGTAAACGGACGAATGCAAACGACGACAGGTTGTGGAGAACTACGACGGAGGTGAAGCGAAACTGCGGGAACTACGGGGAAGACCGCCGACGGCAACCGGAGCTGCCAGCGCGCGGCGCTACGCGAGACTTACGCCAGGTGTAGCGATAGGGGCCGCGCCAGGCAGCCGGAGATAATTCGGAGGGTGTTCGGAAGGGAACGCATGAGGCCAAATGTATGACGGCGTGCGTTGGCCTGTCAACCCGCGGCGGTCAGGCCGCCGTCTTCGCGATATCGACGATCAGCTCGACCTGCCGCTCGAGCGCGCCAGGCACCGGCGCTTCGCCGCGCAGCACGGCGTCGATCCAGGCGGCCGTGGTCGCCGCGTCGCGCGCTTCGGGCAGCTCGACTTCGGGCGCATCGGGCGACGAGCGCTCGTGCGGCAGCCGCGTCTCGCAGATGCCGTCATGCAGCCAGTCGACCTGCACCTGGCGGCGCGTATCGGCGACCGCCTCGCCTTCGGTGCCGCGCGCTAGCAGCGCACCGCCGACGGCCGCATCGGGATGCGTGACGAACAGCTGAGTGAGACTGTCGCGATACGGCGGATGCGTGTAGTTCACGAGCCGCAATCCCGCGGGCGCGAACGGCTGCAGCAGCTTCACGAGCGTATGTGTCGAATTGCGCACGCCCATGCGCCGGCGCAGCGCGAGCAGGCGCGCGAGCTTGGGCGCCAGTACGTCGATCGAGGCGAACGCGACGCGGCGCTCCGCAAGTCCAGCTTCGATCTGCGTGTGCGACTGCGCATGGGCGATGCGCAGATGTGTGAAGATTTCCGCGCTCGTCACCCGACCCGGATCCTCGGTGACGCCGTGTACCAGCACCGGCACGCCTTCGCGGGCGAGCAGCAGCGCGAGCAGCGGCACGAGGTTCGGCTGCTTGCGCGCGCCGTTGTACGACGGGATCGACACCGGCCGAAACGCGCCGTGCGGCAGCCGCACCGGCTCGAACGACGTATGCGCGGCGGCCAGCATCGCGGCGAGTTCGTCGGCGGTTTCGCCTTTCACGCGATACGCGAGCAGCACCGCGCCGAGTTCGAGATCGTCGACGCGGCCGTCGAGCATCGCGGTGTAGAGCGAGCGCGTGTCGTCGGCGGTCAGCGCGCGGGCGCCATTCGGGCCGCGGCCGATTTCCTTGATGAATCGGGCCCAGGGGAAGGGAGAAGTGGTATCGGTGGAGTCGGTCATCGTGCGCAAGAGGCGGGTGGCGTGCCGCGCCTGGCGGTTCGCTACGCCATTCGGGGAACAGTTCGGTGTGAGTATCGCATCTATGGCGAGCGGGCGAACAGCAACGAAGCGGGCACGCAGTGGCGCGCGACGGGCCGCCTGACACGCCCCCGCGCCGTGCCGCGCGTTACACTCGATGTTTCTCGCCGCCTCGGCGGCGCACATCGGAAAACGGAGAACGGGATGAGTTACGTATTTGCACCCGCACCGCAGGTCGCGGTGCCGGTCGTGGGGTCGGGCGAGCAGTTCGCGGTGCGCCGCATCTACTGCGTGGGGCGCAACTACGAGGCGCACGCGCGTGAAATGGGCCACGACCCGGACCGCGAGCCGCCGTTCTTCTTCACGAAGCCGGCCGATGCGATCGTATACGTCGCGCCGGGCGCGACCGGCGAATTCCCGTATCCGTCGCAGACCAGGAACGTCCATTTCGAAATGGAAATGGTCGCGGCGATCGGCGAGGGCGGCAAAGACATCCCCGTCGACCGCGCGCTCGACCATGTCTACGGCTACGCGCTCGGTCTCGACATGACGCGCCGCGACCTGCAAGGCGAAGCGAAGAAAATGGGTCGTCCGTGGGATACCGCCAAGGGCTTCGATCACTCGGCGCCACTCGGCCCGATCCATCCGGCTTCGACGGTTGGTCACATCGGCAAAGGCGAGATCTGGCTGTCGGTGAATGGCGAGGACAAGCAGCGCGCGGATGTGTCGCAGCTGATCTGGTCGGTGGCCGAGACGATCGCGTATCTGTCGACGCTGTTCGAACTGCGGCCTGGCGACCTGATTTTCACCGGCACGCCGGAAGGCGTCGGCGCGGTCGTGAAGGGTGACCTGATGAAGGGCGGCGTGGACGGGCTCGGCGAGTTCAGCGTGCGCGTCGTCTGAGACGGCTTGCGTGCAGGTGGAGGAGGCAGACAACATGAAGCTCTACAGCTATTTCCGTAGCTCGGCGTCGTATCGCGTGCGCATCGCGCTGAACGTGAAGAACCTGTCGTACGACTACGTACCCGTGCACCTTGTGCGCGAAGGCGGCGAGCAGTTGAAGCCCGCGTATCGCAAGATCAACCCCGACTGCATCGTGCCGACGCTCGCCGACGGCAGTCATTTGCTGCCGCAGTCGCTCGCGATCATCGAGTATCTCGAGGAGACGCATCCCGAGCCGCCGCTGCTGCCGAACGCGCCGCTCGATCGCGCGTATGTGCGCTCGGTGGCGCTGCAGGTCGCCTGCGAGATTCATCCGCTGAACAATCTGCGCGTGCTGCGCTATCTGAAGCACACGCTGCGAGTCGACGACGACGCGAAGGACGCGTGGTACCGGCACTGGATCGACGCGGGCTTCGCGACGCTGGAGACGCATCTTGCCGGCGACGCGCGCACCGGCAAACTGTGTTTCGGCGACGCACCGACACTCGCCGACGCGTGCCTGATTCCGCAGGTATTCAACGCGCAGCGCTTCAAGGTCGACACCGCAAAGTTTCCGACGATCCAGCGCATCTACGATCACGCGATGCAACTCGACGCGTTCGCGCGCGCGGCGCCGGGCGTGCAGCCGGACGCGGAGTGAGCCCGGGATCGCTGACACGTCGACGGCAGCTCGAAACGAAAAAAGGGCGCTCCGCTGAGTGCCCTTTTTCTTTGGTTCGTCGCGAGCGCCGAGCGCCGCAACGATCACGCGATCAGCCGCCCAGTAGCGCGTCCGAGAACTCCTCCGCGCTGAACGGCTGCAGATCCTCGACCTTTTCGCCGACGCCGATGAAATACACCGGAATCGGCCGCTGCCGCGCGATCGCCGCGAGGATGCCGCCCTTCGCGGTGCCGTCGAGCTTGGTGACGATCAGGCCGGTGAGCCCGAGCGCGTCGTCGAACGCCTTGACCTGTGTGAGCGCGTTCTGGCCGGTGTTCGCGTCGATCACGAGCAGCACTTCGTGTGGCGCGCCGTCCTGCGCCTTGCCAATCACGCGCTTCACCTTGCGCAGTTCTTCCATCAGATGCAGTTGCGTGGGCAGGCGGCCGGCCGTGTCGGCCATCATCACGTCGATCTTGCGCGCGCGCGCGGCGCCGACCGCGTCGAAGATCACCGCGGCCGGGTCGCCGCTTTCCTGCGCGACCACGGTCACGTTGTTGCGCTGGCCCCACACGGCGAGTTGCTCGCGCGCGGCGGCGCGGAACGTGTCGCCGGCCGCGAGCAGCACCGACTGGTCAAAGCTCTGCAGATGCTTCGCGAGCTTGCCGATGCTCGTGGTTTTGCCCGCGCCGTTGACGCCGGCGATCATCATCACGAGCGGCTGCGCGCGGCCGAGCATCAGCGATTTTTCGAGCGGCTTGAGCAACTCGACGAGCAGTGTGCGCAAGGCGGTTTTGACCTGCAGGGGGGCCGTCAGGCGTTCGCCGCGCACTTTTTCGCGCAGCGCTTCGAGCAGGAATTCGGTCGCCTCGACGCCGGCGTCAGACATCAGCAGCGCGGTTTCGAGTTCCTCGTACAGGTCCTCGTCGATCTTCGTGCCGACGAAAATGCCGGTCAGGTTCGAACTGGTTTTCGCGAGGCCGCTCTTCAGACGCGTAAGCCACGAGCGCTTCGCGCCGGCATCCTGCACGGGCGGCGGGACGATTTCGACGGTGTCGAGCATGGCGTCTGGCGGCTCGGGCTGCGGCTCGATGATCGTCGTGGCCACAGGAACGGGGGGCGCGGTAGGTTCGATCGGTTCGATCGGTTCGGCGGGCGCAACGGGCGCGGCCTCGGCCTCGGGTGCCGCGCCGTCTTGCGTCGCCAGCGATTCGTCTGCGGCGGTATCGGACTCTTTCGAACCCTTGAATCGTTTGAAAAAGCTGAACATGATCTGACGTATGGGAGAGCGCGCCGATGCGCGCAGCCGGCACGGGACCGGCGAAGCGGTGGGCAGCGCCGGGATGCGAAAAGGCGGGGCGCTGGCAGCCGCACATTTTATCAGGCGTGCCGCGGCGCGTCGTATCGGCCGCTCGGCCAGGCTGGACGCGTGCCAACCCTGTGGTAACGTGAGCGCTCCGGCCCGCGCGCATCGACGCCGCGGGCGTGTTCATCACCTAGCTGAAACTGCACGATACTGGATGCCTCGTTTAGCACCTTCACGCGCCGCTGGCGCTTCGTCCAAAAGTGGCAAACCGCATGCCATTCGCATCATCGGCGGCGACTGGAAACGCACGCCGCTGCCGGTGCTCGATCTGGACGGCTTGCGCCCGACGCCCGACCGCGTCCGCGAAACGCTGTTCAACTGGCTCGGCCAGCGTCTGGACGGCCAGCACTGCCTCGATCTGTTCGCTGGTAGTGGGGCGCTCGGCTTCGAGGCCGCGTCGCGCGGCGCCGCTCGCGTGCTGATGGTGGAGCGCCATGCGCGCGCTGCCGGCCAGTTGCGCGCAAACCAGCAGCGGCTCGATGCACGCATGATCGAAATCGCCGAGGCGGACGGCCTGCGTCTTGCGGCGAGTCTCGCGCCAGGCTCGTTCGACGTCGTGTTCCTCGATCCGCCGTTCGATGCCGACCTGCTCGGCAAGGCGCTCGCGGTGGCCGTGCCGCTCGTGCGCGCCGACGGCTATCTTTATGTCGAGGCAGGCGAAGCGCTCGAACCGGCCGCTCACAAGCCACTGTCAGGCTGGGAACTCGTGCGGCAGGGCAAAGCGGGCGCTGTGCACTTTCATTTGCTGCAGCGCGAAAATAAGGAATAATGCGCGTTCCAAAAAAGGGCCGGGCGGTTTATCGTCATCCGCGCCGGTGCGAAATGCGTCGCCCGGACGTGCCCTTTTGTCTGAAGAGAGGAGAAGTCTCATGGTAGTCGCCGTGTACCCGGGCACGTTCGACCCGCTGACGCGCGGTCACGAAGACCTCGTTCGGCGCGCGTCGAGCATTTTCGACACGCTGGTGGTGGGTGTGGCCGACAGCCGTGCCAAGAAGCCGTTTTTCACTCTCCAGGAGCGCCTCGCGATTGCGCATGAGGTGCTCGGCCACTATCCGAACGTCCAGGTGATGAGCTTCAAGGGACTGCTGAAGGACTTCGTGCGGACCAACAACGCGCGGGTGATCGTCAGGGGGCTGCGCGCGGTGTCGGACTTCGAGTACGAGTTCCAGATGGCGGGCATGAACCGTTATCTGCTGCCCGACGTCGAGACGATGTTCATGACGCCGTCCGATCAGTATCAGTTCATCTCGGGCACGATCGTGCGCGAGATCGCGCAATTGGGCGGCGACGTCAGCAAGTTCGTGTTCCCGTCCGTCGAAAAATGGCTGAAGGAGAAGGTCGCTTCGCTGGATCCGCAGGACGGCGCTCAGGGGACCTGAGCATGAGTCGCGCGAATGCCGGTTTTGACGGATCAAGACCGGCCAGGCCTCGGTGATCGGCGCCAGGTGCATCGGTCGGCTGTTCCAAGTAATGTTGGCGAGCCGTATTGGCGGCGAACGTCAATCCTGTCGTTATGCATGGGCATCGGTGTATTCGATGGTTCGCGCAAGCTGCGATGTCAATGATGATGCGAAGAACAAGAATTGTCTCTTCATCGCAAACGGGGCGATCATCAATAGTCACGCCGGCTTGTCAGGTTCCTACGGAACCCTATCCGGAAAAAGTCACGGGCGTGGGCAATCGATATACCTTTGTCCAATTCGCCGAGTATGAACTGACGAAGCGCACCAGTACGTTACGATGGATTTCAACAGGGTGACAGGTGCCGCATACGTGGAATTGCCGGAGCGGAGCAACTAGACGGGCATTGCAAGAGGAATGAGGAGTTTTTCCTAACCGGATAGTGCCGGCTTAACCAAAGCAGAACAATGTCAGCTTCCCTTCGCAGCTTTCGTGAACGCCTCGGCAAGTTTGTCGAAGTGCCGGAGGGCCGCGGGCGTCAGTTCGACCTGTTTGCGGCGAGCGTCTTCCGTGTCGTCGAGCAGGAGCCAGCCCTTTTCGCGCATTGACGTGATACGGGCATGCAAGGTAGCCGGCGACCCCAGCGAACTTTGGGCCATCATGTCTCGAACCGACAGGCGTTCGTTTTTTTGCCTCATGCGAGCAACGAACTCCAGGATCTTTTCTTCGAGCGGATCGAGCGCGGGAAGTGAGGGAAGACCTCGCAGTGCTTCGGTCAATTGAAGAAATCGAAGATAGATATCAGCAGGGCGGCCCATGACCATCGCTCCAACGAAAACGCCGCTCACCCGAGCGCGGAAAGCGAACCTTGATGCCCTGCGACAACCGGGCTTCCCTATTTTATCTCCATGTCCAGCTTGCGTTTGGGTTTGCTCCCGGTCGCGGGCACGGCCATCGCGTTCGCGCTGTCGCTCTGGATCAACCAGGAAGTCTTCACGCACATCGAGTTCGTCCGGGACGAGAGCTGAATCTACCTGCCGTCGGGAGTCAGACTATTGAGCACCTTGCTTCTGGGGGGCGATGGCGCAATCGGCTTGCTATTAGCGAGCTGGCTCGTCGCCCTCTTCAATTTCTTCCCGCACGACCCTGTGCGGTCAATCGCCGGCGGAATCATCGCTACGGTGGCGCCGTATGCGGTGTATCGCCAAAGCTTCTTCTTGATGTGTGGCAGCGATTCGTCCGGCGCGCTCAGCGTACGGCCTCGTACTCTTTTGCACGGGTATAAAAGGAAACAGCAGGTTGAGCATGGGCTTTTGCCGTTATGCAACCGATCAAACGTAACCGACCGGTCGGCGCGAGCCAGAAAACCGGTCGGTCCGGACAGCGCGTTCCACGCGAACCATTTCTCTCAGGTTTGGCCGTTACAAAAACTATAACGATAAAGTCGCGCATTGCCAAGGTTCGTGGGGGTGATCAACTCGAGCCGTCGCTGGAGGACGATTGGCTGCTTTCCGAAGGCGGATTCAACCGGTCGATGCAAAACCAGGATCGTCAATCAAGTGGCGAAGGCTGTAGGGCGCTGCGTGCTCGTAGAGGATCGGCCAATCTACCGCGAGTAGCGGAATCGTTGGGTCTTTCCGACACCAGTACGCAACAAACCGCGCCCAGCCCCCGAGAAACATTCCGTTGCCAGAACTCAGCAGACACGGAGGGCGAGCGACAGGCGGAGCCAGCATCCGCGGCATTCCCGCCGCCAGGGTTTCAAGGGCGTCCGACGATTCGTGTGACGCCAGCAGACTGTCCTCGGTATCAGACAGGTATCGACGTACTTCTTCTGCGACGCATGTGCTGCGAAGTTCCAGGTAAGAGGCGCGGACTTCATCAAGTACTGAAGTGGGCACACACGAATAATTGGAGCCACCCAGCCTTTCCAAAGCAGCGCGCCTGACGAAGTCAGGCAGCGCCCCCAACCTTGTTTCGCAGCCGAGCAACGCATCTTGAAAGACGGGATAGCACGCGAGCCATGCAGCAGGCGGGCGGCCTACTGGTCGGCGTGCCGATAGCCACCGGTTCGTCCGGATAGCGCGTTCCGTTCCAGCCTGTTCTCTCAGGTTCATCGCTATAAAAAGCATATCAATATGGACGCGGCTCTGCATGCTTGTCGAGCCGGGCATAAAGCTATACATGGGTTTTCGGTCGCGTCGCGCAGAACTTGAGGGCCTCGCGAGATTTTTTCCGTGAGCGTCACGATATCTGTGACCGAAAGCCTGCTGCTTGTGCTCGCGGAACGCCATACGGGCACGCTATGATGCATTCGGCAAAAGCAACCGAGGATGGCTCACCGCAATGTCTAGCTTACGTTTGCATTTTTGGTCGATCGCTGGGACCCTGATCGCGTTCCTGGCGTCGCTGTGGATCAATCAGGAGGTGTTTACGCACACGTCTTTCGTGCGAGGCGTCAACTGGATTTTCCTGCCGTCGGGTGTTCGGCTTCTCAGCACGTTGCTGGTTGGGTTCGATGGTGCACTCGGCCTGCTGCTTGCCGGACTGATTACAGACTTTCTGTACTGGTTTCCGCATGACCCGGTGCGTGCAATAGCAGGCGCTTTGCTTGGGTCGTTGGCACCGTATCTGGTCTACAGGTTTGCGCTCGAGTATTTCGATCTGCGCGCATCGCTGACGAACCTGACGCCGAAGCGGCTGCTTGTTCTGGCTGTCGCCTATTCGGGAGCAAATACGCTGTTTCACCACCTGTGGTTCGCGCTGGCCGGTACGACGAAGAACTGGTTCGAAAGCTTCTTCACGATGTTTGTGGGTGATCTGGCCGGCGCGCTAATCATTCTGTATGTGATGAAGGCACTGCTGGCCCTGTTGCCGAAACAGCCCGGCAGTTCCCGCGTGTCGAATGGCATGTTCAGCATCCAGTTGGCGTTGAACAGCGCATACGCCAACCAGTTTGCGACGAAGGCTACCTGGCCGAGAAGCGCGGCCGTCCATGATCCTGGCGTGGGATTGCACGGCCGTGCGGGGGCGAAAAAGCTATAATGTATTGTTTTCTCTAGCAAAGCTGGTGGCGGCATGGCCCTGATGATTACCGACGAGTGCATCAATTGCGACGTCTGCGAGCCCGAGTGCCCGAACGACGCGATTTCGATGGGCCCGGAAATCTATGTGATCGACCCGAAGAAGTGCACCGAGTGCGTCGGTCATTTCGACGAGCCGCAATGCATTCAGGTGTGTCCGGTCGAGTGCATTCCGCGTGACCCGAACCACTTGGAAACGCCCGAAGGTTTGATGGCGAAATATCACGCGTTGCAGGCCGCCAAGGGCACCTGACGTTCGCGGGAGACGCGCAAAAGAAAACGGCGAAGGCCTGCGAGCCTTCGCCGTTTTCTTTTGGGGGCGGCGTTTCCGTTATCCGACGTAAGCGCTGAAAATGCCGCGCAAAGCGTCGAGCAGTATGTCGCATTCGGCGTCGGTGCCGACCGAGATCCGCAAATGCTGGTCGATGCGCGGCGCGTTGAAATGCCGCACGAAAATTTCCTTTTGCCGCAGCCGCGACGCGAGCGTCGCCGCGTCGTACCCCTCATGCCGCGCGAACAGCAGATTCGCCGCCGATGGCACCACCTCGAAGCCGAACGCGGTCAATTCCGCCGCAAGCCGTTCGCGGCTCGCGATCACCTTCGCGCAGCATTCGCGAAACCATGCGTCGTCTTCGTAGGCGGCGGTGGCCGCGACTTGCGCGAGGCGGTCGAGCGGGTACGAATTGAAGCTGTCCTTCACGCGATTGAGCGCATCGATCAACGCAGGATCGCCGAACGCAAAGCCGACGCGCATGCCGGCGAGCGAACGCGACTTCGACACGGTCTGCACGACGAGCAGATTCGGATAGCGCGCGATCAGCGCAATCGCCGACTCGGCGCCGAAGTCGACATACGCTTCGTCAATCACCACGACCGAATCAGGATGGCTCGCGACGAGGCGTTCGATTACCGCGAGCGGCAGCGGCCGGCCGGTCGGCGCGTTCGGATTCGGAAACAGGATGCCGCTGTTGGGCACCGTGTAGTCGTCGACGTTGATCGCGAAGCTGTCGTCGAGGGGGATGGTCCGGTAGTCGACCTCGAACAGCTTCGCGTAGGTCGGATAGAAGCTGTAAGTGATGTCGGGAAACAGCAGCGGCTCGTCGTGCTTGAGCAAGGCCTGGAACGTTAGCGCGAGTACCTCGTCCGAGCCGTTGCCCGCGAACACCTGCTCGGCGCGGATGCCGTGATAGGCGGCGACCGTTTCGCGCAGCTTGCGTGCGCTCGGATCGGGATAGCGGCGCAGTGCGTCGGCCGTGTCGCCGAGCTCGCGGCGGATCGCGTCTAGCACGCGCGGCGACGGCGGATACGGATTCTCGTTGGTATTGAGCTTCACCGGATGCGCGAGCGCGGGCTGCTCGCCCGGCACGTACGGCGTCAGACGGTGAACGATGTCGCTCCAGTAGCGGCTCAAGCGATTCTCCTTGCGGGGCCGATTGCGGGTGTCGATGAGTGTGGCGCGCGTCAGCTGTTGTTGCGATGCAGTTGCATCATTGCGCGTTCGAGCTCGCCCTTGATGATCTGCGGCATCACCGCGAGCGCGCGTTCGATCGACGCGTCGATGACCTCCTGCTCTTCTCGCCGCGGCGGCTTCAGCACATAGTTCGCGACGTCCGGCTTCGCGCCGGCGCGCGCGCTTTCGGGAATCAGATCGCGCGGATGGCCGATGCCGATCCGCAGCCGCCAGTATTGCTGCGACGACAGATGCGCGCTGATGTCCTTCAGCCCATTATGCCCGCCGCTGCCGCCGCCGAGCTTCAGCTTGACGCTGCCAGGTGGCATGTCGAGCTCGTCGTGCGCGACGAGGATCTCGTCGGGAAGAATCTTGAAGAATTGCGCGAGCGCGACGACCGATTGACCAGAGCGGTTCATGTAGGTTTGCGGCTCGAGCAGATGCACTTCCTCGCCATGCAACCGCGCTTTCGCGTAAAAGCCGTGAAAGCGCCGCTCGTCGCGCAGCGCGGTGCCGGCCTCGCGCGCGAGTTGATCGACCAGCCAGCAGCCGGCGTTGTGACGCGTCGCGGTGTATTCGGCGCCCGGATTGCCGAGCCCGACGATCAGCTTGATCATGATTGCGTGAGTCCACCAAGTCCGGAAGTGAAACGTACCGGACTAGAAAAGCCGAAAAAAAACCCGCCAGGGCGAACCTCGGCGGGTCACATCGACCGTTTCATAGGAAACGGATCGAGAGGATTGCTTGCTTCGAACCGGAAGGCTCTTAAGCAGCCGGCGTTTCGCCACCTTCAGCAGCAGCAGCGTCTTCAGCGATTGCGCCAGCCGGGATCGTTGCAGCAGCGACCACCGGGTTTTCCGCGTCGACGTGGGCCACGAGCGCCACACCTGCCGGCAACGGGATGTCCTTCGCGTGAACCGATTGACCTGCTTCGATCTTCGCGAGGTCGACTTCGATGAACTCCGGCAGTGCCGACGGCAAGCACTCGATTTCGATTTCGTTGAGGATGTGCGAAATCACCGCGCTCGACAGCTTCACTGCCGGGTTGGTTTCCTGGTTCAAGAAGTGCAGCGGCACCTTGGTGTGCAGCTTCTTCGTCGCGTCGACGCGCTGGAAGTCCACGTGCAGCACGAGCTGACGGAACGGGTGGTATTGCACGTCGCGCAGCAGAACCTGTTGCGACTTGCCTGCCACTTCCAGATCGAGGATCGACGAGTGGAAAACTTCTTTCTTCAGCGCGTGCCACAGGGCGTTGTGATCGAGTTCGATCAGTTGCGTGTCAGCGCCGGCGCCATAAACGATACCCGGGGTCTTGCCCGAGTTACGCAGGCGGCGGCTCGCACCCGTACCTTGCAGGGAACGCTCGAAAGCGACTACTTTCATGTTAAATCTCCAATGCACTGCCCGCGACCAGGCAGTAAAAACAGGGCCTCGAAGCCGTAATGGCTGAGGCCCAGGATAGCGGCAAGAACCTTCGTTCGTTCATGCCGATTGTGCAAAAACGCCGCGTGTCGCATGAAG
The DNA here is from genome assembly GCF_014201065.1 of Paraburkholderia sp. Cpub6. NCBI lineage: Bacteria > Pseudomonadati > Pseudomonadota > Betaproteobacteria > Burkholderiales > Burkholderiaceae > Paraburkholderia > Paraburkholderia sp. Cpub6. The sequence continues at coordinate 318,259 of NZ_JACHDM010000005.1, forward strand.
CGGTACCCGGTGTCTTCGCAAATGCTTAACTCTCAGCGAACAGCGACATCACCGAATCGCCGCGGCGGATGCGCGAGAACGTTTCGGCGAGCAAACCGGCGCTCGTCAGCGAACGGATCTTCGCGCACGAACGGGCTTCTTCGCCGAGCGGAATCGTGTCCGTGACAACGAGTTCGTCGAGTGCGGAAGCGGCAATACGCTCACCCGCGCCGCCCGACAGAACCGGGTGGGTGGCGTACGCGAATACCTGCTTCGCGCCGCGTTCCTTCAGAACCTGCGCGGCCTTGCACAGCGTGCCAGCCGTGTCGACCATATCGTCCATGATCACGCAGGTGCGGCCTTCGACTTCACCGATGATGTTCATCACTTCGGCGACGTTCGCCTTCGGGCGACGCTTGTCGATGATCGCGAGATCGCAATTGAGTTGCTTCGCCAATGCACGGGCGCGGACCACACCGCCGACGTCCGGCGAAACTACCATCAGGTTGTCGTAGTTCTGCTTGCGCAGATCCCCGAGCAGCACGGGCGTTGCGTAGATGTTGTCGACCGGGATGTCGAAGAAGCCTTGAATCTGGTCGGCGTGCAGATCCATCGTGATGATCCGCTCGACGCCGGCGATTTCCAGCATGTTCGCCACGACCTTAGCCGAGATGGCGACGCGCGCCGAACGCGGGCGACGATCCTGACGGGCATAACCGAAGTAGGGGATGGCTGCAGTGATCCGGCCTGCGGATGCGCGCTTGAGCGCATCGACCATGATCATCAGTTCCATCAGATTGTCGTTAGTCGGCGCGCACGTGGATTGCAGGACGAAGACATCCTTGCCGCGCACGTTTTCCTGAATCTCGACTTGGATTTCGCCGTCCGAGAAACGGCTAACCATTGCTTTGCCGAGGGGAATACCGAGGTTTTTGACGACTTCCTGTGCAAGCGCGGGATTTGCGTTGCCAGTAAAAACCATCAGGCCGTCATGGCTGCTCATCGTGCACCTACTTCAGGCTGGGGGCGGGAGAAATGCGAACTACGGCGAACTACGAGAATTTTTGGCAGGGGAGAAAGGATTCGAACCTTTGCATGCCGGAATCAAAATCCGGTGCCTTAACCAGCTTGGCGACTCCCCTACACTAACTTTGAGCTCCGCCGAACGTGGAGTTTCGTTCGACGATGCAAAACTTATGACGCAAAAGCAAAGAGTGGATGCTGATCCAAGCCCGCTGCTACTGCACTGTTCCACTCGCCGGGCAGTTTGGCTTGCGCCGCTTCTGCTTCAGCTTTGCTACGGAACGCTGCAAAAACACTGGCACCCGATCCGGACATCCGCGCTGGCGCGATGCTTTCAAACCACCGCAACACTTGCGCTACTTCCGCGTGCTTTCCTACGACAACCTGCTGCATGTCATTCCGGCCGAAGCTTTCTGGCCACTCAGTGTTGCAGCTGAGTTCTGCGGGAAAGTCCGTAATTATGAGGGGCTTTGTATCTCTTGTCAACGCTTTTTCGGAAAAAATCGCTGCAGTCGGAACCTGCACCCTCGGCGTCACTACCAGGAAGTGACGCGGCGGCAATTGTACAACGTCCAATGATTCTCCGACACCCTCTGCAAACGCATTTTTTCCAAATACGAAGAAAGGCACGTCCGCGCCGAGTTTCAACGCAAGATCCTGCAACTCCTGACGTGGCAGATCGAGCTTCCACAGGCGATTGAGCGCGAGCAGCGTCGTCGCCGCATCGGAACTGCCGCCGCCGAGGCCCGCGCCCATCGGCAGGCGCTTGTCGATTTCGATATCGACGCCTTCGCGGGAGCCCGTATGTACCTTCAGCAACGTCGCGGCGCGTACGGTCAGGTCATGCTCGGGTGGCACGTCGGCGATTTCGGTGCGGCGCGTGATGAGACCGTCGTCGCGTCGCGTGAAGTGCAGCGTGTCGCCCCAGTCAAGCAACTGGAAGACCGTCTGCAGCGTGTGATAACCATCCGGCCGACGGCCGGTGATGTGCAGGAAGAGATTGAGTTTCGCTGGCGCGAGACAGTCGCGCAGCGAATTGGTTGTTTCGATCATGAGAAGGCTACATGCGCCACGGTGGCGCCAAACGGGTAGCAAGGTTACGTGAGCGGATGCTGGGACAAAAGGCCCAGCAAGAACGACTCACTGATCCAGCACGAGCTTGATGTCGAGTGGCGGCTCCGAGCGGCTCAGATCGAGGCGCTTCACGCCGGTGGCTGGCGGATCGGCATAGGCCACATAGTCGATCGTCCAGCCGTCCTGGGTGATCTGCTTCAGGCGCGACGGTTGCTCCGGATCCTTCTCGGTCTTCGCGCGCGAAGTCGGCGCCGGCGACGGTTGCAGCCAGTAGCGCAACCCTTCGACCGGCAGCGTGAAGCCGAGCGCGTTCTGCATCAGCGTCGACACGTTATCGGCGGTGAGCGGCTGGCGGTTCGGCAATTCGAGCGTGGCCGAAGCCGGCGACGAAGTCACGATGGCCAGCGTCTGGCCAAGCGGATTGCGCAACTGCAGCGTGACGGTGTCGCCCGTTTCCTGCCACGAGAAATTGCCGTAAGCGTTGCGCTGCTGGCCGTTCTGATCGTTGTATTGGATCGCGAAGCGGCCCTGATACGAGCGGCTCGTCTGCGCGGTGACTTCGGTGGCGGCGTTCGACGTGGACGGCCCTTGCGGCTTCACCGACGCGCAGCCGGCCAGCGCGACAACCGCCGCCGCCGCGAAACCAACCGCGCTGCCGCGAGGCGCCCTGGAAAAAGAAATCAAACGGGAAAGACGCATCAAAGATTGTTTACCTGAAGACGTTGCAACGTTTTGACGAGAGTCTCGTTGTCGGGTTCGAGCTTGCGAGCCTCGCGAAACGCGGCGCGCGCCTGTTCCTGCTCGCCGGCCTTCCACAGCACTTCGCCGAGGTGCGCGCCGATTTCCGCGTTCGGCTGGAGGTTGTATGCCTTGCGCAGCAGCTTGATCGCATCGGCCGTGTTACCCATCCGGTACTTGACCCAGCCGACGCTGTCCATGATGAACGCATCGTTCGGTGCGAGCGCCGAGGCCTTCTCGACCAGCTTGTCCGCCTCTGGCAGGCGCTGGTTGCGATCTGCGAGCGAATAGCCGAGCGCGTTATACGCCTGCGGATTGTCCGGCTGCGTCTGGATCAGCTTGCGCAGCTGCGCTTCCATGATGTCGTAATGGCCGGTTTTCTCGGCGGCCATCGCGTAGTCGTAGGTGAGGTCGGGGTCGTCGGGAAAGTTCGCCGTGGCTTGCTGCAGACGGGCTTCGGCCTCCGGGTAGCGCTTCGCGTCGAACAGGATCGCCCCATCGGTGCGCGCGATCAGCGCCACATCACGCGGATCGGAGGTCTGCAAGTTGGAGAGCAACTGGCGCGCCTCCTCGGTCTTGCCCTGTTTCGCGAGCAGTTGCGCGCCGGTAATCTGCGCGGCCAGGTATTGTTGACTCGCTGGCGAGATCTTGTTCAGCCAGTCGCTCGCGGCCGCCTCATTCTTCTGTTCGAGCGCTAGCTGCGCGAGGTAGATGTAGGCCTGGCCCGCATCGACACCCGGCGTCTTCTCGGCCTGCTGCGCATACTGCACCAGATACGTCTGCGCTTCGGGGAGATTCTTCTGCTGGATCTTGATCAGCGCGAGCGCCATCAACGGTGTCAAGTCGTTGGGGTTGGCCTTGCGCATGAGCTCGAACTGCTTCTGCGCGTCGTCGAGACGGTCGCTGGCAAGATACATCTGCGCCAGCGCGAGCCGTGCGTCATGCGATTTCGGATTCTGCTGCACGTACTTTTCGAGCGACGCGATGCCTTCCTTGCGCTCCTCCGGACCCATTTGCGACAGCATCAACGCCGCCGGCAGATAGTCGGGCTTGATCGTGAGCGCCTGCTCGAGCGACTTGTGCGCGCCCGGCGCGTCGTCGGCCAGCAGCTGCTGACGCGCGAGGGCCAGTTGCGCCTCCGGCCGGTTCATGTCGTTCTTCAGCAGGTCCTGCAACACGTGCAGGCCACCGACGCGGTTCGGGCCGCGCGACAACAGCAGTTGCAGCGCGAGGACCGCGCTGCCGCGATTTTCCTCAGGTACCTTCGCCAGTTCTTGCGACAGGATCGGCGACGCATCGTCGGGCTTGCCAGACAGCACGAGCAGCGACGCGTCGAGCTGGGCGGCGCGTTCCGAACTCGGCGCGTACTGTTGCCACAGTTGCGCGGCGGCGAGCGCGTCCGACGGGCTCTGCGCCGCCAGCGCGATTTCGGTGGCGCGTTGCGCCATGCGCGGGTCGTGAGTGTCGCGCGCGAGCGCGAGGTAGGTCTGATAGGCCGGTGCCGGCTGGTCGCGCTGCAGCGCGATCTCGGCGGCCAGCACCTGGAAGACGATCTGGCTCGACAGCGGTACGCCGGGCAGCGACTTTTCTTCTTCAGATGTTGCCGGACCCAGCGGGTCCGGCATCGTGACCGACGTGTCGTCGGAATCCGGCGACGGGTCCTGCGCATGCGCGGGCACGGCGGCCAGCGCCCACAATCCGAGCGCGGCTGCACCGAGCATCCGGCGAGCGAATACGGCGAGCGGCACGTTGGACACGCGCGCGCGGCGCTTTGAAAGCAGCTTCACGAAGGACACGTTCATGGAAATCCGTTCAATGTTTCAGTCGATTGTAACGCGCTCGCTACAATACGCGCACAACCACTCACGCAAGTAGCAGACCAATCAGCCATGCCAGAGTTGCCAGAAGTCGAGGTTACCCGACGGGGGATCGAACCGTATGTGTCCGGGCGCAAGGTTGAGCGCGTCGACGTGCGGACGGCCGCGCTGCGCTGGCCAATTCCGGCCGACCTTGCGAAAACCTTGCGCGGCCACGTGGTGCGCAAAGTCGAGCGACGCGGCAAGTATTTGCTGTTCGAAATCGACGCTGGGTGGTTCATCGTCCACCTCGGCATGACGGGCACGTTGCGCGTTCTGCGTCATGTGCCGCATCCGCCTGCCGCGGCGAAGCACGATCATGTCGACTGGATCTTCGACGACTTTATCCTGCGCTATCGTGATCCCCGCCGCTTCGGCGCGGTGCTATGGCATCCGCGCGAAGCAGGCGACATCCTCGAACATCCGCTGCTCGCGAGCCTTGGCGTCGAGCCTTTCTCGCCGGCTTTTTCGGGCGCGCTGATGCATCGGTTGACGCGCGGGCGCAAGGTGTCGGTGAAGCAGGCGCTGCTGGCGGGGGACATCGTGGTCGGCGTGGGCAATATCTACGCGTCGGAGAGTCTGTTTCGCGCGGGCATCCGGCCGACCACCGCGGCGGGCCGCGTGTCGCTCGTGCGTTATGAACTGCTGGCCGATGCCGTGCGCGTGACGCTCGCCGCCGCGATCGACAAGGGCGGCAGCACGCTGCGCGATTTCGTCGGCAGCGACGGCGAAAGCGGCTATTTTCAGCTCGACTACTTCGTCTATGATCGCGCGGGCCTGCCATGCCGCGTGTGTGGAACGCCAATCAAACAGATCGTGCAGGGGCAACGCTCCACGTACTTCTGTCCCACTTGCCAGCGCTAGATTCTCGATGCCTTCCCGCCTGACCCCAACGACCGGCGCGCGCTCCAGCGCGTCCGACACCACGCCCGCGTTTGCGCCGATGCCCGAGTTTTCCGCGCGGCTGATCGCGTGGCAGCGCCAGCACGGCCGCCACGATCTGCCGTGGCAGAACACGCGCGATCCGTATCGCATCTGGCTGTCCGAAATCATGCTGCAGCAGACCCAGGTGTCGACGGTGATTCCGTACTACGCGAAATTTCTCGCGCGTTTCCCGAGTGTCGCCGCGCTCGCCGCCGCGCCGTCCGATGACGTGATGGCGCTGTGGGCCGGCCTCGGCTACTACACGCGCGCGCGCAATCTGCATCGCTGCGCGCAGGTCGTCGTCGAGCTGCATGGCGGCGCGTTTCCCGCGTCGGTCGATGAGCTCGCCGAGTTGCCCGGCATTGGCCGCTCGACGGCCGCGGCGATCGCGTCGTTCGCGTTCGGCGCGCGCGCGACGATTCTCGACGGCAACGTGAAGCGCGTGCTCGCGCGCGTATTCGGCGTCGAAGGCTTTCCGGGCGAGAAGAAAGTCGAGAACGCAATGTGGACGCTCGCGGAGTCACTGCTGCCGTCGAATGCGTCGAACGCGGAGGTCAGCGGGTACACGCAGGGCTTGATGGATCTCGGCGCGACATTGTGCGTGCGCGGCAAACCCGATTGCTCGCGCTGTCCGTTCGCGCCGGACTGCGTTGCCAACGTCACCGGACGTCAACGTGAATTGCCGACCGCGCGCCCGAAGAAAGCGGTGCCGACACGCCGTACGTGGATGCTGCTGCTGCGCGACGGCAATGCGGTGATGCTCGAGCGGCGTCCACCGTCGGGCATCTGGGGTGGTCTGTGGAGTCTGCCCGAAGCTGCCGACGAAGCATCGCTGGCCGAGCGGGCGCGCGCGTTCGGCGGCGACGGCGAAGTGTCCGCGCTCGCGTCGTTCTCACACGTATTCACGCATTTCAAGCTCGATATCGAACCGCGCCTTGCGGAGTTCGATCGCGGTGTCGGCGCCCTGGCCGCGCTCAACGATGCGGACACCGCATGGGTTGCGCTCAGCGATCTGGATTCGTTCGGCGTGCCGGCGCCGGTGCGCAAGCTGCTCGCCAGTCTGCATGGTTCGTTGCTCTAGCGGAATGGATCGGAGGTGCTGAGCGGGCGACTTGGGTCCGGCGCGGCAGCCTTCACGACTTCAGGATTTCACAGCAACTGATGCTGTTGCATGTAGTGATGCACGACGTCGATGCGCGCGCCGGCATCGGTTAATTCCATCAGCTTTTGCCGTGCGCGCAACGCGATTGGCAGCACCTCGGCGAGACGGTTCGACACCCACGACGGATCGTCGAGCCGGAACGGCTCGGCGAACGGTAGGCTGTCCGGATCGCGTTCGCGGATCGTTGCGATGATCCGCTCGAGCACTTCCGCGCACGCGCCGAATTTGGCCAATAGCTCATTGCCCTCGAGCGGGAGATCATCGGCGAGCGGCTCGGCCATGCCGACCAGCAGACCGCTCGCTTCGACGCGATGCGATAACAGACGAAAGCGCTTCGTGCCGCGCGCGCGAATCAGCAGCATGCCGAATGCTTCGACGTCGCACTCGTCGATTTCGGCGAGACAGCCGATCGTTTCTGGTACCGAAGGTTCTTCCTCGCGCGCGACTTCGGCGCCGCTTTTCAGCATGCAAACGCCGAACGGTGTTTTTTCGCGCAGACAGTCGCGCGCCATGTCGAGGTAGCGCGCTTCGAAGATTTTGAGCGGCAGCAAGCCATCGGGAAATAGCACCGTATGCAGCGGAAACAGCGGCAAATCGGCGTACACAGTAGGCGTAGAGGACATGGCGCAACGCTTCGGGTTAAGGCCGCGCGATGCGGCCGGTTAAGCCACCAGCTTCGATGATTCGCCGACGTCGACCGGCGCATCGCGGTGCCGCACAATCACATTCGCCGATGTTGCGAGACGCGCGGCAAGCGTCTCCGCGATGAATACCGAGCGGTGCTGGCCGCCCGTGCAACCGATTGCGACGGTCAGGTAGCTGCGATTGTCGTCGCGGAAATGCGGCAGCCACTTGGACAGATACTTCTCGATGTCGTCGATCATCTCGTGGACGACCGGCTGCGCATCGAGAAAATCCATGACCGGTTTGTCGAGGCCGGTGAGCGGCCTCAATTCATGATCGTAGTATGGGTTCGGCAGCGTGCGTACGTCGAATACGAAATCCGCGTCGAGCGGTACGCCGCGCTTGAAGCCGAACGACTCGAACATCAGCACGAGCCCCGCGTCCTCCTGTTCGATGAAGCGCTTGACCCATGCGCGCAGCACGTTCGCGCGCAGATTGCTCGTGTCGATCTGATGGCCGAATTCGGCAAGTCCCGCGACCAGTTCGCGCTCGCGTTCGATCGCTTCGGCGAGCGACGTGAGCAGGCCAACGTCCGCGTCGTGCGCGGGCGAGCCGGACAGCGGATGGCGGCGACGCGTTTCGGAAAAGCGTTGAATCAGCGACTGCGTGCTCGCGCTCAGGAACAGCACGCGCACGTCGTGCGAGCGCTTGAGGTCGCGGATCATCGCGGGCATTTCGTCGAGCGACGAACCGGAGCGCGCGTCGATCGCGACCGCGAGACGATCCTGGCCGTCCGCGGCGAGGTAGGTGGCGAGTTGCTGCAGGAAACGCGGCGGCAGATTATCGACGCAGTAATAACCCGCGTCTTCGAGCGCGTTCAGGGCAACCGATTTGCCGGAGCCGGAGATACCGGTGATCAGGATTATGCGCATGGAGTCGTCGAAAGCGTAGATTTCATCATAGCATCTGGCCTCCATGCGCGTGCCCGCGGCCTGCCTTCTGCGGGCGCTTCATGGCGCTGTCGCGGGCTTCAGATCAGCTTTCCGGGAAACTGGCTATCGGGATCCTGCATGGCGAGACGTTGCCGATCCATGAAATCGCGCAGCGTGTCGATACCGCGCAGTTGCAGAATCGTGTTGCGCACGGCCGCTTCGACCAGCACCGCGAGGTTGCGGCCGGCGGCCACTTGAATCGTCACCTTGCTGATCGGTAGGCCGAGCACGTCGACGGTCTGGCTTTCCAGCGGCAGCCGCTGGAATTCGCCGTCGGGGCGGCGCACCAGTTGCACGATCAGCTTCAGTTTCATTTTGCGGCGCACCGCCGTTTCGCCGAAGATCGTCTTGATGTCGAGCAGACCGAGGCCGCGAACTTCGAGCAGGTTCTGCAGCAGCGGCGGACAGCGTCCTTCGACGAAGTCCGGGCCGAGGCGCACGAAGTCGACAGCGTCGTCGGCGACGAGACCGTGGCCTCGGCTAATCAGTTCGAGGCCGAGCTCGCTCTTGCCGAGGCCCGAGTCGCCGGTCAGCAACACGCCCATGCCGAGGATGTCGAGAAACACTCCGTGCAGCGTCGCGCGCGGCGCGAGAATGCGCGACATGTAAAGACGCAGACTATCGATCACCGCGGCCGCCGAGGTCGGCGTCGTGAACAGCGGCGTCGACGAGCGCGTGCAGCGCAGCACCAGCTCCGGCGGCGCCGCGACTCCGCCCGCGACGACGAGAAACGGCGGCTCCAGCGCGATCAACTCGGCCATGTGGCGCGAGCGGTCTTCGTCGGTCTGACGTTTGTAGTAGTCGATTTCAGCGTCGCCGAGCACCTGGATCCGGTTGGGGTGGATCAGGTTCAGGTGGCCGACGAGGTCGGCGCTCGACGTGGCATTGGCGACCGATTCCGAAGAAAAGCCGCGCTCCCAGCCTTCATGCCCCGTGAGCCAGCTGAGCTTCAGCATGGCGGCGTTGTCGTCGAAAATGCTTTGGGCGTTGATGCTGGACGTATCCATGAGTCAGTGACTCCAGTGTGAGCCGCTTGCCGGGTCTTTGCTGCGTGTGCGGGCGCGTATGAACTACCGCCGCCGTTGCATCAAGGTTGCCACTGAGTAAGCAGGCGATGCAACGATTCGCGTTCTTCTTCAGTGTGCAGCCGCTCGCGGGCGTCGCGATCGGACAGCAATTGCGCGATCTCGGAGAGAATTTCGAGGTGCTGTTGAGTGGCCTGTTCGGGGACGAGCAGGAAGATCAGCAGCGAGACCGGCTGGCCGTCCGGCGCTTCGAAGGGGATCGGTTCGGCGAGTCTGACGAATGCGGCGAGCGGCTGCTTGAGGCCCTTGATCCGCCCATGCGGGATCGCGACGCCTTCGCCGAGCCCGGTCGAGCCGAGTCGTTCTCGCGCAAAAAGATTGTCTGTGACGGTACTGCGGGCGATGCCGTTCTGGTTCTCGAAGATCAGGCCCGCTTGCTCGAACACGCGTTTCTTGCTGGTGACCGATAGTCCGATGACGACGTTCTCGAGGGGAAGAAATTTGGCTAAACGATTCATTTTGACAGGCGAAAACGTGGCCTGAGTTCTCCCCACCGGGGCGGTTGAGTGACGTTCCATTCGTTCGATGCTGGCGAAGACGGACGGTCAGAGTCGATCGCGAAAGCGTTAGATTTCGATCGGCCGTACTTCATCAGAGCTGGCTTGACCCCGATGGTAACTGGAACATTATAGAACAGGGTGACGGCCGATGGTGCGGCGCGCCATCTATGCATATCAGGTTTTTCAGCGCTTGCGCCGCGGCACGTGTCGCGCTGCGCAAACCTCTGCGGGAATGGTTGGGGTCGGCCTCGGCGAGACGCACCCGCGGTGAGCGGGAACCGGGGCGCTGAAACGAAAAACCGCCCGGTCGCGGGCGGCTCGACGAGTTCAAGGGAATTGAGGAATTTCCTCTAATTTCTCCTATTGCGGCGGCACGTCCAGTTGCGGCGCCGGCTGATACTTGATCGCTTCGTGCTGATGGCCTTGCAGACGATCCTTGTGGCGTATCACCTGCCTGTCGAGCTTGTCGATCATCAGATCGATTGCAGCGTACAAATCGCTGTCACAACTCTCGACGAAGATATCCTTACCCTTCAGATGGAGGTTGATTTCCACCTTTTGACGCTTGTCCTTTTCCTTATGGTTGTCGACCGAGAGGACCACACTGCCGTCGATGACCTGATCGAAATGTCTTAGCACCCTGTCCAGTTTGGTGATCACGTATTCGCGCAACGCAGGCGTTACTTCGAGGTGGTGTCCACTGATCTTGAGATTCATAGTGCTTCTCCAAGCTAATGGCCGCTTGGTCCGCACAATGACAAAGGTCCGGTCGATCTGACGGCTTGCCTGTGTCGCCCCCCGGTGACGGACATCTGGCAGGTCGCAGCGGCCGGCCTGTCCGCCAGGTGCGGAGCGGCCGGTAAATGCCCGCTGCAAAACGCGGCGGGCTACAGAGACTTGCGCAGGTTGACTGCCGGGATTTTGAGCGCCTCACGGTATTTCGCAACGGTACGCCGTGCGACCACGAAGCCCTGTTCCGCCAGCAGTTCGGCTATGCGACTGTCTGAAAGTGGCGATTTCGGGTTTTCCGCTCCTATCAGTTGTTTGATCAGCGCGCGAATGGCCGTGGAGGAGGCCGCGCCGCCGGTGTCCGTCGAAACGTGTGAGCCGAAAAAGTACTTGAATTCCAGCGTCCCGAATGGGGTCAGCATGTATTTGCCGGTTGTCACACGCGAGACAGTCGACTCGTGTAGGCCCAGCGTATCAGCTATTTCCCGCAAAACCAAGGGGCGCATGGCAATTTCGCCGTGCACAAAAAAGCTCTTTTGACGCTCGACAATTGCCTGCGCAACCCGCAGGATCGTCTCGAAACGCTGCTGGATATTTTTGATCAGCCAGCGTGCTTCCTGCAGTTGCTGGCGCAACGAACCACTGCCCGGATCGCCGCGGTTATTGCGCAGAATATTCGCGTATAGATGGTTAATCCGCAGCTTCGGCACTACCTCGGGATTCAGCTCCGCCAGCCAGCCCTGTGCCGTTTTGCGCACCATGATGTCGGGCACCACGTAGTCCGCTTCGGCCTTGCCGTAGGCCGCGCCCGGAAATGGTTCGAGCGAGCGGATCAGCACATGCGCGTCGCGCAGATCGTCGTCGCTGGCCTTAAGGTGCTTGCGCAGCCGCGTGAAATCGCGCGCGGCGAGCAGTTCCAGGTAATGGCTGACAATGTCTAGCGCAAGCGTGCGCGTGGGCGATGGCTCGAGCCGCAGCAACTGCAGCTTCAGACATTCGGACGCGGAGCGCGCGCCGACACCCGATGGGTCGAAGCTATGCAGCAGCGCAAGCGCGGCGTTCAGTTCATCGACGTCGACTTCGAGTTCTTCGGGCAGGTCGGCCAGCACTTCTTCGAGCGTGGCGGCGAGATAGCCGTCGTCGTCCAGCGATTCGATCAGGAACGTGATGAGCGCGCGGTCGCGCTGGCTCGCCTGGGTGACGCGCAGTTGCGCCATCAGGTGGTCGCGCAGCGACGTGCTCGATTCGTGGATTTGCAGCGGAGGCAGGTCGTCGTCGTCCGACGCGTTGCCGGAGCGGCCGTAGTCGTCCAGGTTCCACTGCGAGGTATCGCCGCCGCCGTCGCCCGAAAGGCCATTGTATTCGTCGACACCCTGCGGCTCGCCGCTTTCGGCTCGCTCGCCGTTGCCCTCGGACGATGCCGAACCGTTGCCGGCCATCGGATCGGCCGGCGCCGAGGAGCCCGGTGTCTGGGCGATCACGGTACCGTCGGCTGCCACCCGCAACGGGCTCGCGATCCACTCGTCTTCGTTTTCGAGGAGCGGATTCTGCGAGATCGCCATGGCGACTTCCTGCTGCAGTTCGAGCGTCGACAACTGAAGCAGCCGGATGGACTGTTGCAGTTGCGGCGTGAGCGCAAGATGCTGCGATAGGCGGAGTTGGAGGCTGGCTTTCATGGCAAGTTGAGATTCATTGTAGAGAGTTTGCCACGACCGCGATACCTTGCGGCACTCGCAATTTTTGGGTACGCCCAATTTGGCGCGCCGCGCGGCGCCACCCTGCGCCGCCTGACAACGAATGTGCGGGTGCCGCAAAAATGGCGCCGCGGCCGGCCGCGCGCGCTCGCGTGGCCGGGGACGCCGTACGTGCTTACATGCGGAAGTGCTCGCCCAGATAGACGCGCCGCACGCTTTCGTTTTCGATGATGTCGCTAGGCGCGCCGGCGGCCAGCACGCTGCCGTCGCTGATGATGTACGCGTGATCGCAGATACCTAGCGTTTCGCGCACGTTGTGGTCGGTGATCAGGACGCCGATATTGCGCTGCTTCAAGAACTTGACGATTTTCTGGATTTCCAGCACCGCGATCGGGTCGACGCCGGCGAACGGTTCGTCGAGCAGAATGAAGCTCGGATTGGTTGCCAGCGCGCGCGCAATTTCAACCCGACGACGCTCGCCGCCCGACAGCGACAGCGCCGGATTTTCACGCAGATGCGCGATCTGAAGTTCGTCGAGCAGCGCTTCGGTGCGTGACGTGATCACGTCTTTGCCGAGGCGCTTGCCGTTTTCGTCGTGCTGCAATTCCAGCACCGCGCGAATATTCTGCTCGACGCTCAACTTACGGAACACCGACGCTTCCTGCGGCAGATATGACAGGCCGAGCGATGCGCGTTTGTGAATGGGCAGCAGGCTGATCGACTTGCCGTCCAGATCGATTTCGCCGGCGTCGAGCGGCACGAGGCCGACGATCATGTAGAACGACGTGGTCTTGCCGGCGCCGTTCGGGCCGAGCAGGCCGACCACTTCGCCGCTCTTCACGTCGAGCGACACGTCCTTGACGACCGTGCGCGAGCCATAGCGCTTCTTCAGATTGCGCACGACCAGCGAACTGCTGGTGCCGGCCGGCTTCCGATGGGGGAGGGGCGCGATGGTGCTGCTCATGGTGCTCACTGGTTCGGCGCTCCCTGGATCGAGTTGGACGGCGTGAGCGTGGCCGACGCGCCGGTCAGCGGCGCGGCGCCGGCGTTGCGCGGCGACAGCATCGCGCGCACGCGGCCGGTCGGGTTGCCCGGACCGGCGACGTCCTTGCCTGACTTCGCGGTGTAGAAGTCGTTCTGGCCGTCGTAGGTGATCATGCTACCGTGCACCTGGTCGAGCAGCGTCGTCATGCTCTGCAGGCGGCGCACCGTCGCGTTGGTGGTCAGCGTGGTCAGATCCTGCTTGCCGTCGTAGTCGATACGGATGGCCGTACCCTCGATGTATTCGTCGAGCCCTTCGCGCTTCTGGCGGAAATACGACAGATTGCCGCCGCTCGAGGTGCCGGTCGCGAATTGGTAGCCCTGCGGGTCTTGCGACACTTCGACGCGATCGGCCTTGATCAGGATCGTCCCTTTGGTGGCCACCACGTGGCCGGTGAAGATGCTGACCTGCCGCAGGTCGTCGTAAGTCATGTTGTCCGCTTCGATGTTCAGCGGCTTGTCTTTGTCGGCGCGGTCCGCGTGCGCAAGCGGCGCGAAGCCGACGAGCGGCAGCGCGACGACGAGCGCAGCGAGTGCGGCGCGGCACGCGGACAGCGCGCGCGAACGGCCGGTATCAAAACGGGGGTGCGATTCGTTCATGCAGTCACGCCTGGAATGGATTACCCGGTATGCGTTGGCTTAGTGGCCGGAATCGGACGCGGCGATTGCGCCTCTTACATTGCCGAACAGTTGCATAAACCGGGTGACATTGTTGTATTTCATGCCGCTGGCAGTCATCACGGACATGCCGCGCTGAAGTTTAACTGGCTTTTCAGTCTCGATCACATCGTCGTTGACGAGGACCCTGAAATGCTCGGAATCGGCTTGCATCTGCGGATCGCCGCCGCCGGGCGCGCGCAGGATGCGCGCGTTCTGGTACAGATTGACGATCGACGCATCCGCGTTGACCGTGCCCGTGTCGCCGGTCGCGGTGACGATCGGCTTGCCGGGCTGGAACGCACGCATCGCCGGCTTGACGAGGTCGCTCATTTCGTCGTCCTCGTAATGGACCAGCGACTGCGCGGTCAGCCGGTACTGCGTCGCGCCTGACTGGTCGAGCTCGGACACCGAAAAGTTGTCGGCGAAGTAGTCCGGCGTGTGTTCTTTCGGGCGCACCTCGTCGTCGGTCTTGCGCGGCAACGTGGCTTGCAGCAGCCACCACGTGATGCCAGCGAGCGCCGCCATCGCGATGAGCGGGATCAGCGAAGTCAGGCGAAACTGGTTCATCCCACGAGGCCCCGTTGCTCGCCGCTGCACGCCGCCGCGAGCAGTGCTTCATATTTGTGCTGGGCCCGCAGCAGCGTGTCGCACACTTCGCGCGCCGCGCCGTAACCGCCGCGCGCCTCGCTGACCCAGTGGGCGCGCGCGATCACTTCGGGATGCGAATTGGCCGGCGCGGCCGCGAAGCCGACGCGTAGCATCACCGCGAGATCGACCCAGTCGTCGCCCATGTAGCCGCAGTCCTCGGCGGTGAGGCCGGTTTGCCGCAGCAGGTCGGCGAACGCCTGTGGCTTGTCCTGCACGCCCTGGTAGACATGCGCGATGTTCATTTCTTTCGCCCGCGCGGCCACGATGCCGGACTTGCGCCCGGTGATGAGCGCCGTTTCGATGCCGGCCTGGCGCAGCAGCTTCATGCCGTGGCCGTCCATCGAGTTGAAGCCTTTCATCGTGTCGCCTTCCGCCGTGAACAGCAGGCCGCCGTCGGTCAGTACGCCGTCGACGTCGAAAATCATCAGCTTCACGCGGCTTGCGCGTTCGGTAGCGGTAGGGGGAGCAACGGCCATCAGATCACCTTCTTCGAAAACAGGTCGTGCATGTTGAGCGCGCCGATCAGCTTGCCCGTTTCGTCGACGACCAGCATCTGATTGATACGATAACGCTCCATCAGTTCCACGGCTTCGACCGCGAGATGATCCGGCCCGATCGTGCGCGGGCCCGCGGTCATCACCGAGGCGATCGGCAACTGGCGGAAATCGCCGTCGCGTTCGAGCACGCGGCGCAGGTCGCCATCGGTGAAGATGCCCGTCACACGGCCCTCGCGGTCGACGACCGAGGTCATGCCCATGCGCTTCGCTGTCAGTTGGAAGAGGGCATCGCTGACGGTTGCCTCGGGGGTGACCTGCGGCAACTGGTCGCCGGTGCGCATGACGTCGCGCACGTAGGTGAGCAGGCGTCGGCCGAGCGCGCCGCCCGGATGCGAGCGCGCGAAGTCGTCGCGGCCGAAGCCGCGCGCGTCGAGCACCGCGACCGCGAGCGCATCGCCGAGCGCGAGCGCGGCGGTGGTGCTGGCGGTGGGCGCGAGATTCATCGGACAGGCTTCCTTCGCGACGCCGGAATTCAGATGCACATCGGCGAGTTGCGCGAGGCTTGAGCCAGGACGGCCCGTCATCGCGATCAGCTTCGCGCCGATCCGCTTGATGAGCGGCAGGATCGCCATCAGCTCCTCGGTTTCGCCCGAATTGGACAGCGCGAGAAATACGTCGTCGGCGGTGACCATGCCGAGGTCGCCGTGGCTTGCTTCCGCCGGATGCACGAAGAACGCGGGTGTGCCGGTGCTTGCCAGCGTGGCCGCAAGCTTGCGGGCCACGTGGCCGGATTTACCGATGCCGGAGACGACCACGCGTCCACGGCAACCCAGGATGAAATCGACCGCGCCGACGAAACTGCCGTCGAGCTGGTCGCGAAGCGCGCGCACGGCGTCCGCTTCGATGTCGAGTACGTCGCGAGCAAGCGTGAGTGCCCTGTCGCCATTGATTTTCGCTATCATTCGCGGAGTATAGCAAAGGCGCCTGTTCGCCGCGCCGGGCCTGCTGTGCCGAGCCGCTGTCTGCATCGGCCTGTCGACAATCCCTTTTTCAGCTGCTTTGCCGCCTTTTTGCAGCTTTTTTGCCGGCCCAATCAATCATCTCGCACGGCGTTCTCGTGCGCGGTTCCGCTGACGAACGAGGACGCTTCACCCATGCGTTTTTGCCGATGATTTCCCCGCTCGAAATGACGCTGTTTCTGCTGCTGGCATCGGTGGCGGGCGTGGTGATCTTTCGCTTCCTGAATCTGCCGCCGATGCTCGGCTACCTGACGGTCGGCATCGTCGTCGGGCCGCATGCGTTCGGGCTGATTCCCGATTCGGCGGGAGCGCAGAATCTCGCGGAATTCGGCGTCGTGTTCCTGATGTTCTCGATCGGGCTCGAGTTTTCGTTAGCCAAGCTGCGCACGATGCGCCGGCTCGTGTTCGGACTCGGCTTGCTGCAGGTGATCGGCACGGTCGCGGTGGCGGTGTCGCTCGGCTTCGTGCTCGAGCGTTGGGTGCATATCACGTGGCAGGGGAGCGTCGCGCTGGGCGGCGCGCTGGCGATGTCGTCGACGGCAATCGTCAGCAAGATGCTCGCGGAGCGGCTCGAAATCGAAACCGAGCACGGCCGTAATATCTTCGGCGTGCTGCTGTTTCAGGATCTCGCGGTGGTGCCGCTGTTGATCATCATTTCGGCGCTCGGCGGCCGCTCGGAGAATCTGGTCAGCGCGCTCGGCGTCGCGGCGATCAAGATCGTCGTGGCCCTCGCGCTGCTGCTGATCGTCGGGCAGCGCTTCATGACGCGCTGGTTCAACGTCGTCGCGCGGCGCCGCTCGCAGGAGCTGTTTGTCCTCAATCTGCTGCTGGTGACGCTCGGCGCCGCGTTCATCACCGACAAATTCGGGCTGTCGCTCGCGCTCGGCGCGTTCATCGCCGGCATGCTGATCGCCGAGACGCCGTATCGGCATCAGGTCGAAGAGGACATCAAGCCGTTTCGCGACGTGCTGCTCGGGCTCTTCTTCGTGACCACCGGCATGCTGCTCAATCCGCGCGTGATCTGGGAGCATCCGCTGGTCGTGCTGGCCTTTTTCCTCGGCCCGGTGCTGCTGAAATTGGTCATGATCACCGGCCTTGCGCGGCTCTTCGGCGCGACGCCGGGCGTCGCGATGCGTACCGGTATCGGTCTCGCGCAGGCGGGCGAGTTCGGCTTCGTGCTGCTGAACCTGATCCTCGACCGACATCTCGTCGACGCGACGCTGTTGCAGGCGATTCTCGCCGCGATGCTGCTGTCGATGCTCGCCGCGCCGTTCATGATCCAGAACGCGGACCGTGTCGTGCTGCGGCTGTCGTCGACCGAATGGATGATGCAGTCGTTGCAGATGACGCGCATCGCCACGCAAAGCCTGAAGCAGAGCGGCCACGTAATCATCTGCGGCTACGGCCGCGCCGGGCAGAACCTCGCACGCATGCTCGAGCATGAAGGGCTCTCGTATGTCGCGCTCGATCTCGATCCCGACCGTGTCGCGGCGGCCGCGGCAGCCGGCGAATCGGTCGTGTTCGGCGACGCGGGGCGGCGCGAGTCGCTGCTGGCCGCAGGCCTGCATCGCGCGGCCGCGATCGCGATCACCTACGCGAACACGCCGTCGGCACTGCGCGTGCTGCACAACATTCACGAGATGGAGCCGACGCTGCCGGTCATCGTGCGCACCGTCGACGATGCCGATCTGGAGAAACTGCTCGCCGCCGGCGCGACGGAGGTGATTCCGGAGATCGTCGAGGGCAGCCTGATGCTCGCGTCGCATACGCTCGTCGTGATGGGTGTGCCGATGCGGCGCGTGGTGCGGCGCGTCGAGGAGATGCGCGACGAACGCTATTCGCTGTTGCGCGGCTATTTCCACGGCGCCGACGACATCGACGACGACGACGGCCACGAGCAGGTGCGGCTACAATCGGTGCCGGTCGACGAGAGCGCCGACGCGGTGGGCCGTACGCTCGCCGAGGTGGGCCTGTACGAACTCGGTGTCGAAGTGACCGCGATCCGCCGGCACGGCATCCGCGGCGTCGAACCGGACCCGTCGACGAAACTGCGCGCGAGCGACATCGTGGTGCTGCGCGGTCTGCCCGAACAACTGGCGCAAGCCGAGGAGCGGCTGTCGAAGCATCGCCGCGCCGCTGCGGCCTGAACCCGTGAGCCTGGCCCGTTCTGGCGGGCGACCCTGATTCAAGCCTTTCACCGGACCTGTCGAGGTCCATCCGGAGACATCATGTCCAAGGCGCTCGCGAGCGCGCCGCTCGATGCGGCCGACTACATCAGAAGTCACATTCGCACGGTGCCCGACTGGCCGCAGCCGGGCGTGCAGTTCCGCGACATCACGCCGCTGTTGCGCGAGCCGAAGTCGCTGCGTGTGCTGATCGACCTGTTCGTGCAGCGCTATATCGACGCGAAGCTCGACTACATTGCCGGGCTCGATGCGCGCGGCTTCCTCATCGGGCCGATCGTCGCCCATGAGTTGAGCGTTGGCTTCATCCCGATTCGCAAGGCGGGCAAGCTGCCGTACAAGCGGATCTCGCAATCGTATGAACTGGAATACGGTACCGCGACCGTCGAGATTCACGAGGATGCGTGCGGGCCGGGCGACCGCGTCGTGATCATCGACGATCTGATCGCGACCGGCGGCACGATGATGGCCGGCAAACTGCTGCTCGAGCGGCTCGGCGCGGTCGTCGTGGAAGGCGCGGCGATCGTCGATCTGCCGGAGCTGGGCGGCTCGAAGCTGCTGGGCGAGGGCGGTCTTGCGCTCTATACCGTGACGAGTTTCGACGGTCATTGAACCGGGAGGTAGTCACGGCGCGTGCCGTGACGCGTGGTAGCGTTTCCCGCCGTACCAGCGGCTAAAGTCGCATGAGCCGCACAAGCCCCGTTGGCCGGGCAAAACCAACCGGGCTCAACGATATGGCTCACCCATCATGGTTCACCAGTCGCCCAACCAGAAGGCCACCACGATGCCCAACTTCCTGCTGTTTCTTGCCACTTCGATCGCGATCACCGTGGCGCCCGGCCCGGACAATCTGCAGGTGCTCGCGCGCGGCATCTCGCAGGGCCGCGCGGCCGGCCTGGTCGCCGCGCTCGGCTTTGCCGCCGGCATCACGTTTCATACGACACTCGCGGCGCTCGGCGTCGCCGCGCTGCTGCGCTCGTCGCCGCTCGCGTTCGAGGCGATCAAGCTCGCCGGCGCCGCGTATCTGGTGTGGATCGGCATCAAGGCGCTGCGCAGCCAGGGCCTCGCGACCGCGCACGAGCGTGCGCCGCAGCCGCTTTCGACGGTGTTTCGCCAGAGCGTGCTCGGCAATCTGATGAATCCGAAGGTCACGCTGTTCTTCGTCGTGTTTCTGCCGCAGTTCGTGCAGCCGGACGGCGCGCAGAGCGTCACCGTGCAGATGCTGGAGCTCGGCGCGCTGTTCATGCTGCAGACCGTCGTGGTGTTTTCGCTATTCGGCGTGTGCGCGGGGATCATCGGCGGCTGGCTCAGACGGCGGCCGCGCGTGGGCCTGTGGCTCGATCGCGTGGCCGGCGCGACGTTCATCGCGATCGGGATTCGCGTCGCCTTGCGCGACTGACAGTCGTCACGCAATCCGCCCGCTTCTGCTTTGCCCCGGTTCGCCACGACGGCGGACAGTTTGGAGTTTTCCGATGACTTTGCCCTGCATCACCGCCGCGCGCCGCTTCGACGCGAACGCGCATCGGCCGTTTCTGATCGGCGCCGAACGGGTCGGGTGGATTCGCGAGCGCGACGTGCCGCTGCTCGCGCGCTGGCCCGACGTGTTCGAGATGGCGAACGACGGCGTGACGCTCTGCGCCACGTTCGATACCGTCGATCTGCGCAGCGCGGCGCTCGCTTCCGTGATCGGCGCGCTCGCCGCCGATGGTCGCATCCCCGGCTGGCGCAACGAGACGTACGCGATCCGCAATGCGTTCGACGCGCCGCCGCTCGCGTATATCGAGCGCGCGGCGTCGCGCTTCTTCGGCACGATGACCTACGCGGTGCATCTGAACGGCGTCGTAGAATATGCGGGTGGCGGAGCGCCCTTTGGCGGAGCGCCCTTTAGTGGGGCGCCGCAATTGTGGATCGCGCGCCGCAGCGATACCAAGGCGACCGACCCCGGCATGCTCGACAACGTCGTCGCAGGCGGGATCGGCTGGGGCTTCGGCATCGCCGAGACGATCGTCAAGGAATGCTGGGAAGAAGCGGGCATTCCGGCGCAGATCGCGGCGAGCGCGGTCGCGGGCCGCACCGCGCACGTGCTGCAATCGCTGCCGGAAGGCACGCAGGCCGAGCAGATTTTCATCTACGACCTCGCGCTGCCCGCCGACTTCGCGCCGCGCAACCAGGACGGCGAAGTGGGTGAACACCGGCTCGCGCGCATCGACGAAGTCGCGCGCTGGATCGAGGAAGGCGCGCTGACCGTCGATGCCAGCCTCGCGACACTCGATTGCCTGCTGCGCCGCCGCTGGATCGACGAGGACGCGTGCGAGGGCATCGACGCGCTGTTCGCGCCGCCGGCGCTGGCCTAGCTCGTCTCATCAGTCGAGCTGAACCCGTGCAGCCAGTACGCACTGAAACAAACCACGCATTGAAGAAGGGAGTCACCGAGGTCATGTCGACCGATCACAGCTTTATCCTCAAACTGTCGTGCGCCGATCGGCCCGGCATCGTTCACGCCGTGTCGGGCTTTCTGTTCGAGCGGGGCAGCAATATTCTCGACTCCGCGCAGTTCGGCGACAGCCGCACCGGCGAGTTCTTCATGCGCGTGCATTTTCAGCAGGTGGGCGGCGATCCGGGGCTTGACGCGCTGCGCGCGTCGTTCGTGACACTCGCCGAGCAGTTCGGCATGAGCTGGGAATTGCACGACGCGAACGTGAAGCCGCGCGTCGTGATCATGGTGTCGAAGATCGGCCACTGCCTGAACGATCTGCTGTTCCGCTACCGCACCGGTCAGTTGAACATCGAAATCCCGGCGATCATCTCGAACCACAAGGAGTTCTACCAGCTCGCCGCGAGCTACGACATCCCGTTCCACCATTTCCCGCTGCTCGGCGGCACGCCCGAAGCGAAAACCGCGCAGGAAGCGCGCGTGCTCGAAGTGATCAACGAGCATCAGGCCGACCTCGTGGTGCTCGCGCGCTACATGCAGATCCTGTCGCCGAACCTGTGCGAGGCGCTCGCCGGCCGCGCGATCAACATCCACCACTCGTTCCTGCCGAGCTTCAAGGGCGCGAAGCCGTACTACCAGGCATTCGACCGCGGCGTGAAGCTGATCGGCGCAACCGCCCACTATGTGACGACCGATCTCGACGAAGGTCCGATCATCGAGCAGGAAGTCGAGCGCGTGGACCACAGCATGACGCCGGAACAACTGACGGGGATCGGCCGCGACGTCGAGTGCGTGACGCTCGCGCGCGCGGTGAAGTGGCACGTGGAGCATCGCGTCGTGCTGAACGGCAGCAAGACGGTGGTGTTCCGCTAGGAGCCGCGCCAGTAACACTGCGCCGGTCGAGGTCGGCGCGGCCCTTTACCTGCTCGTGTTACGAACGCGCTGCCGCGCCGCCCGTGCTTCTCGCGAGATTCGCGTTTTGCGCGCAACGACGGCGCGCGTTCAGCTTCTTCAGCCAGATCAGCAGGCCCGTGACGCTCAGCACGGCCACCGCCACCCCCACCGCGCTGATCAGAATCCGCCCCCCGAGACCGAGGATGCGCCCCGAGTGCAGCGGAAACTGCACCTGCAGGAAGATGTCGCCGGCCGTGCCTTGGCCGGGAATCCGCGCGGCGAGCCGCTTGCCGGTGGCGGCGTCCCAATACATCCATGGGTTGCCGAGGCCGGCGTCGCCGTGGTCGTTGCCGGGCGTGTAGAAGCCGACGCCATACGCGTGCATGAATTCGGCGTAGTAGAGCGCGCCCGGCGGCGCGGCGACATGCATTTTCTTGCCGGCCTGCCCGGCGAGTTCGACGATGCGCTCGCGGCTCACCACCTGATCGCCGGGTTGCGGCGCGCGCAGGATTTCGGGGTTGCTGAACGGATCGGGTGTCAGCGTCGACAGTCGTGACACGATCGGCCGCACCACCTGGGACGACAGATTCATCGAAATCGACGTCAGCGCGACGATCGCCAGCAGGCCCCAGATCCATACGCCGCCGGAGCGGTGCAGATCGAACGTCAACGCATAGCCGCCGCGTTTCAGCCGGAACGTGAACGACTTGCGCCAGGCCTTCAGGCTCGGAAACGACAGGCACAGCGCAATCACGCAGTCAAAGAGCCACACGATGCCGATGATCCCCATCAGCCAGGCGCCAAGGTCGACACCGCCGGTAAACGGCAACTGCAGCGTGTAGTGCAGCTTGTAGATGAACGGAATCAGGTTGAGTCGCGCGAGCGACACGGCGCCCCACTCGCGGCGTCCCTGGATCTCGCCGGTGACGGGATCGACGGCGATCTGATTGAAATCGAGCAGATAGGGCTGCTTCGTCGCCGGATCGGTGCGCGGCAGCACCATCATCTGCAGCGTGTGGCCCGGTTCGACCGCAAGCGGCAGATAGGTCACCCGAAGACGCGGATCGGCGGCTTCGACGCGATTCGCCAGTTCGAGGCCGGACAGCGTCGGCCCGACCGTGCGAGCCTGGTAAAACGACGGGTTCAGCGCGGCATCGAGCTCGTGGTCCCACGCGATGATCGCGCCCGTAAGGCCCGCGACCAACAGAAACAGTGCGGTCGCGACGCCGAACCAGCGGTGCAGGCGGACAAGCTGGCGTCTCATGCGCGAGCCGGCAATGCACAACAGGGACCCAGGCGGAGACGCGGGTGGGAGATCAGGTGAAACGTCACGATGCGGACTGGGTGTAAATAGGAATTGTTCGCATCTTAGGGGGTGACGCGGTCGGCTGCAAGTTTTCTGTCAGCAAGAGGCGACGATGCAGGGTCGCGGGAAGCAAAAAAAAAGCGGCACCGAAGTGCCGCTTGCGCTTTCGTCGGCTGCGTGGACTGCCGCGTGTGCTGCAGAGCGCTAGTGAGTGCTGACTTTTGCTACTCGACCCAGCCCAACTCACACCAACCGCAAATAAATGAGCTCCCGCTTGATGTACGCATAAAAAATCGGCGCCGCGATGACCCCGGCGATACCGAACGCCGCTTCCATCACCAGCATCGCGATCAGCAGCTCCCATGCGCGCGCCTCGATCTGCCCGCCGACGATCCGCGCGTTCAGGAAGTACTCGAGCTTGTGAATCAGGATCAGGAACACAAGTGACATGATCGCCGCCGGAAAACTCACCGACAGCGCGACCGCGACGATGATCGTGTTCGAGATCAGATTGCCGATCACCGGCAGCAGACCCACGATGAACGTGACGAGCACGAGCGTCTTCGACAGCGGCAGCCGGTCGTGGAAGACCGGCAGTATCACGAGCAGGAAGATCGCCGTGAATACCGCGTTGAGCGCGGAGATTTTCACCTGCGCGAACACGATGCGGCGAAACGCGTCGGCAAACCGCGTGACGCGCGTGACGAACGCGGTGGACAGCGGCAGTCGCTGGACATGCTTCTGCGCACCGACCGCGATGATCGCGCCGATGATCATGCCGATCAGCACGTGCGTGAACGCGCGCGCCACGGTCGTGCCGCTTTGCTGCAGCATGTTCGCGTGCGTGTGCATCAGTTCGGTGGCCTTCGTCTTCATCTGCTCGGTGTCGACCGGCAGATAGTTCGCGACGAATTGGGGAATCCTGCCGCGCGCCTGGTCGATCAGTTGCATGGCCTGATCGAGCAGCGCCTGCACGCTCGGCACGTCGTTCTCGAAATGCGAGATGATGCCGAGCGTGAGTCCCGTCAGCGCGCCGACGATCAGCGTCGACAGAATCACCACCGCGAGCCAGCGCGCCCGCTTGCTCGACATGTGACGCTCGATGCGCGGCGCGATCGTATGCACGAGCTGAAACACCAGCAGCCCGGCGAGCAGCGCGCCGAGCAGCTTCAGTGCGATCACCGCCCACATGCCGAACAGCATCACCACGTAGCTGCCGATCTCGACCGCCGACAGCTTCGGCAGACTCATGTCGCTGGTCAGCCTGACCGGGCGCGGGCGCAGGTCCTGCACCCGATCTTCTTCGTGCGCCTGATTACGCTTGGTCATGGCTTATCCCGTCTCCAACCTCGGTAGTGCAGCGTTACTTTGTGGTGGCGGCGCGCTTGAGCAGCGGCGCCAGATATTTGCCGGTAAAACTGGCCTTCGACTTCGCGACCTGCTCGGGCGTGCCCTGGGCGATGATCTGCCCGCCGCCGGCGCCGCCTTCGGGGCCGAGATCGATGACCCAGTCCGCAGTTTTGATTACATCGAGATTATGTTCGATGATCACGACGGTATTACCCTGGTCACGCAACCGGTGTATGACTTCCAGCAACTGCGCGATATCGTGAAAGTGCAGGCCGGTAGTCGGTTCGTCAAGGATGTATAGCGTGCGACCGGTATCACGCTTGCTCAGTTCCAGCGACAGTTTCACACGCTGCGCCTCGCCGCCCGACAGCGTGGTGGCCGACTGACCCAGGCGAATATAACCGAGACCCACGTCCAGCAGGGTTTTCAGCTTGCGCGCGACGACCGGCACGGCCTTGAAGAACTCGTACGCGTGTTCGACCGTCATGTCGAGCACTTCGCTGATGTTGCTGCCTTTGTACTGGATATCGAGCGTTTCGCGGTTGTAGCGCTTGCCGTGGCACACGTCGCACGGCACGTACACGTCGGGCAGGAAGTGCATTTCGACCTTCAGCACGCCGTCGCCCTGGCACGATTCGCAGCGCCCGCCCTTCACGTTGAACGAGAAGCGGCCCGGATCGTAGCCGCGCTCCTTGGCGGCCGGCACGCCCGCGAACAGCTCGCGGATCGGCGTGAAAAGGCCCGTGTAGGTGGCCGGATTCGAGCGCGGCGTGCGGCCGATCGGCGACTGGTCGACGTTGATCACCTTGTCGAAGTGCTCGAGGCCCTCGATCGACTCGTACGGCGCAGGCTCCGTGGCCGAGCCGTACAGATGATGCGCGACCGCGTGATACAGCGTGTCGTTGATCAGCGTCGACTTGCCCGAGCCGGACACGCCGGTCACGCAGGTCAAAAGACCCACCGGCAGATCGAGCGTCACGTTGTGCAGATTGTTGCCGTACGCTTCGACGATGCGCAGGCGCCGCTCGTCGGGATCCTTGCGCTCGTCGGGGTATTCGATCGTGCGCGCGCCGGACATGTATTGGCCCGTCAGCGACGCCGCGTTCTTCTGCACCTCTTTCGGCGTGCCCTCGGCGATCACCATGCCGCCGTGCTCGCCGGCGCCCGGGCCCATGTCGACCACGTAGTCGGCCATGCGGATCATGTCCTCGTCGTGCTCGACGACGATCACCGAGTTGCCGAGATCGCGCAGATGCTTGAGCGTCGAGATCAGCCGGTCGTTGTCGCGCTGATGCAGGCCGATCGACGGTTCGTCGAGCACGTACATCACGCCGGTCAGCCCCGAGCCGATCTGGGAAGCGAGGCGAATGCGCTGCGCTTCGCCGCCCGACAGCGTTTCGGCGCTGCGTTCGAGCGACAGGTAATCGAGCCCGACGTTGTTCAGGAACATCAGACGCGCGACGATTTCCTTGACGACCTTGTCGGCGATCTCGCGCTTCGAGCCTTCGAGACGCAGGGTCTGGAAGTAGCCGAGCGCATCGCGCAACGGCCAGCCGCTGATCTCGAAGATGCCGCGCGCGTCGCTGTCCGCGCCGATGCGCACGAAGCGCGCCTCGCGACGCAGCCGCGTGCCCGCGCACGCCGGGCATGGCTGGTTATTCTGGTATTTGGCGAGTTCTTCGCGCACCGCGGACGAATCGGTTTCGCGGTAGCGCCGCTCCAGATTCGGGATGATCCCTTCGAACACGTGCTCGCGCACCGACGTGCGGCCGCGCTCGTTGATGTACGAGAACGGAATTTCCTGCTTGCCCGAACCGTACAGCAGGATCTTGCGGACTTTTTCCGGCAGGTCCTCGAGCGCGGTGTCGATGTCGAAGGCGTAGAACGCCGCGAGGCTCTGCAGCATCTGGAAGTAGAACTGATTGCGCCGGTCCCAGCCCTTCACCGCGCCCGCCGCGAGCGACAGCGACGGATGCGCGACCACCCGCTTCGGATCGAAGAACGTAATCTGCCCGAGGCCGTCGCATTCGGGGCACGCGCCCATCGGGTTGTTGAACGAGAACAGGCGCGGCTCGAGTTCCTGCAGCGAATACGAGCAGATCGGGCAGGCGAACTTCGAGCTGAACAGGTGCTCCTTGTCCGTATCCATTTCGAGCGCGATGGCGCGGCCGTCGGCGAGACGCAGCGCCGTTTCGAACGATTCGGCAAGGCGCTGCTTCATGTCGGGGCGCACGCGCAGACGATCGATCACGACGTCGATCGTGTGCTTGTCGTTTTTCTTCAGCTTCGGCAGAGAGTCGACTTCATAGATTTTCGCGGTGCCTTCGTTGGCGGTGCCGCCGCCCGAGCGCACGCGAAAGCGCACGAAGCCTTGCGCCTGCATGTCCTCGAACAGATCCGTGTGCTCGCCCTTGCGATCGCTGACGACGGGCGCGAGGATCATCACGCGCGTTTCTTCAGGCAGCGCGAGCGCCGTGTCGACCATCTGCGACACGCTTTGCGCTTCGAGCGGAATCTCGTGATCGGGGCAGTAGGGCGTGCCGACGCGCGCGAACAGCAGGCGCAGATAGTCGTGGATTTCGGTGACGGTGCCGACCGTCGAACGCGGATTGTGCGAGGTCGCCTTCTGTTCGATCGAAATGGCCGGCGACAAGCCTTCGATCAGGTCGACGTCCGGTTTTTCCATCAGTTGCAGGAACTGCCGCGCATAGGCGGACAGACTTTCGACGTAGCGCCGCTGTCCTTCCGCATACAGCGTATCGAACGCCAGCGACGATTTGCCGGAGCCCGAAAGCCCCGTGATAACGACGAGCTTGTGACGCGGTAGGTCGAGATTGACGTTCTTCAGGTTGTGGGTGCGAGCCCCACGAATACGGATTTGTTCCACGGATTTATTCCATGAACTGCGGAAAGGGAAAGAGGCCAAACCTGCTACTATAACGACTTTTCCAGACCGCCGTTACGGTGTGCTGACAGCGGGAAAAAGGCGTAACTGGGGCCGTTTTCCGTGAGTACAAGATGCCGCGAGGGGCGAGCGGGGGCGATGGGGCACGGGCTTTGCGCGTCGCGTCGGCGCGGACCCGCCGATATGCCGGGGCTAGCCGCCAGCCTGTTCGTTCTGCTCCACTGTGCCGGCGGCCAAGGCTGTCCCCACGGGCTCGCCGCCCGGTTCATTCAAACAACGCTTCGATGTCCAATCCGTCCGCCATCTCCACACGCATGAGCGCGCCCGAATTGCGCGCGACCGTGTCGCTTGCCGCCATCTTCGCGCTGCGCATGCTGGGTCTCTTCATGATCATGCCGGTGTTCTCGATCTACGCGAAGACCATTCCCGGCGGCGAAAACGTGCTGCTCGTCGGCATCGCGCTAGGCGCGTACGGTGTCACGCAGTCGATGCTCTACATCTTCTATGGCTGGATCTCGGACAAGGTCGGCCGCAAGCCGGTGATCGCGACGGGCCTGCTGATCTTCGCGATCGGCAGCTTCGTCGCGGCGGCCGCGCACGACATGACGTGGATCATCGTCGGCCGGGTGATTCAGGGGATGGGCGCGGTGTCGTCGGCCGTGATCGCGTTCATCGCCGATCTGACCTCGGAGGAACATCGCACGAAGGCGATGGCGATGGTCGGCGGCAGCATCGGCGTGTCGTTCGCGGTCGCGATCGTCGGCGCGCCGATCGTGTTCCACTGGCTCGGCATGAGCGGGCTCTTCACGCTGGTCGGCGTGTTCTCGATTCTCGCGATCGGCGTCGTGATATGGGTCGTGCCCGATGCGCCGAAGCCGGTGCATGTGCGCGCGCCGTTCGCCGAAGTGCTGCACAACGTCGAGTTGCTGCGTTTGAATTTCGGCGTGCTCGTGCTGCACGCCACGCAAACCGCGCTGTTCCTCGTCGTGCCGCGCATTCTCGAAGCGGGCGGGCTGCCGGTCGCTTCACACTGGAAGGTGTATCTGCCGGTGATGGGGCTGTCGTTCGTGATGATGGTGCCGGCGATCATCGCCGCCGAGAAGCGCGGCAAGATGAAGATCGTGCTGCTGTCGGCGATCGCTCTTATCCTGATCGGCCAGTTGTTATTGGGCGTTGCTCCGCATACGATTCTGAGTGTGGCGGCGATCCTGTTCGTGTACTTTCTCGGCTTCAATATTCTCGAGGCCTCGCAGCCTTCGCTGGTGTCGAAGCTCGCGCCCGGTACCCGCAAGGGAGCCGCGGCCGGCGTGTACAACACCACGCAGTCGATCGGTCTTGCGCTGGGCGGAATGGTCGGCGGCTGGCTGCTGAAGGTGAACGGCCAGAGCGCGGTTTTCTTCGCCTGCTCCGGGCTGGTATTTTGCTGGCTTATAATCGCCGCAAAGATGAAACAGCCGCCGCGCAAGGCATAACACAGCGTACTCGGGGCACCTCCCGAATCATCCAGAACTCACCCGGCGGCGGGCAGAGGCGCTCTTCTGGTCTCGGGCCTGCCGGCCGTGAGACGCGAACCGCGTAGTGCCGCGCCGCCTGCAACAGGAATCAACAGGAGAAATTCATGGCATCCGTGAACAAGGTCATTCTGGTCGGCAACCTCGGCGCCGATCCGGAAGTCCGCTATCTTCCGAGCGGCGACGCAGTGGCGAACATCCGCCTTGCGACGACGGACCGCTACAAGGACAAGGCGTCGGGCGAGATGAAGGAAGCCACCGAGTGGCACCGCGTCGCGTTCTTCGGCCGCCTCGCGGAAATCGTGGCGGAATATCTGAAGAAGGGCTCGTCGGTGTACCTCGAAGGGCGCATCCGCACGCGCAAGTGGCAGGCGCAGGACGGCACCGATCGCTATTCGACCGAGATCGTCGCGGAGCAGATGCAGATGCTCGGCGGCCGCGGCGGCGCGTCGATGGGTGGCGGCGATGAAGGCGGTTATAGCCGTGGCGAGCCGTCGGAGCGCAGCGGCGGCGGCGGTGGCCGCGCGATGTCGTCGGGCGGCGGTTCGCGTGGCGGTAGCGGCGGTGGCGGTGCGAGCCGTCCGAGCGCGCCGGCTGGCGGCGGCTTCGACGAGATGGACGACGATATTCCGTTCTGATCGTTGCGGCTCGATGCCGAGCCGACCAGCGTCCCGCTGATCGACACAAAAACAGAGGCCCGCTTTCTGCCAGGAAAGCGGGCCTTGCCGCCTTCTGTTTGCCGGCTTTTTTTACGTCACGCGCGCGGGCGGCGCATTCCGTCAGAAACTCACCGACTCAAATGCTCCAACGTATCCCGCAACGGCAGACTCGAAATCACGATCGGCCCGGTGAACGGCGTGTCGAGATCGACGATCACATAAACCGCCGAAGCAATCGACACCGCTCCCAGCGATATCGTCACCAGCGCCAACGCATTGCGCGGCGCGATCAACCCGAAGCTCAGAAAGATCACGCCTAGCCAGAACGTCAGCGTCTTGAAGAACGGCTGCGAAATCGAGCTGTGCGCTTCCTCGATGATTTTCCAGCGCGCGTCGATGACGCGCCGGTACTGCGTCAACGCGTCATCGAGCGCACGTTGCTGCAATGCATCCCGCGTGCGCAGTTGTCGCAATTGCCGTCCCACCGTGGTCAGCATGTCGCCCAGACGTACGTTTTCGAGTTGCTGCGGATTGTCCGGCGGCCCGAGATCGCGCGGATAGTCGCCGCTCGGCGCGGGCTCGCGCGGCCATGTCGAAGCGATCGCCGCCGCCGTGTACTGGCGCAACAGGCGCCGCGATTCGTCGGCCGCGCTGCCGAGCTCGCGCAGCGTCGAGTCGAATTCGATCAGTTCGGCCGCATAGCTGCGCATATCGTTCGACGCGGTGTCGAAGCTCGCTTTCGCCGATGCCGTCATCAAACCCAGCACCAGCGCGGCGAACGTCACCAGCATGCCGATCACGAGCTGCACGAGCTGTACGGTCTCGTGTGCCTTGTGCTCTTCCGGCAGCAGCGGCCGCACCCCGACGCCGAGGCCGGTGGCGATCAGCAGCAGCGCGAACACGAGTACGGCCGAACCGATTTCCGACATGGGCGCGCTCCGGGCAGGAAGGGGCTTCGACAGAAGGGCTTCAGCAAACGGGCTTCGAGACTCTATTGATGTAACGCAAGCCGGGCGAGCGATCAACCATAAAGTTTTCGGCCGATACGCCGTTGTCCCGAATGTGCTGTTTGCTTAATTTTGAGACAAGTTGCGGACCGGGCCGAACGGCGTGGGCGCAGCCTGCGTGGCCATGCAGCTATCGTCAACGATACGGAACCATCGGCCGGGCAGCCCAAGGAGACCAGTCCGATGTTGAAAAAGCTGTCGATTCGCACCAGCCTTACCCTGATGATCGTGTTCTTCGGCATCGTGCTGCTGCTCGGCGCGGCCGCGGGATTGTTGTCGCTGCGCTCGTCGAACGCGTCGCTGCAACAGATGTACACGGTCGACACGCCCGCCGTCGCCGACCTCGAAGGTAGCGCCGGCCAACTGCTGCGCCTGCGGCTCGCGCTCGCGACGTACGCGTCGCTCGTCGCGCTGAACGATCAGGACGGCGCGAGCGCCGTGCTCAAGCGCTTCGATCAGTACCGCAAAGCCTCTGACGAGCGGCTTGCCCACTATTTGAGCCATGCGGGCACGGATGCCGATGAGCAGCGTCTGATCGCCGACATGCAGCAGAAGCGCGACGCGTTCCTACACGACGGCGTAGACCCGACGCTCGCCGCGCTGAAGTCGAGCGACACCAACGCCTTCCAGCAATTGCAGGCGCATAAACTGCCGTCGCTGTACAGCGCGTACGAGAAGGCCATGCTCGCGCTCGAGCAGTTGCAACTCGATCACGGCGCACAGCGCTACAAGGATGCGCAGGACCTGTTCTACGCGATCAGCACGGCGGTGGCGATCGGCATTGCGCTGTCGCTGGTCGGCGGCTTGCTCGCCCGCTTCGTGCTCGTGCGCGGGATCGTCACGCCGGTCGATGCGACGATCGAGCAGTTCCAGCGCATCGCCAACGGCGACCTGAGCGGCCGCATCGAGGTGCTCAGCGACAACGAAATGGGCCGTCTCGCGGCCGCGCTGCGCAAGATGCAGGAGTCGCTGATCGCGACCGTCAACGCGGTTCGTCAAGGTACCGATTCGATCGATACCGGCGTCAGCGAGATCGCGGCCGGCAACGCCGATCTGTCGCAACGCACCGAGGAGCAGGCGGCGGCGCTCGAGGAAACGGCCGCGAGCATCGAAGAGCTGACCACGACGGTCAAGCAGACGGCCGACAACGCGAAAGAGGCGAGCTCGCTCGCGCAGGGCGCCTCGACACTGGCCGCGCGGGGCGGCGAGCTGACCGAGCAGGTGGTCGGCACGATGCACGGCATCGTCGACGATTCGCGGCGGATTGCCGATATCGTTGGTGTGATCGAGGGCATCGCGTTCCAGACCAACATCCTCGCGCTGAACGCCGCAGTCGAGGCGGCGCGAGCGGGCGAGCAGGGACGCGGCTTCGCGGTCGTCGCGAGCGAAGTGCGCTCGCTCGCGCAGCGCAGCGCGGCGGCGGCCAAGGAGATCAAGGGCTTGATCGACGCGTCGACCACCCGCGTGGAGCAGGGCTCGCAGCTCGTCGAGCGCTCGGGCACGACGATGAACGACATCGTCGGCGCGATCGCGCGCGTCAGTTCCATCATGAACGAGATCGCGGCGGCGGCGCTCGAACAGAGCACCGGCATCGATCAGGTCAATCGCGCGGTCGGTCAGATGGACGAGGTCACGCAGCAGAACGCGGCGCTCGTCGAGCAGGCGGCCGCGGCGGCGAGTTCGCTGGAAGATCAGGCGCGGCGCCTGTCGACGGCGGTGGCGGTGTTCCGGACCGGCAGCGAATCGCGCAGCCGTGCTCCGGCGCCCGGCGCGAAGCTGGCCGGTGTTGCCGGCGAGCGGAGACTGGACAGCGAGTTGGTCGCAGCGTGACGCGAGCCGTTGCGCTGCGTCAACCCGCGGCCTCTCACCGTCCCGCTACTGCATGGCCGCGTAATACCTCGCCACCGCATCGATTTCCTCGGGCGTCATCTGCCGCGCGACATTGCGCATCTGCTCGTTGATGTCGTTGCGCCGCGCGCCCGAAGCGAACGCCTGCAACTGCGCGGCCAGATAGGCCGCCGACTGTCCGCCGAGCCACGGCGCCGCGCCCTTGCGATCGAGTTGGCCATGACACGCGGCGCACGGTGCGATATTGCGTTGCGGGTCGCCCTGCATCACGAGCCTGGTTGCGGTCGCATCGGGTCCTTCGCCGGCGCGGGTCTTCTCGGCCGCCGCGGGGAGCGGGAGCGACGCGTAGTACACCGCCAGATCGTGCAGATCCTGGTCGCTGCGTCCCGTGATGATTGCCTGCATGACCGCGCTTTGCCGCTGGCCGCTCTGGAAGTCGCGCAATTCCTTGTAGGTCACGTCGGCGTACTGCCCGGCGAGCGCCGGCGCGGTGACCTGCACGGTGCCGAGTACGCCGTGGCACATCGAGCAGTGCTGCGTCGCGATCGTCGCGCCGCGGCTTATCGATCGCCATGCATCATGGAAATGTGATTAGCTGATGTCGATCGATAAATTTTGCTGTGAATTTCATTTGTGCGTCATGCGAAGAGCCGCACGAGCGCATCACGTGCATTGCTGACCAACTCGCTTTCGCCCGGACGCCGCGGCAGCAGATGAAACTCGATGGCGGGCAGCGGTGGCAAGCCGAAGTTCGCGGCACACGCCACCACGCCGCCGCCGAGCGACGACTCGTTCAGACAGGAAATCCCGAGCCCCGCCTTCAATGCGAGCTGCAGGCCCGCGACGCCCGACGCCGAATGCGACACCACGTACGGTACCTTGTGTTGGTCGAGCAGCTTGACGACGAAGCGCTGCAACTGACACGTCGACGGCAGCAGCACCAGTTGATACGGCGCGATGGGGCGGGTGGCGGCATCGGCGCAACTGGCCCATAGCAACCTTTCGCGCCGCACGACGATGCTCGCGGCACCGGCACCCGCGCCGCGCGCACGCAACTGGCCTGTGACGAGCCGCGCCGACAAACCGATGTCGAACGACGCGTGATCGTCCGCGCCGCTGTCGATCACCGTGCTCGGCAACACCGTCACGTGCAGCTTCAGCCGCGGATGCTGTTCCGAAAACGTCTTGAGGATGCGCGCGATGTCGTGCGGCCGGTAGTAATCGGTGATCGCGATGCGCAGCTCGCCGTCGAGCGAGCGGCCTTGCAGGTCGTCGAAGGCCGCTTCGCTCATCGCGATGATGCGGCGCGCATGCTCGAGCAGGCGCTCGCCCGCGGACGTCGGACTCACACCCTGCCGGCCGCGCACGAGGAGCGGCTGGCCGGCGCGCTCCTCGAGCTTCTTCAGCTGCTCGCTTACCGACGACTGCGACAGGAACACGCGCTGCGCGCCTGCCGACACCCCGCCCGATTCGGCGACGGCGACGAAGGTCCGCAACTGCGCAAGGTCGAAACCACGCTGGCTCATGATTCGGTTTTTCCGATGGTGGCGATCTAAATTTCCGGCTTTTCCGATGGAATGCCAAGCCGTAGCATACCCTCGAACGACACACGGAGGGTGTGATGGAAAACGGATCGATGACAGCGTCGGGCGGCACCGGCGAGCGCGGCGCGCGGCATCGCTGGAAGGTGCTGGGCGTGGGTTTTGCCGCGAATGCGAGCTTTTCGGCGGCATTTTCGGGGATTCCGACGACAGCGGTGTTCCTGCGCTCGGACTACCACCTGGGCAACCACGGGCTCGGCCTCGTGCTCGGCATGCTCGGCCTGGGTATTGCGGTCAGCGAGTTGCCGTGGGGGCTGCTAACCGACCGCCGGGGCGATCGCCGGGTGCTGCTGCTCGGCTTGCTGTCGACCGCGGTCGCGCTCGCCGGTCTCGCGCTGTTCGTGTCGCCGGGCGGCGCGCATGTGCCCGGCATCGTCCCGCTTGCGCTCGGGCTGCTGTTGGTCGGACTGCTGGGCGGCAGCGTCAACGGATCGAGCGGCCGGGCGGTGATGGCGTGGTTTCGCGAAGGCGAGCGCGGCCTCGCGATGAGCATCCGCCAAACCGCGGTGCCGGCGGGCGGTGGACTCGGCGCATTGGTCCTGCCGGTGCTCGCCTCGCACTTTGGTTTTGCGAGCGCCTATGCGGTGCTGGCGTTGGCGTGCGCGATCACGGCATGGTTCGCGTGGCGCTGGCTGCACGAGCCCGCACACGCGGACGATACGCCGGCGCCCAAAGGGGCGCGCGCGGCTGCGACGGCCCGTGCTGCGGCGGCCAACGGTCGGAGGTTGGACTCCTCGAACGTCAGCGCACCGCCGCCGATGATCTCCCCATTGCGCGACATCGCGATCTGGCGCGTCGCGCTCGGCGCGGGCGCGCTGTGCATGCCGCAGATTGCCGTGATCACATTCGGCACGGTGTTCCTGCACGACTTCGGGCGTGCCGGCGTGTTCGCGATCAGCGCGACGATGGCCGCGGTGCAGACTGGCGCCGCGATCGCGCGGGTCTGGAGCGGCGCGTGGACCGACCGGCGCGGCAACCGCCGCGCGTATATGCGGGCATGCAGTCTGGTGACCGCCGTGCTGTTCGTGCTGCTCGCGCTCGCGACCGGGCTCATCGGCCTGCGTCGCGCCGGGGCGGTCGCGCCGTTCGCGCTGATGATCGTACTCGGCGGAATTAGCGCGTCGGCGTGGCACGGCGTCGCGTTCACCGAACTCGCGTCGCTCGCCGGTACTCGCCGCGCGGGCACCGCGCTCGCGATGGGCAACACCTGCGTGTTCCTCACGCTGTTCGTGACGCCGCTCGCGATTCCGGCGCTGCTGTCTATCGGAGCATGGCCGCTGGTGTGGACGGTGGCGAGCGCTTGCGCGTTGCTCGCATTGCCGGTGTTTCCGCGCACCGCGTCGACGCGTGCGATGCGCGCGACGCGTGCTTGCGACGCGGCGTGAGACATGGGGCGAACAGGGCGCGCTTTGCGTTGCCGAATTGATTTTGATTCGATTCGAATCACGGTGCGCATATTGCCTGGTCGAACTATAAATTATCCCGATTATTGATCCGGATTAGGAACGCTCCGATTGTCGTGAATTTGCGAGGGTGATCAGATGGCTTTTCCGGCACGTCGCTTGAGTGCCGCGACGCAGGTCGACGCCTGCCGCCTGCACAGCCACTGCCGCGCGCATTTCGACCATTCTTATAACGAGCGAGACTAATCGTGACAAATCTTCGAATCATTCTGGCGGACGATCACCCGTTCGTCCTGCTTGGCCTGAAATCGACACTGGAGGCGCACGAAGGTCTGTCCGTCGTCGGTCAGGCGCAGATGCCCACTGCGTTGATCGCATTGCTGCAACACACACCGTGCGACGTGCTCGTCGTCGATCTTTCCATGCCGGAGCCCGCTGGCGAGATTGGCGACGGACTCGGCCTGATCCGGCGCGTTCGTGGCGAGTGGCCGTCATTGCGCGTCGTCGTCGTGACCGGGCAGACGAATGCCGCGATGTTGCGTGTCGTCGTCGCCGATGCCGCGGTCAGTGTGATCGGCAAAGCCGATTCGCTCGAGGAACTGCCGCAAGCGGTCTGCGACAGTGCGCGCGGCGCGCGCTACCTGGGCCGCTCGGTAGTCGAAACGCTCGCGCGTTTGCAGCCGGACAACGGTCGGTTCGTGTCGGCCCTGCTGCTGTCGAAGCGGCAGACCGACATCCTGCGCAGGCTCGTGAGCGGCGAGTCCATCGTGCAGATCGCGGCGGCGCTCGGCTGCCATCGCCGCACGGTGAGCCGGCACAAGCGCGAAGCGATGGCGCGGCTTGGCGTCCACGACGACCCCGCGCTTTTTTCCTGCGTGCGCGCCTGCGGCACGGTCCTCCTCGAATCGGAAGACTAGGGTCTGTTTACATATGGAACGCACGTGCGTTGCCGCGAGAAGGGCCGCTCGCAAGGACTGTGACGCCGCGAATACTCGACGTATTCGCAAGGAGCATGACGCAGCGAGCGGCCCTTCTCGCGGCAACCCCATTACCTGATTTCATTCCAGGGGAATGCCCGCTATCGGCCGCAGGGCGGCGTCGCGCGTCGCTCACGTGGCGAGGCCACGCAGCGCTCCTTGCTCCTTGCCCTGCGCCCCGAAGGAAGTCCCCTTGGGGGACGGCCGATAGCGGGCATTCGCACGTGCGTTCCATATGTAAACAGACCCTAAGCATCAGGCATACGGTTGTTCGTACCATTTCAGAGCGCTCTGATGTTTGTCGCAATAGAAATGCTCGACCATTGCGTGAGCGCCGGTCACACATAACAAGGTCGAGAAATGAAAGTATCGAGGAGCGCCAGACGATGAACCTCATGGCTGCATCAGGCTCGCCTGTTCGAACGATCATTGCGGATGATCATCCGCTGGTTCTGCTGGCTATAGAAAATCTGATTGGCAACTATCCGGACCTGAAGGTGGTTGGCCGTGCGGCGGATGTCGCCGAACTGTTCATCGAAGTCGATCGCAGTCCTTGCGATATCGTGCTGATGGACCTTTACATGCCAGGAGGGCACAACGACAACCGGTTCGACGTCGTCAGGCAGTTGAAGGCGCGCTATCCCAACGTGGCGCTCGTCATTCTGACAATGGAAACGGAGGCGGCGACGCTGCGCAAAGTGATGTCGCTCGGCGTGGATGGGCTGCTGAGCAAACGTGATCGTATCGATCTGATCCATGTGGCGGTGGTCATGGCGCTGGCGCGCGAATGTTTTGTCGGTCCGGCGGTGCGCGCCATGCTGGCCGATGTCACGCTGACGAAACGTCTGGACTTCGTGCGCGCCACCCTGTCTCGCCGAGAGTTCGAGGTTTTTACGCAATACGCGTCAGGACTCGGCGTCACGGAAATCGCCACGCGGCTGGGACGTAGTGTGAAGACGATCAGCGCGCAGAAGTGCATGGCCATGCGCAAGCTGTCGCTGAATAGTGACGCCGAACTGTTTCGTTTCGCAGTCGAGTATGGCGTAGTGCCAGAAGGGCTTGGTCAAAGCCGTTAAGCGGGCGGCAACATTCTGCGCAGCCGCGCGGCGAATATATCGGCATAACCGGGGGACACATTTCGTGCGGTATGCCCGATCGACACCATAAAAAAGTCACGGAAAAGAATGCCAAACAAGATTCACGTCGTCGTGGCGGACGATCACGACTCCATTCGCGCGGGCGTCCGATCTCTGCTGCGCGACAAGCCGAATATCGAAATTGTCGGCGAAGCTGCCGACACCCGTGGTCTCGCGAAGCTGCTCGATGCCTGCGCATGCGACGTCGTCGTGTCGGACATCGGCATGCCGGGACTCGACGGAGACACCAGCGCGGTGCCGCTATTGCGCCGGCTGCTACGGCGCACGCCGCATCCCCACGTGGTCGTGCTGACCATGATTGGGCGCGCGCATGTGTTGGCCGGCTTGCGCAATATCGGCGTGACTGGAATCGTCGACAAGCGCGACGTCGTGGACGCATTGATCGACGCAATCGAAGCCGTTGCCGCCGGGGGCACCCATCTATCGGAACAGGTTCGGGCCGCACTCGCGACCGCGGAGCCTGCGCCGCCCCGGCGCGGCGGTGTGATGAGCGCACGCGAGTGGGAGGTGTTTCAACTCTATGTGCGAGGCCTCGCGGTGCACGAGATCGCCACACGTCTGCGACGTAGCGACAAAACCATCAGCACGCAAAAACGCAGCGCGATGCGCAAGCTCGGACTGGAAACAGAAGCCGACCTGATCAACTACGCCACTCAGATTGGGCTGATATGAGGCGCAGCAACGGTCACAAATTCTTGTTCTCGATGGATTTGAGGTAGCCCTTATCAGACTTATCTGATTGCCGTGGCGTTGGGGGGCACCCAATAATCCTGGCGCGCCTGTCATTGCGCGCCTTGCGCCGCAACTGCCAAGCGGCTGGTTCGTGATCCGATTACCAATGGATCAGGGGAATCCGGTGCAGACCTCTTCGCGCGATCGTTTGGCGTCTGTGCCTCATACTTGATGGACGGGATAGAGATGGTTGCGCTAGGCAAGCGATTGTGCAGCGAGGGTGTGGGTACGGCTTGGCTCGTGTTCGTCGGCTGCGGCAGTACGGTGCTGGACACCACAGGCGTGCTGCAGGGCACTGGCGCGTTGCAAATGTCGTTGGCGTTCGGTCTTGCGCTTGCTACCGGCAGCTATGCCTTCGGCAAGATTTCCGGCGCGCATTTCAATCCTGCCGTCACCATCGGCCTGACGATCGCGCAGCGCTTTCCCGTGCGTGATGTCTTGCCCTATATCGCTGCGCAAATCTGGGGCGCAATAGTCGCCGCGGCGCTGCTCGCCTACCTCGCCAGCGGCCGGCCAGGTTTCGAACTCTCCGCGAGTGAATTCGCGGCGAACGGCTTCGGCGCTCATTCGCCCGCCGACTATCCATTGCATGCGGCGCTCGTCGTGGAATTCGTGCTGTCGTTCGTGTTTGTCGGAGCATGCCTGCTGGTCGTCGTTCGAAAAGAGGTGGCAACGATTGCGCCGTTCATCACCGGCGCATCTCTGATGCTCGTCTACCTGGTGTCCATTCCGATCACCAATGGAGCGGTCAATCCCGCACGCTCGACCGCGCAGGCGCTGTTCGTCGGCAACTGGGCGCTGGATCAGTTGTGGCTATTCTGGGCCGCGCCGTTGGCCGGAGCAATCGCGGCTGGCGTGCTGTTTTCGTTTCTGGACGGCGGAGCCGATTCGTCTTCGGTGTCGTTGGTGGACGGGCAGGGTGACGTTTCGTGAGCGAGGGACGGTACTCACCACTTCCGGTCGATGCGGTGCTGACATTGGGGCTGCGGCGTTTGTTGCGGTGTCTGTGGCCGCGCTCGCCGCGCCACTCAATGACGCATTGGCTCGCGTTTTTTCTGCTGGCGGTTACGGATGCGGTCTGCATGGCCGGACCTGCCGGCGCTGCGTCACAGCCACCCGTAATTTCCGCAGTGGGAGCGGGTTCTTCCGCGTCGTCATCCATTGCATTTCCTGCCAGATTGACGGTCGGCATTCTCGAAGGAGGCTGGGCGCCGTTCGACATTCCGCAGGGCGGCCGGCTCGCCGGCGTCAGCGGCGACCTGTTGCGCGCGCTCGTGGGGCCGAACGTCGTCGTCGAGACGAAGAGCTTTCCCGACATGGCCAAGCTGGTCGCCGCGGCTTGCGCCGGCGAGGTCGACCTGCTGACGAGCATAGCGCGCACGCCGGAGCGCGAGCGCTGCCTCAGCTTTACGGCTCCTTACTTCCACTCGTTCGCCTCGGCCGTCGTGCGGCGCGACGACGCCCGGCATGTGAACCCCACCGACCTCGCTGGCGCGCGTATCGCAATCGAGCGCGGTTTTGCGCGTGAGCGTTTGTTGCGCGCAGGTTTTCCTCGCGCGAGTATCGTCTCGTTCGCGAGCACGCACGAAGCGCTGAACGCGCTACTGCATGGCGATGCAGACGTCTACTTCGGCTTCACGCCGGTCGTGCAATACGAACTGGCGACCGACGCGTATCGCAATCTGCGCGTAGCGTTCGAGCAAGGCGGCAAAGCGCTCGACCTGCGCTTTGCCGTATCGCCTCGACAGCCTGCTTTGCGCGATCAGCTGAACCGCGCGCTCGTGTCGATGAATCCCGCCGAGGCCGCCGCGATACGCGCGCGCTGGCTGTCCGGCAACTTCAACGCGGCGCCCGCGCCGCATGCACCACGCTTCACGTTGACGCCGGAAGAAAAGAACTGGCTGCGTTCGCTGCCGCCGTTGCAGGTCGGCTTCGACAACGACTGGGCGCCGTTCAGCTATGTCGATTCCGCAGGCCGCCCCGTCGGTCTGACCGCCGATTACCTTACGTACCTGAGCAGCACGCTCGGTGTCGTGTTCAACCGCGCGCGCATGGCCGACTGGGCCGCCGCCGTCGAAGCGTTCCAGCGTGGCGACCTCGCGATGCTGTCCTCCACATCGAGTCGCGCCGCGCTTCTGGTAGGCGCCGACCATAGCCGGGTGTACGAGAGCGATCCGCTGGTGATCGTCGGGCGGAGCGGCGCGCCGCCCCCATGCTCGTTCGACGACATCACGTCGTGCCGCGTCGTGATGTCGCCGCATGTGGCCGGCTCGGTGCCGCTCGCGTTGGAAGCGGTGCCGGTCGATCACATCGTCGTCGCGGCGAGCCTGGGCGAGGCGACGCGCATGGTCGCGAGCGGCGAGGCCGACGTGCTGGTCGGCAACGCTGCCGCGATCAACGTGCA
This sequence comes from Paraburkholderia sp. Cpub6, assembly GCF_014201065.1. Taxonomy (NCBI): domain Bacteria; kingdom Pseudomonadati; phylum Pseudomonadota; class Betaproteobacteria; order Burkholderiales; family Burkholderiaceae; genus Paraburkholderia; species Paraburkholderia sp. Cpub6. Next base: position 358,875 of record NZ_JACHDM010000005.1, read on the forward strand.
ACTGCGGCAGCACTACGTCGGCGCGCTCAGGGTGCTCGACTCGCTCGGCGAATCCGACTCGTTGTATTTTGCTGTGCGCGAGGATCTGAGCCCGCTCGTCAAGCTGATCGATCGCGCGTTGCAGGCAATGCCGGCAGCCGAAAAGCAGCGCATCCGGCGCAAGTGGGTGAGTCCCGCCGCGCCGGACAACGCCGTATGGAGCGTGACTGCGGTGCGGCTGCTGCCGGTGCTGATCGGCATCGGCGTCGTGCTGCTGGTCACGTTGCGCGCGTACGTGCTGCTGCAACGCGAAGTCCGGCTACGCAAGCAGACCGAGCGCGAACTCGCACTGCAATTGAACTTCCAGGAAACGATGATGAAGACGGTGCCGTATCCGCTCATCGCGAAAGGCCTGGACGGACGGTACATCGCGATCAACGAGGCCTATGAGAAAGCGTGCGGGCTGGAGCGGAAGGACGTGCTCGGGCGCACGACGACCGAGGTCGGCACATGGGGCGACGCAAACAGCCGCGTGCTCGACGACATCACGGGCGAGATCCTGCGCGGCGGCGGCATCGCGAAAGTCGAACTCCAGTTCGAGGAAGGCGCTGGCGAGACGCGGCATGGAATTTTCTGGACGAGCGTCTGCGAGGCCAGCGATGGGCATCCGGCGTACGTGCTTGGCACGATGGTCGACATCACCGACATCCGGCGCGCTGAAATGCTCGCGAGCGAAACCGAACGGCGCCTGTTCGACGTCACGCGCTCGTTGCCCGCCGTCGTGTTCCAGTTGCGGCGCTCGCCGTCCGGCGCGTATTCCTTCCCGTACATCGGCGGCGACACGCGGCATCTGCTCGGCGAGGGTGATTGGCATGGGGGGGCACGGGTCGATTTCCAGCGAGTGTCGGAGCTGGATCGGCCGCGCGTTCTCGCCGAGCTCGAGCGTTCCGCGAGCTGCGCCTCCCCCGTGCATATGGAGTTCCGCCTGGAAAACGCCGGTCAACTAAAGTGGGTGCGGGCCGAGCTGGTGCCGCGGCGAGAAGCCGATGGCAGCGTCGTTTGGAGCGGCTATTGGGTCGATGCGAGCGTCGAGCGCGCGCGTTCGGAGGAACTCGCGCGGGCACGCGACGTGGCCGAGGCGGCCTCGCGCGCGAAGGACGACTTCTTCGCGATGATGAGCCACGAAATCCGCACCCCGATGAACGGTGTGCTCGGTCTCGTCGAAGTGCTCGAGCGCACGCCGCTCAGTTCCGATCAGAGCGAAATGCTCGGCATGATCCATGAGTCGGCGGGCGCGCTGCTGCAGATTCTCGATGATCTGCTCGATTATTCGAAGATCGAGGCGGGGCGGCTCACGCTCGAAGCCGAGCCGATCGATCTGCGCGAACTCGTCGATAACGCGGTCGGCCTGCTCGCGGGGCGCGCCCACGAAAAAGGGCTGAAAGTGCGCGTCGACATCGCGACCGACGCCGCCGCGACGCTCCGCGGCGACAGCGTGCGTCTGCGCCAGATTCTGTTCAATCTGCTTGGCAATGCGATCAAGTTCACGCCGAAGGGCGAGGTGGGTGTGAGCGTGGCGGTCGTCCAGGATCGCGCGGACTCGCAGACGTTGGAGCTGACCGTTGAGGACACCGGCATCGGCATCGCGCCGGATGTGCAGGCGGGCCTGTTCGAGCCGTTCGTGCAGGCTGAGTCGTCCACCACGCGGCGCTTCGGCGGCACGGGCCTTGGGCTGACGATCTGCCGCAAGCTGATCGACCTGATGAACGGCACGCTCGCGCTGCGCAGCGAACCGGGCCACGGCACGAGGATGATCGTGCGGCTGACGATGCCGATCGTCGAACGGCGTTATTCGATCAACGGTCTGCGCGGCAAACGCGCCGTCGTGATCACGCGAGATCCGCGCATCGGCCGTGCTCTCGCACACTTCGGCGAGGCGCTCGGGCTCGAACTGCGCAGCCTCTCGGCCGCTGCGGCGACGCAGGGCAAAAGCGGCGTGCTGAGCCGCGCGGATCTGCTGTTCGTCGGCGAGGACGTCACGTTGCCCGTACAGATCGGCGCAAATGCGCGTGTCGTCACGCTGACCGAAAAGCCGATGCCGACGGGTTACCGCATCCTCGACGACAAGGTGCGCGTGAGCATCAATCCGATTTCGTGGCGCGGCCTCGGCGCCGCATGCGCGGCCGCGATGACGGGCCTGTCGTCGATGTCCCCGATGGTACCGCGAGCGCCAGGCGTGCCGTTCTCGACCGATGGCGTCGCTCCGCCGCCGGATCGTGAACGCGCGATCGCGAGCGGGCGACTGATTCTTGTCGCGGAAGATCACCCAGTCAATCAGGAGTTGATCCGCCATCAACTCGCCCTGCTGGGGTTCGCGTGCGACGTCGCGAACGACGGCGCCGAAGCGCTTCTCGCGCTCGAGCGCACGAGCTATGGCTGCCTGATCACGGACTGTCACATGCCGAACCTGTCCGGTTACGAACTGACTCGCCGTATCCGCGAAGCGGAGGCACTGCTGCGCGGCGACGCGCAGCGTCTGCCGATACTCGGCATCACGGCCAACACCGCGCCCGACGACCTGAGGCTGTGCCGCGAAGCCGGCATGGACGACAGTCTGATCAAGCCGACTCGGCTCGCCACGTTGCGCGACTACCTGAGCCGCTGGTTTGGCACCGACACCGTTCGGCACCCCGCGCCGGCAGAAACATGCGGTCGCGAATCGTCTGCGCCGGCCGGCGAGCGGCAGATCACGCAGCGCGTCGGTGTCGAAGTCGAACCGTACGTGCCCGTCGAACTAGCACACATGACGCAGTTATGGGGAAGCGAGTCGACGGTCAAGGCGTTGCTCGGTTCATTCATCTCGTCGATGCGCGAAGACTTCAACGCGCTTGCGACGTTACTCGAACGCGCAGACACGGGGCGGGTGCCCGAGTGGCTGCATCGGGTGATGGGGGCGGCCAGCGTGCTGCAGTATCAGCCACTCGTACACGCGCTCGAAGCCTATCGTCGCGACATTGTCGCGAAGTCGCCCGAGCAGTTGCGTAACGAGGGGCATGCGCTAATCCGCCAATGCGAGGCGATGCTCGATGGCATCGAACAGCAGGCCGCATTGCTCGTCTAGCGGGCGGCGGGCGGTGACCTCGCGCGAATACGCGGCCGATTCAAACGGGCGCGACCAAAATCGGGACGAAAAAAAACGCGGCCGAAGCCGCGTTAAAGATTTGGAGACATCCTTCGATGAAGGAGTCACTTCTCGCAAATCGAAGCATACCAGGAACAGCGTCATTTGTTCATTGCAAATCGCGCAATTAACTTTTCGATTAAATCGATTAAAACGATTTCGCACTACGTTTTTGCCGGTATTTTAGGCATATCGTGACGAACGCCGGTGCGCATTGCGCACCTTGCCCATCAGGCCTTCTGTTTTAATCACAGTCCGGTTCGAATTAAAGCGGCCCGCGCAAGCCACCATCCCAACCTCACCGGCTCCAAATGATTTGCACTAGTATGTGGAAGCTCCGCACGGCCGACACGGGTGCGCGGTGGCGCGTCAATGTCCGGAGAAGACCATGATTTCGCTGCGAAAATTGAATCTGGCCGTGGTGGTGTGGGCGCTTGCGTCGGGCGCTGCGTTCGCGGATACGGTTGCGCTGAAGGCGAATCTCCAGCCGTCGAGCGAAGTGCCGCCGCGCGTGAGTCACGGGCACGGCATGCTGAATGCGACCTTCGACACGTCCACCCAATCGCTGCAGTGGACTGTTACTTACGAAGGCTTGAGCAGTCCGGTCACCGCCGCGCATTTCAACGGTCCCGCGCCGGTTGGCCAGAACGCGAAGGTCCAGGTGCCGATCGGGAAGAATGGCCTCGCGAGTCCGATCAAAGGCACGGCGAAGCTGACCGAGCAGCAGGTCACGGATCTGATGGCGGGGCAGTGGTACTTCAATGTTCATACCGCGCAGAATCCGACGGGCGAAATTCGCGGGCAGGTGTTGCCGGCGAACTAGGCGTGGGCCTCGCGTGGGCCGAGCGCGCGTGCCGCGGCCAAAAGCAGCTTCACACCGTTAGAACCCGCCAACCAACGGCGCCCCCGCCACTGCCAGTACCATGACGGGACTTCAACGAAGGAGCATGTCCCGATGAGCTGGCAAAGCGCGCTCGCTTGCTGGTATTTGCGCAGGCAGTTCCGGCCCGAAACCCTCAAGCCGTCTATCAACGTCGAGCGGGCGCGCGCGCTGACCTCGAAGCGGGTGTGGTCGCCACGCGTGCCGCGCGGCTGGCATCTTCGCGAAACGTATGGCGCGGGCGAGGCGCCGCTCGTCGGCGAATGGCTGGAACGCGTGGACGGCGGCACGGCCGGCGGCGCGGAGCCGACGGTGCTGTATTGCCACGGCGGAGGCTACTACTTCTGCTCGCCGCGCACGCATCGGTCGCTAACGTTCGCTCTCGCTACCCGCGCAGACGCGCGGCTCTTCTCCCTCGACTACCGCCTCGCGCCCGAGCATCGCTTTCCGGCCGCGCTTGAGGACGCCACCGCCGCCTATCGACAGCTGCTCGCGATGGGCATCGCACCGAGCTCGATCGTGGTCGCCGGCGACTCGGCCGGCGGCGGCCTCGCGCTCGCCACGCTGGTCGCGCTGCGCGACGCCGGCGCACCGATGCCCGCTGGCGGCCTGCTGTTCTCGCCGTGGACCGATCTGGCGACGACCGGCGCGAGCCTGCGCACCAACGACAGCGTCGATCCGATGTTCTGTGGCGCCTCGATCGAGCGCGCGGCCAAGGTCTATCTCGGCGACGCGCCGGCCACGCATCCGTACGCGTCGCCGGTCTACGCGGACCTGCGCGGTCTGCCGCCGCTGTTCTTGCAGGCGGGCAGCACCGAGGTGCTGCTCGACGACGCGCGCCGCGTCGCCGACCATGCGCACGCGGCAGGAGTCGATTGCGAATGCGAGGTGTGGAAAAACCTGCCGCACGTGTGGCCGATGTTCGCGCCGTTCATGCCGGAGGCGAACCGCGCGCTCGATCGCGCGGCCGCGTTCGTGCGACGCGCGACGAGCCGCGCCGCGAACAGGGCTCAGGCGTCGAGCGTGACGTCGAGCGTCCGATAGACGGCTTCGATCGTTTGCTCGCCGTATTGCCGCTCGAGCCGCCGCACGGTGAAGTGCCCGTGCGCGACCTGCTGGAAGTGATCGATAAACACGGTGTTGACCATCGCGCCGAGCACCGCGCCGATCGCGGGAATCGATTTGGCAGCGATCTGTTCGCTGACCTGCACCGAAAAGCGCGCGGCGATCGCGTTGAGCAGTCGCAGCAGCGCCGCCGAGCCGTGGGTCGTGAAGCCCTTGCTGGCCACCTCGGACGACGCCTTCGACACCGCCTGCGCTAGCGCGCCGCGCATGAAGAAGTAGCCGAGGTCGGCGTCGTCGTCCTCGCTCGATGTACCGCCCATGCCGAGCACGGTCAGGCATTGCAGCTGCGTGTCGACCGAGGTCAGGTCCTCGCCCTCGCTGCGCGCGATGTCGCAGATCGAGCGGAACATTAGCGTAGTCGTGACCGGCAGCTCGACTGGCAGCGCGATCAATCCAAACGCCCCGCCGGCCGCGCCGGTGGTCGCGACCGCGAACTTGTGCAGCAGGTTGTTCGGCTTGTCGGGCGCGAGAAGCTTAGCGTCGTCGCGCCGGCCGAGCGTGCGTAGCGCGATCGACAGACATTTGCGCAACGCGGCCTGCGTCGCATCGGACACTTTTTCGTTGGCGAACGCCGGGATGCGCGATAGCAGCTTCTCGATCGGCGCGCCGACGACGCTCGCGAGCTTCATCGTGAGCGCGGGGCTTTCGAGCTGGTGTTTCGCGCGCCGCAGCGCGGCGAGGTCCTGCTCCGATAAGGATGGTGTTGCGAGCGAACTCGGCTGCATGGGCCTCCCTGGCATGTCGTGTCTTGCGTACTTGAAGTCAGTCTACCGCGTTGCAAGACGCGTTCCGTCCCGCCTGGAGCGTCGCACCATGGTATGATCCCCAATCTTTTGACACGTCAACTTTTGCTCCATCAAAAATGGCTGTCCATACCGCCGCTCACCATTCGAGTGGGCAAGTCTTACCGTTCCGCGAATCCCTGCTGGCCATGCTCGGCATCTCGTTCGTCACGATGCTGGTCGCGCTCGACCAGACCGTGGTCGGCACCGCGCTGCCCACCATCGTGTCCGAACTCCGAGGCTTCGAGTTGTACGCATGGGTCGCAACCTCGTATCTGCTGACCTCGGTGATCACCGTACCGATTTTCGGGCGGCTTGGTGATTATTACGGGCGCAAGCCGTTCGTGATTGCGTCGATCGTCGTGTTCACCGGCGCCTCGGTGCTGTGCGGCGCGGCCAACAGCATGCTGTTTCTCGTGCTCGCGCGCGGGTTGCAGGGCATTGGCGGCGGCATGCTCGTCGGCACCGCGTTCGCATGCATTCCCGATCTGTTCCCCGATTCCGTCGTGCGGCTGCGCTGGCAGGTGCTGATGAGCTCGGCGTTCGGCATCGCCAATGCGGTCGGCCCGTCGCTCGGCGGTTTTCTCACGCAGTACTACGGCTGGCGCTCGGTGTTCTATGTGAATTTGCCGGTCGGGCTGCTGTCGCTGTTTTTCGTCTGGCGTTTCCTGCCGCATCTGCGGCACGTCGAACATACCGGCAAAATGCGGCTCGACTGGCCCGGCGCGCTGCTGATCGCGATCGCGCTCGGCTCACTGCAGCTGTTCGTCGAATTGCTGCCGAAGCATGGCATCACGCTGAGCGCGTTCGCGCTGCTCGGGCTCGCCGTCGCGTCGGCCGTCACGCTGTGGAAATGGGAAAAGCGCTGCCCGACCGCGATCCTGCCCGTCGACATGTTCCGCAACCGCAGTCTGGCCGCGCTGTTCACGCTGGCCGTGCTCGGCGGCTTCACGATGTTCTCGCTGCTGTTCTACGCACCGCTGCTGTTCCAGGGCGGCTTCGGCATGTCGCCGAAAGAGGCGGGCCTCGTGATCACGCCGCTCGTCGTGTTCATCACGATCGGCAGTATCGCGAACGGGCGCGTCGTGTCGCGGGTGAAGAATCCGAACCTGATGCTGTACATCGGCTTTGCGATGGTCGCGCTGTCATGCCTTGGCATCGTCGTCGCGACCCGTTCGATGCAGCAATGGGTGCTGATGTCGTTCATGGTCGTCGGCGGCCTCGGGCTCGGCTTCGTGATGCCGAACCTGACGATCTTCGCGCAGCAGACCGCGGGCCGCGAACACCTCGGCATCGCGACCGCGTTGCTGCAGTCGCTGCGGATGATCGGTGGCATGATCGGCACGGCGCTGACCGGCACGCTTGTGACCCACATGTACAAGAGCGGTGTGCGCAATGCGCTCGAAGGCGCGGGCGCGTCGCACTGGTTCGCCGATCTCGGCGATCCGCAGATCCTGATCAACCGCGATGCGCAGACCACGCTCGTCGACCAGTTGACCCACGCTGGCCACAACGGCGCGATGTTGCTCGAAAGTGCGCGCGAGGCGCTGGTCGGGGCGATTCATCTGGGTCTCGCGATGGCCGCGGTGATCGCCGTCGTGTCGGTGTGGCAAACCCGCCGCGTGCCGCCGATCAAGCTGCAGCGCAAGCTCGAGCCGGTGATTCACGCAGACTGATTTTTGAACTTGGTGTTGGACAGGCAGATTATGGAAGAACAGGACCGCGTCGCCGTCATGCAGCAATTTGGTCGCACGTATCGGGCGTTCATGTCGGCATTCGAGGCCAAGGTGGGGCATCCGTTGCCACGCTGGCGCATTCTGCTCGCGCTGCGCGAGCAGGCCGGCGAGTCGTCGCAGAAGCGGCTCGTCGAGCGGTTGCGCGTCGATCCTGGCGCGCTCACGCGACAGCTGAAGGCGCTCGAAGGGTTGGGCTGGATCGCGCGCAGCATGGATACGCGCGATAACCGCGTGACCAACGTGCGTCTGACCGAAGCGGGCCACGCAGCGACCGAAGCGAGCCTGCCGCGTCGCAACGCGTTCTTGCACGACACGATGGCCGGGTTGCCGGATGAGGCGCTCGCGGCGTTGTCGAGCGCGCTGAAAATGTTGGAGACGCGCATCGGCGAGGTGACGGCCAACGCCGGCGCCGCGACCGTGGCCGCCGCGCCGCAGGAGACCGCTGGCGACGAGGCGGCGCAGCGCATGTGATTTCTAGTCCGCGCGTGGCGATAAAAAAGGCTGTGAGCCCGGGGGCGCACGGCCTTTTTCTTTAGCGGAACAGATCGCGCTTCAGTCAGCGCGGCGTGGTCCGATCAGAAGAACGTCTCGATCACTTCCTTCACGCGATACTGCGGATCGACGACCAGCACCTGCTTCCACTTGTCGAACGTCAGGCACGGATGCGAGATGTCGAACGCGATCATGTCGCCCACTTTCAGATCGGCGCCGGCGGGAATCCGCAGATACGCGTGCTGGTCCATCAGGCCGAAGATTTCCCAGCCCTCGCTCGCGGCGATGTCGCGCGGCGCTTGCTGGCCCGGGCGATAGTGGCGCGCCGGCTCCGGCATGCCTGCGTCGAACGCGGAGTCGCGTTTGCCGAGGCCGATGATCGCGCGATCCGGCTCGGGAATGGACTGCACGTACGCCCACAATTGCAGCGCCGGCAGCAACCCTTCGCCCATTTTCTTCGCGACAGGATTGCGCTTGAAAATGTCGGTCTGCGCCTTGCGATAGATGCCGACGTCATGCGTCAGATAGCAGCCGGGACGCAGCACGACCTCGACCTTGCCGGATTGCGTCGCCTGCGCGAACTCTTCGGCGACCACGTCGTACCACGCCGATCCCGCGCCCGATAGCACCGCCGGCGAGCGCGCGAAACGCCCCTGCTCGACAAGTTCGCGAGTGACCGCAACCGCGCCTTGCAGGAACGCGCGCACTTCGGGTTCTTCCTTCAGCACGCCTTCGTACAGTTCGACCCCCGCGAGCTTCAGCACGTCCGGATAGCGCGCGATCGCGTCGAGCACCGCGTTGCGCTGCGCTTCGTCGCGCACGCCGGTGCGTCCACCCGGCACGCCGAGTTCGAGCAGCACCTGCAGCGGCTTCTTCACCGAGGTGAAGAATTCGCCGAGTTGCTCGACGCCTTCAGCCGAATCGACGAGGCAGAAGAATTCGAAATCCGGATCGCTGAGCAATTCGGCGATCATCATCATGTTGTGACGGCCGACCAGCTGATTCGCCATCAGGATGCGCGAGACGCCGCCGTGGTACGCCGCGCGCACCTGATGAGCGGTGGCGAGCGTGATGCCCCACGCACCGGTTTCGAGCTGACGGCGAAATAGTTGTGGCGCCATCGTGGTCTTGCCGTGAGGCGCGAGCTTGACGCCGTATTCGGCAACGAACGCCTGCATCCACTTCAGGTTGTGCTCGACGCGATCGGCGTACAGCACGGCGGCCGGGAGGCTGACGTCCTCGGCGAGCAGGTTCCACTCGAGGCGCGCGGCGTCCGTCAGCTGGATGCTCGTGCCCGGAACCATGCCCAAGCCCTTGCTATAAGGATCAATCGTCGCGCCCTGATAGTTTGTAACTTTCATGTCTCCGTGCTCCATCGTCCGGGTAAATTGAGTCAGATTTGACTTTACCATGTTATCGAAAGTACGATGTCTGAACGAATGTTATTTAGTACCATGGGTTTCGAAGGCCGCCGGAAAGGGCTGCGAAAGCCATGCCGCGAACCCCACCGCCTGCCATGAACCGTAGCGCCGAACCGCTCGCTTTCGACATCGTCGCGCGCATTGCCGAGTGCGCGCCGGAGTTGCGCTCGGCCGAACGCAAGGTCGCCGCGCTGATCCTCGACGATCTGACCGGCGCGTCGCGCGCGAGCATCGGCGCGCTGGCACAGCAGGCCGAGGTCAGCATCGCGACCGTTACGCGCTTCGCGAAGGCGGTCGGCTGCCGCGACGTGCGCGAACTCAAGCTGCGGCTCGCGCAGGCGGCCGCGGTCGGTCAACGGTTTCTCGAGCGCGACACCGCAAGCGACGCACCCGAGCCGATCGCCACGCGCGTCTTCGACGAGCTGCAAACGGCGCTCGCGCACAATCATCAACTGCTGCGCCAGGCGCCGCTCGCCGAAGCGGCGGCCGCGCTGCGCGATGCGCGCATGATCTACGTGTTCGGCATGGGCGGCGGCTCGACCGCGCTCGCTGACGAAATGCGTTTCAGGCTCGTGCGCCTCGGCCGCCCGGTCGCGACCTATCAGGACGGGCTGTTGCAGCGCATGGTGGCGAGCACGGTGTCGCGCGAGTGCGTCGTGATCGCGCTGTCCACCACGGGGCGCGTGCCCGAGATGGTCGAGAACTGCAAGATCGCGCGCAGCTACGGTGCGACGGTGGTCGCGCTGACGGCGCCCGCGTCGCCGCTGGCGAAGCTCGCCAACTGGCTGATCCCGATCGTCGCGTTCGAAACCGATTTCATTTACAAGCCGTCGTCGTCCCGTTACGCGATGATGATGGCGCTCGATGTGCTCGTCACCGAACTTGCCGTCAGTCAAGGCGACGAAAGCCGCGAATTGCTGCGCCGCATGAAGCACGCGCTCGACGCGCACCGCGGCGGCGGCAATCGACAACCGTTAGGAGACTGATCCATGCATTCGCATCCCGAAGCCGCCGACACGCTGATCGTCGGCGCGCAACTGTACGACGGCACGGGCGCGCCGCCCGTCGAGCGCGACGTGGCGATCCGCGACGGGCGCATCGCCGCGATCGGCAATCTGTCGAACTGGCTCGCCGAAGAGGTGATCGAGGCCGAGGGGCGCGCGCTCGCGCCGGGCTTTATCGACGTACACACGCACGACGACACGCATGTGATCCGCTCGCCGCAGATGCTGCCGAAGATCACCCAGGGCGTGACGACGGTGATCGTCGGCAATTGCGGCATCAGCGCGTCGCCGGTATCGCTGAAGGGCGATCCGCCCGATCCGATGAACCTGCTCGGCGAGCGCGACGCGTTCCAGTACCCGACCTTCGCCGACTATGTGAACGCGGTGAACGCCGCGCGGCCGGCGGTGAACGTCGGCGCGCTGATCGGCCACACGGCGTTGCGCAACAACCAGATGGACCGGCTCGATCGCGCCGCGACTGCCGAGGAAATCGAGCGCATGTGCGCGCAGCTCGAGGAAGCGCTCGCGCACGGCGCGCTCGGCCTCAGCTCGGGGCTCGCATACGGTTCGGCGTTCGCCGCGCCGACCGAGGAAGTGATGGCGCTCGCCGAGCCGCTCGCGGCCGCGGGCGCGCTGTACACGACCCATATGCGCACCGAGTTCGACGCGATTCTCGACGCGATGGACGAGGCCTACCGCGTCGGTCGTCATGCGCGTGTGCCGGTCGTGATCTCGCATTTGAAGTGCGCAGGGCCGTCGAACTGGGGGCGCAGCGTCGAAGTGCTGAAGTCGCTCGAGGGCGCGCGCGGCGGGCAGCCGGTCGGTTGCGACTGCTATCCGTACAACCGCAGCTCGTCGACGCTCGATCTGAAGCAGGTGACAGGCGACATCGACATCACGATCACGTGGTCCGAGCCGCATCCGGAAATGGCGGGCAAGCTGATCAAGGAAGTCGCGGCCGAATGGGGCGTCTCGCAGCAGGAGGCGGGCAAGCGCCTGCAGCCGGCCGGCGCGGTCTATCACAACATGTCCGAAGACGACGTGCGGCGCATCCTGTCGCATCCGGCGACGATGGTCGGCTCCGACGGCCTGCCGAACGATCCGCTGCCGCATCCGCGGCTGTGGGGCGCGTTTCCGCGCGTGCTCGGTCACTATGCGCGCGATGCCGCTTTGCTGCCGCTCGAGGAAGCGGTGCGCAAGATGACGAGCCTGTCCGCGCGCCGCTTCGGACTCGCGCAACGCGGCGAAGTGCATATCGGCTATCACGCCGACCTCGTGCTGTTCGATCCGGCGAAAGTGCATGACGTGGCGACGTTCGACAAGCCCCAGCAGCCCGCTGCCGGCATCGACGCGGTGTGGGTCAACGGCGTGCTGTCGTATCGCGATGGCGCGGTGACGGGCGAGCGGGCTGGCCGGTTCGTCACGCGCGGCGCGCCGTCGAAGGGCGATGCGCAGGGCGCGTTCTGATTTTTTCTCGATTGATGGCGGCACGCGCGGCGAGGGCGCCGCGCGTGCCCGACTTTTTAAGGAGTGTGACGATGAAGCGATATGGCGTGGAAGGCGGAAAGGGAACGGGCGGTCAGGTGATGCCGTTCGCGCGCGCGGTCGAGGCGGACGGCTGGCTGTTCGTGTCGGGCCAGACGCCGATGGAAAACGGCGAAGTGATCAACGGCGGCATCGTCGAGCAATCGCACAAGGCGATCCAGAACGTGTTCGCGATCCTGAAGGAAGCGGGCTATGGCGCCGAGCACGTCGTGCGTTGCGGCGTGTGGCTCGACGATCCGCGCGACTTCGCGTCGTTCAACAAGGTGTTTCGCGAGTATTTTGGCGAGAATCCGCCGGCGCGCGCGTGCGTGGTGTCGTCGATGGTGATCGACTGCAAGGTCGAGGTGGATTGCGTCGCTTATAAGAAGCCGGCGGCCTGATCGCTTTGATGGCTTTCATGTGACGAGGGCGCCGCAGGTCGTGATGGCCTGCGGCGCCCTCGTCGCGTCTACCGCTGTTTTTTGTGTTGGCGTTACTGCCGCGCGAGCCGCATGTTGTCCGGCATCGGCAGGTTGTAGTTGGTGCGGAACGGGTTGATGTCGAGCCCGCCGCGACGCGTGTAGCGCGCATAGACGGCGAGCTTCAGCGGTTTGCACATCTTCATGATGTCGACGAAGATTCGCTCGACGCATTGCTCATGAAACCCGGTGTGATTGCGGTACGAGATGATGTATCGCAAGAGGCCTGCGTGATCGATCTGCGAGCCTGTGTAGTGGATCTGCACGCTGCCCCAGTCCGGCTGACCGGTCACCGGGCAGTTCGACTTCAGCAGGTTCGAGAACAGCGTTTCCTCGACCGGCGCTTCGTCGCGCGCCGCGCTCAAAAGTGACGCGTCCGGCTGATAGACGCTCGCCTCGAGTTCGAGCCGGTCGAGCGACAGGCCGTCGAATTCTTCCATTTTCAGCTTGCCGAATTCGTGTGGTGTGCTCAGATGTACCGACACGGTCGCGCCGCACGACGCGGACACGTCGCGCCTGATCGTGTCGCGCACGCTCTCGGCCGAGTCGAACGCAGTCTGCGCGAACGAGCCCAGATACAGCTTGAACGATTTCGACTCGACGATGTTCGGCGAGTCGGCCGGCACGAAGAACGTCGCGACGGCGATCTGCGGCTTGCCGCGCGCGTTCAGCCACGACAGCTCGTAGGCGTTCCAGATGTCGGTGCCTAAAAACGGCAGTCGCGCGGTAATGCCGATCGCCTCGCGGGCATGGCTGCGCGCAATCGGAAATAGCAGCGTCGGATCGTATTGTTCGGTGTAAGTCGAGGACTTGCCGAGCGGGGATTGTTCGGGTGTCATGATGCGTTCACGATGCCACTCAGCACGTGCCCGGTCGCGGTTACGACGCGGGCCGATTCGCAGTGGCCGATCTGGTCGTCGAAGAAAAAGTCGGGCTCGAACTCGCGCAGAAATGCGCTTTTGTCGAGGCCGCCGAGGAACATCGCTTCGTCGATTTCGATGTTCCATGCCATCAGGGTGCGGATCGCGCGCTCATGCGCGGGAGCCGAGCGCGCCGTCACCAGCGCCGTGCGAATGCGCATCGGCGCGGCCGCGCCCGCGAGTTTTTGCAGCCGGTGCAGTGCTTCGAGCAGCGGCTTGAGCGGACCGTCCGCGAGCGGCAGATGCTTGTTGTCGATCTCGTGACCGACGAACGCGCGCAGGCCGTCTTGCTGGAAGATGCGTTCCGCTTCGTCGGAAAACAAGACCGCGTCGCCGTCGAACGCAATGCGGATCTCGTCCGGGTATTTGCTCGCCATTTTCGCCGATTCCGGCAACACGCGTGCGGCTGGGAAGCCAGCGGCGAGCGCATCGCGCACGTCGTGCTGGTTCGCCGACAAAAACAGCGAAGCGTTCAGCGGCTTCAGATAACCGAACGGCGCGCGGCCGCGCGTGAACACGCCGCGCTCGATCGCGAGCCCGTTTTCGCGGCAGGAATGAAACGCGCGCAGACCGCTGATCGGATCGCTGCGCGACAGGATCACCACTTCGACGCGATGACCGCCGGCGTTCAGCGCAAGCAGCTTGCGGATCAGCGGAAACGCCACGCCCGGTTTCGCGGGCACGTTCAGACGCTCGCGCTGCAACGCTTCGTAAGCCTTCAGGTCGCCGGCCTCGTAGACACGGTTCTCTTCCTCGAAGTCGAACAGTGCGCGCGACGAGATTGCGACCACCAGTTTGTCGACGAGCGAAAGCGCCATCGTTGCGTTCCGGTTCGAAGAGATCAGGCGAGGAAGAGGCGATAGACCGGATTTTTCGTCTCTTCCCAGCACGGATAGCCAAGCGTTTCGATGAAGCGCTCGAACGCCGCGTGGTCGCTCCCGGGCACCTGAATGCCGACCAGAATCGAGCTGTAGTCCGCGCCCTGGTTGCGGTAGTGGAACAGGCTGATGTTCCAGTTCGGCGCCATCGACGACAGGAATTTCATCAGCGCGCCTGGACGTTCCGGAAACTCGAAGCGAAACAGTCGTTCGTCGCGCGCGAGCGGCGAGCGGCCGCCGACCATGTAGCGGATGTGCTGCTTCGACAGTTCGTCGAAGGTCAGGTCGACGGTGGCGAAGCCGTGCGCTTCGAAGGCGCCGGCGATCTGCGCCGATTCGCTGCGATTGCGGATCTGCACGCCGACGAAAATATGCGCCGAGTTCGCGTCGGCGATCCGGTAGTTGAACTCGGTGACGCTGCGCGTGCCGAGCAGCTCGCAGAAACGCTTGAAGCTGCCGCGCTCTTCGGGGATCGTCACCGCGAAGACCGCTTCGCGCGCTTCGCCCACTTCCGCGCGTTCGGCGACGAAGCGCATGCGGTCGAAGTTCATGTTCGCGCCCGACGTGATCGCGATCAGCGTCTGGTTCTCGATGCCTTCCCGCTCGGCATACTGCTTGGCGCCGGCCACCGCGAGCGAGCCCGCCGGTTCGAGCACGCTGCGCGTGTCCTGGAACACGTCCTTGATCGCGGCGCACAGCGCATCGGTGTTCACGAGCAGCACTTCGTCGAGATATTCGCGGCACAGACGGAAGGTTTCTTCGCCGACGAGCTTCACCGCGGTGCCGTCGGAGAACAGGCCCACTTCGTTCAGCGTCACGCGCTCGCCCGCCTGCAACGACGCGGCCATCGCGCACGAATCGTCGGTCTGCACGCCGATCACCTTGATCTCGGGGCGCACCGATTTCACGTATGCGGCGACACCGGCCGCGAGACCGCCGCCGCCGATCGGCACGAAGATCGCGTGAATCGGGCCCTGGTGCTGGCTGAGGATTTCCATCGCGACGGTGCCCTGGCCGGCGATCACGTACGGATCGTCGAACGGATGCACGAAGGTCAGGCCGCGCTCTTCCTGCAGCTTGACCGCGTGACCATAGGCGTCGCTATACGACTCACCGAACTGCACGATCTCGACGGTCGGCCCGCCGTGCGTGCGGATCGCGTCGACCTTGAGCTGCGGCGTCGTCACCGGCACGACGATGATCGCCTTCACGCCCATGCGTGCCGCCGATAACGCCACGCCCTGCGCATGATTGCCCGCCGACGCGGTGATCACGCCGCGACTGAGCGCCTCGGCCGGAATATGCGCCATCTTGTTGTATGCGCCGCGCAGCTTGAACGAGAACACCGGCTGGTTGTCCTCGCGCTTCAGATAGACCGGGTTGCGCAGCCGCGCCGACAGGTTCGGCGCGCGTTCGAGTTCGGTCTCGCGCGCCACGTCGTAGACGCGCGCGGTCAGGGTCTTTTTCAGGTAGTCGTGGGAAGCCATGCGGGTGGCGCGGTGCGCTGTGTAAGACGGGAAAACGTCAATGATAGCGCCAACGGTGCCCGCTCTGGCCGTTCCGCGCGCTCCGCGGACGGGTGCCGTGCACTTAACCGGGCCGTATCGGAATCGCGCGATCGAAGCTCGCCCCACCGTCCGGCCGGTCAATGGACGGTATGCGAAAACGCCGCCGGATCCATCGCCAAAACCTCCGAACCCCCGTCGCCGCCCGATTCCCACCGTCAACGCGTGGCGGAATGATGCGGTAGAATTTCGTTTTGGAATAAGGATCGGAAGATGCACTGGCAGCCTCGGATCGCCCATTTAATGCCCGTCCCGCGCGAATCCTGCCCCGCGGCGGAACGGCATGTCCGCCACGCGCGATCGTGTAGCTGTCTCTGAGTGCCGCGAAGCGACCGCCGTGAGTTGGCCGCCGGTCGTGCTCGCTCCCCTTGAAGCCCTAGAAGATTTCAAGCATTGCGCCCCACGCGCATTGTCCGCCGACGCCTCGTGACGAGTGCGCCAGGCTGACCTACCGAGTCGTCCAACCATGAACGCACCTCAAGTTTTCGATCCGCACGGCGCCGCCGGCGCGGTGGCCGCCGATCCCGAAGCGCGTCTGCGCGAAATTCCCTACAACTACACGTCGTTCTCCGACCGCGAAATCGTCATCCGCCTGCTCGGCAACGACGCCTGGGACGCGCTCGCCGAACTGCGCGCCGAACGCCGCACCGGCCGCTCGGCGCGCATGCTGTACGAAGTGCTCGGCGATATCTGGGTCGTGCGCCGCAATCCGTATCTGCAGGACGACCTGCTCGACAACCCGAAGCGCCGCGCGCTGTTGATCGAGGCGCTCAATCACCGTCTCGCCGAAATCGAGAAGCGCCGCCGTGCCGATCTGCGCGAACACGGCGACGAAGCCGGCGTCGAGCGCGCCGCGCGCGTCGAAAAGCTGGTGCAGGCCGCGCGCCGCGCGATCGACCAATTCGCCAGCGAATTCCAGCAGACCTACGACCTGCGCCGCCGTTCTACGCGCGTGCTCGGCAAGGTCACGCAGAAAGACAACATCAAGTTCGATGGCCTGTCGCGCGTCTCGCACGTGACCGACGCGACCGACTGGCGCGTCGAATACCCGTTCGTCGTGCTGACGCCGGACTCCGAGGCCGAAATCGCCGGCATGATCAAGGCCTGCTTCGAACTCGGACTGACGGTGATTCCGCGCGGCGGCGGCACCGGCTACACGGGCGGCGCGGTGCCGCTCACGCCGTTCTCGGCCGTCATCAACACCGAAAAGCTCGAACAGCTCGGCCCGGTCGAAATGACCCAGCTGCCGGGCGTCGATCGCAAGGTCGCGACGATTTTCTCGGGCGCGGGCGTCGTCACGCGCCGCGTGACCGAAGCGGCCGAGCAGGCCGGCTTCGTGTTCGCGGTCGACCCGACCTCGCTCGACGCGTCCTGCGTCGGCGGCAACGTCGCGATGAACGCGGGTGGCAAGAAGGCAGTGCTGTGGGGCACGGCGCTCGACAACCTCGCGTGGTGGCGCATGGTCGACCCGGAAGGGAACTGGCTCGAAGTCACGCGTCTCGAGCACAACATGGGCAAGATCCACGACATCGAAGTCGCGCGTTTCGAGCTCAAATGGTTCGACGGCAACTACGCGCCGGGCGAGAAGCTGCTGCGCACCGAAGCGCTGGACATCAAGGGCCGCGTGTTCCGCAAGGAAGGCCTCGGCAAGGACGTCACCGACAAATTCCTCGCCGGTCTGCCGGGCGTGCAGAAGGAGGGCTGCGACGGCCTCATCACGTCCGCGCGCTGGGTGCTGCACAAGATGCCTGCGCATACGCGCACCGTCTGTCTCGAGTTCTTCGGCCAGGCGCGCGAGGCGATTCCGAGCATCGTCGAAATCAAGGACTACCTGTTCGAGACGTCGCGCCAGGGCGGCGCGATTCTCGCGGGTCTCGAGCATCTTGACGAGCGCTATCTGCGCGCGGTCGGCTACGCGACCAAGAGCAAACGCAACGCGTTTCCGAAGATGGTGCTGATCGGCGATATCGTCGGTAACGACGCGGACGCTGTCGCGCAGGCCACCTCGGAAGTCGTGCGCATGGCCAACGGCAAGAGCGGCGAAGGTTTCGTCGCCGTCAGCGCCGAGGCCCGCAAGCGCTTCTGGCTGGACCGCAGCCGTACGGCCGCGATCGCAAAGCACACCAACGCGTTCAAGATCAACGAAGACGTCGTGATTCCGCTCGACCGCATGGGCGAGTACACGGACGGCATCGAGCGCATCAACATCGAGCTGTCGCTGAAGAACAAGCTGCAACTGGTCGACGCGCTCGAAGCGTTCTTCAAGGGCGGCAAGCTGCCGCTCGGCAAGAGCGACGACGCGAACGAAATCCCGAGCGCCGAGCTGCTCGAAGACCGCGTGCAGCAGGCGCTCGATCTACTCGCGCGTGTGCGCACGCGCTGGGAATTCGTTCGCGGCAAGCTCGACCTGTCTCTGCGCGAGGCGCAGCACTACCTGGTCGGCCTCGGCTACGAGTCGCTCGCCGAAAAGTTCGCTGATCGCGTCGACGCGCAACCTGACGCAACCGTATTCCACCTCGCTCAGGACCGCACGATTCGCGTGTCGTGGAAGCAGGAAATCCGCGCCGAATTGCGGCAGATTTTCAACGGCGGCGAGTTCGAGCCGATTCTCGACGAAGCCCAGGCGATCCACAAGCAGGTGCTGCGCGGCCGTGTGTTCGTCGCGCTGCACATGCACGCGGGCGACGGCAACGTCCACACGAACCTGCCGGTCAACTCCGATAACTACGAGATGCTGCAGGACGCGCACACGGCGGTCGCGCGCATCATGAAGCTCGCGCGTTCGCTCGACGGTGTGATCTCCGGCGAGCACGGCATCGGTATCACGAAGCTCGAATTCCTGACCGACGACGAGATCGGCGAATTCCGCAAGTACAAGCAGCGCGTCGATCCGCATGGCCGCTTCAACGCGGGCAAGCTGCTCGAAGGCGCGGACCTGCGCAACGCTTACACGCCGAGCTTCGGCCTGATGGGCTACGAATCGCTGATCATGCAGCAGTCCGATATCGGCGCGATTTCCGAGTCGATCAAGGACTGTCTGCGCTGCGGCAAGTGCAAGCCGGTCTGCGCGACCCACGTGCCGCGCGCGAACCTGCTGTACAGCCCGCGCAACAAGATTCTCGCGACGTCCTTGCTGGTCGAGGCATTCCTGTACGAAGAGCAGACGCGCCGCGGCGTGTCGATCAAGCACTGGGACGAGTTCAACGACGTCGCCGATCACTGCACTGTCTGCCATAAGTGCGTGACGCCGTGCCCGGTGAAGATCGACTTCGGCGACGTGACGATGAACATGCGCAACCTGTTGCGCAAGATGGGCAAGAAGAAGTTCAACCCGGGCAACGCCGCGGGCATGTTTTTCCTGAACGCGACCAACCCGCAGACCATCAACCTCGCGCGCACCGCGATGATGGGCGTCGGCTACAAGGCGCAGCGCCTCGGCAATGAAGTGCTGAAGAAGTTCGCGAAGAAGCAGACCGCGCATCCGCCCGCCACGGTCGGCAAGCCGGTGATCACGCAGCAGGTGATCCACTTCATGAACAAGAAGATGCCGGGCAACCTGCCGAAGAAGACCGCGCGCGCCTTGCTCGATATCGAGGACAACAAGATCGTCCCGATCATCCGCAATCCGAAGACGACCACCGCCGACACCGAAGCGGTGTTCTACTTCCCGGGCTGCGGCTCCGAGCGGCTGTTCTCGCAGGTTGGTCTCGCGACCCAGGCAATGCTGTGGGAGGCGGGCGTGCAGACCGTGCTGCCGCCGGGTTATCTGTGCTGTGGCTATCCACAGCGCGGCTCGGGCCAGTACGACAAGGCCGAGCAGATCGTCACCGATAACCGCGTGCTGTTCCACCGCGTCGCCAATACGCTGAATTATCTCGACATCAAGACGGTGGTGGTGTCGTGCGGCACGTGTTACGACCAGCTGGCCGGTTATGAATTCGAAAAGATCTTCCCGGGCTGCCGGATCATCGATATCCACGAGTATCTGCTCGAGAAGGGCATCAAGCTCGATGGCGTGAACGGCGTGCGCTACATGTATCACGACCCGTGCCATTCGCCGATCAAGACGATGGACCCGGTCAAGCTCGTCAATCAGCTGATGGGTTCGGAGCAGGACGGCTACAAGATCGAGAAGAACGACCGCTGCTGCGGCGAATCGGGCACGCTCGCGGTCACGCGTCCCGACATCTCGACCCAGGTGCGCTTCCGCAAGGAAGAAGAAATCCGCAAGGGCGCGGCGAAGCTGCGCGGCATCCCTCTCCTCGCCGAAGCGGGCGCGAACGCGATCAATCCGGCCAATGCATCGGCCGGCGCCGCGGGCGCGCCGAACGGTTCGGTGCTGAAGGCCGGCGACGGTCCGCAGCCCAATCACGGAAACGCGGGTTCGACCGACGTCAAGATCCTCACGAGCTGCCCGTCGTGCCTGCAAGGGCTGTCGCGCTACAACGAAGACGCGGGTACCGAGGCGGACTACATCGTGGTCGAGATGGCACGTCACGTGCTCGGCGAAAACTGGATGGCGGACTACGTTCAACGGGCGAACAATGGCGGAATCGAGCGCGTGCTGGTTTAATGGCACGACCAACGATTTTTGCCGAGGACGACGATGGACTGCGTTTTTTGCCGTGAAGACGGCGGCGATGTGCTGTGGCAGGACGACGCGCTGCGAGTCGTCCTCGCCGACGAACACGACTACCCGGGCTTTTGCCGGGTCATCTGGAACGCTCACGTCGCCGAGTTTTCGGATCTTTCTGCCGACGAGCGCGATCACGTGATGAAGGCCGTGTACGCGGTCGAGCGTGCGCAGCGGCGCGTGATGCAGCCCGCGAAGGTCAATCTCGCGAGCCTCGGCAACCAGGTGCCGCACGTGCACTGGCACGTGATTCCGCGTTTCTCGAACGACGCGCATTTCCCCCTGCCGATCTGGGCGCCGCGCCAGCGCACGGTGTCCGAAGCGATGTTGTCGTCGCGCCGCGCGCACGCCACGCTGCTGCGCGAAGCGGTGCGGCAGGAAATTGAACAGGCGCTGGGCTGAGCGTCGCTGAACCCGTCGCCGCGCATCGCCGGACTGCCGTCGGCGTGCGAGGCGGCCGATCCGACGTTATCACCCGCCGTTATCTGATGAGGCCAACATGAGCGGATTGACTCCCGAGACGCCGGTGCCGACAGGCGTGATCTTGCATTCGAAGTCGCGCGTGCTCGAACTGCAGTACGCGAACGGCGAAGCGTATCGACTGCCGTTCGAACTGCTGCGCGTGTATTCGCCGTCGGCGGAAGTGATGGGCCACGGGCCCGGCCAGGAAACCCTGCAGACCGGCAAGCGCGACGTGACGATCACGATGATCGAAGGCGTCGGCAATTACGCGCTGCAGCCGACCTTCTCCGATGGGCACGCCACCGGTATCTACTCGTGGGACCTGCTGTATGACATGGCCGTGCGTCAGGATGAACTCTGGCGCGCGTATCTCGGCAAACTGGCAGCGGCCGGCAGCGACCGCGACACGCCGATGGTGCCCGCCGCGGCTGCGCACGGGCACTGTCACTGATACGATTCGCCCCCGAACGCCGCTCGAGCGGCGCAATATTCAAGAACACGCGAAAGGACGAGCGCGATGAGCAAAACCCACTTCGGCTTTCAATCGGTCGACGAACAGGACAAGGCGCAGAAGGTGGCGGGGGTGTTCCACTCGGTGGCCGCCAACTACGACCTGATGAACGACCTGATGTCGGGCGGATTGCACCGGGCGTGGAAGGTGTTCACGATCGCCCAGGCGAACGTGCGGCCGGGCTACAAGGTGCTCGACATCGCGGGCGGCACGGGCGACCTGTCGAAAGCATTCGCGAAACAGGCGGGCGAAACGGGCGAGGTCTGGCATACCGACATC
Source organism: Paraburkholderia sp. Cpub6 (assembly GCF_014201065.1). Lineage (NCBI taxonomy): Bacteria > Pseudomonadati > Pseudomonadota > Betaproteobacteria > Burkholderiales > Burkholderiaceae > Paraburkholderia > Paraburkholderia sp. Cpub6. The sequence continues at coordinate 380,726 of NZ_JACHDM010000005.1, forward strand.
AATGAATCGATGCTGCGCGTGGGCCGCGACCGGCTGCTCGACAAGGGCATCATCACGCCGGCGCTGCTGTGCGATGCCGAGAAAATCCCGTTTCCGGACAACTACTTCGACGTCGTGACGGTCGCGTTCGGCTTGCGCAACATGACACATAAGGACATCGCGCTTGCCGAGATGCGTCGTGTGCTGAAACCGGCCGGGCGGCTGCTCGTGCTCGAGTTCTCGAAAGTATGGGATCCGCTGAAGAAGGTCTACGATCTGTATTCGTTCAAGGTGTTGCCGTGGCTCGGCGAGCGCTTCGCCAAGGACGCGGAAAGCTACCAGTACCTGGCGGAATCGATCCGCATGCATCCGGACCAGGAAACTTTGAAAACTATGATGGAACAAGCTGGTCTCGATGGCGTCAAATATTACAATTTGTCAGCTGGCGTGGTAGCTTTGCATGTGGGGACCAAATACTAGAGTCCCTAACCCATCGATTTTTAAAGGAAAGTGCGAAATGTCCGATTTGAATTTGTTATCTACTCGTAAGGTTAAGGGGTCGCTGGCGAGAAGAATCGGACTGATCGCGATGGTCGGTCTGCTGATGGCCGGCACGCTTGCCTCTCTCGACGCCGAAGCACGCCGCATGGGCGGAGGCCGCAGCTTCGGCCGTCAATCGAACAGTCTGCAGCAGCAGCGCCAGACGCCGCCGCCGTCCCAGCCGGCGCAGAACAATCAGGCCACGCAGCAGAGCGCGCAGGCGGCGCCTGTGACTAAGCCCACGCCGCCCGCCGCGCCGAACCGCAATCGCTGGCTCGGGCCGATCGCCGGTCTCGCGGCCGGTCTCGGCATCGCCGCATTGCTGTCGCATTTCGGGCTCGGCGAGGCGTTCGCCGGCATGTTCGCGAACGTGATCGTGATCGCGTTGATCGCGATTGTGGTGATCTGGCTCATCCGCCGCTTCACCGGCCGTAAGCGCGATGCGGCGCAGCCTGCTTACGCGGGCACGGCGCCGTCGCTGAACACGAAAGGCACCGACTATATTCAGGAGCCGCGTTACACGGCGCCGCCCACCGGCTCGTATCTCGAACCGCAGGGCAACCCGTTGACCACGCCATCGCTCGGCGCGACGCCGTCGGTGCCGGCCGGTTTCGATTCGGAAGCGTTTCTGCGTAACGCGAAGGTGTACTTCGTGCGCCTGCAGGCCGCGTGGGACGTCGGCAACGTCGAGGACATCCGCGAATTCACGACGCCGGAAATGTTCGCCGAAGTGCGAGTCGATCTCGCGTCGCGCGGCACGCAGCCGACCCAGACCGACGTCGTGCAGTTGAACGCCGAGCTGCTCGGCGTCGAGGAGCGCGCGAACGAATCCTTCGCGAGCGTGCGCTTCTCCGGTTTGATCCGCGAGGAGCCGGGCGCGGCGGCCGAGCCGTTCGTCGAAGTCTGGAATCTGACGAAGGCGAACCGCACTGGCGAAGGCTGGCTGCTTGCCGGCATCCAGCAGGTCGAGCAACACTGACATGTCGAAGCATCGAGTCGCGTTTGCCTCGAAAAGAGCCGGCCACGGCATGGCGATTCCTGACCTCGCGCATGGCTTAGGCCGTTCGGCATAGCAGGCCGCGAAGCGAACGGACGTTACAATGGGAGCCCGCGCAAGCACCTCGCTCGCGCGGGTTTTTTCTTGCCACTTTCGATGACCCTCGCCGCCAAGCCCTTCGCTGCTGCTGTCAATCATCTGCTCGCCCGCGAATCGTGGGCCCGCGAGCGCCTCGCCCCGTACGCGGGCAAGACCGCTCGCCTGTCATGTCCGCCGGTTGTGCTCGCGCTGCTCGTGCAGCCCGACGGCTATCTCGGTACGCTCGACGAAGCCGATGCGCATCAGTTCGACGTGACGATCTCGGTGCCGTCCGACGCACTGCCGGCCTTCCTGCAAGGTGGCCAGGCCGCGGTGATGAAGCACGTGAAGATCGAGGGCGACGCCGAGTTCGCGACCGTGATTGCGAAGCTCGCCGAGCATCTGCGCTGGGAGCCGGAGGAAGATCTCGCGAAGCTGATCGGTGATGGACCCGCGTGGCGCATCACGTCGTTAGTCCGCTCAGTCGGCGAGCATGTGCAGCGCACCGGTCGCAATCTGCTCGACACCGCCGCCGAGTACCTGCTCGACGAAAATCCGCAACTGGTGCGCCGCACCGCGCTCGCGGACTTCAACGTCGAGCTGGCGCGCGCGCGCGATTCGCTCGCGCGCGTCGAAAAGCGCATCGAGCGCATCGAACAGAAGGTCGAAGTCCGCGGCGCGCAAACGCCGGGCGGCGCCGCCACGTCGCGCGGCACGCGCTAGTCACCGGGCCCAGCCATGCGTTTTCTGCGTTTTCTCAAGATATTTTTCACGGTCATCCGCTTCGGCCTCGACGAAATGATGTTGAGCCGCATCAACGACCGGCGCGTGCGTCTGTTGCTGCGCATCACGACGCTTGGCCGCAAGTTCGATGCGCCGCCGGGCGTGCGTCTGCGGCTCGCGCTCGAAAGCCTCGGGCCGATCTTCGTCAAGTTCGGCCAGGTGCTGTCGACCCGTCGCGATCTGCTGCCGGTCGATATCGCCAACGAACTTGCCAAGCTGCAGGACCAGGTGCCGCCGTTCGATTCGGCGGTCGCGATCGCGCTCGTCGAGAAGTCGCTCGGCGCGCCGGTCGACGTGCTGTTCGACGATTTCGAGCGGGTGCCGGTCGCGAGCGCGTCGATCGCACAGGTCCACTTCGCGAAGGTGAAGGCCGGCCAGCATGCGGGGAAGGCGGTCGCGGTGAAGGTGCTGCGCCCCAAGATGCTGCCGGTGATCGATTCCGACCTCGCGCTGTTGCGCGACATCGCCGTGTGGGCCGAGCGTCTGTGGGCCGACGGCAAGCGCCTGAAGCCGCGCGAGGTGGTCGCCGAATTCGACAAATACCTGCACGACGAACTCGACCTGATGCGCGAGGCCGCCAACGGCAGCCAGTTGCGGCGCAACTTCCTGGGGCTCGACCTGCTGCTCGTGCCCGAGATGTACTGGGAGTTCTGCACGCCCACGGTGCTCGTGATGGAGCGCATGGTCGGCGTGCCGATCAGCCAGGTCGATACGTTGCGCGCGGCGGGTGTCGACATCCCGAAGCTCGCGCGCGAGGGCGTCGAAATTTTCTTCACGCAGGTGTTCCGCGACGGCTTTTTCCACGCCGACATGCACCCCGGCAACATCCAGGTGAGCCTCGATCCCGCGCACTTCGGCCGCTATATCGCGCTCGACTTCGGCATCATCGGCGCGCTGTCGGACTTCGACAAAAACTACCTCGCGCAGAACTTCCTCGCGTTCTTCAAGCGCGACTACCATCGCGTCGCGACGTTGCATCTGGAGTCGGGCTGGGTGCCGCCGAGCACCCGTGTCGAGGAGCTCGAAAGCGCGATCCGCGCGGTCTGCGAACCGTATTTCGATCGCGCGCTGAAGGACATTTCTCTCGGCCAGGTGCTGATGCGTCTGTTCTCGACGTCGCGGCGCTTCAACGTCGAGATCCAGCCGCAGCTCGTGTTGCTGCAAAAGACGATGCTGAACGTGGAAGGCCTGGGCCGTTCGCTCGATCCCGAACTGGATCTGTGGAAGACCGCGAAGCCCTATCTCGAGCGCTGGATGAACGAGCAGATCGGCTTGCGCGGCTGGTACGAGCGTCTGAAGATCGAGGCGCCGCAGTGGAGCAAGACGCTGCCGCAGTTGCCGCGCCTCGTCCATAACATGCTGGCCGAGCGCCATCATCAGGTGGGCGGCGCGAACGACGACGTGATCCGCCAGATCCTGCTCGAGCAAAAGCGCACCAACCGTCTGCTGCAAGGCCTGCTGCTGTTCGGCGTGGCGGTCGGCGTCGGCGCGATGCTGGCGCGTGCGTTCCTGGTACTGGCTTATGGAGGTTAGATTCCGATGAGCGATCCGACCCAACCCGCCGCGCCCGATTTCGCAACCCGCGATCCCGACTCGCCCGAGTTCTGGGACGAACGCTTCGAGCGCCATTTCACGCCGTGGGATCAGGCGGGCGTGCCGTCCGCGTTTCGCGCGTTCGCCGAACGGCACCGCGACGTGGCCGTGCTGATTCCAGGCTGCGGCAGCGCGCACGAAGCGGTATGGCTCGCGCGCCAGGGCAACCCGGTACGCGCGATCGACTTCTCGTCGGCCGCCGTGGCGGCGGCACGCGAGCAGCTCGGCGCGCATGCTTCGCTGGTCGAACAGGCGGATTTCTTCACCTATGCGCCACCGTTCGCACCGGCATGGATCTATGAGCGCGCATTCTTCTGCGCGCTGCCGCCGGCGCGCCGCGCCGACTACGCGCAGCGCATGGGCGAACTGCTGCCGGCCGGCGGGTTGCTGGCGGGCATCTTTTTCATCGGCGCGACGCCGAAAGGGCCGCCGTTCGGCATCGAACGCGGCGGGCTCGATGCGCTGCTCACGCCACACTTCGAGCTGGTCGAAGACGAAGCGGTCGACGACTCGATCGCCGTATTCGCCGGACGCGAGCGCTGGCTCACCTGGCGGCGTCGCGGCTAACGCCACGCGCGCCGCTCTTGAGAGGTCCGGGGGTCGTCCCCATCTGGCGCGGTGGCGGGCGCGTCGTGCGTCCGCTTCCCGAAATCCGGGGAACGGACATCGTTTGCGGCTATAATTCAAGGCTTTGCAAGCGTTTACAAGATTTCAGTAGGGATTTGGAGTAAGAAAGGATCATGCCGATCTACGCTTATCGTTGCGGGTCATGCGGTTTCGGGAAGGACGTGCTCCAGAAGATGAGCGACCCCCAGTTGACGCAGTGTCCTGAGTGCGGAAAAGACACCTTTAGCAAACAACTCACGGCCGCCGGCTTCCAGTTGAAAGGCTCCGGCTGGTACGTGACCGATTTCCGCGGCAGCACGAGCGCGCCGGCCGCGTCGGAAGCGAAGTCCGAGCCGGCCGCAGCCGCTGCCCCGGCTGCATCGGCTGCCGAGCCCGCAGCGCCTGCCGCCACGAGCCCGAGCGGTTCCGGCAGCGCCTAGTGGGACTGCCGCCCCGCGCGGGCGGCGTATCTACCGCGCATGGGTTTCGGCCCGCGCAGCTTTCTGGCGGTACACATGACGACGAAGAAATTCACGCTCAAATCGGTGTTTCTGACCGGCCTGCTGGTGCTGGTGCCTCTGGCCATCACACTGTGGGTGCTCGGCCTGGTCATCGGCACGATGGACCAGACGCTGTTGCTGCTGCCTACCTCGTGGCAGCCGGAACGCACGATCGGCTATCGCTTGCCGGGCCTCGGCGCGGTGCTCACGCTCGCGTTCATCTTCGTCGTCGGGCTGTTGACGCAGAACTTCATTGGGCAGAAGCTCGTGAAGTGGTGGGAACTGCTGGTCGCGCACATTCCGGTGGTCGGCCCGCTCTACACCAGCGTGAAGCAGGTGTCCGACACGCTGCTGTCGAGCAGTGGCAATGCATTCCGCAAGGCGCTGCTGATCGAGTACCCGCGCCGCGGGTCCTATACGATCGCGTTTCTGACCGGCATCCCGGGCGGCGACGTGGCCAACCATCTGAAGGAAGATTACGTCAGCGTATACGTGCCGACCACGCCGAACCCGACGTCCGGCTTCTTCCTGATGGTGCCGAAAAGCGAAGTGATCGAGCTCGACATGACGGTCGACGCTGCGCTCAAGTACATTGTCTCGATGGGCGTCGTGGCGCCGTCCGCGCCGCAGCCGGCGCCGGTGCGCCGCGCCACCGTCGAGCCCCCGCTTTAATGCCGGCGCGCAACGCTTCATGCAGGATCGTCTGCGGCGCGCCGTTCAACCAATGCAAAACGAAAGACAAACATCATGTCGATGAGATCTGAATACTGCGGTCTGGTGACCGAAGAACTGCTGGGCCAATCCGTCTCGCTGTGCGGCTGGGTAAGCCGCCGCCGCGACCATGGCGGCGTCATCTTCATCGACCTGCGCGATCGCGAAGGGCTCGTTCAGGTCGTCTGCGATCCGGATCGCGCTGACATGTTCAAGGTCGCCGAAGGCGTGCGCAACGAGTTCTGCGTGCAGGTCAAGGGCATTGTGCGCGGCCGTCCGGAAGGCACGACCAATGCATCGCTGAAGAGCGGCAAGATCGAAGTGCTGTGCCACGAGCTGATCGTGCTGAACGCGTCGGTCACGCCGCCGTTCCAGCTCGACGATGACAACCTGTCGGAAACCACGCGCCTCACGCATCGCGTGCTCGACCTGCGCCGTCCGCAGATGCAGCACAACCTGCGTCTGCGCTACCGCGTCGCGATCGAAGTGCGCAAGTACCTCGACGAGCAGGGCTTCATCGACATCGAAACGCCGATGCTCACGAAGAGCACGCCGGAAGGCGCGCGCGACTACCTCGTGCCGTCGCGCACGAACCCGGGCCAGTTCTTCGCGCTGCCGCAGTCGCCGCAGCTGTTCAAGCAGCTGCTGATGGTCGCGAACTTCGACCGTTACTACCAGATCACCAAGTGCTTCCGCGACGAAGACCTGCGCGCCGACCGTCAGCCGGAATTCACGCAGATCGACTGCGAAACCTCGTTCCTGTCGGAACAGGAAATCCGCGATCTGTTCGAGGCGATGATCCGTCACGTGTTCAGGACGACGATCGGCGTCGAGCTCGACCAGAAATTCCCGGTCATGGAATACGCGGAAGCGATGCGCCGCTTCGGTTCGGACAAGCCGGACCTGCGCGTGAAGCTCGAGTTCACCGAGTTGACCGATGCGATGCGCGACGTCGACTTCAAGGTGTTCAGCACCCCGGCCAACACGAAGGACGGCCGTGTCGCGGCGCTGCGCGTGCCGAAGGGCGGCGAGCTGTCGCGCGGCGACATCGACAGCTACACGGAATTCGTGCGCATCTACGGGGCGAAGGGTCTCGCGTGGATCAAGGTCAATGAAGCGGCGAAGGGCCGTGACGGTCTGCAAAGCCCGATCGTGAAGAACCTGCACGACGAAGCGCTGAATGCGATCATCGAGCGCACCGGCGCACAAGACGGCGACATCATCTTCTTCGCGGCGGATCGCGCGAAGGTCGTCAACGACAGCCTCGGCGCGCTGCGTCTGAAGATCGGTCATTCGGAATTCGGCAAGGCCAACGGCCTCGTCGAGTCCGGCTGGAAGCCGCTGTGGGTCGTCGACTTTCCGATGTTCGAATACGACGAGGAAGACAACCGCTACGTCGCCGCGCATCACCCGTTCACGAGCCCGAAGGACGAGCACCTCGAGTACCTCGAAACGGACCCCGCGCGCTGCCTCGCGAAGGCCTACGACATGGTGCTGAACGGCTGGGAAATCGGCGGCGGCTCGGTGCGTATCTACCGTGAGGAAGTGCAGAGCAAGGTGTTCCGCGCGCTGAAGATCAACGCGGAAGAAGCGCAGGCGAAGTTTGGCTTCCTGCTCGACGCGCTGCAATACGGCGCGCCCCCGCACGGCGGTATCGCGTTCGGTCTGGACCGCATCGTCACGATGATGGCCGGTGCCGACTCGATCCGCGACGTGATCGCGTTCCCGAAGACGCAACGCGCGCAGGATCTGCTCACGCAGGCGCCGAGCGAAGTCGACGAGCGTCAGCTGCGCGAGCTGCACATCCGTCTGCGTACGCCGGAACCGAAGGCATAAAACTGCGGCCGCTGCGCGCGGCCGGCAAGCGGTCTTGCGTGTGCCGGCCAGCGGGCCGGCGGCCGCAAAAAAACCACACGAGCGAAACGAAAAGGCGCTGAGGTGATCTCCACCTCAGCGCCTTTTTCATTTTTTGCGTTACAGTGAAGCCACCGCTTTCCAGACCCTTTCGACCGTCATCCGACATGTACCGCGCGTATCGTCGCGCCCAGTTTGAGCCATGCCGAAACCGCCGAAAATTCCGCAGTCCGTCCTCGTCATCATTCATACGCCTGCGCTCGACGTGCTGCTGCTCGAGCGCGCCGATCATGCGGCGTTCTGGCAGTCGGTGACGGGTTCGAAAGACCGGCTCGACGAACCGCTCGCCGACACGGCGGTGCGCGAAGTCGGCGAGGAAACCGGCATCATGATCGGCGGCGCACTGGTGCCGCGCAGCGGGTTGTTCGACTGGCACTACTCGATCGACTACGAGATCTACCCGGAATTTCGTTACCGCTACGAAGCGGGCGTGCTCTACAACACCGAGCACTGGTTCAGCCTGCAGGTCCCCGAGTGCATCGACGTGACGCTCGCGCCGCGCGAACACACCGCGTATATGTGGCTGCCATATGAAGAGGCCGCATCGCGCTGCTTTTCGTCGTCGAATGCCGATGCGATCCTGCAGTTGCCGCGGCGGCTCGCCGCACGCCCGGTCGATCCGCAAACCGGCCCGCTGGCCGGGGAGCGTGGCCGGTGAGCGCAGGCGGCTCGGGCCGTTTGGCGCGTCTGCGGCACACGTTGCTCGGCCGTCGTTACTGGCAGCGCTACCGCTTCACCAGTAACAACGAGGTCGAGCTGCTGCGCTCCGGCGACGATTTCTTCGACGCGCTGATCGAGCGCATCGACGCGGCCGAGCACAACGTCGCGCTCGAAACCTACATCTTCTGCGACGACGAAGCCGGCCACGCGGTCAGCGAGGCGCTGCTTCGCGCTGCCGCGCGCGGCGTCAGAGTGCGCGTGATCACCGATGGCGTCGGCACCGCGCGCCTGAAGATGTTCGAGCAATGGCCGGCCGGCGGCATCGAGCATCGCATCTACAACCCGCATCTGTTCGGCCGCTTCGGCTTTTCGCGCACGCACCGCAAGCTCGCGGTGATCGACGATCAGATCGCGTATTGCGGCGGCATCAATATCGTCGACGATTACGAGAACAACGGCGAGAAGCTGCCGTACCGGCGCTGGGACTTCGCGGTCGAGCTGCGCGGGCCGGTGGTCGCCGACGTGCGCGATGCAATCGACGTGCAGTGGCGGCGGATTCGCGTCGGCCATCGGCCGCTCGATTCGATGAAGCCCGACCTGTCGTCGCAGGACGCCAACTCGCTTGGCAGTCTGCGCAGACGCCGGCGACGCCGCAACGAGGCACTGTGGGCCGGCGGCGAGCCGTGCGTCGCATTCGTCGCGCGCGATAACCTGATCAACCGCCGCGCGATCGAAAAAGCTTATCTGGCCGCGATCGGCCAGGCGCGCCATGAAATCCTGCTCGCGAATCCGTACTTCATGCCGGGACGCAAGCTGCGTCGCGCGCTGGTGTTCGCGGCGCGGCGCGGCGTGGTCGTGAAGCTGATCATCGGGCGCAAGGAGTTCAAGGCGCTCGATTACGCCGTGCCGTTCCTGTACCACGCGCTGTTGCGCGCAGGCGTGCAGATCGCCGAATACGAGAAGACGCTGCTACACGGCAAGGTCGCGGTGGTCGATTCGAACTGGGGCACGGTCGGTTCGTCGAATCTCGATGCGCTCAGCCTGATGCTGAACAACGAAGCGAACGTCGTGCTCGTGAACGATCCGTCGATCTCCAAACTGCGCGACGCGATTCTCGACGCGTTCACGGACGCGCGCCCAATCGATGAAGCGCACTACGAATCGCGACCGGCGCGCGTGCGCGCGCTGAGCTGGATCGCGTACACGAGCTACCGCGTCGCGATGAAGCTACTGACGGTCGGCGGCTACGACTAATACCGCTCGCACGAGAGCCCGCGCTTGCCGCATCACGTCGGCCATCAATCGGCGCCAGCGAAGCGGGGCAAAGAAATAGAACACGCGCGAGAACACGCGCGCGCCGATCGGCAACCATCGATTCAAGGCAAACGCCTCTAAAAATCTGATTGATCCGATGGTCGAAAGCCGCAAAATTAGAAGCCGGTTAGAAACCGGTTTCTAATAAAGTCCTTGTTTCGCGGACGGCAAGCACTCAATAATAGTACGGCCGTTCGATTTTCAATTCGGTCACATTAGAACGGTAAAACAGCTATGCGAAAAGGCGAACAAACCCGAGCCGCGATTCTCGACGCAGCACTCGATCTGGCAGGCCGAGACGGACTGGAAGGTCTGACGATTGGTCTGCTGGCCGAGCGCATGCAGATGAGCAAGAGCGGTGTGTTCGCGCATTTCGGGTCGCGCGAGGATCTGCAGATCGAGGTCGTGCGCGAATACCACCGCCGTTTCGAAGACGAGGTGTTTTTCCCGAGCCTGCGCGAGCCGCGTGGTCTGCCGCGCTTGCGCGCGATGATTTCCCGCTGGATCGAGAAACGCATTCAGGAAGTCACGACCGGCTGCATCTACATCAGCGGCGCCGTCGAATACGACGACCGCGCGGACAGCCAGGTGCGCGAGCAGTTGGTGTCGAGCGTGACGACGTGGCGTGCGGCGCTCACGCGCGCGATCTCGCAAGCGATGGAAGAAGGGCATCTGCGCGCCGATACCGACCCGCAGCTGATGCTGTTCGAACTGTATAGCGTCACGCTCGGCCTGCATCACGACGCGCGCTTTCTGCATCTGCCGGATGCGGTGCGTCTCACGTGGGCCGCGCTGGAAAAACTGATTAATTCGTATCAAAGCGAAAGCCGTTAGCGGCGTCGCCGGAATCTACCGGAAACGCGCGGCGCGGAAGGTCCGACCACGGACCCGGCCAACGGCCTGGCTTTTTGTCAAACCAGGGAGAGAGAGTCATGGGACAGTACGCCGCGCCGCTGCGCGACATGCAATTCGTGTTGCACGAACTGCTCAACGTCGAGGCCGAACTTCGGCAAATGCCGAAGCACGCCGAACTCGACGCCGACACGATCAACGCGGTGCTCGAGGAAGCCGGCAAGTTCTGCTCCGAAGTGCTGTTCCCGCTCAACCACAGCGGCGACCAGGAAGGCTGCACGTATGCCGGCGACGGCGTCGTGACCACGCCGAAGGGCTTCAAGGAAGCCTATCGGCAATACGTCGAAGCCGGCTGGCCGGCGCTCGGTTGCGACCCGGAATTCGGCGGCCAGGGACTGCCCGCGTTCGTCAACAACGCGGTCTATGAAATGCTGAACTCGGCGAATCAGGCGTGGACGATGTATCCGGGCCTGTCGCACGGCGCGTACGAATGCCTGCACGCGCACGGCACGCCGGAACTGCAGCAGCGCTATCTGCCGAAGCTCGTCGCAGGCGTCTGGACCGGCACGATGTGTCTGACCGAGCCGCATTGCGGCACCGACCTCGGCATTCTGCGCACGAAGGCCGAACCGAACGGCGACGGCTCGTACTCGATCAGCGGCACGAAGATTTTCATTTCGAGCGGCGAGCATGACATGGCGGAGAACATCGTTCACCTCGTGCTCGCGCGTCTGCCGGATGCGCCGAAGGGCACCAAGGGGATTTCGCTGTTCATCGTGCCGAAGTTCGTGCCGAACGAAGCGGGCGAACCCGGTGAGCGCAACGGCGTGAAGTGCGGTTCGATCGAGCACAAGATGGGCATCCACGGCAACGCGACCTGTGTGATCAATCTCGACAACGCGAAGGGCTGGATAGTCGGCGAGCCGAACAAGGGCCTGAACGCGATGTTCGTCATGATGAACGCCGCGCGTCTCGGCGTCGGCATGCAGAGCCTCGGTCTCACCGAAGTCGCATATCAGAACTCGCTCACGTACGCGAAAGAGCGGCTGCAGATGCGTTCGCTGACCGGCCCGAAGGCGCCGGAAAAGGCCGCCGATCCGATCATCGTGCATCCGGACGTGCGCCGCATGCTGCTCACGCAGAAGGCCTACGCCGAAGCCGGCCGCGCGTTCTCGTACTGGTCGGCGCTGCAGATCGACAAGGAGCTGTCGCACGCCGACGAAGCCGAGCGCAAGGAAGCCGCCGACCTCGTCGCGCTGCTCACGCCGATCCTGAAGGCGTTCCTGTCGGACAACGCGTTCGAAGGCACCAATCATGCGATGCAGATCTACGGCGGCCACGGCTTCATCGCCGAATGGGGCATGGAGCAGTACGTGCGCGACGCGCGCATCAACATGATCTACGAAGGCACCAACGGCATCCAGTCGCTCGATCTGCTCGGCCGCAAGGTGCTCGGCGACATGGGCGCGAAGATGAAGAAGTTCGGCAAGCTCGTCGCCGAATTCGTCGAAGCCGAAGGCATCAAGCCGGAGATGCAGGAGTTCGTGAACCCGCTCGCCGAGATCGGCGAAAAGGTGCAGAAACTGACGATGGAAATCGGCATGAAGGCGATGCAGAACCCGGACGAAGTCGGCGCCGCGGCCGTGCCGTATCTGCGCACGGTCGGCCATCTGGTGTTCTCGTACTTCTGGGCGCGCATGGCTCGCATCGCGCTGGACAAGGAGGTATCGGGCGATCCGTTCTACAAGGCGAAGCTCGCGACCGCGCGCTTCTACTTCGCGAAGCTGCTGCCCGAAACGGCAATGACGATCCGCCAGGCGCGCGCCGGTTCGAAGCCGATGATGGACGTCGAAGAAGCGTTGTTCTGACGCTCGCACATCGAGCGAGGCCACACACATCGCGCGAAGCATGGCTGACGCTTCGCGCCATCGCACAACTCTCCGGAGAAACGACGTGAGCAATCTGATCATTCGCAAGGTAGCCGTGCTCGGCGCCGGCGTGATGGGCGCGCAGATCGCCGCGCACCTGATCAACGCCAAGGTGCCCGTGCTGCTGTTCGACCTGCCCGCCAGGGAAGGCCCGAAGAACGGGATCGCGCTGAAGGCGATCGAAAATCTGAAGAAGCTGTCGCCGGCGCCGTTCGGCGTGAAGGACGACGCGCAATACATCCAGCCCGCGAACTACGACGACGACATCGACAAGCTCGCCGAGTGCGACGTCGTGATCGAAGCGATCGCCGAACGCATGGACTGGAAGCACGACCTGTACAAGAAGGTCGCGCCGCACATCGGCCCGAACGCGATTTTCGCGACCAACACGTCGGGGCTGTCGATCACCGCACTGTCCGAAGGTTTCGCGGACGAACTGAAGGCGCGCTTCTGCGGCGTGCACTTCTTCAATCCGCCGCGCTACATGCATCTGGTCGAACTGATCCCGACCGCGACGACGCGTCCGGAAATTCTCGATCAGCTCGAAACCTTCCTGACCAGCGTGGTCGGCAAGGGCGTCGTGCGCGCAAAAGATACGCCGAACTTCATCGCGAACCGCGTTGGCGTGTTCTCGATCCTTGCGGTTATTGCCGAAGCCGCGAAGTTCGGCCTGCGTTTCGACGAAGTGGACGACCTGACCGGCGCGCGCCTCGGCCGCGCGAAGTCGGCGACGTTCCGCACCGCCGACGTGGTCGGTCTCGACACGATGGCGCACGTGATCAAGACGATGCAGGACACGCTGCCGGACGATCCGTTTCTGCCGGTCTACGAAACGCCGGCCGTGCTCGCCGAACTGGTGCAGAAGGGCGCGCTCGGCCAGAAGACCGGCGCCGGCTTCTACAGGAAGGAAGGCAAGGCGATCAAGGTGCTCGATCCGAACACGGGTGCCTATATCGACGGCGGCGGGAAGGCCGACGAACTCGTCGGCCGCATCCTGAAGCGTCCGGCCGCCGAGCGGCTGAAGCTGTTGCGCGAAACGCAGCACCCGCAGGCGCAGTTCCTGTGGTCGATCTTCCGCGACGTCTATCACTACATCGCCGTGCATCTGGAATCGATCGCCGACAACGCGCGCGACGTCGATCTCGCGATCCGCTGGGGCTTCGGCTGGAACGAAGGTCCGTTCGAAGGCTGGCAGACGGCCGGCTGGAAGCAGGTCGCCGAATGGGTGCAGGAAGACATCGCGGCGGGCAAGGCGCTCGCCAACGTGCCGCTGCCGTCGTGGGTGCTCGAAGGCGCGGTTGACGAGAAGGGCGGCGTGCACACGGCCGAAGGCTCGTGGTCACCGGCCACGCAGACCTTCGTGCCGCGCTCGTCGCTCGATGTGTACCGCAAGCAGGTGTTCCGCGCGCCGCTCGTCGGCGAAACCGGCGCTGATCCGAAGACCTACGGCAAGACGCTGTTCGAGACCGATGCGGTGCGCGCATGGGTCGACGATCGCGCGGGCGAGGACGACGTGCTCATCGTGTCGTTCAAGAGCAAGATGAACACGATCGGACCGGCGGTGATCGAAGGGCTCACGCAGGCGATCGAACTGGCCGAGAAGGACTACAAGGGCCTCGTCGTGTGGCAGCCCACATCGCTGAAGCTCGGCACGCCGGGCGGTCCGTTCTCGGCGGGCGCGAACCTCGAAGAAGCGATGCCCGCGTTCATGATGGGCGGCGCGAAGGGCATCGAGCCGTTCGTGAAGAATTTCCAGCAGGGCATGCTGCGCGTCAAGTACGCGAACGTGCCGGTGATCTCGGCGATCTCTGGCATCGCGCTCGGCGGCGGCTGCGAGCTCGCACTGCACAGCGCGAAGCGCGTCGCGCACATCGAGAGCTATCTGGGTCTCGTCGAAGTCGGCGTGGGACTCGTGCCGGCGGGCGGCGGCCTGAAGGAAGCGGCGCTGCGCGCGGCCGAAGCGGCAAGCCAGGTCGGCGCGACGAGCGATCTGCTGAAGTTCCTGCAGAAGTCGTTCGAGAACGCGGCGATGGCGAAGGTGTCGGCCTCCGCGCTCGACGCCCGCGCGATGGGCTACCTGAAGCCTTCCGACACGATCGTCTTCAATGTGTTCGAACTGCTCGACGTCGCGAAGAAGGAAGCGCGCGCGCTCGCCGCGGCGGGCTACCGTGCGCCGCTGCGCGCGACCCAGGTGCCGGTCGCGGGCCGTTCGGCGATCTCGACGATCAAGGCGTCGCTCGTCAACATGCGCGACGGCCGCTTCATCAGCGAGCACGATTTCCTGATCGCGAGCCGAATCGCGGAAGCGGTGTGCGGCGGCGACGTCGAAGCGGGCAGCCTCGTCGACGAAGAATGGCTGCTGCAACTCGAGCGTCGCGCGTTCGTCGAGCTGCTCGGCACGCAGAAGACGCAGGAACGGATCATGGGCATGCTGCAGACCGGCAAGCCGGTGCGCAATTAAGCGGCGACCGCCCAATGTGCATGGGACCAGAGTAAGAGCTTTGGCCAACTCTGGTCGACAAAGGAGATTCCCAAATGGCAAAGCAATTGCAAGACGCATACATCGTCGCCGCGAGCCGTACGCCGATCGGCAAGGCGCCGCGCGGCATGTTCAGGAACACACGTCCGGATGAGCTGCTGGTTCACGCGATCAGGTCGGCCGTCGCTCAGGTGCCCGGCCTCGACACCGGCGTGATCGAAGACGCGATCGTCGGTTGCGCGATTCCGGAAGCTGAGCAGGGCCTGAACGTCGCACGGATCGGCGCGCTGCTCGCTGGTCTGCCGAACACGGTCGGCGGTGTCACGGTGAACCGCTTCTGCGCGTCGGGTCTGACCGCGCTCGCGATGGCCGCGGACCGCATCCGCGTCGGCGAAGCGGACGCGATGATTGCGGGCGGCTGCGAATCGATGAGCATGGTGCCGATGATGGGCAATAAGCCGTCGCTGTCGCCGCATATATTCGATCGCAACGAAGACGTCGGCATCGCGTACGGCATGGGCCTGACCGCGGAGAAAGTCGCCGAGCGCTGGAAGATCAGCCGCGAAGCGCAGGACGCGTTCTCGGTCGAATCGCACCGCCGCGCGATGGCCGCGCAGCAAGCCGGCGAATTCAACGACGAAATCGCCGCGTACACGATCGTCGATCGCGTGCCCGATCTCGCGACCGGCGAGATCAACGTGAAAACGCGCGAGGTGTCGCTCGACGAAGGTCCGCGCGCGGACACGTCGATGGAAGGCCTCGCGAAGCTGCGCGCGGTGTTCGCGAACAAAGGCTCGGTCACGGCCGGCAACAGCTCGCAGACGTCGGACGGCGCGGGTGCGTTGATCGTCGTGTCGGAAAAAATCCTCAAGCAGTTCAACCTGACGCCGCTCGCGCGCTTCGTCAGCTTCGCGGTGCGCGGCGTGCCGCCGGAAATCATGGGCATCGGCCCGAAGGAAGCGATTCCGGCCGCGCTGAAAGCCGCGGGTCTGAAGCAGGACGACCTCGACTGGATCGAGCTGAACGAGGCGTTCGCCGCGCAGTCGCTCGCGGTGATCCAGGACCTCGGCCTCGATACGTCGAAGATCAACCCGCTCGGCGGCGCGATCGCACTGGGCCATCCGCTCGGCGCGACCGGCGCGATTCGTGCGGCGACCGTGGTGCACGGCCTGCGCCGCCGCAACTACAAGTACGGCATGGTGACGATGTGCGTCGGTACCGGCATGGGCGCGGCGGGCATCATCGAGCGTCTGTGAGCCGCTGATCGAACGGGCGATCCTTCTGTGATCCACCAGGGACCCCGCAACGGTTCGCAGGCCGCCCGGCTTGCGAACCGTTTTTACATTCAGCAGGAGCACAAGGAGATGAACGGGATGACGACGGATATTCTGGTCGAGCGCGCCGACGCGGTGCTGACCATCAGCTTCAACCGGCCCGGCAGGAAAAATGCGCTCACGGCCGCGATGTATCAGACGATGGCCGACGCGCTCGTAGAAGCGCAGGGCGACGCGTCGGTGCGCGCGATCCTGATTCGCGGCAGCGCGGGCATATTCAGCGCGGGCAACGATCTCGAGGACTTCATGAAGTCGCCGCCGGTTGGCGAAACCCCGCCGGTGTTCCAGTTCCTGCGCGCGCTATGTTCGGCGGAAAAACCGGTGGTGGCGGCGGTCGCGGGGCCGGCGGTCGGCGTCGGCACGACGCTGCTGCTGCATTGCGATCTGGTCTACGCCGCCGACACCGCGAGCTTTTCGCTGCCGTTCACGCAGCTCGGGCTGTGCCCGGAAGCAGCGTCGAGCCTGTTGCTGCAGCGCGTGGCCGGCTACCAGGCGGCGGCGGAAAAACTGCTGCTCGGCGAGGCGTTCGACGCGGCCGAAGCGCACCGCATGGGCTTCGTGAATCGCGTGCTGCCGGCGGGCGAAGTCGACGCGTTCGCGGCGTCGCAGGCCGCGAAGCTGGCGGCGCTGCCGGCGTCGTCGTTGCGCGTGACGAAGAGCCTGATGAAGCGCGCGAGCCAGCAGGAACTGCAGACGCAGATGACCGAGGAAGCCGTGCATTTCGGCAAGATGCTGCTTGCGCCCGAAGCGCGCGAGGCGTTCAAGGCGTTCTTCGAGAAGCGCAAGCCGGATTTCCGGCGGTTCGACTGAGGGGGGCGACGCAGGCGGGTTTCGGGTGGGTTAGCCGTGAATCGTCGCTGCGCCGCTTCAATCGCTCAAGCTTGCTGCTGCCACGTGTCGTAATCGACGTAGCTGCCTTCGCGGCAGAAGCTCACGAGCCGCACGCCCGCCTCACGCGCGATCGCAATCGCGAGCGACGACGGCGCCGAGATCGTCGCGACCATCGGCACGTCGACGCGCGCGGCCTTGCGCACCAGCTCGTAGCTCGCGCGGCTCGACAGAAACACGAAACCGTCGCGCGTATCGGCGCGGTCGAGCACGAGCTGGCCGATCAGCTTGTCGAGCGCGTTGTGGCGGCCGACGTCCTCGAACGCATAGTGGATCGCGCCTTGCGCATCACACCACGCGGCCGCGTGGAGGCCGCCGGTCAAACGAGTGAGCGCCTGGTGCTCGGGCAGCGCGCGCGCGGCGCGTGCGATCGCATCGGGCGCGAGCCGCTGCAAGAAGCCAGTGTCGGGTACACGCTGCGGTTTCAGATCCAGCAGATCGATGCTTTCGATGCCGCACACGCCGCAGCCGGTGCGCCCGGCGAGCGCGCGGCGCTTTTCCTTCAAACCGGCGAACGCCTGCTGCACGACCTGCAATTGCACCTCGGCATGCGGCAGCTCGCCGTGCCCGTGCAATTCGACCTCGATGTCCTGAATGTCGCTGCCGCGCTCGACGATCCCCTCCGAAATCGCGAAGCCGACCGCGAACGCTTCGAGATCGCGCGGCGTGCACATCATCACCGCGTGCGAGATGCCGTTGAACACGAGCGCGACCGGCCACTCCTGGCCGACGTGATCGGTGGCGGTTTCAACCGCCGCGCCGCGATGGCGGCGCACTTCGAGTTGCACTGCGCCGGGTTGTTCGTCGCCGTCGAGGGCGTGGGGCTGGCCGTTCGCCCGTCCGGTTTGGCGCCCGTTTTCCTGTCCGTTCAAGCTGCTTCACTCCTGTATCATGCCGCGCGTCAAAGGGTGCGCCGGCCTCGCCGTATGCTTCGCGGCGGCCGCCGCGCGGGGCGCCGTCGCGCGAATAAGGTTCTAAAATACCTCAAGCGACGCCCGCACGCTGTCCGCCACCGACAAGGAGCACTGACATGGGACTCAACGAAGCACCGCTTCTGTTCGACTTCGAAGTCGCGTCTTCGGAGAATTTCACTTATATCCCGATGTCGGTGCGCTTCAATCTCGACCGTTTCGGGCTGCGCATCACGCTCGCGCAGTGGCAGCAACTGCCGCTCGAAGATCGCAAGCTGCTCGCGCGTTTCCCGGTCGAAGAAGACACGCAGATCGAACCGAATTTCGATCACGCGCTGTTCGAGATGCTGCGCACGCACGCCAACGTCGAACCGGAGTGGTTTACGCCGGAGGAGTCGCCGGCCTGGCGTCAAACCGACAGCGTGCCCGACGGTGTCGCGCATCAGGCGGGGCTGGCCGGTCTCGCCGCGCCGAGCGTCGCGCGCTGGGCCGAGCTCGATCCTTTCAAGCGCTATGTGCTCGCGAAGCTGTCGCGCAAGCCCGAGGCGAGCCACGATTTCGTCCCGGCGATGAAGGAATTTGGAGCGGCCGGCTAGGCGCGGCCGGCTAGGTGCGGCCGGCCAGGCGCGGCTGGCCAGCCGCTCCCAGCCAGGCGCCTCCACCAACTCGCAGCCTTCCCCCAAATCATCAGATTTTTTTCACGCCGACCCTCAACCCGCTTCCGATCGCTGCCGATATCCAAAGGATGGCGCGTAAAAGACTTGCATCGATGCGGCCCGACGCACCGGCAGCGAGCGCGCTCTCCCGCCCTCGGAACGATTGACGTTCGGAACCCATGAATCCTTTTCTATCGAAGCGACTGCTGATCAATATTGCGGTCGTGGTCGTCGCGGTCGGTGCAAACGCGTTCGTCGCGTACACGCAGATTCGCGGGCAGCGCGACGCCGATGCGCGCCTCGCGCGCTCGACCAGCGTGCGCCAGAACCTCGATGCGTATCACGCCGCGCTCGATAACGCGCTCGCCGCTCTGCACCGCCTGAAAGAATCGGGCAAGCCGGTGCCGCCCGACGCGGCCGCTTCGATGACGAACACACTCGCGAGCCGCGAGCAATCACTGCGCGACGAGCTCGCGAGCGAGCCGTACATGTCGGGGGCGCTCGCCAGCCTGAGCGCGGCGCGGCACGCGTTGCAGCAAGATCTCGAGGACACGCTGCGCAATCATGCGAGTGACCTGCCCGGAGCGGCAAGCGCGGCGTCGGGGGCGGCGTCGGGCGTGGCGCACGCGGCATCGACCGAAGCACCAGGGGCGGCCCCCCTCGACGCGCCATTCGAGGCATCCCTCGACCCTGTGCCGTCGAACTCGCATCTTGCCCCCGCGCTAGAGCGTGTCGAAGCCGCGCTCGCCACGTTGCGCAGCGAGGAAAACCGCTCGTTGCAGATCTCGCTCGCGGCATCGGCGAGCGACAGCGAGCGCGCGATGTTCGTGCTGCTCGTGACGATGCTCACCGGCAGCGTGCTGCTGTTCCTCACGTTCGGCGTGCGCGAGAACAGCGCTCGCGAAAAACTGCGCAGCACCCGCGCGCTGGTGCGCAACGACGAGCGTTTTCGCAGCCTGTTCGACGATCACACCGTGCCGATGTACATCTTCGATCGCGACACGCTGTGCTTTCTCGCCGTCAACAAGGCCGCGATCCATCAATACGGCTACACGGAAGACGAGTTTCTCGGCATGACGATCCGCGCGATCCGCCCGAACTCGGAAATCGGCCGACTGGAGACGCACCTGCAGCGTAGCGCCGACCTCCGCCAGAGCCACACGATGGCGGGCATCTGGCGGCATCGGCGCAAGGACGGCTCGATCCTCAGCGTCAACGTGTCCTATCACGCACTGAACTTCATGGGCCGCGACGCCTCGTTCGTGCTGGCGGACGACGTGACCGACCAGATCAACGCCGAAGCCGAAGCGCAGCGCTCGAATCAGATGCTCGAAGCGGTGATCGACAACATTCCGCAGCGCATCTTCTGGAAGGACCTGAACTCGCGCTATCTCGGCTGCAACATGGCATTCGCGCGCGACGCGGGGCTCGCGTATCCCGAGCAGGTGGTCGGCAAGAGCGACGCCGACCTGGCGTGGCGCGCGTTCGCCGACCTGTTGACCGAGCACGATCGCGAAGTCGTGAGCACCGGCGTGCCCAAGATGAACTTCGAGGTCGACTTCGTGATCGACGGCTTGCACCGCACGACAGTCACGAGCAAGCTGCCCTTCACCGACGGCGGCGGTCAGGTGATCGGCGTGCTCGGCTCGTACACCGACATCACCGAGCGCAAGCGCGCCGATCTCGCGCTGCGTCTGCAAAGCCGGGCGCTCGACGCGAGCGTCAACGCGATCCTGATCACCGCGCCGTCGCCGTCGGGCAATCTGATCGAATACGTGAATCCGGCGTTCATGCGCATCACCGGCTACGATCCCGCCGAGGTGATCGGCCACGACTGCCGCGTGCTGCAACGCGACGACCGTGACCAGGAAGGCGTCGCGTTGATCCGCGAGGCGCTCGCGGCGAATCGCGAGGTCAGCGCGGTGGTGCGCAACTATCGCAAGGACGGCGCGCTGTTCTGGAATCAGCTGTTCATCGCGCCGGTGCCGAACGCGGAAGGCGTGATCACCCATCATATCGGCGTCATCAACGACGTGACAGAGCTGATCCGCTATCAGGAGCAGCTCGAATACCAGGCCAACTACGACGGCCTTACGCGGCTGCCGAACCGCAACCTGCTGCGCGACCGGCTCGAACATGCGCTCGTCGTCGCGCAGCGGCATCATTCGGGCGTCGCGGTCGTGTTCCTCGATCTCGACGGCTTCAAGAACGTCAACGACAGCCTCGGCCATAGCGTCGGCGACCGGCTGCTCGGCGTAGTCGCCGAACGGCTCGCGCGCTGCTCGCGCACCAGCGACACGGTTGCGCGCCACGGCGGCGACGAGTTCGTGATCGTGATGACCGACACCGTCGACGAGCAATCGCTGATCACGTGGATGGAGCGCGTGCGCGCGTCGATCGCCGAGCCGGTGTGGCTCGATGGCACGGAGCTGTACGTCGGCTGCAGCATGGGCGCGAGCCTGTTCCCGCAGGACGGCGAGGATGCCGAAACGCTGATGAAGAAAGCCGACGTCGCGATGTATCGCGCGAAGGACATGGGGCGCAACACGTTCCAGTTCTATCAGCCGGAGATGAACGCGAGCGCGGGCGCGCGCCTGAATCTCGAACGACGCCTGCGCCGCGCGCTGCGCGACAACGAGTTCCTGCTGCACTATCAGCCGCAGGTCGATATCGGCAGCGGACAGATCGTCGGCATCGAGGCGCTGGTGCGCTGGCACGATCCCGAGGTCGGGCTCGTGCTGCCGTCGTCGTTCATTCCGCTCGCCGAAGAAAGCGGGCTGATCGGGCCGCTGTCGGAGTGGGTGCTGCGCGAGGCGTGTCGGCAGAACAAGGCGTGGCAGGATCAGGGCTTGCCGCCGGCGCGCGTGTCCGTGAATCTGTCGGCGCGGGTGTTCCAGCAGCGTGACATCGCGAAGCTCGTGATGCAGGTGCTCGACGAGACCGGACTCGAACCGAAGTACCTCGAACTCGAGTTGACCGAAAGCACGATCATGCGCAACGCGGAAGAAGCAGTGTCGATGCTCAACGAACTGCACGGGCTCGGCATCGGTCTCGCGATCGACGACTTCGGCACCGGCTATTCGAGCCTCAGCTATCTGAAGCGCTTCCCGGTGGACCGCTTGAAGATCGACCGCTCGTTCGTGTCGGATATCGGCGTATCGGGCGACGATGAGACGATCACGTCGGCGATCATCGCGCTCGCCCATTCGCTGAAGTTGCAGGTGATCGCCGAGGGCGTGGAAACGTCGGCGCAACTCGACTTCCTGAGGGAACGCGCGTGCGACGAAATGCAGGGCTTCTATTTCGCGAAGCCGCTATCGACGGAAGCGATTTCCGAACTGCTGCACGGCGGGTTGGTGCCGGAGCTGGAGCCGGCGTGAGGGGAGCGTGCCGCGGCGACGGGTGTCGCCGCGTCACGCCGCGTGCCGCGTCCAACGCCGGTCACTGAGCCGGCGTGTCCTTGAACACCGGCAGGCTTTCCGCGAACGCGGAAAACTTCTCGAGCCGCGGATGAT
>NZ_JACHDM010000006.1:0-359170 GCF_014201065.1 Paraburkholderia sp. Cpub6
TTCATCATCGTGAGTCTGTTCCGTAAACTGCCTTCTTCTATAACGTCCTCGGCTACGCCAGCGATGACCACCGAGCTGAATAAATCAGCGTTTCCTTAGCGACAGTTTCATTGCATCTTGCGCCGGGGCGAATTCGTTTCGCTCCGGCGTTTCGTCGTTTGTAATTGCTTTGCGCCGCGAGGTACCCCGATGACGTTGCAGATGCGGAAAGTATCTGTTGGGTGAAAGGTGATTGTAATGGTGAGTTAAACCGATAAACTGGCTTCAACGACTAAGCACACAGGCTTCCGCCCCGGCGGTCGTTGTTTCGCTAACCCAGTATTTTCTGTTTCTGAAATTTAAATTGGAGAATTAACCATGGCTAAAACATTCATTCCGGTTATCGCACTCGTTTCGGTCCTAGCGCTGCCCACGATGGCATCCGCTAGCAGCAACGGCCCCCTCACCCGTGAGCAGGTGCGCGCGGAACTGGTCCAGTTGCAGCAGGCGGGCTACGACCGCAACCACAGTGACGCGCACTACCCGGCGCACCTCCAGGACGCGCTGAAAAGCGTGGCGGCTCAGCAGGCACTCAGTGGCCACGGTGGCGTGAAATCGGGCTCGGCCGCTTCCGGCGCGCCGACCCAGGTGGCCTCGGATCATTCGATCTACAAAGGAAGTTGATGGGCTATCAGCCGGATGGCCGGGCGCTTTCAACTGCCCGGCCCGGTGAGCTCCGGCGAGCGGCATCGTCGCCGCTTCATCGTCTGCAACCGGGCCTGCATTCAGCCGCGCAGACCGGCATTCCACCCCCTTCCAGTATTAGCGTTTCATTGCATTTTTGCGCCGGCGCGAATTCGTCATTCGCTCCGGCGTTTTGTCGTTTGTAATTGCTTTGCGCCCACTGGGGTGACGTTGCAGACGCGACAAGTATTTATTGGGTGAAAGTGGATTGTAATGGCGCGTTAAACCGATAAACTGGTTTCAACGACTAAGCACACAGGCTTCCGCCCCGGCGGTCGTTGTTTCGCTAACCCGTCTTTTCTTTCTGTTTCTGATGGAGGTCTCATGCAAGTCCTGTTCAAGTCCTGCGACATTGAAGCTGCACGCTTGCGTAGCTTCGCGCGCCAACGCACCCAGTTTGTGTTCCGCCGGATGGCCTGGCTGGTTTCCCGGGCCACCGTCAATCTCTCCGACGTCAACGGCCCGCGCCGCGGACTCGATAAGCGTTGCCAGGTGCAGGTGCAGGTGCCCGGTGCGAATCCGGTCGTGGTGACGTCGATTGCGAAAGACTGGCGCGGCGCCCTCGATCTCGCACTTGCCCGCGCCGTTTCTTCGATCGTCCGCAGGCGCCAGGCGCGCCTCGCGAAGCGCCGCGCGAGTCAACGCGAGTGCACCTGGAGCGCTGAGCCTGATGCCGTCTAAGCAAGCCATGCTTGCACGGCTACGGTGGCATCGTACGAGCGGTATTGCTCGCTATTTGCGGTCCGCGATGGAAAGACGCGTTCGGGCAACCTTCGCGAGTTTCTGTCCTACACGAAAGAGATTCTTATGTATTTGCACACAATCAATCAGTTGCGACGCCTTGCGCGTGTCGTGACGCGCGGTACCGCTGTACTGGCCATGGCGCTAGTGCTCGTCGCGGGCACTGTCGCATCCAACCATGCCGAAGCGAAGCGTATTGGCGGTGGTAGTAGCGTCGGCCGCCAGTCGCAGACGGCGTCGCCGTCCGGGCAAGGCCAACGGAGCCAGCAAGCTCAACCGGCGCAGCAGGCCGCGCCGGCGGCCGCTGCCGCGAAGCCAGGCAACCGCTGGATGGGCCCGCTCGCCGGCCTGGCCGCAGGACTCGGCATTGCCGCGCTGATGTCGTCGTTGGGGCTGGGTGAAGGCCTGGCCCAGATGCTGTCGAACGTAGTGGTGATCGGCCTCGTGATTGTCGCCGGCATCATGCTGTTCCGCTTCATTGCCGACCGGCGCCGTCCGGATCTCGCTTATGGGCACGACGCGGCGAACGGGCAGCGCATGAACGGCTCCTGGCTCATGAATCAGAGCGGGCAGGCGGCGCCTGAGACGAATTTCGGTGCCTGGCCGCGCACAGCGATGAATCCCGCCGCAGCGGCACAAACAACGACAGTGCCGGGGCTGCCTGTCGGACTCGATCAGGCGGTCTTGCTGGCATCGGCCAAGACCTTGTTCCTGCGTCTGCAACGCGCCTGGGACCGGAACGAACAAGGCGACCTTTTCGAGCTGACAACCCCGGAAATGTTCGCGGTGATCAAGCGGGACCTGGAAGATCGGGGCAACCAGCCGAGCCATACGGAAATCACGCAGCTGGACGTGGAATTGTTGAGCACGGAACACAATGGCAGCGAAACACTGGTTAGCCTTCGCTTTCACGGCCAGATGCGGGAAGACGAGGACGCGCAGACGGCGCAACCGTTTGAGGAGGTCTGGAACATCGTGGGCCACGGGCATGGCGACCCGGCCTGGCGACTGGCGGGGATACAGCAGATTGGCCGTTAGCATCGAGCGCGGCCGGAACCGGCAGCGGCTCGCTGCCGGTTAGCCCACAAGCGAAACGGCAAAAAGACCAAAATCCGACGTCACACAAATCTGGGACTCATTTTATGCGCCGAGACTACTTTTCTCTTTGCCTGGCCACTGTCACGATGACATGCTTGCTAAGCGCTTGCGCGGCCTCGCCGCCCAGCAGCCCGTCACCCGTTGTCGGTGCAGATCGCGATGCACATGGTTGTATTGGATCGGCTGGGTATTCCTGGTGTGAATCCACGCACCAATGCGAACGTCCTTGGGAACTCGCCAGGCAGAAGGGTTTCGCGCTCTCCGCAGAACAGTTTGCTCGCTACTGCACGACTGGATCGGCCGAGTGATCAATCACTTCAATGCGCGGACGCGTCAACGATGGCCTCGGGCGAGCAGCCTGCATGCTCGATAGAAATCGGCTTGGCCCCACTTGTCGGCACTGGTAGATTTCCTGATTATGCCGGCAGGAGGCTGTGTCGCATCCCCATCTCAAGGCGGCCATTCGGCCGACGGACAAGCAAACGGCAGAGCAGGGTCGAACTCGGCCAGATGCACCAGGCTAGGCTCGGCCGACAGTTCGTGAAATATTCGAGAACCTGGCCGTCCGAAAACACATCTAGTTGACGTGAAATGCCTACACAGCGCCTACACAGACTCCAGAAAACAAAAAGCCCAGTCGCGAGGACTGGGCTTTTTGCTTGAAACTTGATGGTGCCGGAAAGAGGAATCGAACCCCCGACCTTCGCATTACGAATACTTTTTAATGCACTAGCGAATCGCGATTATAACAGGAGTACGCAACGAACGATTCGAGAGTGAACGATCTGTTGCCGTCTGGCGGCTTCGCGACGCCGCTCCTGCGTCTACTACGTACCGGCCGCGCGGGCGTCCCTGCGCGTCTGTATGCGATCCCCGGCGCTGTCGGCGGTCCAAATGCCTGCTCGCGCAGATCAAGCCTGCTACCGGCGCTCGGATGGACGTCGCGCAACTACTGACTCCGATGCTTTACTTCGATCCCGACCATCTCGCTGAACTCGACCGTGAGGCCATCGCGCGCTATCACGCGATCCCGCGGCTGAATGACGATTACCGGCTGCACACCGAACTCGGGCCCCAACCGTTCGAGGGCGATGTCGCGAATGCGAGCATCGTCATCCTGATGAACAACCCCGGCTTTGGCGATACGAGCACGTTCGAGGATCACCGCTTCCATGTCGACGGCTGGCCTTACGCCTCGCTGCATCCTGATGCGCCAAGAGGTATGCACAGCTACAGCGCGCCGCGCTTTGCCGACCTCATTGCCGAATTCGGTGCGCAGCGCGTGTCGGGCCGCGTTGCACTTCTTCAGATCCATCCGTGGGCGAGCGTCGCGCTAGACCGGTCGAAGCGGCTGGTGCTGCCTTCGATGATGCTGGCACTCAATCACGCCCGAGCGGCGCTATCGCGCGGCGCACTGGTAGTCGTTGGGCGGGGCGCATGGTACTGGCTCCCGGCATTGGGGTCGGCGGACAGGCCGCTGTTCGTCCACCAGTTTCCGCGTAGCGTCTACTGGAACCGCTCGTCAGTCCCGAGCGAGATTTACGCACAGATGCGCGAACGTCTTGCATAGCCATCACGAGCCCGGTGGCGCGTCGTGGCGACGTGGGCTGGTCAACGGGTGGGGGGTGGGCAAAAAGATTTACCGGTCTCACCGGAAACCCCGGGCGAAGGTTTCTTTCCACCGGCGCACTTCGATAACGGGGGCCGGAACGCGCCCGCCACCCGCGGCGCACCCCCGCCAGTATGCCGACGGCATTCGATGCTGACTTGTCGGGATTTCGGCTATTCGGAGGGGATGGCACGCTTCCCGGGGCGAATGGCGGTTGCGCCCCAACGTGACCGCCTCAACCGAAACAGAGACCGTCAATACTGATCACGCGCCGCGCCCATCTGTCGTTGCACTTGCTGGTCGCGTGCTTGCAATTGCGTCTTCGTTTCTTGATCAACAGGAAGTGCGAGTGGAACCTTGAAGCGAAGCCGGCTAGTATGTTCTTCGCTACCTGATGTCTTTCGACCACCGCCTACACCGAATACAGACGCAACCTTTAGCCGTCCTTCCACGTCTGAAGCAGTGCCTTCAGTGACCGTTACGGCTACATCGAAGTCGACCAAAAATACATTCTGCCCATCGGGCATAACTGCGAAGTGCGTCTCGGCCCCCGTCGATCCATAAACTGCTGGACTGACGTATCCACCGTGTTTGAGAACGTCGTTTTGCGCGCCGCGGACGCCCTCCACAATCTGTGTAAGACTGGCGTGTACGAACTCCTTTAGGTCCATCATCTCCCCCGTCGCCGATTGTATTAGCAGAGCATACTACGACAGTTGTCGGTGTCGTCGCGCAGCCATCGTTTCCGCCGATCGCCGCTCAGACCGGCCGCCCGGTCACGCGGGCGCGCTGCCGACGCTTGCGCAACCGGTCATACTCACGGCGCGCCTCGGGCGTCAGGACCAACGGTGCCGGGTTGATTTCGCGCTCGGGCTGGCGGGCCACCCAGAAGGCGAGGCCGCCGACTACATCAGCAACGAGCCGTGAAAATGTCGCCTTGCCGGTGTCCATGGTTCGTCGCTCCGCTGGTTGCACGCGCAACGATTCTGAGCCCGCACAGTTAGCTCGCGCAACAAAAAGGTTCTTCGTGGATTTTCGACGGAAGGGACAGCGCCAGTCGACCTGAAGCGGAAGTTGCTCAGACCGATCTATTGAATGTGGTTGTCAGCAAAGAACGTCTTCCAGGCATCGATAACGTCTGACACAAGATCGTCTGCTCTGATTGTGTGACCGTCTTTCATCTGGATCTTGAGCCGCCACGGCGGCTGTGAAGCCGAAGTGTTGGATATGCTGGTTGCCGCGGTAGCCGAGAATCGGACGTCTTGCGCTGTGGGAGGATACTTCGTAAGGTCGATATGCTTGCTGGCGTTGCAGAGATCGCGGCATGCCCGGAGGCATTCTGAACCTTCAAGTAGGTCGGAAACTTTGCTGATATCCACCTCAGGGCGAAGCGTCTTGACCCAATCGACAAGATGGTAGGCGGTGATCGCAAAATTGAATAGCGAGTCGTGAACTGCCGATTCGTCGCAATTGCTCAGCGCCTGAGTTAAGGCCGCGCCGTCTCGCTCCGCCTTCTCGAGTAACTTGACAGGACTGTCGTAGATAGCACCAAGAAGTTTCATGTCAGCGCCCGGCCTGATACGCGGACAGACAGGTCGCACGGCGGAACGTGCCCGGTCGCCGCCGTCCTGTCCGTCAGAGTTTCACGATCCGCGTCCATTATCGCCCGCGAAAGATTCGATGATGCGCGGTCAGACTCTCGGACGCCGCGCCGTCCGTTCCCCCTGCGCGCGCCAGTGCCGAAGGAAAAATCCCCGGCAGCTATTCGCGCCGCGCCTGACGGATCAGCGGCCGGGTTAGACGAATGATAGTTTTCGCGCGGCAGCATCGCAACCGTCGGTGTTCACCGTACGCAGGTCCACGTGGTCGCGCCAGCGACGCGGGCGATCAGTTCGCAGCAGCATGCGCATCAGGTTGCGATCCACGCGCACCGGAACCGGCATGGTCATTTCATGTCCCCTTCAGCGGGCGTGATGTAGGCCGAGCCGTCCTCGAATGAGAACATCAACCTTTGCGCCCCGGCTTCGTCACGCATCATGAAAATGCGGCTCAGCGCGCAGCGATCCCGGTCCACGATGCACGCGGCTACATCGCGCAGCAGCACGCGCGCGGCGTCGAGCACTTCGGCATCGCTCAGAAGATCGGCCCACCCCTCACCGCCGACATAAGCGCGCGACACATAATCGCGCGCGATCGAGAGCGTCTGGTTGCGGCCGAGTTCATGAAACGTCACGCGTTGACTATTCATCACAGACCCCTCAATGCATGGTCCGCGCGTACAGCGCCGCCACGGCGGCGGGCAGTTCGCAGCGCACCCGCCGCCCGTTGTCGAACGCGACGACAATCCGTGAGTGCGTCGGGTCGTTCGCGTCGGGCACAACTTCCGCATCGATCGCGCGCGCGTCGGGAAACAGCGCGCACGCGAAGGCAAAGTTGTTCGCGAGTTCGACGAATACGGCGATTTCATCATTGCCGGGGACGCGCCCGCGCCGCCTGATGAATTGCGCGATCTGTTCGCCGACGACAGCCAGCACAGGGCCGGACACATCAAGCGGCGTCGGCCGGTCTTCGTCCGTGGTGTCTTTCCCGATCATCGTGCGCCTCCCTTCGTCCCTGATTTCGTCACCGGCGCGGACCAGTCCACGCCGCTCAGATACGCGACCGCGCCGGACGCGGCCTGCCACGACACAAAGCGCGCACACAGGAAGCCGACCAGATTTTCCTGCGACAGCGAGTGCGTCACATCGTCAACCGTCACGTCAGCCTGTTCGGAAATGTCCATGCTCGCGCCGTCGTCGCCATAGACGACCTGAGCGGCATCGACCAGCGCAACGATGTCGTCGGGCACGTCCGCCGATCCCACGGCGGGCAGGCCGCAGAAGATGCCGCCCTTCACGCCGAAGCCGTTCGCAGCGCCTACCATCGCGCCCTGAAGCGCCAGTGACATCGCCGTGTTCGATGACATCACCAGCACGGCGCGCTCGATGTCACCCGTGAAAGCGGAAACCAGCGCGATCATGTCCGCTTGCACGTCGCCGGTCGCGGGCACCGCGACGGCACCGGTCAGCAGCGAATCAGGTGCGCCCGCAACCGGTGCCGAAGCGAACGCCGCCGCTGAGGTGATCTTCGCGACTGCGCGCTGGAGCGAGCGCGTCAGCGCCTTCTCCGCGGCGTCAGTCGAAAGATGGATCACTTCCTTTGTCGCGACGATCAGACCTGCGCATTTCCTCGGCGCGATGTTCGCCTGTTCGAAGCTCGCGCCGCTGACCATAACCGGCTGCCCTTCATCGATCCATTGCGCCACCGGCGCTTCATCTTCGATCAGGATGCGCGTGCGCACCGGGATCGAGTGCAGGGGGCTCAGGGCATTGATGCGGGCCATCACATCGTAGACGGCCACGCCGGCTAGGAAATCATTGACCGCTGCGCGCCACGCGGCGTCCGCGCCAAAACTGCCGCTTGTGATGATCGACTTCTGGATCAGCGACAGGGCGGGACCGTCGCCGTAATCCTTGCGATGGATTTCGGCAGCGGCGAGCGGATCGCCGCCTGCCTTTGCCATGCACCGGACGAACTTGACGAATGTGTTGCCGACGATCATGGTCCGCTCCCGTTGAAGTCGTTCACTCATGCCTTGCATGATCGTCGGTAGGCGCGCAGGGCGCCATGACGTCATTTCCGCGACTACCGCGTTTCGCCGGCCTGTCCGCAGTTACCCGCCCAGCCCGTTTCGATGACGCGGCTCAGATCGAGCACGCGATAATGGCGCACGTTGCCACGCATCCGGTACTCAAGCCGGTTGCGGCCTTCCCGCACCTGCTTTCGAAGCGAATCGGGTGAGCGGTAACCGAGCACCTTTGCCGCCGCCCGCTCGCAGATGCAGTCGTCGACCGTGACGGTGTAATCGTTGCGCTGGCAGCATTCGCGGATCGAGGCTGCGGTCACCGCGATGCGTTCCTCGAGTTCGTCAGGTCCGCTCATGCGCGCGCCCGTCAGAGGTCGTCGAGCCGGTCATCGTGGAAGTGCGCTGCGGTGCGCGCGTGCCGTTCGTGCGCTTCGCCTCGCTGCGTGCCTCGTGCTGCTGCGTGCTGGCGACTTCCGTGCGCCGGCGCTTCACGTGACAGGGCGACACGAGCGCGTGCGCGATCACCGACAGCGACGGCCGGACCTCGCCGGTATCGGTGTTCCACGTCCCAATTTCGAGCGCACCGCTCACGCATACCGCATGGCCCTTCGCGAGCGCGAGCAGTGCGTCCCTCACGTGCGCATCGAACGCCATGACCCGCGCGAAGATCACGGTGTCGCCACCGGCCGGCACGCGCAGGGTGGCGAGCGCATACACGCTGCCGTTCTTCGCGGTGCGAGCCCCCGGGTCTTTCGCGAGCGTCCCGCCGAGCAATGCGTCGATCATGCTGCCTTCCTCCCTGTGGCACGCTTCGCGGCACGCGCCGCTTCACGTGCCGCGTTCGCCGCGTTGCGCTCACGCGTCCTGCGCTCACGCTCTGCGAGCTTCGCGGTCTTCGCTTCGAGCGCCGCGCGCTGCTTCGCGCGCATCTCGCGCGACTTCACCGCCGCGGGCAGCGGGTCGAGCCAGCCATAGCGCGCCGCACGCACCACCACGAACGCGATGCGCGCCCCGGGCGTGGCGCGGTAGACGTCCCGGAACGCGATACCGTCCGCAGCCGGGCAGCGCGCAAACCACGCCCGCGCATCACGCTCGCCGGCGCGGTCGAATTCGAGCGCCCACGACGCGAGGACCAGAAGCCAGTCCGGGTCATCGCCGGGTATCGCGGCGAGCGCCGACAGCGCGCGGGTGTAATCCATCGCCACCGGCCGGGCGCGGTCGCCCGGGACGGGCAGCGCATTGCGCGTGACCCAGTCCGGCAGGGGCCGTCCGGCCATTTCTTCGGGATCGGGCATCGCTTCCTCCAGCGTCATCGTTCGTGTGTAGCCGGTCGGCCTGATCGGTGAGTAGGTGATGTCAGTCGTCTCCTATCTCCTTCTACGCGCCCGCGTGCCCAGCCCCGCATTTTTTAAAAGAACAGCAGCATACGTAGAAGGAGATAGGCGGACACCGACATGACCGACTCACCGATCAGGAAGAGGCGGCTGTTTGGGCACCGGCTGGGTGCGGTCCTGCGCCGCCCGGTACCGCTGCGCCGCCGTGAGACTGCTCTTCGCATAGACGGCCACGCGCTTGCCGCCGACCTTGTACAGTCCGTCATCGGGGGCATTCGGGTTGCGCACCGCCGAATAACCGACGCGTTCCATGCGATGCGGGATTGAGCGCCGGTTCGCGCGCAGGGAAAGCTCGTAGCCCAGGCTGTCCATCTGCGCGGCGTTGGCTGCGTCGATCAGGTCGCGCAGAGTGATCGCGTCCGGGTTACCGAGCCGGTCGATCACATCACGCATCTCGCCGCCCTCGGGCGCCTCTCCCGCTGCCACCATCTGCCAGAATGCGGACGTCTTCGGCGGTGGGGCCTTCGCATCGAAGGTCGACAGGTCGTGCCCGCGCAGGAACGCCACCACGTTCGCCATGCCGCCGCCTGCGTACCACGCCCAGAACTTGCGGAAGTAGGCATCGGTGAAGTCGGTGCTTGTGCGTGCGCTCCACGCGACGTAGTGGCGACGATCATCGGCGGGCAGGTAGAGTCCATCCGTCAGATGGTTCGTTGTGAAAAGGAAGTTGCACACGTTCGCGACGTAGTACTCGCGCATGTTCTTTTCGTCGACGCGGATCACGTCGGGGGGGCTTGCCAGATACGGCTTGCAGTGCTCGTAGAACCCATAGCGGTCGAGGTCGCCCAGATCGCGTACCTCGGACACGCGCACGAGCTTGTTGCGTACCCACCGGTTGAAGCGTCCGAACATGATCGCGGGCGTGATATCGGCCACGTTGTGCGCGCCAACCGCCACGCGCAGCGGCTCGACCAGCGTGTCCTTGCCAATGCCTGGACCGCCACCGAGCACCAGCGCGCAGTTGATCTTGTCCTCCGGGTGCTGCACCGTGTACGCGAACCAGTTGACGATGAAGGGCCAGTCGTCGGGGTAAAGACGTTCCAGATGTCCGAGCCATGCACCGGCCTTCGTCGCGTCGCCCGTCACCATCGAAGGCGGCACATAGAGGTTGAAGGACCGCGCACCGGCGTGCGCCTGCCAGCCTGCGGCCTGCATCACGCGGTCTTCGATTACCTGCTGCTCACCCGGCATCCACACGATCTGCATCACGGCGCGGTGCTCGTCCAGCCACGCGTGCGCCTTCACATATGAATCGTCCGCCAGATTCACCGGCGGCAGTTTTGCGTTCACGCTCGACGCGGGCCACAGTTCGCCGGTCGGAACGTGCAGATACTTGTGCGTCGGCAGGTGCGAGTAGAAGTCGTGATAGCTGAAACCGGCCGCGGCGGCGGACATGCCGTTCATCCCCGTGCGCGGCTTGCGCTTCGATTGAATGGGCGGTTGCGTGATCAGTGTGTCGAGGATCGAGGGGCTAGTCATGGGTCGCGCCCTCCGCGACGAACACGCGCGAGACCGAAAGCATCAGGCGCGCGTGCTCGGTGCGCGTGACCGATCCCCGGCGCAGGATCGCGCCGACAATGAGCAGCACTTCGAGCAGTTCGAGATTGACGGCGGCGAGCACTTGCGCGGCGTTGAAGCGGCGCGCCACCGGCTTCGCGGCGTGGACACCTTCAACGCGCGGCGGGAACAGTGCGTCGAGTTCGAGACCGGTCGCGCCCACGATATCGGTCGCCGTGCATCCGTCGCGAAAGCAGTGGAGCAGGACCACGCCGTCCATTGTCTCGGTGATCGCGAGCACGTCGCGGCGCGAGTCGCACGCCGGACACCTTGCCCGCCAGCGGCCCGCTCCGCACGCATGCACGCCATCGAGCCTGTCCAGCAGGGCGGCGGCGCTCATGCGCTGCCCGCAGCGTCGCGCTCGTCGCGTTCGTCGCGGGCCTCCTGCAGTTCCCGGTTCCGGGCGTCGAGTTCGTCATGCCAGCGTCCGGCGGTGAGCCCGTCGAGCGTGCCGCTGCCGGACAGGTTCACCGCGTTCAGCCATGCCTGGAGTTCGTCGTTCATGACGGCCTCCGCTCAGGCCGGTTCGGGTTCGAGTTGATCCCCTTTCTTTCCGCGCAGCGACGTGATGCGTGCATGTCCTGGCTTGATGGGCTCGACCGGCGCGAACGGCTGGGCGGTCGCCGTGCCGGCGATGGCGCGGGAATCGTCCTTCTTCATCTCCACGATGGCGTTGAACAGTGCCTCGGGCTGGTCGGTCACCATGCGCTTGCCGATAACGAACAGCAGGCCGAGCCACATCAGTTTCCGCTTTTTCTCACCGGCGATATACGTGCGCGCCGTTTGCTCGGACGGAAACAGCGATCCGCCGTAGATCGCGCACCACGAGCGTTCGCCGCCGTACATGTCGATCAGCGGGCTGCGGATTACTTCGGTCATCACATCCTCCGTTAGTCACTGGTGGTTCAGTCCAATACTGGTCAGGCGTCCGGACCTGCCGATGGATGTGATAGTGCGCAAATGAAAATGCCACGACTTACTCGTGGCATCGATTGCTTGCTGATTCGCTGCGATCAGGTCGCAGTGTGCAGTATGGGCGGCGCTTCGGTGTCGTCGCGCAGTGGCGGTGGTGGATAGGGGATGCCATCGGTGAGCTTGCGGATCGTGGACAGCGAGAACGGCCGCAGACGCCGGCCATTCTTCTCACGCAGGCAGCGGGACTGGACCTCGGCATAGACCACCTTCTTCAGCTTGCGCCCAACCTTCGCGAGCCGGTCGGCTTGGATTACGAACGTTTCGCGCACCGCGCGCTCGTCGTCGGGCGTCACCTTGTCGTCGCGGTTACCTTTCCTCGCATCGATTACCGGTTGGTTGAACCCCCCGCGCAGTTCGCGGTCGAGGCTCGCGAGCAGGTCGGCAATGATCGTGCGGTTGCGACGACTCAAGTCCGTCAGGAGGGCCGCGGTTGGCTGGACGCCGAGCGTCGCCGTGAACGCTTCCGTAAATGCGAGGTTGAGGCGTTGCACGGTTTCCCGCGTGCGCACGTCGATCAGCGTCAGGCCGGTACGTTCGACGTTGCCGCCCTTGTCGGTCAGCGCAAGTTCGGGAAGCGGGTGCTGCACCTTGTCCTTCGTTCTCATGCGATATCTCCCATGACGCGTTCCACGATCGCGCGCTTGCTGTCGATGGTCAGGTGCGAGTAACGACGCGTGACGTCCAGTTGCTTGTGGCCGAGTGTCGCGGCCACGTCGAGCAGCGACGCGCCGTTCTGCGCCAGATAAGACGCGCACGTGTGTCTGAGGTCGTGGAACCTGAAGTTGTGGATATTTGCGTCGCGCAGTGCGGCGTACCACGCACTGTCAATCGTGAAGGGGCGGTCTGGGTCCCCGACGCGGGCGAACAGCAGGGCATCAGGGTGCGGCGGCTTGCCGAAGCGGCGGATTTCCGCGATCACAGCCGGCGTGAGCGGCAGCACGCGCGGCTCGTCGTTCTTCGAGCTGCGCACGTAGGCGGTGGCACGATCGAGATCGAGATCGGGGTAACGCAGGCGCAGCAGTTCGGAGCGGCGCGCGCCGGTCGTGATTGCCGTCAGGACCAGCAGGTAAAGCCGGTTCCACGTTGACAGGCGGCACACGGCGAGAAGCCGCTTGCGTTCGGCGGCGTCCAGAAAGCGGACGCGCTCGTTGTTCATCGTGAGACCCGGCACCTCGCGGCAGGGGTTCGTCCAGCCCTTGGGCATCATGCGGCGGGCCCTGGCGAAGTTCAGCACAGCGGATAGGACGGCTTTGGCCTTGTTGATCGAACCGGGCTTGGGAAGGCCCAGTTCGCGATAGAGCATTGCGCCGGATTCGTCCGAGCCAACGTAGCGGCGCACGGGTGTCGCAGCCCAGTGGTCGAGGGCATCGGCCACCGCGTCACCGTCGATTTCGGCGGCGATCCAGCCATCGAAGTATTGCGACCAGCGGCGGATGATCTGCGCCCGCGACGGATCGCGTCCTACGTAGGCAGCAAGATAGGCTTCGGCAAGTTCGGGAAAAGAAATGCGCCGCCTGTCCGGCGCCGTTACGGCTCGGACAGGGGCAATATCGTAGGCGGTCCTGGACGACCCAGCCACGATTTTCAGAGGTTTGGCGGACATATCAGACTCCATGAAAGCAACGCATTCGTCGCTAGTGCATGGGGGCCTGTAAGCCTCGCCAGTATTTGACTTGGTGCCGGAAAGAGGAATCGAACCCCCGACCTTCGCATTACGAATGCGCTGCTCTACCGTCTGAGCTATTCCGGCATCAGGAGAAACGAAATTATAGGGACTACTTTAGTGCCTTGACAAGCCCCTTGAGGCATTTTTTTCTTTCGAGATCACTTCTTCGCTTCGAGGTGATAGCGGGTCACGCGATCGACCTCGTTCTTCGAGCCGAGGAACACCGCGACGCGCTCGTGCAGGCTCTTCGGCTGGATGTCGAGAATGCGCTTCTCGCCGTTGGTTGCGGCGCCGCCCGCCTGCTCGACGATGAACGCCATCGGATTCGCTTCGTACATCAGACGCAGCTTGCCCGGCTTGTCCGGCGTGCGCTTGTCGGCCGGGTACATGAAGATGCCGCCGCGACTCAGGATGCGATGCACGTCGGAGACCATGGACGCGATCCAGCGCATGTTGAAGTCGGCCTGACGCGAACCTTCCTTGCCCGCCTTCAGCTCGCCGATGTATTGCTGAACCGGCGGATACCAGTGGCGTTCGTTCGACGCGTTGATCGCGTACTCGCGCGTTTCGACGGGAATGCGCATGTCGCTTTGCGTGAGCACCCACGAGCCGAGCTCACGATCGAGCGTGAAGCAGTTCACGCCGTTACCGGTGGTCAGCACGAGCACCGTTTGCGGGCCGTACACCGCATAGCCCGCGGCGACCTGCTGCGTGCCCGGCTGCAGGAACGATTGCTCGGTGGCCTGATGGCCGTCCGGGCAGCGCAGCACCGAGAAGATCGTACCGATCGACACGTTCACGTCGATGTTCGACGAGCCGTCGAGCGGATCGAACACGAGCAGATATTCGCCCTTGGGATAGTTGGCCGGAATCGGGAAGAATTGTTCCATTTCCTCGGAGGCCATGCCCGCGAGGTTGCCGCCCCATTCGTTCGCCTCGAGCAGAATTTCGTTCGAGAGGATGTCGAGCTTCTTCTGCACTTCTCCCTGGACGTTTTCGCTGCCCGCCGAGCCGAGCGCATCGCCGAGCGCGCCCTTGCTGACGTGGTAGCTGATCGCCTTGCACGCGCGCGCGACGACTTCGATCAGCAGGCGCAGGTCGGCGGGCAGGTTGTTGGTTTCGCGTTGCTGCTCGATCAGGTACTTCGTGAGAGTGGTACGACGTTGCAAAGACATTGCTGTACTCCGGAAGGCTAGAAGAATGATGGGATTTTAACCGCTCGTTTGTGTCGGCTCCGTGCTTTTGGTTGCACGGCCGGCTTCAGGTCTTGCGGCGCGCCTTGGCCGAGACGGTGCCGCTGACGCTGGCCGCGAGGGCCGCGGCCCGGGCGTGTCCGGCCGGCACGCGGGGCAGTTTCGGGCGCTCGGCGCGCGGCATCGGTTCGATTTCCCGTTCGATCTGCTCGCCGGCGGCGGCGGTGGCGACGCGCAGGTCGTAGGCGATTTGCAGATTGAGCCAGAACTGCGCGCTGGCGCCGAAGTAGCGCTCGAGCCGCAGCGCGGTATCGGCGGAGATTGCGCGGCGGCCGCGCACGACGTCGTTGATGCGCGGCGCCGGCACCCGCAGCGCGAGCGCGAGCGCGTTGACGGACATGCCGAGCGGCTCGAGGAACTCGCTGCGCAGAATTTCGCCCGGATGGATCTCGGCAATGGCCGCGCCCGTATCGATGTCGGAGAAATCGATGCTGTTGAGCGCGGAGCGTTTGATGACCATGTCGGTCTCCCAGTAGTCAGTGATAGTCGATGATCTCGACATTCAGCGCGTCCTCGCCGACGAAGTGAAAACAGATGCGCCACTGCGCATTGATGCGGATGCTCCATTGCCCGCTGCGCTGGCCTTGCAAGGCTTCGAGCCGGTTTCCGGGCGGCGCCTGCAAATTCGAGACGGAGCTCGCGGCGTCGATCATCAGCAACTTGCGATGCGCTAGCGCCTGGATCGAGCGTGGCAACGAATGCACGAACCTGCCCTGGAAGATTCTTGCGGTGGCCTTGTCTGCGAATGTCGTGATCATCGAATCGTATAACGTACCGCGTTAAATGTAAACCATCAAACCTGTACGTATACTTTCTGCCCGGCGAGGCCCGATGAACAGTCGGCCAAACGGCTAACGGCGCGACACGAGCGCGTGAACGCAGCTGAAAACAACGCGAAAAAAAGCCGGCAACGCGTGCCGGCTTTCCGATGTGACTCGGGAACTCAGAGAGGCATCACGCCAACGCCTTCTCGACGATCTCGCGCACGTCGCGCGACTTGACCTCTGCGGCCACTTTCTCGAGTGCCGCGCGCATGCTGTCGCGCAGCGCCGGCGTGAAGCGTCGCCACAGTTCGAGCGAGCGCGCGAGGCGCGCGGCCACCTGCGGATTGAGCGCGTCGAGCGCGATCACCTGCTCGGCCCAGAATGCGTAGCCGGAGCCATCTGCCGCGTGGAACTGTGCGGGGTTGGCCGCGCAGAAGCTGAAAATCAGCGAACGCGCCCGGTTTGGGTTCTTCAGGTTGAAGGCCGGATGCGTCATCAGCTTGCGCACCGTATCGATCACCGGATGTCGTGCGCCGCCGCGCTGGGTGGCCTGCAACGCGAACCATTTGTCGATGACGAGCGGCTCCTTCTCGAAGCGTCGATAGAAGTCGTCGAGCGCGTGCTGCGCCTCGGGGCTGCCGCCTTGCGGCGCGGCCGCGTTGAGCAGTGCCGACAGCGCGGCCGCGCGGTCGGTCATGTTGTTCGCGGTTTCATATTGCGCGGCCGCGACACGCACGGCGTCCGCGGAGTCGTCGAGTTCGGTCAGGTACGACAGCGCCAGATTCTTCAGCGCGCGATGACCGGCGGCCTCGGGCGTCGTTTCATAGGCGCCTGGCGTGCGATGCTGCTCGTAGACCTTCAGCCAGTCGTCACGCAGCGCATTCGCGAGGCGCTTGCGCACGAACTGCCGTGCCGCGTGCACCGCGGCCGGATTCGATTCGGCCATCTGCTCGGCGAGATACGCTTCGGACGGCAGCATCAGTGCGAGTTCGCGGAACGCCGGCGACAGCGTCTCGTCGGTC
The DNA here is from genome assembly GCF_014201065.1 of Paraburkholderia sp. Cpub6. Taxonomy (NCBI): domain Bacteria; kingdom Pseudomonadati; phylum Pseudomonadota; class Betaproteobacteria; order Burkholderiales; family Burkholderiaceae; genus Paraburkholderia; species Paraburkholderia sp. Cpub6. Next base: position 16,428 of record NZ_JACHDM010000006.1, read on the forward strand.
AAAACGCGCGCGAATGCGGCGACGACCGAGTCGTCGAACTGCAGCGCCGCGCCCGTGGCCGCGCGCGCGGCCAGCGCGAGCAACTCGCGCGTGGCAAGCCGCTGGCCGGCTTCCCAGCGGTTGAACGGATCGCTGTCGTGCGCGAGCAGGAACGCGAGCTGTTCGCCCGTGTAGTCGTATTCGACGATCACCGGCGCCGAGAAATTGCGCAGCAGCGACGGCAGCGGTTCCTGCCCGACGTTGACGAACGTGAAGGTCTGCTCGGTCTGCGTGAATTCGAGCACGCGCGTGGTCGACTCCGACGCGTTCGCCTCGCCGTCGAACTGCAGCGGCAGATCGCGGCCGTCCTTGCCGATCAGACCGATCGCGAACGGAATCAGCAGCGGCCCCTTCTGCGTTTCGCGCGCGGCCGGCACGGCATCGCCGTAGCCCTGGCGCAGTGTCACGCTGTAGCGCTGCTGCGCGGCGTCGTAGCGCGTGCGCACCGACACGCGCGGCGTGCCGGCCTGGCTATACCAGCGCTCGAACTGCGCGAGGTCGCGGCCGTTCGCGTCGGCGAGCGCGTGACGGAAGTCGTCGCAGGTCACGGCCTGGCCGTCGTGACGCTTGAAGTACAGGTCCATGCCGTGGCGAAAACCGTCGCGGCCGAACAGCGTCTGATACATCCGCACGACTTCCGAGCCTTTCTCGTAGACGGTCATCGTGTAGAAGTTGTTGATCTCGACGTAGCTTTCCGGGCGCACCGGATGCGCCATCGGGCCCGCGTCCTCGGCGAACTGCATCTGGCGCAGCACCCGCACGTCCTCGATGCGCTTGGTCGCGCGCGCGGCTTCGTCGGTGGCGCCGCCCGCCATGTCGGCCGAGAACTCCTGGTCGCGGAACACCGTCAGGCCTTCCTTGAGGCTCAGCTGGAACCAGTCGCGGCAGGTCACGCGATTGCCGGTCCAGTTGTGGAAGTACTCGTGGCCGACCACCGCCTCGATGTTCGAGAAGTCGGTGTCGGTGGCCGTTTCGGGGTTCGCGAGCACGTACTTCGTGTTGAAGATGTTGAGCCCCTTGTTCTCCATCGCGCCCATGTTGAAGTCGCTGACCGCGACGATCATGAAGCGGTCCAGATCGAGCTCGAGCCCGAAGCGCTGTTCGTCCCAGCGGATCGAGTGGATCAGCGAATCCATCGCGTGACGGGTCTTGTCGAGATCGTGCGGCTCGACCCAGACCTGCAGCAGCTTTTCCTTGCCTGAGCCGGTCTTCACGCGTTCTTCGAGCGCGACGAGCTTGCCCGCGACGAGCGCGAACAGATAGCTCGGCTTCCTGAACGGGTCTTCCCAGCGCGCGAAATGGCGGCCGTCGGGCAACTCGCCTTGTTCCAGAAGATTGCCGTTCGACAGCAGCACCGGATAGTCGGCCTTGCTCGCGCGCAGCGTGACCGTGAAGCTCGCCATCACGTCGGGGCGGTCGAGGAAATAGGTGATGCGGCGAAAGCCCTCGGCCTCGCACTGCGTGAAGAAGTTGCCGCTCGACACATACAGCCCCGACAGCGTGGTGTTTTCCGCGGGATTGCAGATGCTGGTGAGGGTCAGCTCGAAGCTGTCCGGCACGTCGTCGAGCAGCAGGCCGTGCTCGTGGGGGTGCGCGTTCGGGAATGGCTTGCCGTCGATCGCGGCGCTGACGAACTCCAGTTGCTCGCCCATCAGGTCGAGATGCGCGGCGCGCGACGCATCCGGGTTGCGGCGAACGCGCATCGTGTTCCTGACGACCGTGCGTTCGGGGACCAGATCGAACTCCAGTGCGACGGTGTCGATCAGGAAGGCGGGCGGCGCGTAATCGGCGCGGCGGATCACATTGGGCGTTGCGGTATCGGCCATGGCGTTCTGTGGTGGTGTACTCGAGCGGTCGGGCGCGCAAACGGCGCGCGAGCCGGGCTTGGTCGACTCATTGTACAAAGCCTCGGGCAATCGTGCGGAAGGGAAGGGGGCCGAGTCTCGGCGCCGGGTAGCGCTGCCGCTTTCGACGGACAGGGGAAGAACCTTCTACCGGCTGGCGAGGTCAGCGTATTATCGGGCACCGCGCGTGGCGGAGCGCCGGCATCGTCCGCCGGGCAGCGGATCGCGCGACGGAATAGTCTCGACTGAAGCAGAGTTTTAACTGAAGCAGAATAGATGCAATCAGAGGCATCACGAGGCAGACCATGAACATCGATCGATGGACCCGCCGCGTCGCGCTGCTGTTCGTCGCGCTGACGGCGCTGCTGTCCGGCTGCACGACCTACGTGACCACGCAGGTCACGGCGTTCTCGGACTGGAGCGGAAGCGACGCGACGCGCACCTATGCGTTCACGCGGCACGAGGATCAGAAGAACAATCTCGAACTGAGCGCGTACGAGCGGATCGTCGCGAACGAGCTCGCCTTGCACGCGTTCCGCGAAGTCTCGCACGACGACGCGCGCTATCTGGTCGAGCTCGCCTATGGCATCCGCTCGGACATCGTAACCGTCGCGCAGCCGGTCTACTACAACCCGTGGCCCGGTCCTTACTGGGGCCGGCCGTTCGATCCGTGGGGACCGTGGGGGCCCTTCCCGGCGACGTACGTGAACCAGAGCTACCCGGTGTTCACGCATCTGCTCGGCATCCGGATCACCGAGCGCGCGAGCGGCCGGGAGGTCTACAACGTCACGGCGCGCAATGTCGGCGAGGAGTCGTCGCTGGTGCGGGCAATGCCATATCTGGCGCGTAGCGCGCTGGCTGATTTCCCGCTGGCCAACGGCGCGGTGCACACCGTGAAGATTCCGCTCGGCGGCGGTGGCGGCGCGGACGCCAACGAAGTGTCGCTGCCGGCGGCCACGCCCCCCGCGGGCGCGGCGTCGGCGCCGAAGGCCGCGCAGTAGCTCAGACCCCGACCCCGAACAACGCCATCGCGCCCAGCACGACGAACATCACCGCGGCGATGCCGTGCACGAGCCTGGTCGGCAGACGATGCGCGAAGCGGTCGCCGAGCAGGATCGCCGGCACGTTCGCGATCATCATGCCGAGCGTCGTGCCGGCCACCACGCCGAAGAAATCGTGAAAGCGCGCGGCGAGGGCGACCGTCGCAATCTGTGTCTTGTCGCCCATTTCCGCGAGGAAGAACGTGACGACCGTCGCGCCGAACACCCCGAAGTGCGTGCGGTTCGTGTTGGCTTCCTCGTCGTCGAGCTTGTCGGGCACGAGAATCCACAGCCCCATGCCGATAAACGACGCCGCCAGCGCCCAGCGCATGATGGTCGGCGTCAGCATCGAGCCGAGCCACGCGCCGAGCGCGCCGGCTCCTGCGTGATTGATCAGCGTCGCCGTGAGCACGCCGAGAATGATCGGCACGGGCTTGCGATAGCGCGCGGCCAGCACGAGCGAGAGCAGTTGCGTCTTGTCGCCGATCTCGGCGAGCGCGACCGCTCCGGTCGAAATCAGAAAAGCTTGATTCACGTTGAATGGATTCCTCGGGCCGAAGATGAACGAGCGACGACCCACGACACGCCGGGCCCTGTTGCGGCGCGTGTGGATCATCGGTCTCGCCAGGCCAGAGGCTGCGACTGCCATGGCCGTGCAGGCCAAGTCTGTTGACAGGCGCCCCCGCGAACCACACGTGCGACGCACCGGCGAAGCGGTGCGGACGTGCCGCGGGGCGGCTACTCCCCAATGAGGGCCGGAGTATAGCAGGCGCGGGCGCATCGTTGCCACGAATGTTGTTTGCACGGACGACGCGGCGTCGGTGTCTTCGCTCTGCGGTGCATTCGAAGAAAGACGAATGAAAGGTCTTTCGTCGGTTCCGGCGGCATTGTCGCGCCAGCGCCGACGCACGAGATCGCCTTCCGGTGCGGCGTCGGGGCCGGTCTTGTCAAATCGTCTAACAATGTGTTGCGTGACAGGCGCGGATACAGATGGATACGTCTTTCCTCGCCGATCTGATTCAAAATACCCGGTACTATTCGGCCACAAAAGGAGCCTGAGCCGCTATCCACTACACCGATTGTCAGGGGCGCCTGACAAATCGGGCCCGATCGCCGGTGCTGCATTCCCTGACAGGCAGACTGGTCGGTCCCGGGTTGGAACTTCCCGATCCGCGCGGCGGCGCTCGCCGTGACGGCTGTGTATTCCGTCAGGCGCTTGAGCCCCTTCCCCGTTTCCACGCGCGAACACCAATATGCCCGATCTGCACTGGACCATTCCGGTCGGTCGCTGGTCTAGCTGGCCGGCTACCTCGTCTGCCGCACCCGATATCGGCTTCATCGAGCCGATCGTGCGGCGGCGTCTCAGCACGCTGTCCAAGCTGGCGCTCAAGGTCGCGCACGACTGCGTCGCGCAGGAACCCGCGCGCGTGGTGTTCGCTTCGCGGCACGGGGAGTTGCGGCGTACCACCGACATCCTGCGCAGCATCAGCGCCGGCGAGCCGGTATCGCCGACCGCCTTCAGCCTGTCGGTGTTGAACGCGATGACCGGCGTGTTCGGGATTGCGCGCGGCGACCGCTCGGCCGCGAGCGCGGTATCGGCTGGAGCGCAGACGCTCGGTTATGCGCTGCTCGAAGCGTACGCGCAATACGCGACGCAACCGAATGCGCCGGTGCTGCTCGTGTATGCCGACGAACCGGCCGATCTCGCGTACGGCACGATCGAAGACGAAGTGCACGGCGGTGCGATCGCGGTGTTGCTCGACAAAGATGCGTCGGCTGGGCACGTTGTTTGCTCTTTGGCCCGCGCTGACGAGGAGGTGGCCGAGCAACGCGGCGACCCGCGATCCGCGTTGAGCGACGCCCCGAGCTTTGCGACCCAGAGCCAGGCGCTGCTGCACTGCCTCGAAACCGGCCAGCCCGCGCGCTGGCAGCGCGCGGGCGCGCTGTGGCACTGGAGGTGGGATGAGCGCGCGGCTTGATTACGCGTGGCGTTTTTGCGCGACTGGCCTCGCTTTCGTCGCGTTCGGCGTGTGCGGCGTGCTGTTTTCGGTACTCGTGTTTCCGCTCGCGTGGCTGTGGCCGCATCGCGCGTCGCGGCAGCGCGCGGTGACCGTCGTGATTCACCGGTTCTTCCGCGCGCTCGTCGCGGTGCTGCGCGGTCTCGGCGTGATGGAACTCGAAGTGTCCGGCGCCGAGGCGTTGTGCGCGGGCGGGCCGGCGATCGTCGTCGCGAATCACCCGACTTACCTCGACGTGATGGTTCTGCTGTCGTTGACGCCGCGCGCGTGCTGCGTCGTGAAGCACGCGCACTGGCACAACCCGTGTTTCTGGGGCATCGTGCGCGCGGCCGAATACGTGAGCAACGCGGACGCGATCGCGCTCGTCGAGGCCGGCGCGAAGCAGCTCGCGGCCGGCTATACGATGATCATTTTTCCGGAAGGCACGCGCAGCCCGGCGCCGAACCGGCTGCACGCGTTCTCGCGCGGATTCGCGCACATGGCGCTGAAGGCCGGCGCGCCGATCGTGCCGGTACTGATGGATTGCGATCCGCCCGCGTTCACGCGGCAGATGCGCTGGTACGACGTGCCGGCGCGCGCTTTCCGGATGCGCGTGAACGTGCTCGCGCCGCTTGGCGTCGACGAGCTGGCCGCGCACGACACCACCGCGGCCATCGCGGCGCGCAGCGTGACGAATGCCGTAGAAGCCCACATTACCCAGCACCTGTTCGACTATGGATTCTTTAAAACTGGAAATTAAGAAGCTTCTGATCGAAGCCCTCGATCTCGAAGACCTGAGCCCCGCCGATATCGACGACGACACCCCGTTGTTCGGTTCCGACGGCATCGGTCTCGATTCGATCGACGCGCTCGAAATCGGCATCGTGCTGCGCAAACAATACCAATTGACCATCGTGGCGAACGACGAACGCACCCGCGAGCACTTTCGCTCGATCAACACGCTTGCCGCGTTGGTCGAGAGTCAGCGCGAAGCGGCGCATGCTGCGAACGAAACCGCAAGGAAGGGGGTTTAATCGTGACCGAGACTGAGATTCTTGAGCGCATCCGCGCGATCTTTCAGGAAAATTTCGCGATCGAGCCGCAGCGCGTGACGCCCGACGCTCACCTGTTCGAAGACCTCGATCTCGACAGCATCGACGCGGTCGATCTCGCCATCAAGCTGCAGGAGATGACCGGCCGCCGCATCAAGCCGGAGAACTTCAAATCCGTGCGCACGGTCGGCGACGTGATCGGCGCGGTCGAATCGCTGCTCGCGGCGCAAGGCTGATGCCGGTCGCGCACCCGCGCACGCAGATGTCGCAGCCAAGTCCCGCCGCAAGCGAATCCGGCGCGCGGCCTCACTGGAGCAGGACCGTCCTGCAGGTGCTGCTGAAACTCGCTTACCCCGCCCTGATCTTGTGCGCATGGCGCTGGGACGCGCCGCGTCTCGTCGGCGGCATGCTGCTGGTGACTTTATGGCTGCAGCGCTGGGCCGGTGGCGGTCCGGTTGCGATGTCGCTGCGGCAGCTTTCCACGCTCGACTGGAGCGTGGTGGCGATGCTGAGCTGCGCATCGGCGACGATCGTCGTCACCGATAGCGAGCTGCTGCTGCGCTTCTATCCGTCGCTCGTCAATCTCGGTTTGCTGATCGCGTTCGGCGCGACGCTCGTGCGCGGGCCGTCGATGATCGAAAAATTTGCGCGCCTCGGCAGTCCCGATCTGCCGCCGGGTGCGGTGCGCTATACGCGGCGCGTGACTCAGGTCTGGTGCGTTTTCTTCGTGCTGAACGGCGCGTTTTCCGTCTACACCGCGCTCTTTTGGAGCCGCGCGGCCTGGTCGCTGTACAACGGCGCGATCGCCTACGGACTGATCGGCGCGCTGCTGGCGGGCGAATACGTATGGCGACGTCTGTTCGTGCTGCCGCGCGCCGCGCGAGCGGATTCGGAGGCCGCCTGATGCTCGCGTTGCACGATCTGTTGTCGGCCGATCCCGCGCTTGCGACGTCCGCCGCACCGGTGTGCCGCGATGGCGCCGTGCTGCTCGATCGCGCGGCGTTTCGCGCGCGCGTCGAGGGCTTGATCGAGCTCGTGCGAACGCCCGACGCGCGGCGCTGCGCGCTCTGCATCGACGATCCGTTCGAGTTCGCCTGCGCATTGTTCGCGCTGTTCGCGTGCGGCAAGGAGCCGGTGATTCCGGCCAATGCAACGCCGGGCTATCTCGCCGATCTCGCGCACGCCTACGACTTCCTGCTGACGGATGCGGATCTGCCGCCGTTCGTCGCAGCGACACATCGCACGGCTCACACCGCCCACCCGATCGACGCCCATGCGCCGATGACGCTCTACACATCCGGCAGCAGCGGCACGCCGAAGCCGATCCGCAAGACGCTCGCGCAATTCAACGCCGAAGTCCACACGCTCGAACGGCAATGGGGCGCATTGCTCGGCGACGCGACGATGCTCGCGAGCGTGCCGCATCACCACATCTACGGTTTGCTGTTTCGCGTGTTGTGGCCGCTCGCGGCTGGCCGCGCGTTCGATCGCGCGATCGGCATGGAGCCGCTGCAACTGCAGGCGCGCATCGCGCAATGCGGCGCGACGGCGGTGGTGTCGACGCCCGCGCAGTTGTCGCGTTGGCCCGCGTTGCCGGGCTTCGCCGCGCTTACGCCCGCGCCGCGCGGGTTCTTTTCGTCGGGTGGCCCGCTCGCGGCCGACGCCGCGCTGGCCTATGCGGCGAGCTACGGCGCGGCGCCGCTCGAAATCTACGGCAGCACGGAAACCGGCGGGATCGCGTGGCGGCGTCAGGATCAGGGCGACGCGTGGCAGCCGGTCGCCGGCGCCGAGGTGCGCCGCGACGACGACGGCGCGCTGTGCGTGCGCTCGCCGCATCTCGACCACGACGGCTGGCATCGCACCGGCGATCGCATCGCGTTCGATGCCGACGGGCGCTTCCGCTTGCAAGGGCGCCTCGACCGCGTGCTGAAGCTCGGCGGCAAGCGCGTCTCGCTGCCGGAACTCGAGGCGCGTCTCGCGCTGCATCCGTATGTCGCGCAGGCGGCGCTGGTGCTGCTCATAGGCGCGTCGCGCGAACGCGTCGGCGCGGTGGTCGCGCTGACCGAGGCGGGCGGCGCTGCGTTGTGCGACGAAGGCCGCGTCGCGCTGGCGAAAACGCTGCGCCGGCATCTGGCCGATTACTTCGATGCGGTCGTGCTGCCGCGTCATTGGCGTTTTCGCGTGAGCCTGCCATTCGACGCGCGCGGCAAGCTGCCCGCGAGCGCGGTTGCGGCCGCGTTCGCGCCGCTCGCCGAGGGCATGGAAGTGCTCGCCGAAACGCGCGTCGGCGACATGCGCGTCGGCGACATGCGCGTCGGCGACACGCTGCACTACGTGCTGCGCGTGCCGCAGTCACTCCGGCATTTCGCCGGCCACTTTCCGGGTCTGCCGATTCTGCCGGGCGTCGTGCAGGTCGACTGGGCAGCGCGGCTCGCGGCCGGGCATTGGCCGCGCGTGCGAGAGGTGGCATCGGTCGACCGCCTGAAGTTCATGGCGTCGGTGTCGCCCGGTGCGGTGCTCGAGCTCACGCTCGCCTATGATGCCGCGCGCCGGCGTGTGCAGTTCGCGTATCGGCTCGACGGACGCGAATGCGCGTCGGGCTTGCTCGTGCATCGGGAGGACGCGTGATGACGTTCGCGCCCTGCATCGTCATTCCGATCTACAACCACAAGGACGCGATCGGAGCGAGCGTCGCGCATCTCGCGGTGCACGGCCTGCCGATCTTCGTCGTCGACGACGGCAGCGACGCGCCGACCCAGCGGGTACTCGCCGCGCTCGCGCTTCAATACGCGCAGCAGATGACGCTGCTGCGTCTGCCGGCAAACGGCGGCAAGGGCGCGGCAGTGATGGCGGGCCTGCGCGCCGCGCGCGCCGCGGGCTACACGCACGCGCTGCAGATCGACGCCGACGGCCAGCACGATGCGACCGACGTGCCGCGCTTCATCGATGCCGCGCGCGCCGAACCCGGCGCGGTGATTCTCGGCCGTCCGGTCTACGACGACAGCGTGCCGAAGGCACGTCTGTACGGGCGTTATCTGACCCACGTGTGGGTGTGGATCGAGACGCTGTCGCTGACGATCCGCGATTCGATGTGCGGCTTTCGTCTGTATCCGCTCGCGCTCGCATGCGAGCTGATCGACAGCGTGCGACTGCCCACGCGCATGGACTTCGACATCGAGATCCTCGTGCGTCTCTACTGGCGCCGCGCCGTGTTCCGCTCGATCCCGACGCGCGTGACCTACGCGGCCGACGGAGTGTCGCATTTCGACGTGCTGTGGGACAACGTCCGAATCAGCCGCAGCCATACGCGGCTCGTGTTCGGGATGCTGTGGCGTCTGCCGATGCTGCTCGCGCACAAGCTGATGCCGCGCCGCGGCGCGCTGGCCGACGCCGCCGATGAACCCCGGCCGGAAGCCTGGTGGCGCATCGCCGAACGCGGCAGCCGCCTCGGCATGAGCCTGCTCGCGCTGAGCTGCAAGCTGTTCGGCCGCCGCTTCACCGCGCTGTGGCTGCATCCGGTCGTCGCGTATTTTCTGCTGACGGGCCGCGCGGCGCGCGCCGCGTCGGACAACTACTTCGCGCATCTGAGCGCGGTCGCGCCGTCGGCGGATACGCCGCGCCCGGGCTGGCTGTCCGCGTATCGCCATATGCTCGCGTTCGCGCAATCGGGCTTCGACAAGCTCGCCGCATGGACCGGCCGCGTCGACGACACCGACGTCACGTTCGACGATCCTGCGGCGTTCGAAGCACTGATCGCGAGCGGCAAGGGCGCGCTCGTGATCGGCGCGCACCTCGGCAATCTGGAGATGATGCGCGCGCTCGCCATCCGCGGCGAACACGCGAAGGTCACGGCGGTCGTCTACACCGGGCACGCGCGCCGCTTCAATGAGGTGCTGGCGGCGTCGAATCGCGACTTCGCGCGGCATCTGCTCGAAGTCGGCGACTTCGGTCCCGAGACGGCGGTGCTGATGCAGCAGCGCATCGATGCGGGCGAACTGCTCGTGATCGTCGGCGATCGGGTGCCGGCGCGCGAGGCAGGACGCACCACCGACGCGCAATTTCTCGGCGCGAGCGCGCGGTTCGCGCAAGGACCCTACGTGCTCGCGCATGCGCTCGGCTGTCCGGTCTACCTGTTCTTCTGCCTGAAGGAAAGCGACGGTTACCGCATGTATTTCGAGCCGTTCGCCGAGCGCATCGAGCTGCCGCGCCGCGAACGCGCGCAGCATCTGGCAGCGTGGGCACAACGCTACGCGCTGCGCCTCGAACACTATTGCCGCAAGGCCCCTTACCAATGGTTCAATTTCTTCGATTTCTGGGCCAGCCCCGAGCGAGGCGCAAATGGCCGACCATGACCTGAACGATGTGCGGCACGTACGCGCTGTTACGAGTGCCGCGGCGCATGTGGATGCCGGTGCCGCTGCCGATCCCCAAGGAGTCAACGCATGAGCGAGCCCGCGAAAACGCAGCACGTGCTCGCCGCGAGCGCGACCGTCGAAGTGCCGTTTCACGACGTCGACGCGATGAACGTGTGCTGGCATGGCAATTATCTGAAGTACTTCGAGTTGGGCCGCGCGGCGCTGTTGCGCGCGTTCGACTACGACTATCGCGAGATGCGGGCGTCCGGCTATCTGTGGCCGATCGTCGAGGCGCATCTGAAGTACGTGCGGGCCGCCGTGTACGGACAGAAGATCGAAGTGCGCGCGCAACTGCTCGAATACGAAAACCGCCTGAAAATAGGCTATAAAATCGTCGATTGCGCATCGGGCGCGCGGCTCACGAAGGGCTATACGGTCCAGGTCGCCGTCGACGCCGCCACCGAGGAATTGCAGTTCGTGTCGCCGCCGGTCGTATTCGAAAAGCTGGAGCGCGTATGGGGACGGTGAACCGGTGCGCGCTGGGAGCGCTCGTGTTGCGGCTGGCGGGGGCGATCGTCGCAATCGGGGCGCTTGCATTGGCAGCGGCGTCGGCCGATGCGGCCACCGCCAGCAATACGGCTCCAGCCGCCAACGCCGCCAGCAACGCCAACGCCGCGCTCGTCTCGCAGATCGCCGCGCATCTTGCGCAGCCCAAGGGCGTACGCGCGCAATTCACGCAGACGCAGACGCTTGCCGCGATGAAGCAGCCGCTCGTCAGCAACGGCACCTTGCTGTTCTTCCGCGAGCGCGGCGTGATCTGGCGGATCGACACGCCGTACAAGGCCACCTACGTGATCACCGACGCTGGCGTCGCGCAGCTCGACGCCAGCGGCCGCCGCGTGAGCACGCATAGCGCGCAGGGCAGCCGCGGCGTCGCGCAAGTGTCGAAGATGATGCGCGCGATGCTCGGCGGCGATCTGTCGGCGCTGTACTCGCAGTTCGACGTGAGCGCCGAAGGCAGCGCCGCGCAATGGCGCATGCGACTCACGCCGAATCAACCGCAGCTCGCGCAATCGATCAAGGGCCTCGACATGAGCGGCGGCGATTATCTGCAACACCTGCGCATCACGCTCGCGAACGGCGACGTGACGAAGCTCGAGTTCGCGAACAGCACGGCCGTTGCCGAGCCGACGCCGGACGAGCGCAGCCTGTTCGGAGCGCCGTGATGGACATGCCGCAGCAGCGAACCGCGAAACATGCGTGGGGTGTGCGCGCCGCATGGCTCGTGCTCGCGCTGCTGGCGGCGCTGTATTGCGGCTGGCGCTTCGCCGGAGCGTCGCCGCTCGAAACCAATCTGCTCGCGCTGCTGCCCGCGACCGAAGCGGACCCGGTCGCCGAGAAAGCGGTCGACACGCTCGCGAGCGCGCTCGGCGATCGCACCGTGCTGCTCGTCACGAGCCGCGACGATGCGCACGCGAAAGCGGCCGCGAAGCAGCTGGGCGCGTCGCTGCAAAAGAGCGGCGCATTCGCATCGGTGACGGCCGAACTGCCGCCGTTCGACCTGTCGCAGATCTCGGCGCTGTATCTGCCATACCGCTTCGGCCTGCTCGCGCCGGCCGATCGCACCGCGCTCGCGACCGCGAGCGCGACGACGCTGCACGACATGCTCGCGCAGCGCATCTACAGCCCGCTGCAAGGCGGCCTCAGCACGCAGCTCGCCGACGATCCGTTCGGCTGGCTTGAACGCTGGCTCGGCAATCTGCCGCTCGCGACGTCGAATCTCGAAGTCGAGGACAACCTGCTGGTGTCGCATCGTCACGACGCGCATGGCGACATGACCAGCGTGCTGGTCATCGCGACCCTGCCGGGCTCCGCCTACGAAACGAAGACGCAGCGCGCGGTACACGCGGCGCTCGCCGATGCGCAAAGCGCGTTGCGTCGGACGTTCCCCGACGTATCGGTTGCACGCACGGGCGCCGTGTTCTACGCCGAGGCCGCGCGCAGCGCTTCCGAACGCGAGGTGCACGTGATCGGCATCGCGTCGCTCGCCGGCATCGCGCTGCTGATGATGTGGGTGTTCCGCTCGCCGCGTCTGTTGCTGCTCGGCTTCGTATCGACCGCGCTCGGCATCGTCTGCGCGCTCGCGGCGACGCTGCTGGTCTTCGGCAAGCTGCATCTGTTGACGCTCGTGTTCGGCGCGAGCCTGATCGGCGAGGCTGTCGATTACTCGATCCAGTATTTCGTCGTCTATCTCGGCGCGGGCCGCGACTGGGATGCGCGGCTCGGCGCGCGTAGCGTGCGGCCCGCGCTGGGCGTTGCGCTGGCGACGAGCCTGCTCGGCTACGCGATCCTGATGTGGGTGCCGTTCCCGGCGTTGAAGCAGATCGCGTGCTTCGCGATGGTGGGCATTACGACCGCGTTCGCGTCGGTACTGTGGCTGCTGCCCGCGCTGCTCACGCGCGCGCCGAAGCACAGCCCTCGGCGCCTGTTCGCGGGCGCGGCGCGGCTGCTCGCGCGCTGGCAGCATGCGCTCGGCGGCAAGCGCGCCTGGCTGGTCGCCGCGCTGCTGCTGATCGCGTCGGTGCCCGGCTGGCTGCGTCTGAGCAGCGACGACGACATCCATCTGCTGATCCAGCGCGATGCGTCGCTGGCCGCGCAGGAAGACACGGTGCGCGAGGCGGTCGGCGTCGATAACAGCGCGCAGTTTTTCGTCGTGCGCGGCGCGACCCAGGAAGCGGTGCTGCAACGCGCCGAAGCGCTCGGTGCGAAGCTCGATGCGCTGAACGGCAGCGCCGATAGCGTCGGCGGCTACCAGTCGGTCGCGCAGTTCGTGCCGTCCGCGCAACGTCAGCGCGAGGATCGCGCGCTGCTCGTGCAGCATGTGTTCGGCGACTTCGCCGCGTTGCGTGCGACGCTGCTGCAAGCGGGCTTCAAGGACGAAGTCGCCGATGCGTGGCTCGCCGGCTTCGCCAAGCCGCCCGCGCCGCTCACCGTCGAGCGCTGGCTCGCGGCGCCGTGGTCGCAGCCGTATCGGCATCTGTGGCTCGGCGCGGTGGGATCGAATGACGCGAATCGGGCGCATGACCAAAGCTACGCGGCCGTCGTGATCCCGCAAGGCGTGACGCCGCGCAACGAGCCCGCGCTGATCGCGCTCGCGCGCGGCCTGCCCGGCGTCGTGTTCGTCGATAAGGCCGCGAGCGTGTCGAGGCTGTTCGGCGCGTATCGCGTGGATAGCGGCTGGTGGCTCGGCGGCGCGCTCGTGCTCGTGTGCGCGCTGCTGATGCTGCGCTACGGGGCGCGCGGGGGTATCGCCACGACCTTGCCCGTGCTGTTCGCGGTCGGCGTCGCGCTGGCGGTGTTCGGCTACGCAGGCGTGCCGCTCAATCTGTTCAACTGGCTCGCGCTGATGCTGGTGCTTGGCGTCGGCGCAAACTATGCGGTGTTCCTGCGCGAAGGCTGCGCGCGCGCAGAGGCGGATCTCGGCGCGGTGTGGACCGGCGTGCTGCTGTCGGCGGCGACCACGTTGTTGTCGTTCGGCATGCTCGGCGTGAGCGCGATGCCCGCGCTCAAAAGCTTCGGCACCACGCTCGCGCTCGGCATCGCGGTGGCGGTGCTGCTCGCGCCTCTCGGCATGCCATCGGCAGCGCGCTCGGGCAAGTCATCGGAACCACGGAGGGCGGCATGAAAGCGCCAACAGTTTATTTGCATGCGCTAGGCATGATCAACGCGCTCGGCGGCGACGTCGACGAGATCGTGCCGGCGCTCGCCGCCGCGCGCTCGCCCGGCATGGGCAACGTGCATACCGGCATCGGCGACGCGTTCGTCGGCAGCGTGCTCGCGCCGCTCGACCTCGCGCCGCGCGCCGACCTCGCGCGCTACGACTGCCGCAACAACCGGCTGCTGCTCGCGGCGCTCGCGCAGATCGCGCCAGCGCTCGAAGCCGCGCGCGAGCGCTACGGCCCGCAGCGCATCGGCGTCGTGCTCGGCACCAGCACGTCGGGCATCGAGGCGGCCGAAACCGCGTTCGTCTATCACGCACGAGCCGGCGAGTTGCCGGCCAACTTCAACTATCGGCAGATGGAAATCGGCACCGCCGCGCCGTTCGCTGCCGCCGCGCTCGGCGTGCACGGGCCGGCGTTTACGATTTCGACCGCGTGTACGTCGAGCGCGAAGGCGTTCGCGTCGGCGCGTCGGCTGTTGCAATTGCAGCTATGCGATGCGGTTGTCGTCGGTGGTGTCGATTCGCTATGCGAATTGACGGTGCAGGGCTTTGCGTCGCTCGAATCGACCAGCAGCGCGCGCACCAATCCGATGAGCCGCAATCGCCGCGGCATCAACGTCGGCGAGGGCGCGGCCGTGTTCCTGATGAGCCGCGACGAAGCGGCGGTGCGGCTCGCGGGCCTCGGCGAATCGAGCGACGCGCATCATATTTCGGCGCCGGACCCGCAGGGCGTCGGTGGCGAACTCGCGCTTCGCGAAGCGCTCGCGGACGCGGGCATTGCGGCCTCGGCGATCGGCTATGTGAATCTGCACGCGACTGCCACGCGGAAGAACGACGAAATGGAAGCGCATCTGATGGCGCGCGTGTTCCCCGGCGGCGTCGCCGCGAGCGGCACCAAGCCGTTGACCGGCCACCAGCTCGGCGCGGCCGGCGCGACCGAACTCGGCTTCGCGTGGCTCACGCTCGCGCGCGAGAACGCGACGCTGCCGCCGCATCTATGGGACGGCGAGGCCGATCCCGCGCTGCCCGCGCTCGATCTCGTCGCGGGCGCGCGCCATCTGCCGCGCGGCACGGGCACGCAGTACGCGATGAGCAATTCGTTCGCGTTCGGCGGCAGCAATGTCAGCCTGATTCTCGCACGGTAAAGCGCATGACGACTCCGCCACTCACGGTCGAGCAACTCGTGCGTCAGCCGATCGAAGCGATCATCCCGCATCGCGGCAGCATGCTGCTGCTCGATGCGATCGACACGTTCGCCGACACCACGCTGAGCGCCTTCGCCAACGTCGACCCGCACGCATGGTATGCCGACGCCGCCGGCGCGATGCCCGCGTGGATCGGCATCGAGCTGATGGCGCAGGCGATCGCCGCGCACATCGCGCTCGTCGCGATGCGCGGCGGCGGCCACGCGCGTCCCGGCGTGCTGCTCGGCTCGCGCAGCTATCAGGCCTTGCAGCCGGTGTTCCAAAGCGGCGCGCGTTTGCGCGTTCACGTGAGCGAGCTGCTGCGCAGCGACGCAGGCCACAGTGCCTACGAATGCACGATCGACGACGGCGACGCGCGCTGTGCCGAAGCGGTGATCAAGGTGTTTCAACCGCCCGATTTCCAGTCATTCATCGAAGGGAGTATCAGTTCATGAGCCGGCGAGTTCTCGTTACCGGCGCAAGCCGCGGCATCGGCCGCGCGATTGCGTACAAGTTGGCCGCCGACGGGTTCGCCGTGACCGTGCATTGCCGCACCGGACGCAGCGAAGCCGACGCGGTCGCGACGGGCATCGCCGCGCAGGGCGGCACGGCGCGCGTGCTGCAATTCGACGTGCGCGAGCGTGCCGTGTGTCGCGAGGCGCTCGAAGCCGACGTCGCCGCGCACGGTCCTTACTACGGCATCGTGTGCAGCGCGGGGGTCACGCGCGACGCGGCGTTTCCGGCGCTCACCGGAGAAGACTGGGACGTCGTGATCGAAACCGGCCTCGATGCCTTCTACAACGTCGTGCATCCGCTGACGATGCCGATGGTGCGCGCGCGCCAGGGCGGCCGTATCGTCACGATCGCGTCGGTGTCGGGCGTGATGGGCAATCGCGGCCAGGTCAATTACAGCGCCGCGAAAGCGGGACTGATCGGCGCGACCAAGGCGCTCGCGGTCGAACTCGCGTCGCGCAACATCACCGTCAATTGCGTCGCGCCGGGGTTGATCGAAACCGGCATGCTCGAACAGGTGACGCTCGATCACGCGCTGAAGACCGTGCCGATGAACCGCGTCGGCCAGCCGGCCGAGGTCGCGTCGGTGGTGAGCTTTCTGATGTCGGATGGCGCATCGTATGTGACGCGCCAGGTGATCGGCGTGAACGGCGGGATGGTCTGATGAAGCGCGTCGTCATCACCGGCATGGGCGGCGTGACTGCGTTCGGCGATAGCTGGGACGCGGTTCAGGCGCGCCTGAAGCGCGGCGAGAACGCGGTGCGGCGCATGTCCGAGTGGGATTACTTCGAGTCGCTGCATACGCGGCTCGCGTGTCCGCTGCCCGGGTTCACGATCCCCGCGCATTACCCGCGCAAGAAAGTGCGTTCGATGGGCCCGGTGTCGCTGTACTCGGTGCGCGCGAGCGAACTCGCGCTCGCCGACGCGGGCCTCGCCGACGACACGCGCATCGCGGATGGCCGCATGGGCGTCGCGTACGGTTCGTCGTCGGGCTCGGTGCAGCCGATCCGCGCGTTCGGCACGATGCTCGAAACCGGCTTGATGAGCAACGTCACGTCGAACAGCTACGTGCAGATGATGCCGCACACGACGGCCGTCAACGTGAGCCTGTTCTGGGACCTCAAAGGCCGCATCATCCCGACCTCGTGCGCGTGCGCGTCGGGCAGCCAGGCGATCGGCTATGCGTACGAGGCGATCCAGTCCGGCAAACAGACGCTGATGCTCGCGGGCGGCGCGGAAGAGCTGTCGGGTCCCGCGGTCGCCGTGTTCGACACGCTGTACGCGACCAGCACGCGCAACGACGAGCCGCATCTGACGCCGCGTCCGTTCGATGCCGCGCGCGACGGCCTCGTGGTCGGCGAGGGCGCGGCGACGCTCGTCCTCGAAGAATACGAGCATGCGCTGGCGCGCGGCGCGCGGATTCACGCGGAAGTGGTCGGCTTCGGCTGCAACTCGGACGGCGCGCACATGACGCAGCCCACCGCCGACACGATGGCGCTCGCGATGCAACTCGCGCTGCGCGACGCGCAATTGCCGCCCGAAGCGATTGCCTACGTGAACGCGCACGGTACGTCGACCGATCGCGGCGACATCGCCGAAAGCCATGCGACCGCGCAGACCTTCGGCGCGCACATGCCGATCAGCTCGCTGAAAAGCTATGTGGGCCATACGCTGGGCGCGTGCGGCGCGATCGAGGCGTGGTGGACGATCGAGATGATGAAGCGCAACTGGTACGTGCCCACCCTGAATCTCGACCACCTCGATCCGGCTTGCGCGCCGCTGGATTACATCGTCGGCGGCGCGCGCGAGATCGACGCCGAGTACGTGATGAGCAACAACTTCGCGTTCGGCGGCATCAACACGTCGCTGATTTTCCGGCGCGTTCGATGAGCACAGGCCTGCAACGCGTGGTCGTGACCGGCATGGGCATCGTGTCGTGTCTCGGCAATACGCTCGACCAGGTCTGCGCGGCGTTGCGCGTGGGGTACTCGCGAATCGAGCGTATCGATGCGTGGCGCGAGCGCGGGCTTGCATCGCAAGTCGCGGGCGTGGCGTCGGTCGCGCACGAGGCGCCGTTCGAGCGCAAGCTCGAACGCTTCATGGGCGACACCGCGCGCTTTGCGTGCCACGCGGCGCGACGCGCGATCGACGATGCAAGGCTCGACCTCGCTTCATTGCAGTCGCCGCGCGCGGGTGTCGTGATCGGCTCGGGCGTCGGCACGATGGCGAGCTACGACGCGGCGCTCGCGATCGCGCAAACGCGCGGCGTCGACAAGGTGCCGCCGTACACGGTGCCGCATACGATGAGCAGCACCGCGTCGGCGAACGTCGCGCAGATGTTCGGGCTCGAAGGCGTCAGCTATTCGCCGTCATCGGCATGCACGACGTCGGCGCTCGCGATCGGGCAGGCCATGCAGCTGATCCAGACCGGCCGCCAGCAGATCGTGCTCGCGGGCGGCAGCGAAGCGCTGCACGACAACACGACGCTGATGTTCGACGCGATGGGCGCGCTGTCGCGCCGCTTCAACGACACGCCCCACAGTGCATCGCGGCCGTACGACACGCAGCGCGATGGCTTCGTGATCGCATCGGGCGGCGGCGTGCTCGTGCTCGAAGCGCTCGATCATGCGCTCGCGCGCGGCGCGCGCATCTACGCGGAGCTGAGCGGCTTCGGCGATTGCACCGATCGCGCGGGCATGGTCGCGCCGCGTGCGGCCGGCATCGCGCGCGCGATGCGCGGCGCGCTCGAGCAGGCGGGCCGGCGCCCCGACTACGTGAACACGCATGCGCCGTCCACACCGCTCGGCGATCTCGAAGAGCTGCACGCGTTGCGCGACGTGTTCGGTGCATCGGCGCAAGGGTTGCCCGCGTTTTCGTCGACCAAGGGCATGACCGGGCATTCGCTCGGCGCGTGCGGCGCGCACGAAGCG
This sequence comes from Paraburkholderia sp. Cpub6, assembly GCF_014201065.1. NCBI lineage: Bacteria > Pseudomonadati > Pseudomonadota > Betaproteobacteria > Burkholderiales > Burkholderiaceae > Paraburkholderia > Paraburkholderia sp. Cpub6. The sequence continues at coordinate 35,103 of NZ_JACHDM010000006.1, forward strand.
ATCTATACGCTGTTGATGATGCGTGAGGGCTTCATCGCGGCGACCGCGCTGGTCGATACGCCGGAGCCGCAAGTGCGGGACATGCCACTCGTGCGCTTGCCGCGCGACGCGCGCATCGACACGGCGATGTCGGTTTCTTTCGGGTTCGGCGGGAGCTGCGCGAGCCTGATGTTCGAAGCGTGGCGAGGCTCGCATACGGCGCGGCAACGCACGCAAACCGTTGGAGGAGTGATTTGAACAGCGATTCTTCAAAGCGGACCGTGGTCGACGTCGCGATCATCGGTGCGGGTCCCGCCGGCGCGGTGGCCGCCGCGCTGCTGCGTAAGGCGGGCCGCTCGGTGCTGGTGCTGGAGCGTCAGCACTTTCCGCGCTTCTCGATCGGCGAGAGCCTGTTGCCGCAAAGCATGGCGTACCTCGAAGAGGCCGGCATGCTGCAGGCCGTCGTCGAGGCGGGCTTCCAGTACAAGAACGGCGCGCACTTCGTATATCGCGAGCTTAGCTCGTCGTTCGACTTTCGCGACAAGCATTCGCCGGGCTGGGGCACCACGTACCAGGTCGAGCGCGCGCTGTTCGACGACGTGCTGATTCGCTGCGCGGCCGCGCAGGGTGCCGACGTGCGGTTCGGCCACACCGTGAGCGCGGTGCGCACGGGCGCGGCACCGGTGCTCGACGTCGTCGATGAAAGTGCCGGCGCGTATCGGGTCGAAGCGCGTTTCGTGCTCGATGCGAGCGGCTTCGGGCGCGTGCTGCCGCGCCTGCTGAAGCTGGAGGCGCCGACGCGCATGCCGACGCGCGCCGCATTGTTCACGCACGTGCGCGACGGGCTCGCGCTCGACGACATCGATCGCAACAAGATCTGCATCGCCACGCATCCCGAGCGTCGCGACGTGTGGTTCTGGATGATTCCGCTCGCGGGCGGCCGTTCTTCGGTGGGATGTGTCGCCGAGGCGAGTTTTCTCGAGGTGCCCGAAACACAGCGCGAGGCGGCGCTGCGCGCGCTGATCCGGCAGGAGCCGACGCTGAACCGGCTGATCGGGCAGGCGCCATTCCTGATGCCGGTGCGGCAGATCGGCGGCTACGCAGCGAATGTCGCGAGTCTGCATGGGCCGGGCTATGCGCTGCTCGGCAATGCGGGCGAGTTTCTCGATCCGGTGTTTTCGTCGGGCGTGACGATCGCGCTGCGCTCCGCGCATCTGGCGGCGCGCGCGCTGAACCGGCAGCTCGACGGCGCGACGGTCGACTGGTCAGCCGATTACGACGTGCCGTTGCGCAAGGGCATCGATACGTTCCGCGCATTCGTCGAGCGCTGGTACACGGGCGAGCTGCAGGACATCATCTACTACCCGGAACAGGTGACGCCGATCCGCCGCATGATCTGCGCGGTGCTCGCCGGTTACGCGTGGGACGAGTCGAATCCGTATGTCGCGGATCCGGTGCGGCGCCTCAACGCGTTGCACGAGGTGTGCAAGGCGGGCTGAGGTGGGCCTCCGCTTTGGGCGTGTCCCAGGGGATCGAGGGCAGTTGAGGTTTTGGGCTGTCGCCCATATACGGACAACCCCGAGCACGGTATCTATCTGGATGCTGCCAATCCGGGCAGCAACTTCAAATAGATCGTCGACACGCCTATGTCCTTGTCCGTATTTGAAATGCACTCCGTGGAGCTGCGCTGTCAAAGGCCCCTTGGTGCCTGTTATGTCATTTGCGATGAGCGGCACTAGAAGGCGTGCCTCGGAAGGGCCGCAGACCTTCAGAAGGCCAAGGCGGAGACCCAGGAATTTCTCATGAAACTTAAACCGTATCTTTGCAGGGGCACGTAAGCATGTCTTTGCACCTGAGAACCTCCTCGTAGGTGCTTTGGCGTAGCGCTGCATCCCGCAAAAACCGCCATTCCATTGGCGAGCAGGAAAAGGCCTGGCTATGCAAACCTTTGAAAACACACAACGCGTTGATGCCGGCAAGCGCTGCCTGCAGGCTCAATGACTAAGCGAACCGGTCAATATACCGATGCCATATCCGGCGGTCGGTGCTTGAAACGTCGGTGCACCCAGTAATACTGCTCGGGAAATTTGACGACCTGTTCCTCAAGGAACGCATTCATGCGGCGCGCGTCGTCCACATCACTCTCCGATGGGAAGTCCGCGAGCGGCTCGAAAATCGTCAACTTATACCCTTGATAATTCGGGAGTACCTCAGTCACGAAGGGAACAACCCGCGCGCGACCCAGTCTCGCGAGCCGCGAAACGGCTGTGAGCGTGCAGGCGGGAACGCCGAAGAATGGGACAAAAACAGAGTTGTGAACGCCCTGGTCCATATCCGCCGCGAGCATGACTGGTTTGCCGGAACGCAACAATCCCACTATCTTTCTGGCACTTGTCGCGCGCTCGATCATCTCTGCTCCGAATCTGCCGCGTTGCCGCTTGGCCAGGTCGCATAGGGCTGTGCTTGACATGCGCGTATACAGTGAGGCGACGGGGAGGTGTGTCGAGTAGAGCATGCAGCCGACCTCAATGGCCACAAAGTGAAAACCCATGAAGATGGTGGGCGGGGCTGCATCGTCATCGAGATCAATTTTGCTTTCAATCTGGACGAGATCCCGGATCGACTGCGCACTGCCAAACCACTGGATGCCTCGCTCGAGATAGCTGCGAACAACGTGGCGGAAGTGAGCTCTTGCGAGCTTCTGATGTTCGCGGCTAGTCTTCTCGGGAAAGCAAAGACACAAGTTCACCAGGACGATATGCTTGCGGCGGCTCGGAAGCGCATACAACGCAGTGCCGACAACCATCCCGAGCCTTGCGACGAATTTGTAAGGAAGTACGGAAAGCGTGCGTAGCAACGCCACGATGAGCGCAAGACCGAGGCGTTTCAAAGACTGTCCCCTATGGGTGGTGAAGTTTGGAAAGCGAAGTCAAACGCCAAGCAGGCGACCTTTCTGCTCATCACTGCTTCATGGGAATGTTTTCGCTCTCGATGTCAGCCGTGCACTATACAGTCCAAGCGCGATCACCGGGTTACCGGTGACGACTCGCGAACTTACCGGGTGTAACAGGCGGCTTAGGTGCGACTTACCCCAACGATTCTGGTCGTGAGTAATCGTCGCTTGCATCGACGACGCTGTTCCACGACTCAAAGGGGATCCTGCTGGCGGCGGCTATGCGAACGGCACTTCCACGCAGAAGGGGGACCTCCGTTCTGCAAAACAGTGCGCGGCGGCTTCGGGCCGGTCTATGCCTACCGCATCAGGCTCAGGTCGGCCAATTTGAGACGTTCGATACCTCGCCGAAGATCGTGAACAATCAATGGTGAACGCGTGATTTACGTCAGCCCTTCAAACTGGCGCATGACCCCGAGATGGACCTGCCCTCGCGGCGACCGGTGCGAGACCAAGCACAACCACAAGGAATCCGACCTGGGCTAAATAAAACGGCGCAAGCCATTGGTCGTTCGCCGCGACATAGTACGTGTTATGGATCACGTCGCTTACCATGATCGCGATAGTTAACCGGATTCCCGTCCTCGGTTTAATGAACAACAGCACGGCGGCGAGGGGATCAAGAATAGTCAGCATGGCCCAATATAGCCGACTGGTAAAGGCAATCTTGCTTCCGTAGCCATAGTCCCAAAGCACACCGTGCTCCAGAATTGCACGAGCATGATTGAAGGTCGCAGCAAGAAGGCATACCGCGAACAGAGCGCGAATGGCAAAGGCTGCACGGAGCATGCTGGTTCTGATAGAAAGAATTTTCGCTCAGCGTACCAGACCGAAATTGTTGGCCACTATTGCGGAGGCCCGTGCCGCGTCGTCTTATGCAAGACGCATTGGCCAGCAGTCGGCCATGAACGGTCATCCGGGAATACTCACTGAAAGCGGTCATTCGACGGTATTGACCTGCGCAGCCACGAGACGCTAGGATTGTCCCCATGCTTAGTCTCAACAAATACCTCTCTTCGCTGGTCCGTGCATGTTGTCAGAACGTGCCGGGGGGAAGCTGCGCTTAGCGATCTAGCTACACGCTGAATCAACCACCTTCTGGCCGCCCGTTGCAAAACCGGCGGCCTTTTTGTTTTGGCCCAACACCTTCTGGACAGAGGAACTCGATGCCGCTTGCACTGTATGACACCTGGTCGCGTACCGTGCGCCCGTTCACATCAATCCACGCCGGGGTGGTCGGCATGTATTGCTGCGGTCCCACTGTCTATGACTATGCCCATATCGGCAATCTGAGAACCTACGTGTTCGAGGACGTCCTGCGCCGCGCACTAATACGCAACGGATACGAGGTCCGCCACGTCGTCAACATCACGGACGTCGGTCACCTGACTTCGGATGCAGACGAAGGCGAGGACAAGATGGAAAGAGGCAGCCGGCGGGCCGGAGAATCAGCATGGGCTATCGCGCAACGCTACACCGAGGCCTTCTTCGCTGACTGGCGCGCGCTTCATCTGCTGGAGCCGACGGTATGGTGCCGTGCTACCGATCACATCACCGAGCAGATTGGGTTCATCGGCGAACTGGAACGAGCCGGGTACGTCTATCGGACCAGTGACGGTTTGTATTTCGACACCAGCAAGCAGGAAGATTACGGGTTCCTCGCCAGGCTCGATCGCGCCGGCCTTCAGGCGGGCAAGCGCGTCGCTGTGGGCAACAAGAAAAACATGACGGATTTTGCGTTGTGGAAGTTCAGTGCGGCCGGTATCAAGCGTCAGATGGAATGGGATAGCCCATGGGGACGCGGATTTCCAGGCTGGCATATCGAGTGCTCGGCGATGTCAGCGAAATATCTTGGCAACTGGTTCGATCTTCACTGCGGTGGCGAGGATCATATCGCCGTCCATCACAGCAACGAGATTGCACAAACTCAGGCGGCCCACGGCACACGGCTAGCGAATTTCTGGATGCACGGACATTTCCTGACGCTCGATGCCAATGCAAAGATGTCAAAATCGAACGGCGATTTCATTCGCCTGCAGACTCTCCAGAACAATGGTATCGATGCGCTCGCTTACCGTTACCTGTGCCTGACGGCCCACTATCGAAGCAAGCTGCATTTCAGTTGGGCATCGCTTGATGCAGCGCAGACAGCCTTGAACCGGCTACGCCAACTCTACTCGGCTGGGCCAGACGGTGGCCGCATCGATCCGGATTTCGCCGCGCGCTTCGACGCCGAAGTGAACGACGACCTGAACCTGCCGCGAGCGCTGGCCGTGCTTTGGGAACTGGTCAAAAGTCCTCTGCCTCCGGCGAATGTGCGAGCGACCCTCGACAGCTTTGATTTGGTGCTAGGTCTCGGGCTAAGCGACTGGAAACCGGTTGCGTTCGAAATTCCAGAAGACATCAGCAAGCTACTCAAGGAGCGCGAGCAGGCTAGAGCCGAAAGGGAATGGTCGAAGGCCGATGACATACGAGACACGTTAAACGCCCGAGGCTGGAGAGTCGAGGACAGCAAAGAAGGGCAACGCCTTATCGGAATCACCACGGACACGACAGATATTGGGAATGAGTGATTACTGCATTGGCGCCAAACTGAGTGTCCGGTCTGCATAAGTTCGACTGACCGTTCAGGGACGAACAGGGACCTTCAAAAGTAGCGTCCAGATGCAACAAAGCCGACTGGACGCCGGCTCTGTTGTAAAGGATACGCTTGCACTTTGTGGGTAGAGCATACTTCCATAGGACAAGCCACCATGACCATCACAGATGCACTGGAACAGTTCGGCGGTTTTCATGACTGGTACCTGGATGCGATTGCGACCAGCAAGGAAGGTGGCGCCAATACACCAAACGTACTAACACTTGGGTTGTACGAGGAGAGCCGGCGCGCGACCGTTACCTTTCTTGGAGTGACGCGCGCGAGCATCATTGACGGTGGATTGTTGAACATCGTCAATTCGATTGAGGTGTTGAAACCCGGTGATGAGGCATACGCCGCGGCAATCGAGGTACTCAAGAAATCCGCGCATTTTGGAAAGCCCCGTGCCGACCATATCGCATACGTTTTCTCAACAGTTGGCGCTGAGATTGCCGTCGAATTTGAGACGCTCGAAATTGACACTGAATAGCCAATTTGTGAGCACTCGCGGACCAAGACGCGCACTAGCGTTTCTGCTGCAACTGGGGCGTCTCAACCGAAGCTGGTGTCAAGCCGCTATCTTCGCGCGCCCCGGCACGCGCTGGCGCGCGTCGTCGCGGCGATGCACGCACTTGCCGGCCGCATACGTTTCATACACGGCGCGATCGTCACCGAGCAGCGCGAATGCGAACAGCAGCTCCTCGAGCGATTCGCGCCGCGCGGTGCGGCGCGCGAGCAGCGGCGTCGCCTGCGGATCGAGCACGACGAAGTCCGCTTCCGAGCCGTCCCTCAGCGTGCCGATCCTGTCGCCGAGATCGAGCGCTTCGGCCGCGCCGGCGGTCGCGAGATAGAACATGCGCGTCGCCGTCAGATGATGGCCGCCGAGGCGCGCGACCTTGTGCGCTTCGTTCATCGTCTGCAGCATCGAGAACGACGTGCCGCCGCCGACGTCGGTCGCGAGCGCGATCGGCATGCCGGCCGAGTCGGCCTTGTCGAAGTCGAACAGGCCGCTGCCGAGGAACAGGTTCGAGGTCGGGCAGTGCGACGCGAGCGCGCCGGTTTGCGCCATGCGCCTGCGGTCCTCGTCGTCGAGGTAGATGCAATGGCCGTACACCGCGCGACGGCGCAAGAGCCCATAGTGATCGTAGATGTCGAGATAGCTGCGGTGGCCGGGGAACAGCTCGGCGACCCATTTCACCTCGTCGGTGTTCTCGGCCACGTGGCTCTGAACGAACACGTCCGGATGCAGCCGCGCGAGCGCGCCGCATGCTTCGAGCTGCGCCTCGGTCGAGGTCGGCGCGAAGCGCGGCGTCAGCGCGTACATCTGGCGGCCGCGATCGTGCCAGCGGCCGATCAGCTCGGCGCTGTCGTCGTAGCCCGATTGCGCGGTGTCGCGCAGGAACGCGGGGCAGTGGCGGTCCATCAGCACCTTGCCCGCGACCATGCGCAGATTGCGCGCTTCGCTCTCGGCGAAGAGGGCGTCGGCGGATTCCTTGTGCACCGTGCAGTACACGAGCGCGGTCGTCGTGCCGCAGGCGAGCAGTTCGTCGAGGAAAAAGCTCGCCGTGTCGCGGGCGTGCGCGATGTCGGCGAAGCGGCGCTCGGTTGGGAACGTGTACGTGTCGAGCCACGGCAGCAGACCCGGCGCCGGCGACGCGATCATGTCGGTCTGCGGATAGTGGATGTGGGTATCGATGAAGCCCGGCACGATCAGCTTGTCGCGCCGCTCCACGACCGGCGTGCCGGGCGCGAGCCGCGACGCGAGCGCCGCATACGCGTCGGCCGCGACGACGCGGCCGTCTTCCACGATCAGGAGACCGTCCTCGTGAAACACCACGGCGTTCGGCGCGTGCGCCGGATCGCCGTTGAAGGTCAGCAGAGGGGCGCGGAATGCCGCTTGCGCCGCTTGCGCGGTATGAGCCGATTCAGTCATGGAAAAGCTGTCTCCGAATGTTGAAAGCTGGGCGGCGCAGGCAGCGGCCGCGGCTTCCCGGTTCGGGTCGTTGCCGTTTGCCCGAACGAAGCGAAGCCGCCGGCCGCCGACGTCGGTCGAGGCCCGTCAGTTGAAATCCGTCGGCGCGCGGCTCAGTGCCGCCACTCAGTGCCGCCAATACGCGTCGAGCTTACCGATCAGCATCGCGCGTTCCTCGGGCGTCACGAACGACGCCTCGAAGCCGTTGCGGATGATCGTGTAGACCTCGGCGTCGTCGAGCTTCAGCGCGTCGATCGTCGCCAGATAGTTCGCGTTCACGTAGCCGCCGAAATAGGCCGGATCGTCGGAATTGACGGTCACCGCGACGCCGCGATCGAGCAGGTCTTTCAGCGTGTGCCTGGTCAGGTCGTCGAACACGCACAGCTTCAGGTTCGACAGCGGGCACACGGTCAGCGCGACGCGCGTATCGGCGAGACGCGTGACGAGCGCCGGGTCCTCGATGCTGCGCACGCCGTGATCGACGCGGTCGACCTTCAGCACGTCGAGCGCTTCGTAGATGTAGGACGGCGGGCCTTCCTCGCCCGCATGCGCGACGAGCTTCAGACCGAGCGCGCGCGCCTTCGCGAACACGCGCTCGAACTTCGACGGCGGATGGCCGCGTTCCGACGAATCGAGCCCCACGCCGATCAGCCGATGCTCGTACTGCTCGAACAGCGGCAGCGCTTCGTCGAAGGTGGCGAGCGCATCGTCCTCGGACAGATGGCGCAGGAAACACAGGATCAGCTTGCTCGACATGCCGCGCTTCTCCGCGTCGGCGAGCGCGCGTTCGATGCCGGCCACGACGGTCGCGATCCGCACGCCGCGCTCAGTATGCGTCTGCGGGTCGAAGAAGATTTCGCTATGCACGACGTTGTCGGCGAGACAGCGCTCGACGTAGGCCATCGTCATGTCGTAGAAGTCCTGCTCGTGCAGCAGCACGCTCGCGCCCGCGTAGTAGATGTCGAGGAACGATTGCAGGTCGGTGAACGCATAGGCGGCGCGCAAGGCTTCCACCGAGTCGTAGGCGAGCTTCACGCCGTTGCGTTGCGCGAGCGCGAAAATCAGCTCGGGTTCGAGCGAGCCTTCGATGTGGATATGCAGCTCGGCCTTCGGTGCGCGCGCGGTTTTGTCGGCGAGCGTAACGGAGGAAACAGGGGTAGCGGTTGTCGGGTTCATCGTGGTTTGGAATTGTGTGTTGGGTAACGAGCGGCGCAGGCCGCGTATCAAACCGCCTGCGTCGGGTAGCGCGCACCCGCGTTCGCCTCGACGGCCTGCAACACCTGCGCGGCCGCCGAGATCGCGATGACCTCGGGCGACTTGTCGACGATGCCGTCGACGCCGAGCGGACATTTCATCCGCGCGATCCGCGCCGGATCGATGCCGCGAGCCGCGAGCCGATGCTCGAACTGCTTGCGCTTGGTATGCGAGCCGATCATGCCGAAGAACGCGAAGTCGCCGCGCCGCAGGATGCGTTCGGCCAGTTCGAGATCGCGCGCGTGGTTGTGCGTCATCACGACGAAGTACGTGTTCGGCGCGGCCTGATCGATCGCCTCGTCGGGTGCGTCGTTCGCGTCGATCCTCACGTTCGCCGCGTGCAGCGCATCGAGCGACGGAAACTGCGCGTCGCGCTCGTCGACCCAGCGCACCATGCAAGGCAGTGTCGCCAGCACGCGCACGAGCGCCGCGCCGACGTGACCGGCGCCGAACAGCACGACGGCGAATTCGCCCGGCGCGATGGTTTCGGTCAGGAGCGCGCTGCTGTCGTCGAAACCGGCGCCGTCCCACAGCAGACAGTCGGCGCCGTCGATGCCGGGCTCGGGTTCGGACAGCATCACCGCATCCGGCGCGGGGCCGAATGATACGCTACGCACCGTCGATTGCCCCGCCGCGAGGCGCTTGGCGAGCGACGTGAGCCAGCCGAGATCGCCGACGTCGAGCCGCTCGAACGCGAGGATCACGGCGCCGCCGCAGCACTGGCCGAGGCTCGGCCCCAGCGCGAAGCGTTCGAGCCGGCGCATGTGCGGCGCGCGCATGCCGTCGCGCAGCACCTGGCGCGCGGTCTCGATCGCCTTCCATTCGAGGTGGCCGCCGCCAATCGTATGCCTGGCCGCCTCGCGCGTGACGATCATCTTCGTGCCGGCTTCGCGCGGCGCCGAACCTTCGACGCGCGCGACCGTCACCAGCACGGCGGCGTCGCCATGCGCGAGCAGATGTTGCAGGTCAGTGAGCCAGGCTTGCATCCGGCGATTCTCCGTGGGGGGCCGCGTGGGGCGTTTCCGCGGCGGGTTGCGTGTTTGTGTCGGTGCTATCGGGGTGCGCGGCGGCTTCGGTCGGATCTGCGTTCTGCGACGCGTTCATCGCACTCAACGTGTCGAGCGCATCGAGTATCGCCTCGGGCGTCGCCGGCGCGCGCAACGGCGGAGCATGTCGCGCGCCCGGCACTGCGGCCGCGATCGCGTCGCGAATCGCGAGAAACACCGAAAACGGCAGCAGCAACGGCGGCTCGCCGACCGCCTTCGAGCGGAACACGGTCGGCTCGGCGTTGCTGTTGTCGTAGAGCCGAACGTGGAACGCGGCGGGCGTGTCGCTGACCGCGGGAATCTTGTATGTCGACGGCGCGTGCGTCATCAGGCGGCCGTCGCGGTTCCACCATAGCTCTTCAGTGGTGAGCCAGCCCATGCCCTGAATGAAGGCGCCTTCGATCTGGCCGAGATCGATCGCCGGATTGATCGACTGGCCCGCGTCGTGCAGCAAGTCCGCGCGCAGGAGCTTCCACTCGCCGGTCAGCGTATCGACGACGACCTCCGACACCGCCGCACCATACGCGAAGTAATAGAACGGATGACCGGTCAGCGACTTCGCATCCCAATGCACTTTCGGCGTCGCGTAGAAGCCGTCCGACCACAACTGCACGCGCGCGAGATACGCGGCGTTGACGAGCTGTTCGAACGGCAGCGCGCCGCCGTTCACCGACACGCTGCCGCGCGCGAATTGCACGTCGTTCGCGTCGCCGCCGAGCTGGCGCACCGCGAGTTCCGCGAGCCGCGAGCGGATCGTCCGCGCGGCGGCTTCGGCGGCCATGCCGTTCAGGTCGCTGCCGGTCGAGGCCGCGGTGGCCGACGTGTTGGCGATCTTCGAGGTATCGGTCGCGGTCACCCGGACGCGCGATAACGGCAAGCCGAACTGATTCGCGACCACCTGCGCGACTTTCGTGTTGAGCCCCTGGCCCATCTCGGTGCCGCCGTGATTGACGAGCACGGAGCTGTCCTTGTACACGTGCACGAGCGCGCCGGCCTGATTCAGGAACGGCACGTTGAACGAGATGCCGAACTTGACCGGCGAAAACGCGAGGCCGCGTTTGAGCACGGGACTCTTCGCATTGAATTCGGCGAGTGCCGCGCGACGCGCGCGGTAGTCACTCGAATCTAGCAGCGCGTCGGTCAGCGGCGCGATGATGTTGTCTTCGACGCGTTGTCCGTACGGCGTCGTATCGCATTCGCCGACGCCGTAGTAATTCGCGAGCCGCACGTCGAGCGGATCGAGCCGCAGCTCGCGCGCGATGCCGTCGAGCAGCACCTCCATCACGAGCGCGCCCTGCGGTCCGCCGAAGCCGCGAAACGCGGTGTTCGACTGCGTATTGGTCTTGCAGCACAGCGCGACGATATCGACGTCGGACAGGTAGTACGCGTTGTCGAAGTGGCACACCGCGCGCGTCGCGACCGCGCCGGACAGATCCGCGGAATAGCCGGCGCGCAATGCGATTTCGACGCGCACGCCAAGCAGGCGGCCTTGCTCGTCAAAGCCCGCTTCGTACTCGTAGACTGCATCGTGGCGCTTGCCGGTGATCAGAAAGTCGTCGTCGCGATCGGCGCGCAGCTTGACCGGGCGACGCAGGCGTTGCGCCGCAAGCGCGGCCACGCACGCGAACAGCGCCGATTGCGATTCCTTGCCGCCGAAGCCGCCGCCCATGCGCCGGCATTCGCAGACGACGTTATGCGCGGGCCAGTCGAGCATGTGCGCGACGACCTGCTGCATTTCGCTCGGATGCTGCGTCGAGCTGTAGACGAGCATGCCGTCCATTTCCTTCGGCACCGCATAGGCGATCTGGCCTTCGAGATAGAACTGCTCCTGGCCGCCGACCTCGAACCTGCCGGCCAGTCGATGCGGCGCGGCGGCGATCTTCGCGTCGGGGTCGCCGCGCCGCAGATGCAGCGGGGGCAGCACGAACTGCTTCGCGGCTTTCGCATCGGCGGCGGTGAGGATCGCGTCGAGCGGCTCGTAGCGAATCACGTCGTCGCTTTTCGCGAGCGCGGCGGCGCGACGTGCGAGTTCGTGGCTCTCGGCGATCACCGCGAAGACCGGCTGGCCGAGATAGAGCACTTCGCCGTCGGCGAGGATCGGATCGTCGTGCAGCACCGGGCCGCAATTGTTTTCGCCGGGGATATCGTCGGCGCTCAACACCGCGATCACGCCGGGCGCGTTTCTCACCGTGTCGAGATCCATCGACACGATGCGCGCATGCGCATGGCGCGACAGGCCGAGCGCCGCGTGCAGCGTGCCGTGCAGCTCGGCGATGTCGTCCGTGTAGGTCGCTTCGCCGCTCACGTGCAGCGCGGCGGATTCGTGCGGCAACGGTACGCCGATCGACGCGTCCTCGCGTTGATCGGCACGCGCGCCCGCGGGTTCGATAAAGGCATCGGTCCGGTTCATCACGGCGACTCCTTCACGACGATTGCGTTGGCCTCGAACGCGAACGCGTTCACGTCGCAGAGCGCGAGCGGCGCGTCGTCGCGCGTTTCGAGGTAGAAGCGCCACAGCAGATTGCGCGCGACCCTCAGCCGATACGCGCTCGACGCGCGCATGTCGGTGAGCGGCTGGTAGTCGGCGGCGAGCGCGTCCATCGCGCGACGGGCCGTCGGTTCGTTCCACGCCGCGCCGTTGAGCGCGGCTTCGGCATGCGCGGCCCGCTTCGGCGTCGCCGCCATGCCGCCGAACGCGACCCGCGCCGCGCGGATCGTGCCATCTTCCGCGACGTGCAGCGCAAACGCCGCGCACACCGCCGAGATGTCCTGGTCGTAACGCTTCGCCACCTTGTAGGTGCGAAACCGCAGCGCGCCGGCCGGGCGAGGCACGCGCAGCGCGCTGACGAATTCGCCTTGCGCGAGCGCGGTCTTCTGATAGCCGAGGTAGAACGCGTCGAGCGGCAGGGTGCGGGTCGTGCGATCGCGGCGCAACTCGACGTCGGCGCCGAGCGCGAGCAGTGCCGGCATCGAATCGCCGATCGGCGAGCCGTTCGCGACGTTGCCGCCGAGCGTGCCCGCATTGCGGATCGGCAGCGATGCGAAGCGCGTCCATAGTTCGGCGAGTTCGGGGTAGTCGGCGGTGAGCGCAGCGTACGCGTCCTCGAGCGTGACCGCCGCACCGATGGTCAGCGTTTGCGCGTCGCGCGCGATCGTCTTCAGTTCCGCGACGTTGCCGGTGTACAGCAGATCGCCGAGATCGCGGAACTGCTTGGTGACCCACAAGCCGACGTCGGTGCTGCCCGCGACGATGCGCGCGTCCGGGTGCTGCGCGCGCAGCGTCGCGAACGCGTCGAGCGTGAGCGGGGCGTGGAAGGTGGGCGAGCCGAAGGTGGCGCCGCGAGTGTCTGGCGCGCTGTATTCGAACGTGTCTTTGCGTTGCAGCGTGCGCAGCGTGGCCGCGATCGCGTCCCGGTCGAGCGCGACGCGCGGATGCTGCGCGTAGTCGAACATCTTCTGCGCGGCGTCGATGATCGGCCGGTAGCCCGTGCAGCGGCACAGATTGCCGGACAGCGCGGCGTCGATTTCATGGCGGGTCGGCAGGCCGGCGCTGACGGGCTGGTTCTCGTAGAGCGCCCACATCGACATGACGAAGCCGGGTGTGCAGAAGCCGCATTGCGAACCGTGGCAGTCGACCAACGCCTGCTGCACCGGATGCAGCGCGCCGTTCGCGGCGCGCAGGTCTTCGACGGTGAAGAGGGCGCGGCCGTCGAGTGTCGGCAGGAACTGGATGCAGGCGTTGACCGCCTTCAACGTGAGGTCGCCGCGCGCATCGAGTTCGCCGATCACGACCGTGCATGCGCCGCAGTCGCCTTCCGCGCAGCCTTCCTTGGTGCCGGTGCAGCGCAAGTCCTCGCGCAGGTGCTGCAGCACGGTGCGCGTCGCCGGCACGCCAGCGACCTCGCGGACGGACCCCTGGTGGTAGAAGCGGATGGTTTGCGTTGTCATGGCGAATCGGAAGACAGTGCGGACCGGGCGCGCGTTACGCATGGGGTCGCAAAAAGCCGGCCTCGCGCACGTAGATCGCCATCCATACCCGAAGATAGCACTACCCCGGCCCGAAAATATTTCCCGTGTCGCATGAAGCTCATGCGGCGGCGGTCATGATCCCGGTACGATTCGCGCCGAGGCGAGAAGTTGCGTGCGCGGAGCGGGGACCGACAGGGACGGCGCGCGATCGCGGAACGTCGCGCAGAAAAAACGCCGGGCTTCGGTGCCCGGCATGGGCAACACGAAGTCCGGCGTCATTGGCGATGCGAATCGGTAGGCGTCCTGGCGGCGAGTTCGGCGCTTCAGGCGGCGTTCGAAGCTCGCTCGGCCAAGTTGCCCGCCGTCAGGACACCCGATGGCGATTGCGCACCAGGCTCAGCACCAGTGCGACGAACGCGAGGATAAACGCGACGCCCGACCACATCGGCAGCGTCAGCCCGAGAATCGGCGGATATGCGGTTTCGCACAGGCCCGCGACCTTGAATACGCTCGGCAGCCAGTGCGCGGGGGGCAGGCTGTCGACCACCGGCTGCAGTGCGTCGAAGCCGCAGCTGAAGCCAGGATTCGCCTGGATGTACACATGGCGCGCCGCGGTCGCGATGCCGGCGAGCGCCGACAGCGCCGCCATCACTTCGAGCAGGCGCACGCCGCGCCAGTGCCTGAAGCGCGCGCCGAGGAATGCGAAGATCGCGATCAGCAGGAAGAAATAGCGCTGGATGATGCACAGCGGGCACGGGTCTTCGTGCAGGCCGAACTGCAGATACAACGCACCGCCCACGAGGGCGAGGCAGATCAGGCCGAGCAAAACCAGCAGGGTGCGCTCGCGGCGCAGTATCGCGGAGTCGTTAGTCATGGATCATCGATTGGTCTGGAGACGAAAGGGCGGGTGCCCGCGATTCTAGCGCGAACCCCGGCCGCGCCACTTATTGCCTGAACATTGGCGCGGCGGCGACCGCGCCGGGCGGCCAACCCCGGCGCGCTTTACCGGATCGCCTTCAGCACTGCCTCGGCCGCGCGGCCGATCGCGAGCAGCGCGTCGTCGGCGTGCGGTGCGCCCGCCAGCATCAGGCCGACCGGCGCGTCGCCGCGCAGATGGCACGGCAGCGACAGCGCGCAGCTATCGAGGAAGTTGAACGCGCTCGGATTGCGCAGGATCAGCGCATTGGTGCGGCCGAACACGTCGTCGTCGTTGAGCAGGTCGGCGAGGCGCGGTGGCACGACCGGCACGGTCGGCGCGACGACCGCGTCGAAACGCTGCCACAGCGTGCGCGCGGCTTCGTCGAGCATCGCGTCGCGCTCGGCGACGAGGTCCAGATAATCGACCGCGCTGGCCGGCTGCCCCTTCATGATGCGCACGAGCACGCGCGGATCGTACTGCTCGCGATGCTTGTCGAGCAGCGGACGATGCCACGCATACGCCTCGATCGACGAAAAGCCGAAGCGGTTGATCTCCGGCAGCCGGTCGAGCGGCGCGAAGCGCACCTCGCTGACGATCGCGCCGGCCGCCTCCAGATGCTTGAGCGCGGTATCGATCGCGCGCGCGACTTCGGGCTCGACGCCGTCGGTCACGAAATTGGTCAGCACGCCGAGGCGCACGCCTTCGAGCGGCCGCGCGGCCGGGATGCGCGGCTCGAGCCCGGCGAGCATCCGGTCGACCAGCGCGCAGCATGCGACCGACACGCCGATCGGCCCGAACGAATCGAGCGTCGACGACAGCGGCACGCCGCCCTGCTTCGGGATGCGCGCGGCGGTCGGCTTGAAGCCGGTCAGCCCGCACAAGGCGGCCGGGATGCGGATCGAGCCGCCGGTGTCGGTGCCGAGCGCGACCGCGGCCATGCCGTCGGCGACCGACGCGCCCGCGCCCGACGACGAGCCGCCCGAAATCCGCTCGTCGCCCTTCACGCCGCGCCGGTACGGCGACAGCGGATGGCCGTAGTGCGGATTCAGGCCGAGTCCGGAAAACGCGAACTCGCTCATGTTGGTCCGCCCGACGATCACGGCGCCGGCCCGCTTCAGACGCGCGACCGCGACCGCGTCGGCCTTCGCGGCGGGCGCGTCGGCGAGCACGACGGAGCCCGCGCGGGTCGGCTGGCCTTCGATGTCGAACAGGTCCTTGACCGACACCGGAATCCCGGCGAGCGGCGACAGCACGGTGCCGGCCGCGCGCAGGCGGTCGTGCGCGTCGGCGGCGGCGCGCGCGGCGTCGGTGTCGACGTGCATGAAGACGGCGGCGCCCTGGCCAGCCGGATCGGCGATCCGGTCCAGTGCGGTTTCGACGAGCGCGCGGCTCGTCGTGCGGCCGGCGGCGAGATCGGCGGCAAGCTGGGCAAGCGGCGGGAAGGGGGCGAATTCAGTGGCCATGATGTCGGTAGAGATCCGGTTGAGCGCAGCGCGGGCGCATGAGCGAAGCAGTGCGGAGCCAAAGGGAAAGGTCCGTCCGCATTGTAGAGCAAGGTTTTGCGGCCGAGCGGCCTGCTACTGGCGGAGCGGCGTGGCACACGAATTCGCCAGAAAGATGGTCGGCTCGTTTGCTACACTGCGCTTTCCATGATTACTGTTTGTAAGGAAAGCGCTCATGCACCATGGCATCGGCTTCATCCAGGATCTGGCCGTCGTGATGGCGCTGGCCGGCGTCGTCACCGTGCTGTTCCATCGCCTGAAGCAGCCGGTGGTGCTCGGCTATATCGCGGCCGGCGTGATCATCGGACCGTATACGCCGCCGTTCCAATTGATCCACGACGAACAGACGATCCAGACGCTCGGCGAGCTGGGCGTCGTGTTCCTGATGTTTTCGCTGGGCCTCGAATTCAGCCTGCGCAAGCTGTTCGAGGTCGGCGCGACGGCGATCGTCGCCGCGCTGTCGGAAATCGTGCTGATGCTGTGGATCGGCTACGAGATCGGCAGCGCGTTCGGCTGGACTCCGATGGACTCGCTGTTCCTCGGCGCGATCCTCGCGATCTCGTCGACGACGATCATCGTGAAGGCGCTGTCCGATCTCGGACTCAAACGCGAAAGCTTCGCGCAGCTCGTGTTCGGCATTCTGATCGTCGAGGACATTCTCGGTATCGCGATGCTCGTGCTGCTGACCGGCATCGCGCAGACCGGGCAGCTGTCGGCCGGGCTCGCGGCCGTCACGCTCGGCAAGCTGCTGCTGTTCGTGACGGTGTCGCTGCTGGTCGGCGTGCTGCTCGTGCCGCGCGCGCTGAACTACGTCGCGCGCACGGGCAGCGACGAGATGATGCTCGTGTCCGTGCTCGGCTTCTGCTTCGGCTTCTGTCTGCTGGTCGTCAAGCTCGATTACAGCATCGCGCTCGGCGCGTTCCTGATCGGCGCGATCATGGCCGAGTCGCGTCATCTGCATCGGATCGAGCATCTGATCGCGCCGCTGCGCGACGCGTTTTCCGCGATCTTCTTCGTGACGATCGGACTGATGCTGAACCCGGCCGTGATGCTCGACTACGCGTGGCCGATCGCCGTGATCACGCTCGCGGTGATCGTCGGCAAGATCGTGTCGTGCGGGCTCGGCACGTTTCTGTCGGGGCAGGACGCGCGCACCTCGATGCGCGTCGGCATGACCGTGTCGCAGATCGGCGAGTTCTCGTTCATCATCGCGACGCTCGGTCTGACGTTGAAGGTGACGAGCGGGTTTCTGTATCCGATCGCGGTCGCCGTGTCGGCATTGACGACGCTGACGACGCCATATCTGATCCGCGTCGCCGATCCGCTCACGCGCCGCATCGGGCAGGCGATGCCCGCCACGTTGTCCAACGTGTTCGGCATGTACGGGCAATGGCTGCGCAGTTTGATCACGGCGCGCGGCGAGCCGACGCTCATCAGCATGACGCGGCGGATCGTATTGCAGATCGCGGTGAATCTCGCGCTCGTCGCGGCTATTTTCCTGGCCGTGTCGTATAGCGCGCCGCATAGCGGCCGGCTGCTCGCGCACTGGCTCGACGACGAGCCGCTGCAACGCGTCGTGCAGTGGAGCGTCGCGCTCGTCGTTTCGCTGCCGTTTCTCGTGGCCGTGTATCGCAAGACCAAGTCGCTCGCGCTGCTGCTCGCCGAAGTCAGCGTGCAGGCGACCACCGCGGGACGCTTCACGAGCGCGCTGCGTCACGCGATCGCCGATCTCGTGCCGATCGTGTCGATGATCGGCGTGTTTCTGCTGGTGGCGGCGCTGTCGGGCAGCATCCTGCCGCCGACTGGCCTGCTCGTCGCGGTGCTCGTGTGCGCCGCGCTGCTGCTCGCACTCGTGTGGCGCTGGTGCGTGAAGATTCATGCGTCGATGCAGATCGCGTTGCGGGAAACCTTCGAAGAGCGGCCGGATCCTTGACTCATCGGGTTCGGTGTAACGCTTCGCAACAATGTGAGCAATTGTGTGCGGGTTTGCGGGGCCTGCAGCACTGACGGATAATCAGGGCATATTCATTCGTTCCCGTGTAAGGCGCCCGTCCGACAGTCATGAGCGAAAACAAACCCGAAAACGCCGGCACGACCGGCAGTCCGCAGCCGGCCTCCCCCGCGCCGAGCAGTGCACCGGCCGAACCGGCCGCCTCGCTTCCTCCGTCGCATGAAGATGCCACCCAGTCGGCCGCCAAAGACACGAGCCCGACGGCCGAGGAGGCGACCGCGAGGTCGTCGACCGACGATCCGCTCAGCGCATCGTCGGTCACGCCCGAAGATCCGCGCACGGCGCGGCTGCGCGACGCGGCCGAGGCGCGCAGCGCCGCCGCCGAATCGACCGCGCGGCAGGAAGCCAAGGTGCACGAGCGCGAAGCGCGGCGCGCTGGTCCGTACGCCGGCGGCGCGACCATGGTGAAACCCGAGCCAGTCGTCAAACCGACGGCGGCCGCCGGCGAGCCGCACGCGGGCGGCATTAGCGCCGCGGACCTCGCCACCGACGACGAAATCGCCACCGAGGCAGCCGCCGCACCCGCGGCGCGTGCGCCCGGCTCGCCGCCGCCCGGTTTCGGCGCGGCACCCGATTTCAGCGCCACGAACCCGCCGCCACCCAACGCGCTGCCGCCGTCGCCACCGCGTTATCTGAAGCAGAGCGACTCCGCGTGGAGCGTGTTCGGCCGCATCATCGCGGCGCGCGCGCGGCAGCTGTTCGATCGCGCGGGGCAGCGGATCACGCAGCGCACGTTGCGCATCGGCGTGTCGGCGCGCATCTTCCACCCGGAACCGGGCGCGAAGGGCTTGCGCGGCAAGACGCTGCAGTATCTGGAGGAGTCGGTCGCGCACTGGGTGATGTCGCGCGACGTGCTGGTGTTCATGATCCCGACCGTTGGTCATCAGGGCATGCTGCACCCGAGCAACATCCGTCTGCGCGACTATGCGAAGCATCTCGATGGCCTGCTGCTGCAAGGCGGCGCCGACGTGTCGCCGCAGACGTATGCGGAATCGGCGACCAGCCACGAATGGCCCGGTGACCGCGTGCGCGACATGTACGAGCTCGAGCTGCTGCACGAGTTCGTCGAATCGGGCAAGCCGGTGCTCGGCGTCTGCCGCGGCTGTCAGCTGATCAATGTCGCGTTCGGCGGCACGCTATATCAGGACATCGCGACCGAAGTGCCCACCGCGAACGCCCACGTCAACGAAAACTACGATCAGCACCGGCACGGCGTGCATTTTCCGGATGGCTCGACGCTGCTGAACATGTTCCCCGGACGGCGCGACGCGATCGTCAACTCGATCCACCATCAGGCGGTAAAGACGCTGGGCCGCGATCTGAATATCGAGGCGGTGTCGGCGTCGGACGGCATCATCGAGGCCGTGCGCTACCGGCGCGCGCCATTCGTGATGGGCGTGCAGTGGCACCCGGAGTTTCATCGCGCGGGCGGCCCGGAGCTTCTCGATTGCACGCCGTTGCTCGATACGTTCCTGCGGGTCGCGCGGGAGACGCGGTTTTAAGCATGGCGGGTTTGCGTTGGCGCGGCGTGCGCGGTCGAGGTTGAGTCCGCGGCGTGGTTGCGCATCGGTCCCGCGCTTTCGCTGTTTTCCGCAGCCCGACGGAGCCATTCCATCCATCTGACACGCTGTCACGTTATGTGGCAGTGCGTTTTCTTCTCTCGAAATAATCAGGAGTGCGAGCTGGGTGGCGTCTTTATTTTGCGACTGTGATTTTGGATGGAGTGGTTCGCTGCGCCAACGTCTATCTCGATTTCGAGCGTGTCCATACAGTGCCCACGAGCTTCGCGTCGCGATAAATCCGCGCGATAATCCAACGTCATTCTCGATCGGCGTGGAGCAGGCACATGAAGTACTCCTTGGTTATCCGGCGCGCTATGTTGCTCGCCGGTGTCTATGCGTTGTGGCATACGGGTGTTGCGGTGGCACAGCAGGACAGCGTGAGCGCGCCGCTGGCGGGCACGCGGCCGGCTCCAGGGGAGTTGGCGCCGCGAGAGGCTGGTCCCCAGTCCGTCGCTGAGCCCGAGGTGTCCGCGAATACGCCCGCCGCCGCGCGCGGCGACGTCGCCGATTTGATCCAGTTGATCCACGACGCGAACCTCAGCGAACTGCGCACGACCTACAACGGCAGCTACGGTGCGAGCCTGTTCTTCCATCCGCCGCGGATGACGTACTACGTCGCGTTGTTTCAGAACAAGCATTTCTGGCGCGTGATCAGGAGCGATTCGGCGGAGCGCGCGGAAGCGATCTACGCCGGTTTCGCGCAGCAGACGCAGCAACTCGCGGACGTCGAGATTCATCGCACGCGGTTGCAGGCGCAGAATGCGTATCTGCAGGGCAGCATCGCGATATCGCAGCAGCAGGCGCAACGGCTGCAGACCGATCTCGACGTCGCCCGCACGCAGCAGGCTAAGGTCGACGACCGGCAGCGGCAGACGCGCGACGAGGCGCTCGCGCTGCGCGCGGAGCGCGACAACGCGCAGGCGCAATTGCGTCAGCTTCAGAGCGCGGTCACGCGCTTGCAGCAGCAGACGGAAGCGGGTTTGCCTGCGTCGAAGTAACGGCGGCGCTCATTGCGCGAATTGTTCCGGGATTTCGGTGACGCGACGCTGCGATATGTGGTTCATCCACTCGGTGCTATTTACCGGCAAATTGTTCGACACGGTGGAGCGCGGCAGCGGCGCGACGTCGAGCAAAGACATCATGGCGAACGTCGTTACATCAGCGTATCCGTCTTCGCCGAGCCGGGTACGAACGCGCGCTTCATGCGATGGGTCATTCGCGGCATGGCGATTTACCGGAAGCGGACGCGTTTGCACGCGAAGCGCACGACGCGGAGGCGATGAGCGAATCGCGTCACGCGGCGTGGACGCATGTCGCGTGGCGGTGCCCTGAGGCAAAGCCACGATGCGCGCGGGTGCGGCGGCGGCCACGTCGACAGGTAATGGCGGAAGCACAGGAGCCGGTGTGACGGCCTCCGCAATCACCGGTGCCTCGGGACTCGCAACCAGATGCTGCGCACGACGCTTTTCTACCGGCGCCGGCGCATCGCGACGGGGCATCAGAGCTTGCGCCGATTTCAGCATGTCGGAGGCCACATGCCGCGGCGCCAGAGGCTGATCGACGATCCACCACGCCAGCACCGCGACGCAGCCGATTACGCCGGCACTCACCGCGACCGTTCGCCGATGCCGCACAGTGCGCCCCTGCGCGATTCGCGGCGAGCGGGCCTTGAGCGGGATTCGCATTGGACCCTGAGGCACCTTCCGTTGCATAGCGGGATGCGCCGCCGTCGCGGTATTCGACGGTTCCCCGGCAGGCTGCGTGGCGTTCGCGACGGGCGTCTCTGCCGGCCGCTTCATGTCAGTTAGCACGCCGGTCAGCACGCCGTCGATCGACACCCACTGCCCATACGACAGCAACTGCTGATCTCTGATGCACACGGTGCGCAGCAGCGCGGCATACAGCGAATCGAGCCCGGTTCGCCAGCGCTGAGCGCCGGACAGCAACGTCCAGTCGCGGCCGAACGGTTCGGGCAGGTGGTCGAGCGCACGGAGATGGGGTAGCGCGAATGCGCCTTCGATTGGGATGAGCGGCGTGCGGGTCATCGGTTTCTTCCGGTGTCTCGGACAGTCACACCGGTGCGGCAGTGACGGAATCTGTACGGGGCCGACGAAGCCATCGGCAACAGAAAATCATGCCTCGAAACTACGTCGTCCACCGTTCAGACGACTCCGAAAACAGGAACACCGCCGGCGCGCGCCGTCCCCGCGACGCCATGCGCTTCACGCACACTCAACCACGGCGTTCAAGCCTTCAACCGGTACACGTAGCGCAACGCGGTGATATCCACGCCGCCCATCTGATCGGGCTCCGCGCCGACCAACTGCCAGCCGTGTCGCTCGTAAAAGCCGATCGCCGCCGTATTGCCCTCGAGCACGTACAGATACAGCTGTGCCTCGCCTTGCGCGCGCGTCCAGTCTACGGCTGCGTGCATCAGTGTTTTGCCGACGCCGATGCCCTGATAACCGGGCAGCGCATGCAGGTTGTCGAGCAGCACGCCCCACGCGGACTCGGGCTGGCGCTCGACACATACGAAGCCGGCCGGCTCGCCGGCCAGCTCGGCGATCAGCACGATGCGGCGCTCGCCGCCCGGCGCGCCGAGACGTGCTTCCCAATAGGCGGCGCGTTCGCGTGTGACTTCGCCGTCGAGGAACGCGTCGGGCAACAGACCGCGATAGGTCGCCTGCCAACTGGCGCTGTGGATCGACGCAATCAGCGCGGCGTCCTCGAGCGCGGCGGGGCGCAGGGAAAGAGCAGGGGTGGTTCGCATCGGCGTAATCGACTGAATGGCCTCGCGCGGACAGTCTACGGCCGCCCGCGGGTGTCGCGCGTAAGCAAACTGTATGCGTTTCGCGTCGACCCTATCAGCAATAACATTACGTGGCATCGGCCCGACATCGAGCTCAGCGTTTACCCTCATATCGAATGAGCGCCGTGAGCAGCAAAATGCGGCGCCCCCGGGCGCACTTGCTTATACCTGCGCGTCCGCCTGCGGCATCCGCTTGCCAAACGCGGTGGATCGTTTCAACTGCCCGCTCGTCACCGTCCGCGTCGATCCGTCCGACAGGGCGGCGGGCCTATCCGAGAGTGTCATGTCTACAGCGACCCACGCCGCTTCCACCACCGAAGAATCCAAGGTCAAGACAGTGTTCCGCGTTGTCAGCGGCAACTTTCTTGAAATGTACGACTTCATGGTCTATGGCTACTACGCTTCCGCGATCGCCAAGACCTACTTTCCTGGCGGCAGCGATTTCGCGTCGCTGATGCTGTCGCTGTCCGTGTTCGGCGCGGGCTTCCTGATGCGTCCGCTCGGCGCGATCGTGCTCGGCGCCTACATCGACCATCACGGCCGTCGCAAAGGCCTGATCCTCACACTGAGCCTGATGGCGCTCGGCACGCTGACGGTCGCGACGATACCGGGCTACGCGACCATCGGGCTCGTGGCGCCCGTGCTGGTGCTGCTCGGCCGGCTGCTGCAAGGCTTCTCCGCCGGCGCTGAGCTCGGCGGCGTGTCGGTGTATCTGTCGGAGATCGCGACGAAGGGCAACAAGGGCTTCTATTGCTCGTGGCAGTCGGGCAGCCAGCAGGTCGCGGTGGTATTCGCCGCGCTGATCGGCGTGATGCTCAACAAGATTCTGCCTGCCGAGCAGATGTTCGCGTGGGGCTGGCGCGTGCCGTTCCTGATCGGCTGTCTGATCGTGCCGTTCCTGTTCATCATCCGCCGCTCGCTGCAGGAAACCGAGGAGTTCACGGCGCGCAAGCATCGTCCGAGCGTGGGCGAGATCCTGAAGTCGATGCTCGCGAACTACCCGATCGTGCTGGGCGGCATGGGCATGGTCGTCATGACGACCGTGTCGTTCTACATGATCACCGCTTACACGCCGACCTTCGGCAGGGAAGTGCTGAAGCTGTCGGCGATCGACGCGCTCGTCGTCACCGTCTGCGTCGGTATCTCGAATCTGATCTGGCTGCCGTTGTCCGGCGCGTTGTCGGACCGCATCGGCCGCCGTCCGGTGCTGCTCGCGTTCACGATCCTGACGATCCTCACCGCGTATCCGGCGCTGCAATGGCTCGTCGCCGAACCGTCGTTCGCGCGTCTGCTCGCCGTGCAGCTGTGGTTGTCGTTCCTGTACGGCTGCTACAACGGCGCGATGGTCGTCGCGCTGACCGAAGTGATGCCGGTCGAAGTGCGAACCGCTGGCTTCTCGCTCGCGTACAGTCTCGCGACGACGATCGGCGGCTTCACGCCGGCCATCGCCACGCTGCTGATCCACGTGACCAGCAACAAGGCGGCGCCGGGCCTGGTCCTCGGCGTGGCGGCAATCTGCGGTCTGCTCGCGACGCTGTTCCTGTATCGCACGCCGGAGTCACGCAATCAGTATCGGGCGGCCTGACGGTTCACTTCGTGTTCTGAAAACAAAAGACCCCGCGCTAGCGGGGTCTTTTGTTTGCGGCGCGTGGTCTGTGGCTACCCGTGCCGCAATTCGTTAGCGACCACCTCGACGACTTCATCCCACGCGCCCGGCCGCGGCTGACGCACGAGCGTCGCGCCGGGATACCACGGGCTGCGCGTGTCGCCGTCGAACCAGCGCCAGTCGGCGGCGAACGGCAGCATCAGCCACAGCGGCTTGCGCAGCGCGCCCGCGAGGTGCGCGATCGACGTGTCGATCGACACCACCGCGTCGAGCCGCTCGACGATCGCCGCGGTATCCGCGAAATCATCGATACGGTGGTCGAAGCGGTGGATCGCGGCCGCGCGCGGATGCGCGTCGAGCGCCGCGCGGTCGTCCTCGGACAGATCGGGCTGCAACACGATCCAGTCGATGCCATCCAGTGCGAACAGCGGCTCCAACGCGGCGAGCGGCATCGTGCGGGTTTCGTTGCGCTGGATGCGCCCCGACCATGCGAGCCCGATCTTGCGCTTCGCCTGACCGCCGAGCGAGCCGCGCCATTTGCGGCCATAGGCCGGCGGCACGCTCAGATAGGGCGTGCGCGCGTCAATCGTGTCGTAGCGCGTGCCGAGCGCTAGCGGCAGGCTCAAGAGCGGAATCTGCAGATCGGCGGCGGGGCGCGGCTGGCCCTGCGCGATCAGCGAGACGCGCCATGCCTGCGCGACGGGCGCGAAGAGCGGCACCAACTGCGGCTGCACTTCCAGCACGACGCGCGCGGCGCGAAGCGCTGCGAGCGGTACGAAGCGCACGAACTGCAGCGTGTCGCCGAAACCCTGTTCGGCATGGATCAGCAGCGTGTATTTTTCGATCGACTCGCCGTGCCAGCGCGGCAACGTCTGGATCACCGGTTGCGCGACGGTTTGCAAGCGCCATTCGTATTCGGGCAGCCCGCGCTCGAAGTCGCGCATCGCGAGCCACGCGAGCGCACGGTTCATGTGCGCGGACGCGAGATCAGGGCGCAGCCGCAACGCCTGATCGAGCGCGCGCACCGCGGCCGCGTGCGCGCCGAGCGCCTGGTGCGCGGTGCCGAGCGCAAGCCACGCGAGCGCGAATTGCGGATCGAGCCCGACCGCGCGCTCCAGATACGGCAGCGCCTGTTCGGCACGGCCGAGCGCCGCGAGCGCGTTGCCCATGCCATAGATCGCCGGCGGCAGGTTCGGCTGCAGACGCAGCGCCGCTTCAAATGACGCGACTGCCCGCGCATGGCGGCCGGTCGCATCGAACGTATTCGCGAGATTGAAGTGCGCGGCGACGAAGCGCGGCTCGGCGGCGAGCGCAGCCTCGAAGCAGGGCACCGCCTCGTTCGGTCGATCGAGCGCGTTCAGCGACATGCCCATGTTGTTCAGCGCGCCCGCGTGACCGGGGCGCAGCTCGAGCGCGCGCCGGAACGACGCGATCGCGTCCGCGTGACGGCCGAGCGCGTGCAGCGCGTTGCCGAGATTGTTGTGCGACGACGCGTCGTTCGGCTGCAGGCGCAGCGAACGTTCGAACGCATCGGCGGCGTCTTCGTGACGGCCTTGCGACGCGTACGCGTTGCCGAGGTTGTAGTGCGCCATCGGGAAGGTCGGCGCGAGCGTCAGCGCGTTGCGGAACTGCTCGATCGCGGCGTCGATCTGGCCGAGCGCCTTCAGCGCATTGCCGAGGTTCAGCTGCAGCGCCGCGTCTTCGGGGCGCAGATCGACCGCGCGCCGCACCAGCGCCTCGGCTTCGGCGTGCTGGCCCTGCTGGTGGCGCAGCACGCCGAGCAGATGCAGCGCGTCGACGTGGCTGGGGTCGTGGTCGAGCGTGGCGCGGTAGCCGCGTTCGGCGTCGTCGAGGCGGCCGTCACGATGCGCCGCGAACGCGCGGTCAAATACAGGTTGCATGACGGGGAGGGCATTTGGATCAATCAGACTGAGGGCGCATTTTCCCATACTTGCGCGAGCGGCCCGGATTTGCGCGGAGCGTGAGTTCATGGGCAACGACGGATGGACCCCCCGCGCGACCCGTCTTGCCGACGCGCGATTGATGCAGCGCACCCGTGTGCGCAAGAGCGGCGGCGTACACTAGGGTCTGTTTACATATGGAACGCACGTGCGTTGCCGCGAGAAGGGCCGCTCGCAAGGATTGCGACGCCGCGAATGCTCGACGTATTCGCAAGGAGCATGACGCAGCGAGCGGCCCTTCTCGCGGCAACCCCAGTTCTGAATTTCATTCCAGGGGAATGCCCGCTATCGGCCGCATGGCGGCGTCGCGCGTCGCTCACGTGGCGCGGCCACGCAGCGCTCCTTACTCCTTGCCCTGCGGCCGATAGCGGGCATTCGCACGTGCGTTCCATATGTAAACAGACCCTAGAACGCATTGTTGCCTCCGGAGTTCCGCATGGACGCTGCCGCCTACGACGCGTCGCCGGTGCTGATCGTCGGGGCCGGTCCCACCGGACTTGCCGCAGCGATGAGTCTCGCGCGCGCCCACATCCCCGTGCGCCTGATCGACAAGGCGCCGCAGCCGAACCCTTACTCGCGCGCGATCGGCATTCAGGCACGCACGCTCGAACTGCTCGAGCAGCATCGGCTGATCGAACCGTTTCTGGAGCTCGGCCATCGCGCGCGCGTGGCGAATCTGTTTTCGAACGGCATGCGGCTTGCGCAGCTCGATTTCGACCCGTTGCACACGCGTTATCCCTATCTGCTGTTTCTCGACCAGTCGGTGACCGAGCGGCTCCTGACCGAGCATCTGGCGACGCTCGGCGTGAAGGTCGAGCGCGGCGTCGAGCTCGTGGCGTTCATGCAAGGCTCCGCGAGCGTTCAGGCGACCTTGCGCCGCGCGGACGGCCGCACGGAAGCCATGCGCCCGTCGTATCTGATCGCGGCCGATGGCGCGCACAGTTCGATTCGCCATCGCCTCGACCTGAACTTCGAGGGCAAGACCTTCGACCAGACCTTTCTGCTCGCCGACCTGCACGCCGAAACCGACTGGCCCGACGACGAGTTCCATATCTTCGCGTCGGGCGATGGTCTCGTCGCGCTGTTTCCGATGGGCCACGGCCGCCATCGTCTGATCGCCGATCATGCGGTCGAGCCGTCCGGCAGCGCCGCGCCGCCGGCCCCCGCGGTGCTCGGCGAGCCGCCGCTGGAGCGGGCGCCGGCGCCGTCGCTCGAACAATGCAAGGCGCTGATCGCGCGACGCGTGCGCGAGCGCGTCGACGTGTCGGAGCTGGCGTGGTCGGCGTACTTCCACGTGAACAGCCGGATGGTCGACCGGCTGCGCGTGGGCCGCATCTTCCTCGCCGGCGATGCCGCGCACGTACACAGCCCCGCGGCCGCACAAGGCATGAACACCGGCATCCAGGAAGCGCTCAATCTCGGCTGGAAGCTCGCGCGCGTGATCGGCGGCGCGGCGCCGGATCGCCTGCTCGACACGTATCACGCCGAGCGACATCCGATCGAGCGCGAGGTGCTGCGGCAGACCGGTTTCATCACGCAGATGGCCGAGGCCGATCACGGACCGATGAAGCTGCTGCGCGAGCACGTGATGCCGGTGCTGGCCGCGTTCGGTCCGCTGCGCGATGCCGCACGCGCGACGATCAGCGAGCTGTCGATCCAGTACCGGCGCAGTCCGCTGACGCTCGAACGCGTGCTCGACGGCGGCCCGCGCGCGGGCGAGCGCGCACCCGATGCGCTCGTGCACGTCGTCGATGGTCCGCTGGGGCGCGCGCCGGGCGTCGGCTGCATTTTCGATCTGCACGATCCGGCGTTCTTCTCGCTGTTTCTGCTGTTGCCGCCGCTGCCCGTCGATGACACGCCGCTCGATCCCGCCGCCAAACATGCACCGCCGCCGGACCCCGAAGTAGAAAAGCTCGCCGCCGAGGTCGAGCGGCTGCTGCCGAACGCGGTGCGAATCTGGCGCGTCACCGATACGAGCGGCGACGGCGGCCCGGCGTTGTCCGAATCGTATGGGCGCACGCGGCCGTCGTTTTATCTGGTGCGGCCCGACGGCTACATCAGCGCGCGCGGACGCACCGGCTCGGACCTGCACGGTCTCGTACGGCACTGCGAAGCGTGGTTTACGGTTGGGGGAGAGATCTCGGAACAGGCGACGTTGTGATTGGCGCCGCCTGTTGCGTGGCATGGGCACGCACGCGGCAGCGGATCGCGCCGCCGCGCCTGGGTGATTGGGGAAACCGCCCGAGCCTAAGCCGCCGGCGCCTGGGCCGGCGCCGGCGTCAACTTCTCGCGATACCTGACGATCGCCTCGCGCGTGAAGTCCGATAGCGCGATGTCATACGTGTCCGGCGCTTCGTCGAGCGTCGCGAGCAGCGCGCGCCGCATGCGCGGCTCCCAGAAGCGGCGGATGTGTTCGGCGACGCCGGTCAGCGCTTCCTCGTGGTCGGGCATCGACTCGAAGAAGTCGCCGATCCGGTTCGCCATGTCGATCAGATTCCGATTGTCCATGGCTCGCCTCACTTGCCCGCGGTGACGGCCGCGGCCGCATTGGCCGGCTCGCGCTGCTTCAGCAGTTCGAGCTGTTCGCTATTGAAGCGCGAATAGTCCTTCTGCCATTGCGACGGCTGCTCGACCGGCATCACCTGCACCGCGGTCACCTTGTATTCGGGGCAGTTGGTCGCCCAGTCGGAGCTGTCGGTCGTGATCACGTTCGCGCCCGATTCGGGGAAGTGGAACGTGGTATAGACGACGCCCGGCTGCATCCGCTCCGTCACCTTCGCGCGCAACACGGTCTGCCCCGCGCGCGATTCGATGCCGACCCAGTCGCCGGTTTTGATGCCGCGTTCCTCGGCATCGTGCGGATGCAGTTCGAGCCGGTCTTCGTCATGCCAGCGCGAATTCTCGGTGCGGCGCGTCTGCGCGCCGACGTTGTACTGCGACAGAATGCGCCCGGTCGTCAGCAGCAAAGGATACTTGCGCGTGACCTTCTCCGGCGATGCGATGAACTTCGTGATCACGAACCTGCCCTTGCCGCGCACGAAGGTGTCGACGTGCATCGTCGGCGTGCCGTCGGGCGCGTCCTCGTTGCATGGCCACTGGATGCTGCCCATTTCGTCGATCTTCTGGTACGACACGCCGTGGAAGGTCGGTGTGAGCCGCGCGATTTCGTCCATGATCTCGGACGGATGCGTGTAGTCCATCTCGTAGCCGAGCGCGCGCGACAGCAACTGCGTGACTTCCCAGTCCGCGTAGCCGGCGAGCGGCGGCATCACCTTGCGCACGCGCGAGATGCGGCGCTCGGCATTGGTGAACGTGCCGTCCTTTTCGAGGAACGACGAGCCGGGCAGCAGCACGTGTGCATACTTGGCGGTCTCGTTCAGGAAGATGTCCTGCACGACGATGCATTCCATCGACGACAGCGCCGCCGCCACATGATGCGTGTTCGGGTCCGACTGCACGATGTCCTCGCCCTGGCAGTAGAGGCCCATGAAGCTGCCGTCCAGCGCGGCGTCGAACATGTTGGGAATGCGCAGGCCCGGTTCCGGTTGCAGCGTGACGGCCCAGGCGTTTTCGAACTGAGTGCGCACGAGCGGATCGCTGATGTGGCGATAGCCCGGCAGCTCGTGCGGGAACGAGCCCATGTCGCACGAACCCTGCACGTTGTTCTGGCCGCGCAGCGGATTCACGCCGACACCTTCGCGGCCGATGTTGCCGGTCGCCATCGCCAGGTTCGCGATGCCGATCACCATCGTCGAGCCTTGCGCGTGTTCGGTGACGCCGAGGCCGTAGTAGATCGCGGCGTTGCCGGCGCTCGCGTAGATGCGCGCGGCTTCGCGTACCTGTTGCGCGGGCACGCCGGTCGCCGCTTCGGTCGCTTCCGGCGAGTTCTCCGGCAGCGCGACGAAATCGCGCCACTGTTCGAACGCGCGGGTTTCGCAGCGCTCGGCCACGAACGCTGCGTCGAGCAGGCCTTCAGTAACGATCACATGCGCGAGCGCGTTGACGATCGCGACGTTGGTGCCGGGCCGCAATTGCAGATGGTGCGACGCTTTCACGTGCGGCGTATCGACGATGTCGATCCGGCGCGGATCGACGACGATCAGCTTCGCACCCTCGCGCACGCGCCGCTTCAGACGCGAGGCGAACACCGGATGGCCATCGGTCGGATTCGCGCCGATCACCATGATCACGTCGGCTTTGTCGACGGAGGCGAACGTCTGCGTGCCGGCCGATTCGCCGAGCGTCGTCTTCAGACCATAGCCGGTCGGCGAGTGGCAGACGCGCGCGCAGGTGTCGACGTTATTGTTACCGAACGCGGCGCGCACGAGCTTCTGCACCAGGTAGGTTTCCTCGTTCGTGCAACGCGACGACGTGATGCCGCCGATCGAATCGCGCCCATGCTTCGCCTGGATGCGACGGAATTCCGATGCCGCGTACGAGATCGCTTCGTCCCAGCTGACTTCGCGCCACGGGTCGGTGATCGTCGCGCGGATCATCGGCTTTTTGATGCGGTCCTTGTGCGTCGCGTAGCCCCACGCGAAGCGGCCCTTCACGCATGCATGACCTTCGTTGGCCTGGCCGTTCTTGTGCGGCACCATCCGCACGACCTGGTTGCCCTTCATCTCTGCCTTGAACGAGCAGCCGACGCCGCAATAGGCACAGGTGGTGACGACCGAGTGCTCGGGCTGGCCGAGCATCACGACGGTCTTTTCCTGCAAGGTCGCGGTCGGGCACGCGGCCACGCAGGCGCCGCACGACACGCACTCCGATTCCATGAACGGCTGGTTCTCGCTGGCCGTGACGCGAGATTCGAAGCCGCGTCCGGTGATCGTCAGCGCGAACGTACCCTGGGTTTCCTCGCACGCGCGCACGCAGCGATTGCAGACGATGCACTTCGCCGGGTCGTACGTGAAGTACGGATTCGATTCGTCCTTCTGGTCCTTCAGATGATTCGCGCCGTCGAAGCCATAGCGCACTTCGCGCAGGCCGGTCACGCCCGCCATGTCCTGCAGTTCGCAGTCGCCGTTGGCGGGGCAGGTCAGGCAATCGAGCGGATGGTCGGAGATGTACAGCTCCATCACGTTGCGACGCAGCGACTGCAGACGGTCGGTCTGCGTGCGCACCTTCATGCCGGCTTCGACCGGTGTCGTGCACGAGGCCGGATAGCCGCGCCGTCCTTCGATTTCGACGAGACACAGGCGGCATGAGCCGAACGGTTCGAGCGAATCGGTCGCGCACAGCTTCGGCACGTTGACGCCAGCTTCAGCGGCCGCGCGCATCACCGACGTGCCCGCCGGTACGGTCACCGCCTGGCCGTCGATTTCGAGCGTCACGTCGACGTTTGAGTGGCGGGCGGGGGTGCCGTAGTCGGTGTCGTCGGCGAACGCGTTGGCGGCGCGTGCCTGGGCTTGCGATTTGCACGCGCAGTTGCCTGAGCCGCAGCCGCCCCCCAGGGGGACTTCCTTCGGGGCGCCGGCAGGGGAGTTGAACTGGTCGGACATGGTGAACTCCTGGAGTCAGGCCGCGGCCGCTTTGGTGGCGTGGTCGGCAGTGGGATCGGCGGCGAGACCGAAGTCTTCAGGGAAATGATCGAGCGCGGACAGCACCGGATACGGCGTCATGCCGCCCATCGCGCACAGCGAGCCGGCTACCATCGTGTCGCACAGATCGCGCAGCAATTGCACCTGACGCGTCGACGTGTCGCCGTTGCGAATCCGCGCGATCACCTCGACGCCGCGCGTCGAGCCGATACGGCACGGTGTGCATTTGCCGCACGATTCGAGCGCGCAGAAGTGCATCGCGTATTGCGCGAGCTCGGCGAGGTTCGAGGTGTCGTCATGCACGACGAGACCGCCGTGGCCGATCACCGCGCCGATCGCCGCATACGCCTCGTAGTCCATCGGAATGTCCCACTGGCTTGGCGGCAGATAGGTGCCGAGCGGACCGCCGACCTGCACCGCGCGCGCCGGCCGGCCGCTCGCGGTGCCGCCGCCGAAGTCGTCGAGCAGTTGGCGCAATGTCACGCCGAACGCGAGTTCGACGAGGCCGCCTCGCTTGATGTTGCCGGCCAGTTGGAACGGCAGCGTGCCACGCGAGCGGCCCATGCCGAAGTCTTTATAGAACGCGGCGCCGCGCGCGAAGATGATCGGCACGGTGGCGAGCGTGATCGCGTTGTTGATCACGGTGGGCTGGCCATAGAGACCCACGAGTGCGGGCACCGGCGGCTTTGCGCGGACGATGCCGCGCTTGCCTTCGAGCGATTCCAGCATCGCGGTTTCCTCGCCGCACACATACGAGCCCGCGCCTTTCGCGACGAACAGCTCGAAACGCTGCCCGCTCGAGAGCACGCTGTCGCCGAGCCAGCCGGCTGTGCGCGCACGGGCGATGGCAGCTTCGAGCGTCGCGATCGAGTGCGGGTATTCGCTGCGCACATAGATGTAGCCGACGGTCGCGCCGGTCACGACGCCGGCGATGATCATGCCTTCGATGAGCACGTACGGATCGCTTTCCATCACGAGACGATCGGAGAAGGTGCCGGAATCGCCTTCGTCGGCATTGCAGACGACGTACTTCTGCGCGGCTTTCGCGCCGCGCACCGTGCGCCACTTGATGCCGGCCGGAAAGGCCGCGCCGCCGCGGCCGCGCAGACCGGATTCGATCAACGCTTCGCAGGCGGCATCGGCGTCGGTTTGCAGGGCGTTGCGTAGGCCTTCGAGGCCGCCGTGCGCGACGTAATCGTCGATGGACAGCGGGTCGGTGATGCCGATCCGCGCGAAGGTCAGGCGCTGCTGCTTCTTCAGATACGGAATCTCGTCGACCACGCCGACGCGCCGCGCATGCTCGCCGCCGTCGACGAAGCCCGCGTCGAACAACGCGGCGACGTCTTCCACGTCGACATTCGCATAGCCGATGCGGCCTTCGGGCGTCGCAACTTCGACGAGCGGTTCGAGCCACAGCAACCCGCGCGAACCGTTGCGGATCAGTTCGATCGCAATGCCGCGGCGCGCGGCTTCGCTGGCGATGGCTTCGGCCAGCGCATCGGCGCCGAGCGCGAGCGCCGACGAATCTCGCGGAATATAGATGCGCGTCATGCCGGCACCTCCACGCATTTGCGGGCAGCGGCGAACAGCGCGTCGAATTTATGCGGCGACACGCGCGCGTGCAGCGTGCCGTTGAGCATCATCGCCGGCGACAGCGCGCATTGGCCGAGGCAGTACACCGATTCGAGTTCCACCGTTGCGCCGTCATGGTGACCGGCGTCGAAGCGGCAACCGGTGTGCGCCTCGATGTGCTGGGCAAGCGCCTCGGTGCCCATGCTGCGGCACGCTTCGGCGCGGCACAGCTGCACCGTGACGGGCGCGGCCGGCGAGGTGCGAAAGTGATGGTAGTAAGTGATGACGCCGTGCACTTCCGCTCGCGACAGGTTCAGCGCGCGGGCGAGCGGTCCGACCGCCGCGGGTGGCACAAAGCCGAGTTCGTCCTGGATCGCGTGCAGGATCGTGATGAGTGTGCGGCCCGGCTGCGCGTGACGTTGCACGAGCTGATCCGGCGCCGTGGCGAGAGAATCGTCCAAAGGGGGCTCCTCCGAAGCGATATATGCACTTGTTATTCATAATGCATGCACGTATGCTTCGCTTATTCGACATGGTATAGCCGAAAGATAGGCGGGCCGACCAGCGCGCGCAATAGGAAACAGTCAAACATATATGGTCAGGATCGAATGTCAGGTCGAGCTGGTGGTGAAGGGCGCGGACGGCCGCGAGGCCAGCCTGTCTGACGTGGTGCCGCTGCTCGCGCTCGTCGCTGAATCTGGCAGCATTGCGCAGGCCGCGGCGCTTAAGGGTTTGTCCTATCGGCACGCATGGGGCTTGCTGCGCAGCATCGAGGAGCGGTTTGGTGGTCCTCTGATCGCGAAAGAGCGTGGGCGCGGCTCGGTGTTGTCCGAGCTCGGTCACGCGGTGCTGCGCGGGCAGCGGCTCTGCGGCGAGCGGCTCGACGGCAATTTGCAGGCGCTCGCGAGCGAAGTGGCGAGCGATCTGAACCGCTGGCTTGCGCCCCCAGCCGATGACGTGCGCATCCACGCGTCGCACGGTTACGCGGTGGCCGCGCTTGTTACGGCGCTGGTCGCCAACGATCTGCCGGTCGAGATCAAGTACCGCGACAGCGCCGAGGCGGTCAGTGCGCTCGCGCGCGGCGAGTGCGATCTGGCGGGCTTTCATCTGCCGCTCGGCGAGTTCCGCGCGGTGTGCGCCGATACCTACCGGCGCTGGCTCGATCCGCAACGCCATGTGCTCGTGCATCTGACCCGACGCAAGCAGGGTCTGTTCATCGGCAAGGGCAATCCGAAGCGGATCGGCGGGCTCGGCGATCTGGCGCGCGACGACATCCGTTTCGTCAACCGCCAGCCGGGCTCGGGTACACGGATGCTGCTCGATCTCGCGCTGCGACAGGTCGGTGTGGACCCGGACCGCGTCAACGGCTATGCGTCGACCGAGCTGACGCACTCGGCGATCGCGGCGTTCGTCGCGAGCGGCATGGTGGACATAGGCTTCGGCGTCGAACCGGCCGCGCATCATTTCGGGCTCGACTTCATTCCGATCGTCGACGAGGACTATTACTTCGCGTGCGATCGCGCGCACCTCTCTCGCGCGCCGCTCGCGACGGTGATCAACCTGTTGCGTGGCAGCGCGTTTCACCAACGCGTCGAGCAACTCGCCGGCTACGATCCGTGCGACTGCGGCAGGCTCGTCGATCTGGACGAGGGGCTCGGCGGCGCGCTCGCGTAACGGCGGAGTAAGAGCCTGTAACCAGAAAAGCGGTGGCGCTCGGCGTGCGCGGCTGCGCAGCGCGCCGGTTTCGGCTACTCTCTTGGCTTCGTATCCGCCTTTACCACGCGCCAAGCTGCGCTGAACCGACATGAAAGCTCTTCTCCATGCATGTGCCGCCGCTGCCGCGGCTGGTGTGCTCTGTGCCACCGTCTCCGTCGCTTACGCGCAAAATTCGCCTGGCGTGCCGGGTGGCATCCTGACCGACGAATTCCGCATTAACGAGCATCCGCAGATGCCATTCGCCGCGTCAGCCCCGTCGGAGAAGTATCAGCACGGCCAACGTTCGCAGGCGCGCAAGCGCGGCGACATGGGCGATCCGAATGGCTGCAATCTGCAGTGCCCGAAAGACGAATAAGAATTGGCTCGGGCTTCGCTCGAGCTTCGAGGTTTGACGCAACGCCGGCCCTTGGGTCGGCGTTGTGCTTTGTGGCGGGGGCGATGGCGGCCCAGTTGCCGGCTGGAGTGGCTTCTCATGGCCTGGCGATGTGCCAGATTTCCTTGAAGCCGTCTCCCTTTGCATCGCCCGACTGCTTGTCGGCCGCGTAGTGATACAGCGGATGGCCCTTGTACGTCCATTGTTGCTTGCCGTCTGCGCTCGGGATCAGCGTCCAGTCGCCCGACGGCTTGTCGGTCGGCGCCGCCGTGGCCGCCGGCCAGTTGCTCATGCAGCCGCCGGTGCAGGCGCTGACGCCGGGCGTGGTGTCCTTGTCGAACGTGTAGAGCGTCATGCCGTCAGCGGTGACGAAGCGGCCGTCGGACAGTGTGGGCGGATCGGCGAAGGCACCGGCGTGTAGCACGGCGAGTGCGAGCGGGGCCAGCAGAGCGATGGTCTTGCGCATGACGCAGGCTCCTGTTTTGGCGACGCGGTTGACGAATGACGACTCGCTTCGAGCTATGAGTATAAGTAGCGGCCGCGGATTTACCGGGGCGTGTTGTGCGTCCCCGCTGAGTGAAGGGGAGATGTGTGGCCGGCCCGCAAAGCGTCGCGGACGGTGCCGAAAATAAAAAACCCCGGCAGCGTTACGCTACCGGGGTTTTTTTGGGCCGTTCATCGCGAACGTTCCAGGTATTTGGTGGAGGCGGCGGGAATCGAACCCGCGTCCAGAAGTCCTCTACGACCAGTTCTACATGTTTAGTTCTGTCTTTTGATTTAACCGCAGCGACGCGGACGAACACGCTGCGCTACGGCGATTCACTAAATTTTCGACCCGGACGTCGTGACGCCGCCAAGGCTTAACTGACGTATATGACCTCTGTCGGTATTGCTACCGGTCTTGCGACACTAGCCCGTCAGTGAACTAGGCAGAGGACGGCGGCCCTTAGGCTGCCAGTGCGAACGTATCGTCGTTTGCAGTTACGTTTTTCCCATTGATTAACGAGGTGACGGGTCCTCGACATGCCCTAGCCGCTTCGCAACCCCTGTCGAAACCAGGTCGCCCCCGCGGTTCGTTGCTCACATATGTGAGCCAAAGGAGATTTTACAATAGATCGAGGGCCGCGTCGTGCGTCTTTGGTGGCCGCTGAATGGTGCAACATGGTTAACAAGAGTGCGGGACCGCACCTTCAGCCGATCTGTCTGACTTTGTCAGCCGATGTCGCGCAGCAGGGTTTGCAACTCGGCCGTCGATTCTACGACGTGTTGCGCGTGCCACCGTGTCGGCGGAATGTCGTTGCCGCAATAGCCGTACGCCGCGGCGACGGTCTTCATGCCGGCGGCAAAACCGGCCTGCACGTCGCGCAGATCGTCGCCGATATAGACGACGCGCTCCGGCGCGATGTCCAGCTCACGCGCCGCGTGCAGCAATGGCGCGGGGTGCGGCTTCGAATGCGGGGTCGTGTCGCCGCTCACCACGCAGCCGGCGCGCTCCTCGAGCCCGAGTTGCGCGACGAGCGGCTCGGTGAGCCGCGCGACCTTGTTCGTGACGATGCCCCAGCGCACGCCGCGCGCGTCGAGTTCGTCGAGCACTTCCGCGATACCCGGAAAGAGCGTCGTCTCGATACACAGATCTGCTTCGTAGTTCGCGAGAAACTCCTCGCGCATCGATGCGAATTCGTGATGATCGGGCCCGATGCCGAACGCCCCGCAGATCAGTCCGCGCGCTCCGGCTGAAGCCAGCGGGCGCAGCTTCTCGAGCGGCACCATCTCGAGCCGCCGGTCGTGGCGCATCTTGTTGACGGCGGCCGCGAGGTCGGGCGCCGTGTCGGCAAGCGTGCCGTCAAGGTCGAAAAGCACGGCGAGGCAAAAACCGAGCGTGTCGTCGTTGTCTTCGCGTTGCGGCAGGGGAGTCGGGTCGCTCATTGTTCGTTTCGGATACGGCGGATCGGGGCGGTTCGGGCAATTCAGGCGTCGCGGCGACAGGCGAGCATATAGTTGACGCTCGTGTCGGACGACAGCGCGAAAAGCTTGCTGAGCGGGTTGTACACGATGCCCTTGATGTCCGCCGTGCGCAGCTCGGCGGCGCGCACGAAGCCGGCGAGCTCCGACGGGCGGATGAAGCGCGCGTAGTCGTGCGTGCCCATCGGCAGCATTCGCGCGATGTATTCGGCGCCGATCACCGCGAACAGATACGACTTGACATTACGGTTCAGCGTGGAGAAAAACACCCAGCCGCCCGGCTTCACGAGATTCTTGCAGGCCTCGACGATCGCGGCCGGCCTGGGCACGTGCTCGAGCATTTCCATGCAGGTGACCACGTCATAAGTGCCCGGTTCGCGTGCGGCCAGCGCCTCAGCCGCGATTTCTTCGTAATCGACGGTTACACCGCTTTCAAGACTGTGAAGATCGGCGACACCGAGTGCCTGCGTCGACAGATCGATGCCCTTCACATGAGCGCCCAAACCTGCCATCGATTCCGACAGGATGCCGCCGCCGCAGCCGATATCGAGCACCTTTTTGCCGGCGAGATGGGCGTGGGCGTCGATCCAGCTTAGACGAATCGGATTCAGTTCGTGCAGCGGCTTGAATTCGGCGTTCGGGTCCCACCAACGATGCGCGAGGTCGCTGAATTTCTGTAGTTCGTGAGGATCGGCGTTGGTCATGGTGAAGGCTGCCTCGATGAAAGCGGTGAGCGGACGCTCGAGGATAAACCCTGAGTATATAGGGCGAGAGAAAGAGCGGCAAAAGCGCGTCGGGTAGCGAGCGCTGATGCAAGCTGCGAGCCGCTTGTAGCTGAGCGGGACCCTCCTGCGTCGCGCATCACGCCAGGCCGCGGTACCCGCGCATAAAAAAAGCCCCGCCGAAGCGGGGCTTTCGATACTGCGGTAATTTTCCAGCTTACTGCTTCGGCGTACCGACAACTTCGACTTCCACGCGGCGGTCCGGTGCGAGGCAGGCGATGAGTTGCTTGCGGTTCTTCTGGTTGCAACCGGTGGTAACCGGGTTGCGCGGACCCTTGCCTTCCGTGTAGATACGGTTGGCTTCGACGCCCTTGCTGACCAGGAAGGCCTTCACAGCTTGAGCACGACGCAGCGACAGACGGTCGTTGTAGGCGACGGAACCGATACGGTCGGTGTGGCCCGTAGCGACGACGACTTCGAGGTTGATGCCCTGGATCTTCGATGCCAGTTCGCTCAGACGTTCCTTGCCGGCCGGCTTCAGGATTGCCTTGTCGAAGTCGAACAGCGCATCAGCTTGATACGTAATCTTTTCGCTGGAGATAGCCGGAGGCGGAGGGACCGGTGCCGGCGGGGTCGGAGCCTGAGCAACCAGAGCGCCGTCGCACTTGGCGTTAGCCGTTGCGGGCGTCCAGAATGCATCGCGCCAGCAAAGCTCGTTCGTGCCGTTCATCCACACGTATTCGCCAGTACCATTCACCCAGTTGTCGTTGGTAGCTTGTCGCGACGCCGGCACCGACTGCGCCATGGCGGATGCAGCCATAACTGCGGTAGCTGCAATGAACGCGAGCTTTGAAAGTTTATTCATATTTCTCCTCTCGAAATTGAGATTACCGCAGGTTTACTGCGAGCCTGTTGACGAAGACCAGTCATACATTGCTCGAAGTATAACATTGGTGCGGAACAAAAACCGTTTGTGTAGACTTCGAGCAGTGTCTGACTCTTTGTGCGTTGGCATTTTGCCATATCGTTCCCTTCCGACGAAAAAAAAATCCGCCCCCGATCAAATCCCCCTCCAATTGTGGTGCATGCGCAACAAATGTTTTCGTCTGAGCGGTCCGCCGGCTCTGGCTGAGCGGCGAATTGGGTCCCACGCAGGAATCGAGCCTGACGAGACTGAAATTGTGCGATCGGCGAGGTGTTGGCGGGTGCCTCTCTAATATGTATACGTACCTTCGTCGGGCGTGGATTCGTGGCATGTTAGAATCGCGTGATGCGTTGCGCCTGCAATGCTTACGCGAAGAAGCGGCGAAACCCCGCCTTCGCACGTAAAAGATACGGATAATGGATCAATTCGCCAAAGAGACTCTGCCAATCTCCCTTGAGGAGGAAATGCGCCGTTCGTATCTCGATTACGCGATGAGCGTGATCGTAGGGCGAGCGCTTCCCGATGTCCGCGATGGCCTGAAGCCGGTGCACCGGCGCGTGCTGTTCGCGATGCACGAGCTGAACAACGACTGGAACCGCGCCTACAAGAAGTCGGCGCGTATCGTCGGCGACGTCATCGGTAAATACCATCCGCACGGCGACACCGCTGTCTACGACACGATCGTACGGATGGCGCAGGACTTCTCGCTGCGCTACATGCTCGTCGACGGCCAGGGGAACTTCGGTTCCGTCGACGGCGACAACGCCGCGGCGATGCGTTACACCGAAATCCGCATGGCGAAGATCGGCCACGAACTGCTGGCCGACATCGACAAGGAAACGGTCGACTTCGTGCCGAACTACGACGGCAGCGAGAACGAGCCGGCCATCCTGCCCGCGCGCATCCCCAATCTGCTGATCAATGGCTCGTCCGGCATCGCGGTCGGCATGGCGACCAATATCCCGCCGCACAACCTCAATGAAGTCGTCGACGCGTGTCAGCATCTGCTGAAAAACCCGGAAGCGACGATCGACGAGCTGATCGAGATCATCCCCGCGCCCGACTTCCCGACCGCCGGCATCATCTACGGCGTGGCCGGCGTGCGCGACGGCTATCGCACCGGTCGCGGCCGCGTCGTGATGCGCGCGCTGACGCACTTCGAGGAAATCGACCGTGGCCAGCGCATGGCGATCATTGTCGACGAGCTGCCCTATCAGGTGAACAAGCGCTCGCTGCTTGAGCGCATCGCCGAGCTCGTCAACGAGAAGAAGCTCGAAGGCATTTCCGACATCCGCGACGAATCCGACAAGAGCGGCATGCGCGTCGTGATCGAACTAAAGCGCGGCGAAGTGCCCGAGGTCGTGCTGAACAATCTGTACAAGGCGACCCAGCTTCAGGACACGTTCGGTATGAACATGGTCGCGCTCGTCGACGGCCAGCCGAAGCTCCTGAATCTGAAGGAAATGCTGACGTGCTTCCTGTCGCATCGCCGGGAAGTGCTGACGCGGCGCACCGTCTACGAACTGCGCAAGGCGCGCGAACGTGGTCACGTGCTCGAAGGTCTCGCGGTTGCGCTCGCGAACATCGACGAATTCATCGCGCTCATCAAGGCCGCGCCGACACCGCCGATCGCCAAGCAGGAGCTGATGTCGCGCGCGTGGGATTCGTCGCTCGTGCGCGAAATGCTGTCACGCGCCGAGTCGGAAAACGCGTCGGCGGGCGGTCGCGAAGCTTATCGTCCGGAGGGATTGAACCCGTCGTTCGGCATGCAGACCGATGGCCTGTACCGTCTGTCCGATACGCAGGCGCAGGAAATCCTGCAGATGCGCCTGCAGCGACTGACCGGTCTCGAGCAAGACAAGATCATCGGCGAATACCGCGACGTGATGGCGCAGATCGCTGACCTGCTGGACATTCTGGCTCGCCCGGAACGCATTTCGGCGATCATCGTCGACGAACTCACGTCCATCAAGGCCGAATTCGGCGATGCGCGTCGCTCGAAGATCGAGTTGAACGCGACCGAGCTGAACACCGAAGACCTGATCACGCCGCAGGAAATGGTCGTGACGATGTCGCACGCGGGCTACGTGAAATCGCAACCGTTGTCCGAATATCGAGCCCAGAAGCGCGGTGGTCGCGGCAAGCAGGCCACTTCCATGAAGGAAGACGACTGGATCGACACGCTGTTCATTGCCAATACGCACGACCACATCCTGTGCTTCTCGAACCGCGGCCGTGTGTACTGGGTCAAGGTCTACGAAGTGCCGCAGGGTTCGCGCAATTCGCGCGGCCGGCCGATCGTCAATATGTTCCCGCTGCAAGAAGGCGAAAAGATCACGGTCGTGCTGCCGGTCAAGGAGTTCTCGGCCGACAAGTTCGTGTTCATGGCGACCGCGTTGGGAACGGTAAAAAAGACGCCGCTGGAAGCATTTAGCCGGCCGCTGCGCAAGGGTATTATTGCGGTCGGTCTCGATGAGGGCGATTACCTGATCGGCGCCGCGATCACCGACGGCCAGCACGACGTGATGCTGTTCTCGGATTCGGGCAAGGCAGTGCGCTTCGACGAAAACGACGTGCGTCCGATGGGCCGCGAGGCGCGCGGCGTGCGCGGCATGCAACTCGAGGACGGCCAGAACGTGATCGCGTTGCTGGTGGCCGGCGACGAGCAGCAGTCGGTGCTCACCGCAACCGAGAACGGCTACGGCAAGCGCACCCCAATCACCGAGTACACGCGTCATGGCCGCGGCACGAAGGGCATGATCGCAATCCAGACGTCGGAGCGTAACGGCAAGGTCGTTGCCGCGACGCTCGTGGACCCGGAAGCGCAGATCATGCTGATTACCACGACGGGCGTGCTGATTCGCACGCGCGTGTCGGAAATTCGCGAAATGGGACGCGCAACGCAAGGTGTTACACTCATCAGCCTTGACGAAGGGACCAAGCTGTCCGGTCTGCAACAGGTAGCGGAGGCCGAGGGCGAGTCGGAAAGCGATTCCGACGGCTCCGCTGAAGGTGATAACGGCGGTGAGGGCGGCGGCGCGGCTTGATCCGTGCCAGCGGCTTTCAGTCTCAGTTAATACGTTGAAGCTACGCTGCGGGTCACCGCGTATCGGGCCGGTACGCTTTCCCGTGTGGCGTGCCGTTCAAGTTAATTTCTCTTAGGGAGTAGTGATGCAAAAACGATTCAAACAACTGATGTTGCTGGCTGCCATCGTGCCGACCTTCGCCATGGCTCAAGCGCTGCAGAACCAGGCGCCTGCGGCTCCGGCTGCCGCAGCAGCACCGGTTGATCCGGCCAAGCAAGCTGCCATCAAGGAGCTGCTCGACGCCATCGATGCGCAGAAGCTGGTTGGCGCAATCGGCAACAGCGCGCAGATGCAGGCCAAGCAGCTCGTTCCGGCAATCCTGTCGGACGCGCTGACCGAGAACAAGACGATGACGGACAAGCAGAAGCAGGCCGCCGTGCCGACGCTGCAAAAGAACGCGGTGCCGAAGCTGGTGGACAGCGCGGGCCAGGTGTTCGCGACCGACTCTTTCCGTCAGGACGCGATGCAATCTCAGTACGACGCGTACGCGAAGTACTACAGCACGTCGGAAATCAAGGATCTGACCACGTTCTACAAGAGCCCGACCGGTCGCAAGTTCATCCAGGTGCAAGACCAGGTTGGCCGCGACGTCGTGAACGGTCTGATGCAGAAGTACATGCCGGAATCGATCAAGGCAACGCGTGACCAGGCCGACAAGGAAGTCGCATCGGTCAAGCCGGCTGCCAAGTAAATTCCGCTCGCAGGCTGCGCTGATCAGCCGGCCTGTCGTCGCGCCCGCTGGGCCACCCGGCGTGGCGGGTTGGCGGCGACAATGCGATAATGGTCGTTTGCGCACTGGCGCAGACGGCCATTTTCTTTTTCGGCGAGCCATTTCGCAGTTCTTTTCGCCGATTCCCGCGCGACTTCGTTATTTCGCGCCCGCTTCCAGGACCTCACATGCGCGTCTTTAATTTCTCCGCCGGCCCGGCGGCCATGCCCGAAGAAGTGCTGCGCCAGGCAGCCGACGAGATGCTGAATTGGCAA
This sequence comes from Paraburkholderia sp. Cpub6, assembly GCF_014201065.1. Taxonomy (NCBI): domain Bacteria; kingdom Pseudomonadati; phylum Pseudomonadota; class Betaproteobacteria; order Burkholderiales; family Burkholderiaceae; genus Paraburkholderia; species Paraburkholderia sp. Cpub6. The sequence continues at coordinate 78,164 of NZ_JACHDM010000006.1, forward strand.
GGCAGTGGTATGAGCGTGATGGAAATGAGCCATCGCGGCAAGGAATTCATGTTGATCCACGAGGAAGCGCTGACCGATCTGCGCGAGTTGCTGCAGGTGCCGGCAAGCCACCGCATCCTGTTTCTGCAGGGCGGTGGACTCGGCGAAAACGCGATCGTGCCGATGAACCTGCTCGGCTCGAAACCGCGTGCGGATTTCGTCATCACCGGCTCGTGGTCGGAGAAATCGTTCAAGGAAGCGCAGAAATACGGCAGCGTGCATCTCGCCGCGACCGGCAAGACAGCCGAGGGCTTCACCCGCGCGCCGGCGCGCTCGGAATGGCAGCTGTCGGACGATCCGGCTTACGTGCACTTGTGCACCAACGAGACCATTCACGGCGTCGAAACCTTCGAGATTCCCGACCTCGGCGATACTCCGCTCGTCGCGGACGCGTCGTCGCATATCCTGTCGCGCCCGATGGACATCGCCAAATACGGCGTGCTATTCGGCGGTGCGCAGAAGAACATCGGCATGGCCGGCGTGACGGTCGTGATCGTGCGTGAGGACATGCTCGATCGCGCGATGCCGATCTGCCCGTCGGCGTTCGAATGGAAGACCGTCGCCGAGAACAATTCGATGTACAACACTCCGCCCACCTACGCGATCTATATCGCCGGGCTCGTGTTCAAGTGGTTGAAGAAGCAGGGCGGCCTCCTGGCGATGGAGGCACGCAACCTCGAAAAATCGAAGCTGCTGTACGACACGATCGACTCGAGCAGCTTCTATCTGAACAAGGTCGAGCGTGGCTCGCGCTCCCGGATGAACGTACCGTTCTTTCTCGTCGACGAGTCGCGCAACGAAGATTTCCTGTCCGGCGCGAAAGCGCGGGGATTGGTGCAGCTAAAGGGCCACAAGTCCGTCGGCGGCATGCGGGCGTCGATTTATAACGCCGTCCCGCTCGAAGGCGTCAAAGCGCTTGTCGAATACATGAAGGAATTCGAACAGCGCAGTGCCTGAGCCACACTGACCGGCAGGCGTGCGCATCTTTTCCAGCAGTTACCCGGCAAAGCCGTTTTACGCATGGACGACGAACTCAATACACGACTCAAACCTCTGCGCGATCGCATCGACGCGCTCGACGCGCAGCTGATCGCGCTCCTGAACCAGCGCGCGTCGGTCGCGCTCGAAGTCGGGGAGGTCAAGAAGCATTTCAACGCACCGGTGTTCCGACCCGAGCGCGAGATGCAGGTGATCGCGCGCCTGCAGGAGATGAGCGCGGGGCCGCTTGCGGACGAACACATCAGCGCGATCTGGCGCGAGATCATGGCCGCAAGCCGCGCGCTCGAAAAGACCATCAAGGCCGCGTACCTCGGGCCCGTCGGCACCTATAGCGAACAGGCGATGCATGAGTACTTCGGTCAGTCGATCGAAGGGCTGCCGTGCCCGTCGATCGATGAAGTGTTCCGCTCCGTCGAGGCGGGTGCCGCCGACTACGGCGTCGTGCCGGTCGAGAATTCGACCGAAGGCGCGGTGTCGCGCACGCTGGATCTGCTGCTGCAAACGCAGCTGACCATCGGCGGCGAACTCGCATTGCCGATTCATCACAACCTGCTCACGCAAAACGGGCTCGCCGGCGTCACGCGCGTGTGCGCGCACGCCCAGGCGCTCGCGCAATGCCAGCGCTGGCTGTCGACCAACGCGCCGCATCTCGAGCGCCAGGCGGTGTCGAGCAACGCGGAAGCTGCACGGATGGCAGCCGAAGATCCGACGGTCGCGGCCATCGCCGGCGACCGCGCCGCGATCCACTACGGCCTGCAGGTCACCAACGCGCTGATCCAGGACGATCCGCACAACCGCACTCGCTTCGTGATGATCGGCAAGCAGCCGACCGATCCGAGCGGCTACGACCAGACCTCGTTGATTGTGTCGGTCGTGAACGAACCGGGTGCGATGGTCAAGCTGCTCGAGCCGCTGGCGCGCCACGGCGTGTCGATGACGCGTTTCGAATCGCGCCCGGCGCGCGTCGGCACGTGGGAGTACTACTTCTATATCGACGTCGAAGGCCATCGCGACGACCCGGCCGTGGCCGCCGCGCTCGCCGGGCTCGGCGAGAAGGCCGCGTTCCTGAAAATACTCGGCTCGTATCCGCGCGCCCGGTAAGGGCTGGTAGCGCAGTCCGGGCGGCGCCAAGTGCACTGCCCGAACGCATATTTCACGATCCATCGTCGTTCGGAGATTTTCATGACAGCGTCTTTCGGCCCTTCCTATGTGCGTGCGATCGCGCCGTACATCGCCGGCAAGCCGATTTCGGAAGTGGCCCGCGAGTTTGGTCTCGACGAGGCGAGCATCGTGAAGCTGGCATCGAACGAGAATCCGCTCGGCATGCCGGAATCCGCGCAGCGCGCGATGGCGCAGGCGATCGCCGACCTCGGCCGCTATCCGGACTCGAACGGTTTCGAACTGAAGGCGGCACTCGCCGCGCGCTACGGCGTGCCGGCCGAGTGGATCACGCTCGGCAACGGCAGCAATGACATCCTCGAACTCGCCGCGCACGCGTTCGTCGAGAAGGGCCAGGCGGTAGTGTTCTCGCAGTATTCGTTCGCGGTCTATGCGCTCGCAACGCAAGGCGTCGGCGCGCGCGCGATCGTCGTGCCGGCCGTGCACTATGGTCACGACCTCGACGCGATGCTTGCCGCGATCGACGACGACACGCGTCTCGTGTTCGTCGCCAATCCGAACAATCCGACCGGTACGTTCGTCGACGGTCCGACGCTCGAGGCGTTTCTCGGCAAAGTGCCGCGCCATGTGGTCGTCGTGCTCGACGAGGCGTACACCGAGTATCTGTCGGCGGACAAGCGCTATAACTCGATCGACTGGGTGCGCCGCTATCCGAACCTGCTGGTGTCGCGCACTTTCTCGAAGGCGTTCGGCCTGGCGGGCCTGCGTATCGGCTTCGCGATCGCGCAGCCCAGCTTGACCGATCTGCTGAATCGACTGCGTCAGCCGTTTAACGTCAATACGCTCGCGCAGGCCGCGGCGATTGCGGCACTGAACGACAGCGCATTTCTGGAAAAGAGCGCGGCGCTGAACGCGCAGGGCTATAAGCTTCTGACCGAGGCGTTCGACAAGCTCGGTCTCGAATACGTGCCATCCGAAGGTAACTTCGTGCTCGTGCGCGTCGGCGGTGACGACGAAGCCGGCGCCCGGGTGAATCTCGCGCTGCTGAAACAGGCTGTGATCGTGCGACCGGTCGGCAACTACGGTTTGCCGCAGTGGCTACGCATCACGATCGGCCTGCCGGAGGAAAACGGAGCGTTCCTCGCGGCGCTCGAAAAGACGCTTGCCGAGCCTGCCGCTGCGTAAGCATTGCTCCTTGATCCCGCGCGTCGGCCGGCAGGAGCGGCGCGCTTATTGTCCGTATTGTGTGAGCGACGTGGCCGCGTTTTCTTTTAACAAGCTGGTGATTTTCGGTGTCGGCCTGATCGGCGGATCGCTCGCGCGCGCGTTGCGTGAACGCGGCGAGGCCGGCGGGGCACGCACGGTGGTTGGGGTGGGACGGACGTCCGCGTCGAGCGAGCGCGCGTTGGCGCTCGGGGTGATCGACGGCGCCGCGGCGCTCACCGACGACGCCGCGCTGCGCGACGCGCTAGCGGGCGCGGACTTCGTGCTGCTCGCGGCGCCGGTCGCGCAGACACAGCCGCTACTCGAACGCATCGCGCTGCATCTCGACGCCAACACGATCGTCACCGACGCGGGCAGCACCAAGTCCGACGTGGTCGCCGCCGCGCGCGCGGCGCTCGGTGCACGGATCGGCCAGTTCGTGCCGGGCCATCCGATCGCCGGCCGCGAGTCGAGCGGCGTCGACGCCGCGTTGCCCGATCTGTACGTGAACCGCAACGTCGTGCTGTGCCCGCTGCCGGAGAACGCGCCGGAAGCGGTCGAGCGCGTCGCGGCGATGTGGCGCGCCACCGGCGCCTTGGTGCGGGACATGACGCCGCAGCAGCACGACCGCGTGTTCGCGTCGGTCAGTCATCTACCGCACGTGCTGTCGTTCGCGCTCGTCGAACAGATCCTCAGTTCGCCCGACGCCGCTTTGAAGTTCTCGTTCGCGGCGGGCGGATTCCGCGACTTCACGCGCATCGCCGCGTCGAGTCCGGAGATGTGGCGCGACGTCTGCGTCGCCAATCGCGCGGCGCTGCTCGACGAACTCGACGCGTATACCGCGGTGCTCGCGCGCCTGCGCACGGCGATCGAGGCCGGCGACGGCGCCGCGCTCGAAGCGGTGTTCGCGCGCTCGCGCGTCGCGCGCAGTCAGTGGCAGGAGCAGCGCGCGGCTGGCGTGGCCGCCAGCGACGCGTCCAAATAACCGGAAACTGGACACATCATGGAATTCCTCGATCTCGGACCATTTTCCCGTGCGTCCGGCACGATTCGTCTGCCCGGCTCGAAGAGCATCTCGAACCGCGTGCTGCTGCTCGCCGCGCTCGCCGAAGGCGAGACGACGATCACGAACCTGCTCGATTCCGATGACACCCGCGTGATGCTCGCCGCGCTCGAGAAGCTTGGCGTACGTCTGAAGCGCGACGGGGACACCTGCGTCGTAACCGGCACGCGCGGCGCGTTCACCGCGCGCACGGCCGACCTGTTCCTCGGCAACGCGGGTACGGCGGTGCGTCCGCTGACCGCGGCCCTCTCCGTGAACGGCGGCGACTACCGGATCCACGGCGTGCCGCGCATGCACGAGCGACCGATCGGCGATCTCGTCGACGGCCTGCGCCAGATTGGCGCGAAGATCGACTACGAACAGAACGAAGGCTATCCGCCGCTACGCATCCGTCCCGCCCAGATCACGGCCGACGCGCCGATCCGCGTGCGCGGCGACGTGTCGAGCCAGTTTCTGACCTCGCTGCTGATGACGCTGCCGCTCTTGCGCACGGCGAGCGGCGTCACCACCGTGCAGGTCGACGGCGAGCTGATCTCGAAGCCGTACATCGAGATCACGATCAAGCTGATGGCGCGCTTCGGCATCGACGTCGAGCGTCACGGCTGGCACCAGTTCGTGGTGCCGGCCGGGCAGCGTTATCAGTCGCCAGGCGCGATCATGGTGGAAGGGGATGCGTCGTCGGCGTCGTATTTCCTCGCCGCGGGAGCGCTCGGCGGCGGCCCGCTGAGAGTGGAAGGGGTGGGCCGCGCGAGCATCCAGGGCGACGTCGGCTTTGCCGATGCGCTGATCAAGATGGGCGCGAACCTGCAGATGGGAGAGGACTGGATCGAAGTGCGCGGCGTCGGCAACGACCATGGCAAGCTCGATCCGATCGACATGGACTTCAACCTGATCCCCGACGCGGCGATGACGATCGCGGTCGCCGCGCTGTTCGCGGACGGCACGACCACGCTGCGCAACATCGCAAGCTGGCGCGTCAAGGAAACCGACCGCATCGCCGCGATGGCGACCGAGCTGCGCAAGGTCGGCGCGAAGGTGCAGGAGGGCGAGGATTTCCTCGTCGTCACGCCGCCCGAAAAGCTGATCCCGAATGCCGCGATCGACACCTACGACGACCATCGTATGGCGATGTGCTTTTCGCTTGTGAGCTTGGGCGGTGTGCCGATCCGCATCAATGACCCGAAGTGCGTCGGCAAGACGTTCCCCGATTATTTCGAGCGCTTCACGGCGCTCGCGCAACCCTGATGCGATCCAGATTCGTGTGCGAATCGCCCGATGTGCGACATTTTTAGATGAAACCGATCCGTCCCTTTCACCAGACGCCCGTCATTACGATCGACGGCCCCAGCGCCTCCGGCAAAGGCACTGTGGCCGCGATGGTGGCCGCCAACCTCGGCTTTCACCTGCTCGACAGCGGCGCGCTCTACCGGCTCGCGGCACTCGCGAGCCTGCGCTACGACATCGCGGCGGACGACGTCGACGCACTTGTCAAACTGATCGACGACCTCCATATCACGTTTCGCGAGGGGCTCGCGCAGCTCGACGGCGTCGATGTATCGACCGAAATTCGTGCCGAGGAAGTGGGCAGCCGCGCCTCGGCGATCGCCGTTCACGCGCCGGTGCGAACCGCGCTGGTGGCGCGTCAGCGGGCGTTTCGCAAGGAGCCGGGGCTCGTCGCCGACGGGCGCGACATGGGCACCGTGATCTTTCAGGATGCCGTGCTGAAGGTGTTCATGACGGCGAGCGTCGAGGCCCGCGCGACGCGCCGGCATAAGCAATTGATCCAAAAAGGATTTTCTGCTAATATAGATGACTTGCTCCGGGATTTGCGTGAGCGCGACGAGCGTGACAGTCAGCGCGCGGCCGCGCCGCTCAAGCCCGCGGCGGATGCAAAACTGCTTGATACCTCCGCATTGTCGGTCGACCAGGCGGTCGAGCAGGTGGTGCAATGGTATGAAGCGCTGGTCCCGCATGCGTAACTGAAACGGTCATGCGGTAGTGGCCAGGCAGCGGCAGTCCTGTTGTTGGTAGGTGCTTCGCGATGGTCGCGAAGCGTTGTTTTTTTAACCCTTTAACCTCGCGTGGCGTTCGCGTATTTGCCGCAGTTGCTGACCAGTCCGGTGAGCCAGGCGTTGCGAAGACCATGCAAACTCTGATTTTTATGTCCGACCTGCAAACCTCTACCCCGAATACCGAATCTTTTGCGGCTCTGTTCGAAGAGTCGCTGACCAAGCAGGACATGCGCGCTGGCGAAGTGATCTCCGCGGAAGTCGTGCGTGTCGACCACAACTTCGTGGTCGTGAACGCTGGTCTGAAGTCCGAAGCCTACATCCCGCTCGAAGAGTTCCTGAACGACGCGGGCGAGGTAGAAGTGCAGGCGGGCGACTTCGTTTCCGTCGCGATCGACGCGCTGGAAAACGGCTATGGCGACACCATCCTGTCGCGTGACAAGGCGAAGCGTCTGGCTTCGTGGCTGTCGCTGGAAAAGGCGCTGGACAACAACGAACTCGTAACCGGCACGATCACGGGCAAGGTCAAGGGCGGTATGACCGTGATGGTCAATGGCATCCGCGCGTTCCTGCCGGGTTCGCTGGTTGATACGCGTCCGGTCAAGGACACCACCCCGTACGAAGGCAAGACGCTCGAATTCCGCGTCATCAAGCTCGACCGCAAGCGTAACAACGTCGTGCTGTCGCGCCGCGCTGTCATCGAGGCAACGCAAGGCGAAGAGCGCGCGAAGCTGCTCGAAACGCTGAAGGAAGGCGCGATCGTCGAAGGCGTGGTCAAGAACATCACCGACTACGGCGCGTTCGTGGACCTCGGCGGTATCGACGGCCTGCTGCACATCACGGACATCGCATGGCGTCGTGTGCGTCACCCGAGCGAAGTTCTGTCGGTTGGCCAGGAAGTCACCGCGAAGATCCTCAAGTTCGACCAGGAAAAGAACCGCGTTTCGCTCGGTATCAAGCAACTGGGCGACGATCCGTGGGAAGGCATCTCGCGCCGTTACCCGTCGGGCACGCGTCTGTTCGGTAAGGTCACCAACATCACCGACTACGGCGCATTCGTCGAAGTGGAATCGGGCATCGAAGGCCTCGTCCACGTGTCGGAAATGGACTGGACCAACAAGAACGTTGCTCCGTCGAAGGTTGTCCAATTGGGCGACGAAGTCGAAGTCATGGTTCTCGAAATCGACGAAGACCGCCGTCGTATCAGCCTCGGCATGAAGCAGTGCAAGCCGAACCCGTGGGACGACTTCAGCCGCAACTTCAAGAAGGGCGACAAGATCAGCGGCGCAATCAAGTCGATCACCGACTTCGGCGTGTTCATCGGTCTGCCGGGCGGCATCGACGGTCTGGTTCACCTGTCGGATCTGTCGTGGAGCGAAACCGGCGAGGAAGCCGTTCGCAAGTACAAGAAGGGCGACGAAGTGGAAGCGATCGTTCTCGGCATCGACGTCGAGAAGGAACGTATTTCGCTGGGTATCAAGCAGCTCGAAGGCGACCCGTTCAGCAACTACGTTGCAATGAACGACAAGGGTTCGGTCGTCGATGGTACTGTCAAGTCGGTGGACGCGAAGGGTGCTGTGGTCCAGCTGTCGGGTGAAGTCGAAGGCTACCTGCGTGCTTCGGAAATCGCCCAGGACCGCGTGGAAGACGCTCGCAACGTGCTGAAGGAAGGCGACAAGGTCAACGCGATGATCATCAACATCGATCGCAAGTCGCGTGGCATCAACCTGTCGATCAAGGCGAAGGATTCGGCTGAGCAGCAGGAAGCCATCCGCGGTCTCGCTGCTTCGGATTCGAGCGCAGCCGCTACCGGCACGACGAACCTCGGCGCGCTGCTGAAGGCCAAGCTCGACGGCCAGAACCAGTAAGCCTGAGAGGTCTGCTGCAGTATGACCAAATCGGAATTGGTCGCCCAGCTGGCTACGCGGTTTCCGCAACTTGTTCTCAAAGATGCGGATTTCGCGGTGAAGACGATGCTCGATGCGATGTCGGAGGCACTTGCCAAAGGTCATCGCATCGAAATTCGAGGCTTCGGCAGCTTCGGGCTCAACCGCCGTCCCTCCCGCGTTGGACGCAATCCGAAGTCGGGCGAGAAGGTGCTGGTACCTGAGAAGTACGTACCGCACTTCAAGCCAGGCAAGGAATTGCGCGAGCGGGTGGATCGTCGCGCGGGCGAGCCGCTGAAGGCCGAAGAGCCGGATGACGACCTTTAATGACTCCGCTGTGCGTCTTGCAGCGTGGCATAGCTAGCGTCAGCGGCCAAAGCCAGTCGGCAAAAGACCAGGAAAAGCGCCTTCGGGCGCTTTTTTTTTTGCGTCCATCGTTTGAGAAGAGGGCGCCTTCCGGTGCGGCCTTTGCATTTCGCGAATCACCCGTAAGTGCGCCATCCCGCCACTTGCTGCCCAGCCCCGAGGTCATCCATTACAATACGGGTCACTTCGGCGCGGGCAACACCGTGGCGCGACGCGTCATCGAGCCGGCGTCACCCCGCAACTGCCGTCAAGAGATCTATTCATGAAATTTATCGTCTGGCTGATCCGTGTGCTGGTGTTCGTGCTGCTGCTGGTGCTGGCGCTCTCCAACACGCAACCCGCTACGCTGAATTTCCTCGCCGGCTACGTCTGGTCGGCGCCTCTGATTCTGATCGGTCTCGCGTTTTTCGTGATCGGCTTGCTTGCGGGGCTCGTGTCGGCGGTGCCGGCCGTCGTACGTCTGCGCATGGAGAATGGCCGGCTCAGGCGCGAGTTGCGCGTGGCGCGCGAAACTCCAGCCGTCGTCGAGCAGCCGCCGATGCCGCCGCTGATCTGAACTCCGTTGCGCCGCGCGCTCTGAGCGCGGCTTTTCGTTTTCGCTTTCCCGCACATTTGCATTAATCGCATGGATCTAGACTTCTGGTGGCTGCTGGTCATACCCGTCGCATTCGCGTTCGGCTGGATGGCGGCGCGCTACGACCTCAAGACGCTGCTGTCCGAGAGCGCGAACCTGCCGCGGTCCTATTTTCGCGGCCTGAACTTCCTGCTCAACGAGCAGCCCGACCAGGCGATCGACGCATTCATCGAGGTCGTCAAGCTCGACCCTGAAACGGTCGAATTGCATTTCGCGCTCGGCAATCTGTTCCGCCGGCGCGGCGAAACGGATCGAGCGATCCGCGTGCATCAAAATCTGCTGAGCCGCGCGGACCTGCCTGTCAGTGAGCGCGATCACGCGCTGTACGAACTCGGCCAGGACTTCCTGAAAGCGGGTCTGCTCGACCGTGCCGAGGAAACCTTCCGCTCGCTGCAGGCGGGCGATTACGCACTCGGCGCTCAACGCGCGCTGTTGACGATCTACGAGATCGAGAAGGACTGGGTCAAGTCGATCGATACCGCGCGACATCTCGAAACGATGGGCGCGCCGTCGCTCGACAAGGAAATCGCGCAGTTCCATTGCGAACTTGCTCAGGAAGCGCTGCAGCAGAAGAAACCGGACGAAGCGCGTCATCAGCTCGGTCTCGCGCTGAAGGCGAACCCGACCAACGTGCGCGCGACGATCCTGTTCGGCGACGTCGACGCGGCCGGCGGCGCCTCCGAAGCGGCGATCGGTCAATGGCGCGGCGTCGAGGAGCAGAACCCCGCGTATCTGCCGCTCGTCGCCGAGAAAATCATGAAGGCGTATGAAGCGCTCGGCCGCGCGCAGGAGGGCGCCGATCTGCTGACCACGTGGGTCGACCGTCATCCGAGCAACGATCTGCTCGACGTCGCGTATCAGTACGTCGCGTCGCTGCGCGGCGCCGATGCCGCGCATGCGCTCGCGCGCACGCAGATGCAGAAGTCGCCGAATCTGGTCGGCATGACGCGTCTGCTCGAAGCGCAGCAGGCCGTCGCCGAAGAGCCGCGGCGCAGCGAGCTCGAACTGATGCACACACTGATCCGCCAGCGCACCAAGAATCTGCCACGCTATACGTGCCAGAATTGTGGTTTCCGGGCGCGGCTTTTCTACTGGCAGTGCCCCGGATGCAGCGGTTGGGAAACCTATGCACCGCGCCGCGTCGAGCCGATTACCGCGTCGAGTTGACGCCGCACGGGCGGCTTTGGCCGCGTCGGCGTTCATTGCGACGCAACCGCTCCGCGAATTTCGCAACGAGTTTATCGCCGGCCTCATGAGCGGCATTCATTACCGGAAACTTCCACCGGAAAGCGTATGAAAATCACCATTATCGGCACCGGCTATGTGGGCCTTGTCACCGGCGCATGTCTCGCCGAAATCGGCAATGACGTCTTCTGTCTCGACGTCGATCAGCGCAAGATCGACATCCTTAACAAAGGCGGCGTGCCGATTCACGAACCGGGCTTGCAGGAGATGATCGCCCGCACGCGCGCGGCCGGCCGCATCACGTTCTCGACCGATGTCGCCGCGAGCGTCGCGCACGGCGACGTGCAGTTCATCGCGGTCGGCACGCCGCCCGACGAAGACGGCTCCGCCGATCTGCAATATGTGCTCGAGGCCGCGCGCAACATCGGCCGCACGATGAATGGTTTCAAGGTGATCGTCGACAAATCAACGGTGCCGGTCGGCACCGCGCAGCGCGTGCGCGCGGTGATCAATGAAGAGCTCGCGAAACGCGGGCTCGCCGGCAGCGCGCAGCATCGCTTCTCGGTCGTGTCGAATCCCGAGTTCCTGAAGGAAGGTGCGGCCGTCGACGACTTCATGCGCCCCGACCGTATCGTGATCGGTATCGACGAAGACGAACCGGGCGTGCGGGCGCGCGAAATGATGAAGCGTCTGTACGCGCCGTTCAACCGCAATCACGAACGCACGCTGTACATGGACGTTCGCTCGGCCGAGTTCACCAAGTACGCGGCCAACGCGATGCTCGCGACGCGCATCTCGTTCATGAACGAGATGTCGAATCTCGCGGACAAGGTCGGCGCCGACATCGAAGCGGTGCGCCGCGGCATCGGTTCCGATCCGCGCATCGGCTATCACTTCCTGTATGCGGGCTGCGGCTATGGCGGCTCGTGCTTCCCGAAGGACGTGCAGGCGTTGATTCGCACCGCGAGCGAGAGCGGCCACAACCTGCGGATTCTCGAGGCGGTCGAGGAAGTGAACTACCAGCAGAAGGACGTGCTCGTGAACAAGATCACCGCGAAGCTCGGCGAGGATTTGAGCGGCCGCGCGTTCGCGGTGTGGGGTCTCGCGTTCAAGCCGAATACCGACGACATGCGCGAGGCGCCGAGCCGTCGCGTGATCGGCGAGTTGCTTGCGCGCGGCGCGAACGTGCGTGCGTACGATCCGGTCGCCGTGACCGAGGCGCGTCGCGTATTCGCGATGGATCTGCACGCTGCGCCGGAGCAGCTGGCGCGTCTCACGTTCACGAGCACTCAGGACGAAACGCTGATCGGCGCCGACGCGCTCGTGATCGTGACCGAATGGAAGGAGTTCAAGAGTCCTGATTTCGTGCATCTGAAATCGGTGCTGAAGACACCGCTGATTTTCGACGGCCGCAATCTGTACGAACCGGACGCGATGACCGAGCTCGGTATCGACTACCACGCCATTGGACGCCCCTATGCCCAACCCTCTGAACTTCCGGTCGATGCCTGAGGCCATGCCCGCGGCGCCCGCGTCCACGACGGCGCAGAAGCTCACGGTCGTGCCGCGCGCGCAGCTCAACGCGGCGCGCGTGCTGGTGGTCGGCGACGTGATGCTCGACCGATACTGGTTCGGCGACGTCAACCGCATTTCTCCGGAGGCGCCCGTGCCGGTCGTGCACGTGCAGCGCCAGGAAGATCGGCTGGGCGGCGCGGCGAACGTCGCGCGCAACGCGGTCGCGCTCAGCGCGCAGGCGGGCCTTTTGTGCGTGGTCGGTCATGACGAGCCCGGCGAGCGCATCGTGCAGCTGCTCGGCGAAAGCGGCGTCACGCCGCATCTGGAACGCGATCCGGCCTTGCTGACGACGATCAAGCTGCGCGTGCTGTCGCGTCAGCAACAGTTGCTGCGCGTCGATTTCGAAAACTCGCCGGCACACGAGGTGCTGCTCGCGGGCCTCGCGCGTTTCGACGAGCTGCTGCCATCGTACGACGTGATCCTGATGTCCGACTACGCGAAGGGCGGCCTCACGCACGTCACGCAAATGATCGCGAAGGCACACGCGGCCGGCAAACCGGTGCTCGTCGATCCGAAGGGCGACGACTGGGAGCGCTATCGCGGCGCGACGCTGATCACGCCGAATCGCGCGGAATTGCGCGAGGTCGTCGGACAGTGGAAGTCCGAGGAAGATCTGATCGCGCGCGTCACGAAGCTGCGCGCCGAGCTCCAGTTCAAGGCGCTGCTGCTGACGCGCTCGGAGGAGGGCATGACGCTGTTCTCCGACGATGGCATCCTGCACGCGTCGGCCGTTGCGCGCGAAGTGTATGATGTTTCGGGCGCGGGGGACACCGTGATCGCGACACTCGCCGCGATGCTCGGCGCGGGTCTTTCGCTCGTCGACGCGGTCGGACTCGCGAATCGCGCGGCCGGCATCGTGGTCGGCAAACTGGGCACCGCCACCGTCGACTACGACGAACTCTTTTCCTGATGCAGCCCGCGGGGCGCCGTCGTCCGACGGACCAGCGGACCCCGCGCGGCGTTGACTGAACGAAGCTCACTACCGCAGGATCACCATGACCGTCATCGTCACCGGCGCGGCCGGTTTTATCGGCAGCAATCTCGTGAAGGCGCTCAACGAGCGCGGCGAACAGCGCATCATCGCCGTCGATAACCTCACGCGTGCGGACAAATTCAGGAATCTGGTCGACTGCGAAATCGACGACTATCTCGACAAAACCGAATTCGTCGAGCGCTTCAGGCGCGGCGACTTCGGCAAGGTGCGCGCGATATTCCACGAAGGCGCCTGCTCGGACACGATGGAAACCGACGGCCGCTACATGATGGACAACAACTACCGCTATAGCCGCGACGTGCTGGACATCTGCCTCGCGCAGAACGTTCAGTTCCTGTACGCGTCGTCGGCGGCGACGTATGGCGGCTCGAGCCGCTTCGTCGAGGAGCGCGAGGTCGAGCAGCCGCTGAACGTGTACGGCTATTCGAAGTTCCTGTTCGATCAGGTGATTCGCCGCGTGTTGCCCACCGCGAAGAGCCAGATCGTGGGCTTCCGTTATTTCAACGTCTACGGTCCGCGCGAAACGCACAAGGCGCGCATGGCGTCGGTCGCGTTTCACAACTTCAATCAGTTCCGCGCCGAGGGCAAGGTCAAGCTGTTCGGCGAGTACAACGGCTATGCGGCCGGCGAGCAGACGCGCGATTTCATCTCGGTCGAAGACGTCGTCAAGGTCAACCTGTTCTTCTTCGATCATCCGGAGAAGTCAGGCATTTTCAATCTCGGCACCGGCCGCGCGCAGCCGTTCAACGATATCGCGAGCACCGTGGTCAACACGCTGCGCGCGCTGAACAACGAGCCGGCGCTGTCGCTCGCGGATCAGGTGCAACGCGGGCTGATCGAATACATTCCGTTCCCCGACGCGCTGCGCGGCAAGTACCAGTGCTTCACGCAGGCCGATCAGTCGAAACTGCGCACGGCCGGCTACGACGCGCCGTTTCTGAGCGTGCAGGAAGGTGTCGATCGTTACGTGCGTTGGCTGTTCGGCCAGGTGTGATTCGTACGTCATCCTCTTTAAACTGGAATCTCCTGGCCGGTGATGGTCGCCGGCCAGTGGCAACAGGGAGATTCCAATATGTTTCGAAAAGTACTGGTTACCGCGGCGATGCTCGCCGCTTTCGGCCACGCGTATGCGGCGGTCGACGTCAACACGGCTAACGAAGACGCGCTGCGCGGCATCAAGGGCATCGGTCCGGCAAAAGCCAAAGCGATTGTCGAGGAACGTAATGCGCACGGCCCGTTCAAGGACGCGGCGGATTTCGGCAAGCGCGTCAAGGGCATGGGCGGGCACACCATCGAGCGCCTGCAGGCGGAGGGTCTCGCTGTCGGACCGGCTGGCGCGGCTGCTAGCACGCAGGTTGCGGCAGCTGCGGCGGGCAAGGAGCCGGCCGCTACGGCCGCGTCCGCCGCCACGCAGAAGGGCGCCGCCGCAGTGGCGGTGAAGAAGTAAGCGGCCGCGAGCCTTGCGCGTGCCATGCTGACGAGCGGCTTGCGGCGCGCAGGGTTCGCGAACGTTCCATTGCATCGATTGGTACACACGTTTTCCCGCGGCTCGCAGCCGCGGGCATTTTGCGTGGCAACACCATGCATCCATGCGGACAGAAGGGCTGCAGGGCAGCGCCGGAGATCGTGGTTTAGAATCGATGGATTGAAGACACTCTTTCGCGCATCGATCGCTAGACCCCATATGGCATACCAAACGATTGAAGACACGGTCGGCAATACGCCGCTCGTACAACTCGTCCGGCTTCCCGACGACGAGATCCGTAGCCGCAACAATGTGATCCTCGCGAAGCTCGAGGGCAACAATCCTGCGGGGTCGGTGAAAGACCGGCCGGCGTTGTCCATGATCAAGAAGGCCGAAGCACGCGGACGCATCAAGCCGGGCGACACGCTGATCGAATCGACGAGCGGCAACACCGGCATCGCGCTCGCGATGGCCGCCGCAGTCCGCGGCTACAGGATGGTGCTGATCATGCCGGAAGATCTGTCGGTCGAGCGCCGCCAGAGCATGGCCGCTTACGGCGCGGAAATCATCCTGACGCCTGTCAAAGGCGGCATGGAGTACGCGCGCGATCTCGCCGAGCAGATGCAGCGCGAAGGCAAGGGCATCATCCTCGATCAGTTCGCGAACCCGGACAATCCGGCCTCGCACATCGAAGGCACGGGCCCGGAAATCTGGCGCGACACGGAAGGGCGCATCACGCACTTCGTGTCGTCGATGGGCACGACCGGCACGATCATGGGCGTGTCGACGTATCTGAAAACGCAGAACCAGCAGATCGAAATCATCGGCGCGCAGCCGGAAGAGGGCTCGCGTATTCCGGGTATTCGCAAGTGGCCGGAAGCGTATCTGCCGAAAATCTTCGACCGCAGCCGCGTCGACCGCGTGGAGAACGTCAGTCAATCCGCGGCCGAGGCGATGGCGCGCCGCCTGGCGTCGGTCGAAGGCATCTTCGCGGGCATTTCGTCGGGTGGCGCGTGCGAAGTCGCGCTGCGCATCGCGCGTCAGGTCGAGAACGCGACGATCGTGTTCATCGTCTGCGATCGCGGCGACCGTTACCTGTCCACGGGGGTATTTCCCGCGTAAGCGGGTCGCCGCGCCTTCGCGGGCACACGAGCTAATAAAAAGCGCCGGTCGAGCCGGCGCTTTTTTTGCGTCTTTCAACGCGAGGCGCCCGCGGCGACTCGCGGCGCGACTCACTGCGAATCTGAGTTCGACTGATCCGCCTGGCCTTGCGACGCGCCGCCGTTGTTGGCCGCTTTTGCGGCATTCGCCGCATCGATCGCTTGCATCTGCGCCTTGACCTTCTGACCCAGCTGATACACCGCGAGCGCATAGAAGAAGCTGCGGTTGTAGCGCGTCAGCACGTAGAAATTCTTCAGGCCGAGCACGAACTCGGTGCCGCGTCCCGGTGTCGGCAGATCGACCACCGTGACCGGGGTGCCCGCTTCGGAAGCAATGTCGACGTTCGGCTCGTTCAGCACGAGGCCGGCACGCAGCAACTGGTCGAGCGGCCAGTGCGGCTCCGGCTGCCCATTGGCCGCGGCCTGCGCGACACCGAGGCTGCCCACGTCCGAGCCGATTCGCCATACCACCGGCCGCCCGCTTTCCCAGCCGTTCTGGCGCAGATAATTCGCGACGCTGCCGATCGCATCCGCATCGCTCGTGCGCAGATCGATGTGCTTGTTGCCTTCGTAGTCGACCGCGTATTGGACGATGCTGCTCGGCAGGAACTGCGGAATGCCGATCGCGCCGGTGTACGAGCCGAGCACCGTGTTCGGGTCGATCTGCGCGTCGCGCGTCCACACCAGGTAGTCTTCGAGATTCTTGCGGAAGGTCGCCTGGCGGTCCGCGCGATTCGCGGTGTTCGGATAATCGAAGCTCAGCGTGGTCAGCGCATCGAGCACGCGGAAATTACCCATGTAGCGACCGTAGATCGTCTCGACGCCGATGATGCCGACGATCATCTCCGGCGGCACGCCGAACTCCTGATACGCGCGCTGCAGCGTGGCCCGGTTCTCGCGCCAGAACTGCACGCCGGCATTGACGCGCACCGGGTCGAGGAAGCGCGCCTGATACGAGCGCCAGTTCTTGACCGACGGCGTCGGTGACGGGGTGACCAGCTTCACTGCGGTCGCCGAGTAGCTGACGCCGGTGAACAGCGCGTGCAGCGACGCTTCGTCGAAATCGTAGCGCGCGACCATCTCGTTGATGAACGCATCGACGTTCGCGTTGTGCGCATAGCGCTGCGGAATGATCTCTTCCTCGAACGTCTGTCCTTGCGGTACCGGCTGCTGCGGCTGGCTCTGCGCGAGTTGCACCGGCGCTTTCCTCGTGGCGCTTTGCGCGCTCGCGGGACTTGCTGCGATGAACATGCACGATGCGACGATCAGTGAGGCGGCGTGGGTGCCGAAGCGAAGCCGGTGGCGTGGGGATCCTGCGGACAGAGCAAGCTTGACGGTCATGGTGAGCAGTGAGCGCGATGCGTGAAAGGCTGGAAGCAGTCGGAAAGCGGCAGGAACGAAACGGCGAATAACGGGTCGGGGAAGTATATCCGACGACTCCCGCAAAACCGTGCTGAATCGGCGACAGCGGCGTCGTGTGGTAACTTGACGAATGGAGGCGCGCGGGGGCGCGCGCCGCTCGACGGAGACACGCCGCGCGCGCAGTTCATGCGTCGCGCCGTAGAAGAGACGCACAACACGAACTATGGCAACAGGCTTCTATTCCCACCCCGACTGTCTGCTGCACGACATGGGGCAGTGGCACCCCGAGTGTCCCGCTCGCCTGCAGGCGATCGAGGATCAACTGATCGCAAGCCGCATCGACGCGCTGATCGAGCGCGAATCGCCGCCGCTCGTCGACGAGGCCGCGCTGCTGCGAGTGCACACGCAGGCGCACGTCGACTACATCCGCGGTCGCTCGCCCGTCGAGGGCGTCGCCGAGATCGATCCCGACACGACGATGAATCCCCACACGTGGCAGGCCGCGCTGCGCGCGGCGGGCGCGGCGGTCGCCGCCACCGACGCGGTGATCGAAGGCCGCTACGACAACGCGTTCTGCAGCGTGCGGCCGCCGGGCCATCACGCGGAGCCGGCGCGTGCGATGGGCTTCTGCTTTTTCAACAACATCGCGATCGCCGCGCGCCACGCGCTCGACGTGCATGGTCTCGCGCGCGTCGCCATCATCGACTTCGACGTGCATCACGGCAACGGCACCGAGGCCGCGTTCTCGGGCGACCCGCGCGTGCTGATGTGCAGTATCTTCCAGCACCCGTTCTATCCGTTCACGGGCGCCGACAACCAGGCGTCCAACATGTGCAACGTGCCGATGCCGGCGCGTTCGAACGGCATGGCCGTGCGCGAAGCGGTCGATATGCTGTGGTTGCCGCGCCTGCACGAATTCAGGCCGGAGATGCTGTTCATCTCGGCCGGCTTCGACGCGCATCGCGAGGACGACCTCGGCAACATGGGCCTCGTCGAAGACGATTACGCGTGGATCACCGACCAGATGCGCGAGATCGCGCGGCGTTATGCGCGTGGGCGCATCGTCAGTTGTCTCGAGGGCGGCTACAACCTGTCGGCGCTCGGGCGCAGCGTGGTCGCGCACGTGCGGTCGCTGGCGGAGATCTGAGGTTGCCCGACTGCACGCGGCGACAGTGGCTCGAAAGCCAGCGAGCGAAAATCGACATTCACGCACCGAGGAGCGAGCCATGAACGCCAGTCCCGCCAGCACCGGCGACGCGTCGCTGGTCACGATCGAACACGACGCATATCGCGTAGCGGGCGTCGTGCGCGTGACGATGAACCGGCCCGATGCGTTCAACGCGCTGTCCGAAGCGTTGCTCGACGGACTGCAGCAGACGCTGACCGGGATCGCGAAGACCGATGCCCGCGTGGTCGTGATCGCCGGCGCTGGCCGCGCGTTCTGCGCGGGGCACGACCTGAAGGAAATGCGCGCGGCGCCATCGCTAGCTTATTACCAGCAGCTGTTCGCGCGCTGCACGAAGCTGATGCTGACGATCCAGCGCATGCCGCAGCCGGTGATCGCGCGCGTGCATGGCATCGCGACCGCCGCCGGCTGCCAGCTGGTCGCAATGTGCGATCTCGCGGTCGCCGCCGATACCGCGCGCTTCGCCGTATCGGGCGTGAACCTTGGATTGTTCTGCGCGACACCGTCGGTGCCGTTGTCGCGCAACCTGTCGCGCAAGGCCGCGCTAGAAATGCTGCTGACCGGCGATTTCATCGACGCCGCCGAAGCGCGCAAGCAGGGGCTCGTGAACCGCGTCGCCCCAGCCGATGCGCTCGACGACGAAGTCGCGCGGCTCGCCGCGAGCATCTGCGCGAAGCCGGTCGAAGCTGTCAGCGCGGGCAAGGGCCTGTTCTACCGGCAGCTCGAAATGGGTATCGAAGCCGCGTACCAGCTCGCGGGGCAGACGATGGCCTGCAACATGATGGACGACTCGGCGCTCGAAGGCGTGCAAGCTTTCATCGACAAACGCGCGCCGGAGTGGAAGCGGTAGTCGACGGCCAGCAAGCGCCGCGTCTTGTCAACCCGGTCCAACCGCCCGCCTTTCGATCCACTCGACCAACGCCTCGATCACCCGATCGCGATCGAGGTCGTTCATCGTCTCGTGGTAGCTACCCTCGTGCAGCGTGAGCGTCTTGTCCGGCGAGCCCGCGTGCTCGCCGAACGCGCGGCTGCCGTCGGGCTCGGTCACTTTGTCGTCGGTGCCATGAAACACGAGCAGCGGCATGCGCAGCCTCGCGCGTCCGCGTTCGATGCGCGCCATCGCGAGCAGCAGCTCGGCGCCCGTGCGCGCCGGAATCGCGTCGTGATGCACGAGCGGATCGTTGAGGTTGGCTTTGACCACCGGCTGAAGGCGCGAGAGCAGCGCAGGGTCGATCTTCATCGCCGGGAAGGTTGGGTAGACGCGGCTGATCACCTGGCTTAGCGCGAGCATCCACTTCGGCACGTCGCGGCCCGGCGCGAGCGCGGGGCTCGACAGGATCAGACCGGCAAGGCGCCGCCCGCTCGCGTCGAGGCGCTCTATCGCATACAGCGCCGCCACCGTGCCACCCATGCTGTGACCCATCAGGAATAACGGCGCACAGCTTTGCGCGGCGGCGTCGAGCAGCGCCTGCGCATCGAGCAGGTAGTCGTCGAAGCGTTTCACATAGGCGCGCTTGCCGGGCGCGTGGCCGTGGCCGCGCAGATCGATCGCGACGAGTTCGATGCCCGCCCCGTTGAGCCGGCCCGCAACGGCGGCGTAACGGCCGGCGTGCTCGGCGAGGCCGTGCAGCAGCGCGACCGTCGCGCGTATGGGCCCGTTCGGCCGCCAGCGATACAGCGGCAATTCGATGCCATCGCCGGTCGTCACCGACCCGCGCTGCGGCGCATCTTTATTGAGACTGCCGGCGCTCGCGCGCACGGTGTGGCTCGGAGAAGTCTGCATGGCGGCGGCCTGTGCTGAGGAAGGGTGGCTCGATCATAGTCGTCGCGGCGCGAAGCGCGTGAGCTTCGTGCATAAGGCGCGGCTCTAATGCCCTCAGGTTATGAAAAGATCGAAATTGATTATTAAAGGGCATGTCGTCGCTGCGGTAGAATGACGACCTCAAATCCCAATAAAAGAAACGGCGGCCGCTTGTCGGGAGCACGATGCTCGCCGGCAGCCTCCGCCGTTTTCGTTTGTCCATGATCGAAATACGCAATGTTTCCCAGCGGTTTGCCGGGCCCCGGGGGTGGGTCGAGGCGCTGCACAACGTCAATCTGACGATTCCGGCGGGCGAGGTGTTCGGCATCATCGGCCGCAGCGGCGCGGGCAAGAGCACGCTCGTGCGCACGATCAACCTGCTGACGCGCCCATCCGAGGGCAACATCCTCGTCAACGGCCGCGATCTGACGACGCTGCCCGCCGCGCAACTGCGCGACGCGCGTCGCGAGATCGGCATGATCTTCCAGCACTTCAATCTGTTGTCGTCGCGCACCGTGTACGAGAACGTCGCGCTGCCGCTCGAACTGGCCGGCATGAAGCGCGACGAGATCGAGGCGAACGTGCTGCCGCTGCTCGAGCTTGTCGGTCTGTCGGCGCAGAAGGACCGCTATCCGGCGCAGATCAGCGGGGGGCAGAAGCAGCGCGTGGGCATCGCGCGTGCGCTCGCGAGCAAGCCGAAGGTGCTGCTGTCGGACGAGGCGACCTCCGCGCTCGACCCCGAAACCACCCGCGCGATCCTCGATCTGCTCAAGCGCATCAACCGCGAACTGAACCTGACGATCGTGCTGATCACTCACCAGATGGACGTGATCAAGCAGGTCTGCGATCGCGTCGCAGTGCTCGACGCGGGCCGCGTCGTCGAAGAGGGCAAGGTGATCGACGTGTTCCTGCAGCCGCACCACGAAGTCACGCGCGCGCTGATCGGCGACGTGATCGCGCAGGAGCTGCCGCCCGCCATGAAGGCGCGCGTCGCGCAGCGGTTGAAGACCGGCAGCGGCCATCTGCTGCGCCTCGCGTTCACCGGTTCGGGCGTCGATCAGCCGATCCTGTCGGAGACGATTCGCCGCTACGAGCTCGACTTCAACATCCTGCACGGCCAGATCGACGAAATCCAGGGGCAGGCGTTCGGCTCGCTCGCGGTACTCGCGGGCGGCGATCCGGCCAAGGTCGCGCAGGCGATCACGTTTCTGCGCGAGCAGGGTGTCGTAGTGGAGGAGCTCTCGCATGTTGAGTGAAATGTTCGATATGTTCGTCCAGTCGTTCTGGGAGACGCTCATCATGGTGGGCGTCTCCGGACTGGTTGGCGCTGTGGTCGGCGTGCCGCTCGGCGTGCTGCTGTATCTGACCGACCGCCAGGGCGTGCTTGAAAACGTCGCGTTGAATCGCGTGATGGGCGTGATCGTCAACGCGGTGCGCTCGACGCCGTTCATCATCCTGCTGGTCGCGGTGATTCCGTTTACGCGACTTGTCGTCGGTTCGTCAATCGGCACCGCGGCCGCGATCGTGCCGCTGACGATCGCCGCGGCGCCGTTCATCGCGCGTCTGGTCGAAACGGCGCTGCGCGAGGTCGATCGCGGGCTCATCGAGGCGGCCCAGGCGATGGGCGCGACCACCAGCCAGATCGTCTTCAAGGTGCTGTTGCCGGAATCGCTGCCGGGCGTGGTCGCCGGGTTGACGATCACGTTCGTGTCGCTGGTCGGCTATTCGGCGATGGCCGGCGCGATCGGCGGCGGCGGTCTTGGCGACCTTGGCATCCGCTACGGCTATCAGCGCTTCCTGCCAGAAGTGATGCTCGCGGTCGTGCTGATACTGATCGTGTTCGTGCAACTGGTGCAGTCGTTTGGGGATTGGCTCGTGCGTCGTCTGAGCCACAAATAAACAAGGGCGTTCGGAAGCCCGCTAATAAAGATTCGAAAAAGGTCCATCATGCAACGTCGCTTCATTCTCAAGCTGGCCGCCGCATTCGGCGCGGCAACGCTGTTCGCCACCACCGCGGCGCATGCCGAAGACACGATCAAGGTTGGTGTCACCGGCGGCCCGCACGCGCAGATCATGGACGTCGTGAAGACGGTCGCCGCGAAGAACGGCCTGAACATCAGGATCGTCGAATTCTCCGACTACGTGCAGCCGAACGCGGCGCTCGCGGGCGGCGATCTGGACGCGAACAGCTACCAGCACGACCCGTACTTGCAGGCGCAGGTGAAGGATCGCGGCTACAAGCTGATCCGTATCGCCGATACGGTCACGTACCCGATGGGTATCTACTCGAAGAAGGTGAAGTCGCTCGCCGAACTGCAGCCGGGCGCGAAGATCGCCGTGCCGAACGACCCGACCAACGGCGGCCGCGCGCTGCTGTTGCTGCAGAAGCAGGGCTTGCTGAAGCTGCGCGCCGAGGCGGGCCTGAAGGCGACGCCGCTCGACATCGTCGACAATCCGAAGAAACTAAAGATCGTCGAGCTTGACGCGGCGCAGATTCCGCGTTCGCTGGGCGATGTCGATGCCGCCGCGATCAACACCAACTTCGCGATGGAAGCGGGCCTCAAGCCAACGCAGGACGCTATCGCGATCGAGGACCGGAAAGGTCCCTACGTGAACGTGATCGCGATTCGCGAAGCGGACAAGAACAAGCCGTGGGTCGCGAAGCTCGTCGCGGCGTACCACTCGCCGGAAGTGAAGCAGTTCGTCGACAGCAAATTCGGCGGCTCGGTGATCACCTCCTGGTGATGCAATGCCCGCGGACCTCGCAGAACACGACGGCAATGCGAAATTAGAGGTCTGAGTCGGAACCCGGGGTTGTCTCCCGGGTTTTTTGGAGATTAAAATAGAACGATCGTTCGATATTGCCGTTGCGCCGCTGAGGAGCGATATCCTCCCGCAAAGCGCCCGCGACACGGCTGTCATGAGGGCAGTCGCTATAATGTTCATCGGGTTGACGTATTCGTAACTTTGGAGCGTGTGCATGAAAATTCTGGTGCCAGTGAAAAGAGTGGTCGACTACAACGTGAAGGTCCGCGTGAAATCGGACGGTACGGGCGTCGATATCGCGAACGTGAAAATGTCGATGAACCCGTTCGACGAAATCGCAGTTGAAGAAGCGGTGCGTCTGAAGGAAGCGGGCGTCGCGACCGAAGTGATCGCCGTGTCGGCCGGTGTTGCGCAGGCGCAGGAAACGCTGCGCACCGCGCTCGCGATCGGCGCGGATCGCGCGATCCTGATCGAATCTGGTGAAGACCTGCAGCCGCTCGCCGTCGCGAAGCTGCTCAAGGCGCTCGTCGACAAGGAGCAGCCGCAACTGGTGATCCTCGGCAAACAGGCCATCGACGACGACTCCAATCAGACCGGCCAGATGCTCGCCGCGCTCGCAAATCTGCCGCAGGCGACGTTCGCGTCGAAGCTTGTCGTGGCGGACGGCAAGGCGACGGTGTCGCGTGAAGTGGACGGCGGCGCGGAAACGCTGTCGCTGACGCTGCCGGCCGTGGTCACGACCGATCTGCGCCTGAACGAGCCGCGCTACGTCACGCTGCCGAACATCATGAAGGCGAAGAAAAAGCCGCTGGAAACGGTCAAGCCCGAAGACCTCGGCGTCGATGTCACGCCGCGTCTGAAGACGCTGAAAGTCGCCGAGCCGCCCAGGCGCTCCGCCGGTGTGAAGGTGCCGGACGTGAAGACGCTGGTCGAGAAGCTGAAGACCGAAGCGAAGGTGCTGTGAGGAGACCCGAGAAATGACGAACCTGGTAATTGCAGAACACGACAATGCGTCGATCAAGGCCGCGACGCTGAACACGATCGCAGCGGCACAGAAGATTGGCGGTGATATTCACGTGCTGGTCGCGGGGCATAACGCGCAGGGCGCGGCCGATGCGGCCGCGAAGATCGCGGGTGTCAGCAAGGTGCTGCTCGCCGATGCGCCGCAACTGGCCGAAGGCCTCGCGGAAAACGTCGAAGCGACGGTCCTGACGCTTGTGCAAGATGCGGCGAAGCACTACACGCACATCCTCGCGCCGGCTACCGCCTACGGCAAGAATGTCGCGCCGCGTATCGCCGCGAAGCTCGACGTCGCGCAGATCAGCGACATCACGGCAGTGGATAGCGCCGACACGTTCGAGCGTCCTATCTACGCGGGCAACGCAATCGCGATCGTGCAATCGGCTGATCCGATCAAGGTCATCACCGTGCGCTCGACCGGTTTTGATGCAGTTGCAGCCGAAGGCGGCAGCGCAGCGGTCGAGAAGATCGAAGCGGCAGCCGACGCAGGCCTCTCGCAGTTCGTGAGCCGCGAAGTGACGAAGCTCGATCGTCCGGAACTGACGAGCGCGAAGATCATCGTGTCGGGTGGCCGTGGTCTGGGCAATGGCGAGAACTACATGAAGGTGCTGGAACCGCTGGCCGACAAGCTCGGCGCGGCACTGGGCGCATCGCGTGCGGCGGTCGACGCGGGGTTCGTGCCGAACGACTATCAGGTCGGCCAGACGGGCAAGATCGTCGCGCCGCAACTGTACGTCGCGGTCGGTATCTCGGGTGCGATCCAGCACCTCGCCGGCATGAAGGACTCGAAAGTCATCGTCGCGATCAACAAGGACGAAGAAGCGCCGATTTTCAGCGTGGCCGATTACGGCCTGGTTGGCGATCTGTTCACCCTCGTGCCGGAACTCGTGAGCGAACTCGGCTAAGCGCCGCGGCGCCTGAAAGAGGCCGCCGAAAGCAAACGAAGGGCGCAGGACCGACCAAGTCCCGCGCCCTTTTTTCATATCAAGGGAGGAGAACCGAAATGAGCTACACGGCGCCCATCAAGGACATGCTGTTCGTGATGAAAGAACTGGCCGGACTCGAAGACATCGCGAAGCTGCCCGGCTTCGAGGACGCGAACCTCGACACCGCGCGGGCCGTGCTCGACGAGTCGGCGAAACTATGCGGCGAAGTGCTCGCGCCGCTGAACGTCGACGGCGATCGCAATCCGAGCAGTTGGAAGGATGGCGTCGTCACTGCGACGCCGGGTTTCAGGGAAGCCTTCCGCCAGTTTGCCGAAGGCGGTTGGCAGGGCGTGCAACATCCGCTCGACTACGAAGGCCAGGGCCTGCCGAAGCTGATCGCGACGCCTTGCATCGAAATGCTCAACGCGTCGAACCTCTCTTTTGCGCTGTGTCCGTTGCTGACCGACGGCGCCATCGAAGCGCTGCTAACCGCTGGCAGCGAAGCGCAAAAACAGACCTATGTGCCCAAGCTGATTTCCGGCGAATGGACCGGTACGATGAACCTGACCGAGCCGCAGGCCGGCTCCGATCTCGCGCTCGTACGCACGCGCGCCGAGCCGCAGGCCGACGGTTCGTTCAAGCTGTTCGGCACGAAGATTTTCATCACCTGGGGCGAGCACGACATGGCGAAGAACATCGTGCATCTGGTGCTCGCACGCACGCCGAACGCGCCCGATGGCGTGAAAGGCATTTCGCTGTTCCTTGTGCCGAAGTTTCTCGTCAACGAAGACGGCTCGCCCGGTGAGCGCAACGACGTGCATTGCGTGTCGATCGAGCACAAGCTCGGCATCAAGGCGAGCCCGACCGCGGTGCTGCAGTTCGGCGATCACGGCGGCGCGCTCGGTCAACTGATCGGCGAAGAGAATCGTGGCCTCGAATACATGTTCATCATGATGAACGCCGCCCGTTTCGCGGTCGGCATGCAAGGTGTCGCGATCTCGGATCGCGCATATCAGAAGGCGGTCGCGTATGCGAAAGAGCGCGTGCAGAGCCGTCCCGTGGACGGCTCCGCGAAGCAGTCGGTCGCGATCATCCAGCACCCGGACGTGCGCCGCATGCTGTCGACGATGCGCAGCCTCACCGAGGCGTCGCGCGCGCTCGCCTACGTCGCCGCCTCGCACTGCGATATCGCGCATCGTCATCCGGACGATGCGACGCGCGCGAAGCATCAGGCGATCTACGAATACCTCGTGCCGATCGTGAAGGGCTGGAGCACGGAGCTGTCGATCGACGTGACGAGCCTCGGCGTGCAGGTGCATGGCGGCATGGGCTTCATCGAGGAAACCGGCGCTGCCCAGTACTACCGCGACGCGCGCATTCTACCGATTTACGAAGGCACGACCGCGATCCAGGCCAACGACCTGATCGGTCGCAAGACGCTGCGCGACGGCGGCAAGGTCGCGAAGGAACTGCTCGCTGGCGTCGCCGAAACGGTTGAAGCGCTTGGCGCGCAGCAGGGCGCGGCGTTCGCGTCGATGCGCACACAGCTCGCGCAGGGCCGGCGCGCGCTTGGCGCGGTCGTTGATTTCGTCGTCGCCAATGCGAAGGGCGATCCGAATGCGGTGTTCGCGGGCAGCGTGCCCTATCTGAAGCTCGCGGGCATCGTGCTGGGCGGCTGGCAGATGGCGCGTGCGCAGCTTGCCGCGGCGACGAAGCGCGACGAGGACCCAGCGTTTCATGACGCGAAGATCGCGACCGCGCGGTTCTACGCCGAGCACGTGTTGCCACAGGCGGCGGCGCTCGAAGTGGCGATCGTCAGCGCGAAGGGGGGCGAGGGCGTGCTGGCTTTGTCGGAAGACCAGTTCTGAGCATGCCTCGATGCCGGCCGCGATCGCGGCAGCACATTGAAATGCAAACGGCGCCCCGCGAGGCGCCGTTTGTTTGACCGGCTGCTGTTTGTTGCGGCCTGCGCCGCGGCCAGGACCGCGTCAGCGCACGCACTCAAACTCACGCATACGCCGGCCGATGCTCGCCCGCGGTCTCACCGAGATAGCGATGCACCGACAGATCGTCCGCGCGAATCGCGGGCTGCTTGCCCGACATCAAGTCGGCGAGCAGTTGGCCCGAGCCGCACGACATCGTCCAGCCAAGCGTGCCGTGGCCGGTGTTCAGGAACAGGTTCGGAACCGGCGTGCGGCCGACGATCGGCGTGCCGTCCGGCGTCATCGGCCGCAGACCGGTCCAGAACGTCGCCTTCGACGTGTCGCCGCCGCCCGGGAACAGGTCATTCACAGAAAGCTCGAGCGTCTCGCGGCGCGCCTGGCGCAGCGATTTGTCGAAGCCGACGATCTCGGCCATCCCGCCGACGCGAATCCGGTCATCGAAGCGCGTGATCGCGATCTTGTAGGTCTCATCGAGCACGGTCGACACTGGCGCGGCAGCCGCGTCGACGATCGGCGCGGTGATCGAATAGCCTTTCAGCGGATAGACCGGAATCTTCACTATGCCATCGAGGAAGCGTGTCGAATACGAGCCGAGCGCGACCACGAACGAATCCGCGCGCACGAGTTCGCTGCCGCACTGCACGCCGGCGATGCGGCCGCCCGCCATCGCGAGCGCGTCGATCGACGTGTTGTAGCGGAACTTGACGCCCAGTTCCTCGGCGAGCGCCGCGAGGCGCGTCGTGAACATCTGGCAGTCGCCGGTTTCGTCGCCGGGCAGGCGCAGGCCGCCGGTGAGCTTGTGCGACACCGCGGCGAGGGCTGGTTCGGCCTTGGCGAGTTCGTCGGCCGTCAGCAGCTCGTATGGCACGTTGGCTTCCTGCAGTACGGCGATGTCTTTCGCGGCGCCGTCGAACTGCTGTTGCGTGCGAAATACCTGCAGCGTGCCGCCGGTGCGGCCTTCGTACTCGATGCCGGTGTCGGCGCGCAACGCCTGCAGGCAGTCGCGGCTGTATTCGGCCAGCCGCACCATACGGCCCTTGTTCACCGCATAGCGCGGCGCCGTGCAGTTCTGCAGCATCTGCCACATCCATTGCAGTTGGAACGCGGTGCCGTCGACGCGAATCGCTAGCGGCGCGTGCTTCTGGAACATCCACTTGACGGCCTTCAGCGGCACGCCCGGGGCGGCCCACGGCGAAGCGTAGCCCGGCGAGATCTGGCCCGCGTTGGCGAAACTGGTTTCGAGCGCCGGGCCGGCTTCGCGATCGATGACAGTCACTTCGTGACCGGCGCGCGCGAGGTAATACGCACTCGTCACGCCGACGACGCCACTGCCCAAAACGACGACTCGCATAGCTGCTCCAGATATCCAAAAATTGAGTGAGGGCAAGGCGCTCGTCGGAGGTTCGATCTGATTCGATTCGGCGAGCTGCAATGTGAGGTGAAATGCCGTTTGCCCAGTGTTAACCGCTATACTATTAACAGTGAGACAGGTTTTGTTATCGTATTTTCATCATTTTTAGAAAAAACACCATGCGTACCCAGCGCCAGCCCGTGCGGGCTCTCGACAAGCTCGATCACAAGATCCTGCGGCTCCTGCAGCAGGACGGCCGTATGGCGATGAAGGACCTGGCGGAGCAGGTCGGTCTGTCAGTGACGCCGTGCATCGAGCGCGTCAAGCGGATGGAGCGCGACGGCGTGATCACCGGCTACTACGCCCGCGTGAACCCGGCCGAGCTCGGCGCGGCGCTGCTCGTGTTCGTCGAGATCACGCTCGATCACAAGAGTGGCAACATGTTCGATCTGTTCCGGCGCGAGGTGCAGAAGATCCCCGAGGTTCTCGAGTGCCACCTCGTGTCGGGCGATTTCGACTATCTGATCAAGGCGCGCATCGGCGAAATGGCCGATTACCGCAAGTTGCTCGGCGATATCCTGCTGCAGCTGCCGGGCGCGGTGCAGTCGAAGAGCTATGTGGTGATGGAGGAAATCAAGGAGACGCTGACGATCGCGGTGGGCGAGTAGGTGCCGGTTCACTGACGGGGTTGGACGCGCATCAAGCGACCAACGAAGTGCTCGACAAACGGCGTAAACACTGTATATTTATACAGGTGTTTTGCGCCGCTTTCCTTTGGCGCTTCCTGTTTGCGTTTGCTTTGCGTGGCCCGCCGTGGATGACCCCGACACCCCTGACATTCCCGAATTTCCGATCGCGCCGCCGGCGCCTCGCAAGGGGCGCGGCGCGGTCACGAACCTGCAAGGCCGCTACGAAGTCGACCAGCGCGAAGCCGTCCACGATGGCTGGCAGACGGCCGACGAAGACGGGGAGCCGAAGGTCCTGCGCACGCAGGTGTTCGAGGAGCGCGCAAAAACCATCCTCACACGCAATGCATCGCCGGACATTCCGTTCAATGTGTCGCTGAATCCTTACCGGGGCTGCGAACACGGCTGCATCTATTGCTTCGCGCGGCCCACGCACAGCTACCTGGGCTTGTCGCCCGGGCTCGATTTCGAAAGCCGCATCTACGCGAAGATCAACGCGCCCGAACTGCTCGAGCGGGAACTGTCGAAGAAATCCTATGTACCCGAGCCGATCGCGCTCGGCGTCGCCACCGATGCATGGCAGCCGGCCGAACGTGACTTGCGTCTTACGCGTCGTGTGATCGAGGTGCTCAGCGAGCGCAACCACCCGTTCGCGGCGATCACCAAATCATCGCTGATCGAGCGCGACATCGACCTGCTTGCGCCGATGGCCGGGCGCGGGCAATTCATGGCGGCGATCACCATCACCACGCTGGACGCCGACATCGCGCGCACGCTCGAACCGCGCGCGGCCACGCCGTCGCGCCGGCTGCGCACGATCCGTACGCTAAGCGAGGCGGGCATTCCGGTCGGCGTCAGCATCGCGCCGGTGATCCCGTTCGTCACCGAACCGGATATGGAGCGCGTGCTCGAAGCATGCGCCGAAGCGGGCGCCAGCAATGCGAGCTATATCGTGCTGCGGCTGCCGTGGGAGGTCGCGCCGCTGTTCAAGGATTGGCTGGGCGCACATTTCCCGGATCGGGCCGAGCGCGTGATGAGCCGTGTGCGCGACATGCGAGGCGGCAAGGATTACGATTCTTCGTTCTCGACCCGCATGAAGGGAGAGGGCTTATGGGCGGATCTGCTCAGGCAGCGCTTTCACAAGGCCGTGCGCCGGTTAGGGTTGAACGGGCGCGACCGCGGCATTCTCGACATGTCGCATTTCCGCCGGATCGAGCCGCCGCGCGCCGAGCAGGTGAGCGCACCGGCGCGCGACAATCCGCAACTGAGGCTTTTCTAGCGCGCAGGAACGTCTGCGGGTCCCGCGACGGGGGGCATTACTGCGAAATCGCCTTGGCCGCTTCGACCTGACTTTCGAAGTAGGTCTGGAACGCGAGCGCGAGACCGGTCATCAGCAGAAACGCACCGATCAGCAGCGAAAAGATCACGACGAAAATGACCGTCCAGCCGGAGCGGCTTTTGCGTTGCGTGTGGGTGTTGAATTGCGCATTCCATTTCTGATCAGGACGCAGCCCGTAGACGAGCGCCGCCAGAAACGCGGCAAACAGCGAAACCGCGCCGATCGGCGCGAGCGCCCAGCCCAGGATCGACGCGCGCTCGGTCGCGACCAGCAGCATCACGCCGGGAATGCCGATCAGCGTGCCGAGTAGATGCGCCCAGCCGTAGATGTCTCGGGTGCCGTACAGATAGAAGCGGTGGGCGCCGAGGCTGCCGAACAGGAACGCCAACGCGGCGGTGAGCGTCTTGGATCTGAAGCGCGGGGAAGTCGAGGCAGCGGTGGGCATGAACGCGTGGGCAGAGTGACGGGCGGTCGAAAGGAGCGGCGCGCCGCGGGGGCGCGGGCCGACGCGCATTCTACGCCTGCGGCGCGCGGGTGGTCACGTGGAGGACGATCGCCCAGGCTGAAAGCGGGGTGGCGAGATGCGCCGGACCTGGCTCAAGGTGAGTGCAGCCGGGCATGCGTGCATCCGCGCGTTACGGCGCTGAATATGTGATGCGATAGATTGCGCCGGCGGTATCGTCGCTGATCAGTAGCGAACCGTCTGGCAGCGGCAACACGTCGGCGGGGCGGCCCCAGACCGATTCGCCGGGTTGTAGCCAGCCTTCGGCAAAGACCTGCTGGCGTGCGTGGCTGCCGTCAGGGTCGGTGATCACGCGCACGACGCGGTAGCCGACCTTCTTGCTGCGGTTCCACGAGCCGTGCTCGGCGATGAAGATATTGTTGCGGTAGTCGGCTGGAAACATCGGGCCGTCGTAGAAGCGCATGCCAAGCGCCGCCACGTGCGCGCCAAGCTTGACCACTGGCGGCGTGAATTCGCTGCACGGATGATCCTTGCCGAACTCGGGGTCGGGCGTGTCGCCGCCGTGACAGTACGGAAAGCCGAAGTTCATGCCGACTAGCGGCGCGCGGTTGAGCTTGTCGCTCGGAATATCGTCGCCGAGCAGGTCGCGACCGTTGTCGGTGAACCAAAGTTCGTGGGTGACCGGATGCCACGCGAAGCCGACCGAATTGCGGATGCCGCGCGCGACGACCTCGTAGTGGCTGCCGTCCGGGTTCATGCGGCCGATCATCGCAAAGCGGTCCGGATCTCTCTGGCAAATGTTGCACGGCGCGCCTTGCGGCACGTACAGCTTGCCATCCGGGCCGAACGCGATGAATTTCCAGCCGTGATGCGTGTCCGTCGGCAGCTTGTCGGTGACAACGACCGGTTTCGGCGGATCGTTCAGGTGCGAGTCGATCGCATCGAAGCGCACGATTTTCGACACGGCCGACACATACAGCGCGCCGTCGCGCCACGCGACGCCGGCGGGCATCTGCAGCCCGGACGCGATCACGTGGTGACTGGTCACGCGGCCGTTCCGCAGCTCGAGCGCATACACATGGCCATCGTCGCTGCCCACGTAGAGAATGCCCTTGGGCGACAACGTCATCGCGCGCGCGCTCGGCACCTCGTCCGACAACACTTCGATGTGAAAGCCCGGCGGCAGCTTGATTTTCTCGATGGGCAGCGCGGCGATTGCCGTCAACGCCTGCGCGGCGATAACCGCGGCCGCTACCGCACGTAGAAACCGGCTGCACGAGGTGCGCGAAAGTCCAGCAAAGCGTACGAAAAAGGCACAAAAGGCGAACGGAAACGGGAGTTTCGGCTGGCGTTGCACAGGCGCTCCTTCAGGCAATTCGGGCGTTTGAACGGGTTCTCGCACCTCTTGTAGAAGGTGGGTGCAGCCCGGTTCCGCAGTTCATCCCGGTAAGTGTTTGTTATGGCGTCGGTTTCCCGCTATAATCGCGTGTTTCAGTCGTTCCGAACCCCGGTTTTCAAGGATTCTAGTATGGTCATCATCCGCTTGGCTCGTGGCGGCTCCAAGAAGCGCCCGTTCTACAACATCGTCGCCACCGACTCGCGCAACCGTCGTGACGGCCGCTTCATCGAGCGCGTCGGTTTCTACAACCCGGTCGCTACGAAGGGCGAGTCCCTGCGTATCGCTCAGGATCGCCTGACGTACTGGCAAGGTGTTGGCGCGCAACTGTCGCCGACCGTCGAACGTCTCGTGAAGGAAGCGCAAAAGGCGCAGCCGGCTGCTTGATATGGCGGCCCGCAGGCGTATCGTCGTCGGTTCGGCCGGCGGCTCGCGCAACTCGCGTGAGCAGTCCGATGCGCAATTTGTTTTACTGAAGCAGACGCCAAAGCAGGCTGCGAAGTTGTTGTCGAGGTTATTCGATGTCTGTGCGTGATTCCGGCAGTTCTGGTAGCGTCAAGGCAGCTTCGCGCGCAAAGGCGTCTGGTCAGGCGTCGTTCGGTGCATTCGTCCGCAAGCCGGTCGAACGAACCGACGGCAAGGCGAAAGAGGCGCAAGCCAATGCCGCGAACGCCGATTTCGAAGCTGCAGAAATGCGCATCGAAACGGCGGCAAGCTGGCCGGCCGATGCGGTCGAAGTCGGCGCAATCGTTGACGCCTATGGTCTCAAAGGCTGGGTCAAGGTAGCCGCGCATGCGGATGCCGGGCAAGGCGGCGACGTCTTGCTGAGCGCGAAGCGCTGGTGGCTGCTGAAAGGCCAGGAGCGCAAATCGGCGCCGTCCTTGCAGGCCAAGACACATAGCGACAGCGTGGTCGCCCGGCTGGGTGGCGTCGCTGACCGCGATACGGCGTTGGCTTTGCGCGGTTCGCGCGTATACATCGGCCGTAGCGAATTTCCGGCGCTCGAAGCCGACGAATTCTACTGGGTCGATCTGATCGGCCTGGACGTGGTGAATCTCGCCGGGCTCAACCTCGGCAAAGTCGCCAGCATGATCGACAACGGCGCGCAGTCGGTGCTGCGCATCGAATATCCGGCTACCGACAAAAACGGCAAGCCGGTCGCAGGCGAGCGTTTGATCCCGTTCGTCGGCGTCTTTGTCAAAACGGTGGACCAGGCGGCAAAGCATATCGTCGTCGACTGGGAAGCTGACTATTGAAATCTATCGTTGAGCGGGGAGAGCGATGCAGTTCGATGTCGTGACGCTCTTTCCAGAAATGTTCCGCGCGCTGACTGACTGGGGTATCACCAGCCGGGCCGCGAAGCAGCAACGCTATGGGTTGCGTACGTGGAATCCGCGCGATTTCACGACCGACAACTACCGCACGATCGACGATCGCCCATACGGCGGCGGCCCCGGCATGGTTATGCTGGCCCGGCCGCTCGAAGACGCGATCAGTGCCGCGAAAGCGGCGCAGTCGGAGCAGGGCATCGGCGCGGCGCGCGTCGTGATGATGTCGCCGCAAGGCGCCACACTGAATCACGAGCGCGTGATGAAGTTCGCGGCCGAACCCGGTCTGATCCTGTTGTGCGGGCGCTACGAAGCGATCGACCAGCGTCTGCTGGACCGTGTAGTCGACGAAGAAGTAAGCCTTGGCGACTTCGTGCTGTCGGGCGGCGAGTTGCCCGCGATGGCGTTGATGGATGCGGTCGTGCGTCAGTTGCCTGGCGTGCTGAACGACTCACAGTCGGCGGTGCAGGATAGCTTCGTCGATGTGCTGCTCGATTGTCCGCACTACACGCGTCCCGAGGAATACGAGGGCGTGCGGGTGCCTGATGTGCTGCTCGGCGGCCATCATGCGGAAATCGAAGCGTGGCGGCGGCGCGAAGCATTGCGCAACACGTTGAACAAGCGGCCCGATCTGATCGTGAAGGCCAGAAAGAACAGAATGCTGAGCCGTGCCGACGAGGCGTGGCTCGCGAGTCTCGCGAAGGAAGAGCCGAAGGCCTGAGGCCCCGGTCTTCCGAGCGGACACAAGGCGGTGCCGTGCATGCGTGTGCGGTGCCAGATGTGAACCCATCCTCTATCGGGGCCGTAGCCCAACGCAGTAAGCGCGTGAGGCAGGTACGAACGCCGACAAGATGGATCTAGGAGTCAGTGATGAATCTGATTGCAAAACTCGAGCAGGAAGAAATCGCGCGCGTTCTCGGCGAAAAGACCATTCCGGATTTTGGTCCGGGCGATACGGTCATCGTCAGCGTGAACGTGGTTGAAGGCACGCGTAAGCGTGTGCAGGCTTACGAAGGCGTCGTGATCGCCAAGCGTAACCGTGGTCTGAATTCGTCGTTCATCGTCCGTAAGATTTCGTCGGGCGAAGGCGTCGAGCGTACGTTCCAGACGTATTCGCCGCTGCTGGCTAGCATCGTCGTCAAGCGTCGCGGCGATGTGCGTCGTGCGAAGCTGTACTATCTGCGCGAGCGTTCGGGCAAGTCGGCTCGAATCAAGGAAAAGCTGGTCTCGAAAGACCGCGCTGCTTCCCAAGCGTAAATGCTGTAAGAAAAAGCACCCCTCGCGGGTGCTTTTTTGTTGGCCAGGTCAAAATAGCGGCATGTCCACGCTCATCAGAGAGACCCGTTGATCCGCCCCGTCTTTGAGCCCGAAACTCTGCCTGTCATCGCGACAGGCGCCGATCTGCCACCGGTCGCGCGCGAGCGTCTGACGCCCGATGCACTGCGGGCGCGCTTTGATCGGCAGCTAGCCTGGACACCCGAGAAAATTGCCGATGCGCCGTGGCGCAATACCGACCTCGATCCGCGCGTGGCCGCGGTGCTGGTGCCGCTCGTCGTGCGCGCGCGTGGTCTTACCGTGTTGCTCACGCAGCGCGCGGACCATCTGAACGATCACGCCGGTCAGGTGAGTTTTCCCGGCGGCCGCCAGGAACCGTTCGACGCTGATGCGACTGCTACGGCTCTGCGCGAAGCGCGCGAAGAGGTGGGCCTCGATGCGTCGCGCGTCGAAGTTCTCGGCGCGTTGCCCGACTATCTCACTGGCACCGGCTTTCGCGTGTCGCCGGTCATCGCTCTTGTGCACCCGCCGTTCTCGCTGGAGATCGATACGCTCGAAGTGGCCGAGGTCTTCGAAGTGCCGCTCGCGTTCCTGATGGACCCGTCCAACCACGAAGAGCGCCTGTTCCGCTACGAGGGCGGAGAGCGCCGCTTCTTCGCGATGCCGTATCCGCGCGGCGAATTGACGGTGGCTCCGGAGGCCGCCGAGCAGCGCGGCGCGCACCACGCGCAGACGGTCACGCCAGCGGGCGTGCAAGGCGGCCATCATTTCATCTGGGGCGCGACGGCGGCGATGCTGCGCAACCTGTATCGGTTCCTCGCCGCATAAATTACGTGACTCGCATCGCCGCGTCGACGATGCACAGTTGCGCGAACGACGCACTTGTCGGCGCTTTGTCAGCATCCGCGTTCAGACTCATCCGACCCTGTGCTATCGTTATAAAACAATCGTAAAAAACTTAAAAAGCACGGCGCATCGCATGACTTTTTTCTCCGTATTGCTGGCTCTGATCATTGAACAGGTACGCGCGCTGTCGCCGAACAATCCGTTGTCCGCGTTGCTTCAATACCATGCGGAGTCGGCGGCGCACGGATTCGATGCTGGCAAGCAACGTCACGGTCTGCTCGCCTGGCTCGTCGTGGTGGTGCCCTGGACGCTCGCGGTCGCGCTCGTCTACTACGTGCTGTATCACATTCACTTCATGCTCGCGTTCCTGTGGAACGTCGTGGTGCTGTACTTCACGCTCGGCTTCCGGCAGTTCAGCCATTACTTCACCGACATCCATCTCGCGTTGAACAACGACGACGTGCCACGCGCGCGCGAAATTCTCAACGAATGGACGGGGCTCGAGACCGTCGACATGCCGGTCAGCGAGATCGTGCGTCACACGCTGATCCACGCGGTGGTCGCGTCGCATCGCCATGTGTTCGGCGTGTTCTTCTGGTTTCTGATTCCGGTCGGTCCCGCTGGCGCGGTGCTGTACCGTTGCGCGGAATATCTCGCGCGCGCATGGGCGCGGCCGGCCGACGACCGCACCGTCGCGTTTTCGAGCTTCGCGCAGCGCGCGTTCTTCGTGATCGACTGGGTGCCGGCGCGGCTGACGTCGCTGGGCTTTGCGATCGTCGGCAATTTCGAGGATGCGATTTACGCGTGGCGCAATCATGCGCGGCAGTGGCCCGATACGAACGACGGCGTGTTGCTCGCCGCGGGCAGCGGGGCGCTCGGCGCGCGCCTGGCCGGGCCACTCGCGGAGCCGTCGAGCCTCGACGCGCTTGCCACCGGCGACGGCGGTCCGATGCAGGTCGGCGACGACTGCACGCCGCGCACGCTGCAATCGGCAGTGGGGCTGGTGTGGCGTGCAGTCGTACTGTGGATGATCCTGCTGTTGATGCTGACCATCGCGGTGTGGCTCGCCTGAAGCGGCCAGGCCACGCGCGCAGCACAAGAAAAAGCCGGGCAATGCCCGGCTTCTTCAATTCCCGACTCCGCTTCACCCCTTCAACGGATCGCGCACAGTCCCGCATTGCCAGCACACGGTGAACTGCGCCTCGAGCACCTCGCCGCACTGCTGACAACGCCATGGAGGCGCGCCCGGCGCCGGTCCTCGCGAGGCCGCTTCGATCAGCCGCCGCGCGATCGCCTCATCGCGTTCATCGACGAGCCACAGCTCCGGCGCGCACTGGTCGGCCGGAATCTCGCCGAGCGCCCCGTTCAGATAGCGGTTGTGCAGCTCGCAAGCGATGCCCGCGGTCTCCAGCACGTTGACCCAATGCTGTCCGATGATCAGGTTCGGCGCGCGCATCAGTTTCATGTCAGCGGATAATCTGGCTCGCCTCGTGCACGAGCTGCGCATAAAGCGCATGCCGTTCGCGGCGGATACGCCCGTCGGCGACGGCTTCGAGGATCGCGCAGCCAGGCTCGTGCAAATGATGGCAGTTATAGAAACGGCAGTTTGGCAGTAGCGGCCGGAATTCGGGGAACGCGCGTTCGAGCCGGCCTTCGGTCAGGTGATGCAGGCCGAATTCCTGAAAGCCCGGCGAGTCGATCAGCGCGCCGGCCGCGCCGTTGACGCCATTCACGCCGGTCGTGCCCTCCGACTGCGGCAGGGGATAAAGACGCGTGAACGTTGTGGTATGGCGCCCGCTGTTCAGCGCGGTCGAGATCTCGCGCGTCGCGACTTCGGCATCGGGAATCAGCAGGTTCACGAGTGTCGATTTGCCCATGCCGGACTGGCCGAGCAGCAGCGTCGCGTGGCCATGCAGATGTTCGGTCAGCGTGGCGCGTGCCGCCTCGGGCTGCATCCGGATCGACGCTTCGAGCACCGGATAGCCGAGCGCGCGATACGGCTCGAGCCGCTTGCGCGCGCCGTCCAGAGCATCGGTGACGTCGATCTTGTTCAGCACGATCAGCGGCTTCAATTCGTTCGCCTCGGCGGCGACGAGCGCGCGGCCGAGCAGATCCTCGCTGAAATGCGGCTCGGTGGCGAGCACGATCAGCAACTGGTCGAGGTTCGCGGCGAACAGCTTCGACTTGTACTGATCCGAGCGATACAGCAGATTGCGCCGCTCGCCGATCTCGACGATCACGCCTTGATTCGCCGAGGTCGGCTCATAGATCACGCGATCGCCGACCGCGACCTCGCTGCGCTTGCCGCGTGGGAAACATTGCAGCAACGCGCCGCCGTCTTCAGGAGCGACCAGATAGTGGCGGCCGTGCGCGGCCACCACGAGGCCGCCCGTGCGCCCGCCGTGCATGCCGGATGCGGTGGCCGACGCGCCGCGCGACGCCTTCTTCGGAGCGCGGCCGCTCATGCGTGCTGCAGCAGTCGGTCGATCCGCTGCGAGGCCGGCGGATGCGAATAGTAGAACGCGGTGTAGATCGGATCGGGCGTCAGCGTCGACGCGTTGTCCTCGTACAGCTTGACGAGCGCGTTGACGAGATCGTGCGCGTCGGTTTGCGTCGCCGCGAACGCGTCGGCTTCGAACTCGTGCTTGCGCGAGCTGAGACTGCCAAGCGGCGTGACGAAGAACATGAACACGGGCAGCGCGAGGAAGAACAGCACGAGCGCGAGTCCGCTATTGCCGCCGACGAGCGACGGCCGCACGCCGAGCCCTTCGTAGAACCACACGCATTGCGTCAGCCAGCCGAGCAGCGCGAGCATCGCGAGGCTGATCGCGAACGTGACCAGCATGCGCTTCATCACGTGACGACGCTTGAAGTGGCCGAGCTCGTGCGCGAGCACCGCCTCGATCTCGCGGCCCGACAGGCGCGCGAGCAGCGTGTCGAAAAACACGATGCGCTTGCTCGCGCCGAAGCCGGTGAAGTACGCGTTGCCGTGCGCCGAACGGCGGCTGCCGTCCATCACGAACAGGCCCTTCGCGGCGAAGCCGCAGCGCTTCATCAGCGCCTCGATGCGGGTCACGAGCGCTTCATCCTTCAGCGGCTCGAACTTGTTGAAGAGCGGCGCGATGAAGGTCGGGAAAATCAGCAGGCCGAACATCTGGAACGCGACCCACACGACCCATGCCCACAGCCACCACAGGTTGCCCGCGCGGTTCATCAGCCACAGCACGACGAACAACAACGGCAGGCCGAACGCGATGCCGAGCAGCGCGCCCTTCAGGCGGTCGAAAAAGAACAGGCTTTTGCTCATGCGATTGAAGCCGAAGCGTTGCTCGACGACGAACTGCCGGTAGTAATCGAACGGCAGGTCGATCGCGCTCGTGATCGCGATCACAGCGGCAACCAGCGCGATCTGACCGACGTAGCCGCGGCCGAGCCAGTCGGAGATCGCGAGATCGAGCATCTGCACGCCGCCGAGCAGCGTGAGCCAGATCAGCACGGCCGCGGCGACGACGATCTCGACCATCGCGAGCCGCGTGCGCTCGACCGTGTAGTCGGCCGCGCGCTGATGCGCGGTGAGCGCGATGGTGTTCGCGAACTGGCTCGGCACCCGTTCGCGATGCGCGACGACGAAGCGGATCTGCCGCGACGCGAGCCAGAGTTTGGTGCCGACCATCGCAACGACGGCGACGACGAACAGGGCGGTGAAGTACAGGGTAGGCATCCGGGGATTCCGTGGTATCTATGCGAGAATTATATGTTTCTTCCCGCCTTGCGGCGGAGATACGGTTTAACGCGACGGTTCAACGCAAGAGCTCCGGGTAGGAGTTCAGGGCGGCGCTTTGGCGCGGCCGGCCCGGCTCGAACCGCGCGAATCGATTTCAAACGAACACATGCCGCGCCGCGCGGGTTTCCAGCTAAGCCCGCCGCGCGGCCCTCAGGGTTGCCTTCATGACTGACATCCTCGCATCCACCGAACAGCCGCCGCTCGTGCGCAGCGACATGAATCTCGTCTGGCTGGACATGGAAATGACCGGGCTCGAGCCCGACACCGACCGCATCATCGAGATCGCGGTGGTGGTGACGAATTCGACGCTCGACAGGATGGTCGAAGGTCCGGTGCTCGCGATTCATCAGAGCGATGAAACGCTCGCGAAGATGGACGCGTGGAACCAGAACACGCATGGCCGCTCGGGGCTGATCGATCGCGTGAAGGCGTCGACGGTCAGCGAGGCCGACGCGACCGCGCAAATCCGCGAGTTCCTCGGCCAGTACGTGCCGCCCGGCAAGTCGCCGATGTGCGGCAACTCGATCTGCCAGGACCGCCGCTTCATGGCGCGCTGGATGCCGGATCTGGAGAGCTTCTTCCACTACCGCAACCTCGACGTGAGCACGCTGAAGGAGCTGTGCCGGCGCTGGCAGCCGGTCATCTACAAGGGCTTCCAGAAGCGCGCGATGCACACGGCGCTGGCCGATATCCACGAGTCGATCGACGAGCTGAAGTACTACCGCGAGCATTTCCTCGTGCCGTCGGCGCCGGACGCCGCCGCGAGCGCTCAGTAAAGCGCGGGCTTGCACGGGCAGGCCCCGAACCTCGAACCTCAGTCTTGCCGCGGCGCGCGTTGCGCGCTTTTCGGCCGGAACGCCTTGACCACGTCGACGTTCGTTTCTACGTAAGGGCCGCCGATCAGGTCGATGCAGTACGGCACCGCCGCGAAAATCCCTGGCACCTTGACCTTGCCGTCATCGCGCAGGCCTTCCAGCGTTTCCCTGATCGATTTCGGCTGGCCGGGCAGGTTGATGATCAGCGCGCCGTGTCGTTCGGTTTCGCGGATCACCGCGACCTGGCGCGACAGGATCGCGGTCGGTACGAAATTCAGGCTGATCTGTCGCATCTGCTCGCCGAAGCCGGGCATCTCCCTGGTCGCGACAGCGAGCGTCGCCTCGGGCGTCACGTCGCGGCGCGACGGTCCGGTGCCCCCGGTCGTCAGCACCAGATCGCAGCCCACTTCGTCGACCAGCTCGATCAGCGTCGCCGAGATGGTCGGCGCGTCGTCGGCGATCAGCCGCGTGACCACCTGCCATGGCGAGCTCAAGGCCGCGCCGAGCCACTCCTGCAGCGCCGGAATGCCCTTGTCCTCGTACACGCCCGTCGACGCGCGGTCGCTGATCGACACGAGGCCGATCAAGATTTCGTCGGGGTGCTGACGTTGCTTACGTTGATCAGGCGTCGCGGTCGTCATCGTCGTCTTCCGCGGCGAGGTTGGGGTCGTGCGCGTCTTGCGCTTCGTCGTCGGTGCCGGCCGCGCTCTTGATCCACTGGAACAACTCGCGGAAGTAGCGCGGCGGCTTGCTCTGCTCCGCTTCCTTGCGCGCGTTGCGGATCAGCGTGCGGCCCTGCTGCGGGTCGGCGCTCGGGTGCTGGCGGATGAACTCGGTCAGCGCGGCGTCGTCGGCCAGCAGCTTTTCGCGGGTGCGCTCGATCCAATGGAGCTTCGCCGTCTCCGACTTGTTGATGCCCTTGAAGGTGTCGAGCGCGGTGCGCAGCGCGGCGGTTTCGGTGTCGAGCAGCGAGCGCATCACGCGGCCGACGTACTGGATCTGGCGGCGCTTGCCTTCGTGGTCGGTGATGCGGCGCGCTTCGCGCACGGCTTCGTCGAGCTTTTCGGGCATCGGCATGCGCTTGAGCGCGTCTTTCGGCAGCGCGACGAGTTCCAAGCCCAGATCCTGCAGCGCCTGCATTTCGCGCTTGACCTGAGACTTGCTCGGACGATCGTAGCCGTTTTCGTCGACTTCCGTGACGACGGATTCGATCGGTTGAATGCGGGTTTTGCGTGTCATGCCGGTATTGTAACTTGCCGCGCCGGCCCGACCCGCGGCGGCGCGTACCTTGCTATGATCGCGGGATGTATTTATCCCGCACCCGCGCGCCCGCGCCGAATACGGTGCGCATATCCGGGCCGCGCGGCCCCAACAGGACGGCAACCACAATGGCAGCAGACATGGACGTCAAGCAGCGCTTTTTTCCGCATACCCAGGATGAGCTGAAGGAAATCGCCTCGGACATCCTTCGTCACGCGAAGGCGCTCGGCGGCACCGACGCCGCGACCGAAATCTCCGAAGGCGACGGCCTGTCCGTCTCGGTACGGCGCGGCGAAGTCGAGACGATCGAGCACAACCGCGACAAGATGGTCGGCGTGACGGTGTTCATCGGCAACAAACGCGGTAACGCGAGCACCTCGGACTTCTCGCCGCAGGCATTGAAGGACACGGTCGCGGCCGCCTACAACATCGCGCGCTTCACCGCCGAAGACAATTGCGCGGGCCTCGCCGAAGCGGAGCTGCTCGAAACCGCGCCGCGCGACCTCGATCTGTACCACCCGTGGAATCTGTCCGCCGACGAAGCGGTCGAAATCGCGCGCCGCGCCGAAGACGCCGCGTTCGCGACCGATCCGCAGATCAAGAACTCGGAAGGCGCGAGCGTGTCGGCACAGCACTCGCAGTTCGTGCTGGCGACCTCGCGCGGCTTCCTCGCCGGCTATCCGTATTCGCGCCACTACGTCGCGTGCGCGCCGATCGCCGGCAGCGGCCGCAACATGCAGCGCGACGACTGGTACACGTCGACGCGCAGCGCCGACGAACTCGCCGATCCCGAAGCGGTCGGTCGTTACGCGGCGCAGCGCGCGCTCGCGCGCATCGGCGCGCGCGGCCTCGACACGCGCAAGGTGCCGGTGCTGTTCGAGGCGCCGCTCGCGGCGGGCCTGCTCGGCGCATTCGTGCAGGCGACGAGCGGCGGCGCGCTGTATCGCAAGACTTCGTTTCTGGTCGACAGCCTCGGCAAGCCGGTGTTCGCGCCGCACGTGCAGGTGGTCGAAGACCCGCACGTCGCGCGCGCGATGGGCAGCGCGCCGTTCGACGAGGAAGGCGTGCGCACGCGCCAGCGCCCGGTCGTGAAGGACGGCGTCGTCGAGGGCTACTTCCTGTCCACCTACTCGGCGCGCAAGCTCGGCATGAAGACGACCGGCAACGCGGGCGGCTCGCACAACCTGTCGCTGCTCAGTTCGAACACGCGCCCCGAGGACGACTTCGAGGCGATGCTGAAGAAGCTCGGCACGGGTCTGCTGCTGACCGAACTGATGGGGCAGGGCGTCAATTACGTGACCGGCGACTACTCGCGCGGCGCGTCGGGTTTCTGGGTCGAGAACGGCAAGATCCAGTATCCGGTCGAGGAAATCACGGTCGCGAGCACGCTGCAGGAGATGTTCCGCCATATCGTCGCGATCGGCGCGGATACGATCACGCGCGGCACCAAGCAGACCGGCTCGGTGCTGATCGAGCGGATGACGATCGCGGGGCAGTAAGCCGCACGGCGCGTTCCAACGCAGCCCCGTATCAAACGAAAACGCCACGCAACTGAACGTTGCGTGGCGTTTTTTATCGCTTGCGCGGCGCGCGCCGTCAGACGTCCTTGCGCTGATACGTGACGAATGCGTAATCGAAGTCGTTGGGCGCATTCGAGTGATGCGCTTCGCGCGCGATTTCTTCCCACACCTGCGGGTCGATCGCGGGGAAGGTCGCGTCGCCGGCGAAGTCGGCGGCGATTTCGGTGACGATCAGCTTGTCCGCATGGCGCAGCCCTTCGTCGTAGAGCTCTGCGCCGCCGATCAGAAACGCCTGCGGCGCCTGGTCCTGCGCGGCGAGCGCGAGCGCTTCGTCGAGATTGGTCGCGGTGTCGCAGCCCTGAAAGCGCCGCGAGGCATCGCGCGTGACGACTATGTTGCGGCGTCCCGGCAGTGGCCGGCCGATCGATTCATGCGTTTTGCGGCCCATGATGATGGGCGCGCCCATCGTCGTGCGCTTGAAGAATTTGAGGTCTTCGGGCAGTCGCCAGGGTAACTGGTTGTCTCGGCCGATCACGCCGTTGCTGGCGCGAGCGACGATCAGGGTGAGCGTCGTCATCGAATGGAAAGAGGAGGGTAACCGGGCGATTCTACCCGAGCCGTCGATCCACACCGACGCGTACCCGCCGCTCACGCCCGCGCCGGCCCGTTCGCGGGGAGCGCTCCCTTGCCGTCGGCGCTGCCCGGTTCGCGCAAGCCGTGCACGCCCATCAGCCGATACAGCGTCACGCGGGAAATGTTCAGATCCACCGCCGCCTCGTTCAACCGGTGCCGATGGCGCAGCAGCGCGGCCTCGATCGCGCGCTTCTCGGCAGCCTCGCGCGCCTGCGTGAGCGTCATGCTTTCCTGCCCGGTGTAGCCCGCGAGGTCGAGGTCGTCGGCCGAGATCAGCTTGTTCTCGGCCATCACGATCGCGCGGCGCACGCGGTTGATCAGCTCGCGCACGTTGCCGGGCCAGTTGTAGTTGTAGAGCGCCTCGATCGCCGACGGCGTGAAGCCGCGAATCTTGCGCGCGTTGTCGGTCTTGAACTTGTGC
Source organism: Paraburkholderia sp. Cpub6 (assembly GCF_014201065.1). Taxonomy (NCBI): domain Bacteria; kingdom Pseudomonadati; phylum Pseudomonadota; class Betaproteobacteria; order Burkholderiales; family Burkholderiaceae; genus Paraburkholderia; species Paraburkholderia sp. Cpub6. The sequence continues at coordinate 121,982 of NZ_JACHDM010000006.1, forward strand.
AGCATGTGGTACGCGAGAATCTCGATGTCGCGCCCCCGCGCGCGCAGCGGCGGCTCATCGACGCGCAGCACGCACAGGCGATGAAACAGATCCGCACGGAACTGGCCCTCGCGCATCGCGCCGTCGAGATCGACGTGGGTCGCCGAGATGATGCGCACGTCGACCGGAATCGATTCGCGTCCGCCGAGCCGCTCGATCTTGCCTTCCTGCAGAAAGCGCAGCAGGCTCGCCTGGCTTTCGAGCGGCAGATCGCCGATCTCGTCGAGAAACAGCGTGCCGCCGTCTGCCGCCTCGACGCGGCCGATCTTGCGCTGATTCGCGCCGGTAAAGGCGCCGCGCTCGTAGCCGAACAGTTCGGATTGAAGAAGATGATGCGGGATCGCGCCGCAGTTGATCGGCGTGAAAGGCGCCTTGCGGCGCGGCGAGCGCTCGTGGATCGCGAGCGCGGTCAGCTCCTTGCCAGTGCCCGACTCGCCCGCGATGAACACGCTCGCGTCGGTGTTCGCGACCTTGCGGATCGTGCGAAAAAGCTGTTGCATCGCCTCGCAGGTGCCGACCATCTCCTCGTCGCCCGCTTCGCTGACGGGCGGCGGAAGTTCCGGGTCGCACAGCGCGACCATGCCGAACGCGTGGCCGGCCAGATAGTCGATCGTCGCGTGCACGACGGGCAGCTTCACGAAGTCGAAGCAGTAGTGGCGCACGAGGCGTCGCACGAGCGGATCGTCGAGCCGCTCGTTGGTCGCCAGCGCGATCCAGCCGATCTGCTGCTGACGCAGGCTCGCCTCGAGCCCGCCGATGTCGCGCGGCGCGAAGCTCGCCAGATCGACGATCCCCGCGCATGCGATGTCAGGTTTCACGAGCCGCCCGAGTTCGTGCGCCGAGCGCGCCGCCGCGACCTGCCAGCCGCGGCTTTGCAGATGCGCGATCAGCGTTTCGTCGGGCGTGCGCGCGACGTACAGCAACTGTCGCTCGACGCCGCGCACCGCGGCGCTCGCCGGGCCGCCGGCTTCGTTGCTTGCCGGTGGGAGAACGCCCGGCGCCGCCGCGGACCCAGCGGACGACACGGCGGCGCGCTGCTTCGGCACCGCGAGCGACAGATGCGATCCCGCTGCCGCGACGGAAGCCACACTGTTCAGATGAGGTGATTCACGCACGTTCGACCTCGTATCGTTGGCACGTCAGAAGGTGTACGGAAAGCGCATGCCGACCACGAAGTTCGGCGCGTCGGGTGTGAGTCCGATCGATACCGAGCCGTTGATGGTCAGATGCTTGTTCACGACGTGGTTCAGGCCAAAATTCATCGCCGCGGCCGTGGTTTCGCTGCCCGGCACCTTCTGATAGCTGCCGCCCGGCGACTTGGTCTGCGACGCGGGTTCGAGCGCCATCGTGAACGACACGCTGGCCGAATCCTTGTCGGAGAACGCGAGCGCGACGCCTCCGCCGAACTGCACGATGTCGCCGAGCTTGACCGTCGCCGGTTCGGTTTGTCCCTGCACCGACGAGATGTCCGCGAACGAACGCGCAAGGTTGTAGGTATAGGAAACGCTGCCGAACAGCACGACCGGGTCGTAGGTCTTCAGCACCGACAGACCCGCCGTGATGTTCCAGAAGCCGGTGCCGGTCGGCAGTCTGGTCGGCGCGACGAGGTTGGTGTTGTCCGCGTCGAGCTGCACGACTTTTTCGCCGAACGGCGAGCTGCCGGTCGGCGCCTTCACGCGCAGACTGCCGACCACGTCCGGCAAGGCATTGGTTTCCCTGACGAACTGGTAGTAGATGCCGAAGTTCACGTCGCCGATGTCGTGACTCGACACCGTCGCGTCCGACAGCGTGCTCGCCGCGCCGCCCGCGCCGCCGACGATGAAGGTGCTGCGCCGATACACGTACGGCACGTCGACGTCGACATTGATGCGGTCGGACACGCCGTAGCGCGTGTCGAGGTCCGCCATCACCTGGTGCGACTTGGTCTGGCCGAGGTTGATGTTGCCGAGGAAAATCGCGTCGAGCGCGAGGAAGCCCGACAACTGCAACTGGCGACGGTCGTAGTAGGTGTCGCTGATACCGAAGTCCATCGTCAGCTTGTGGTCGAAGAGCGGCGCATGCTCGCGTTGCACGACCGCCTGCTCGGCCTGGGTGCGCACCGGTTCGTTCGCGCGCTGGGTCCGGCCGACCGCGCCGCTGCCGTCGGTGGCGGCGGGCAGGCCGCCGGCGCTGGCGTTGCCTGCATTGCTGCCGTCCGGCGTCGGGGGATTGACCGGCACGCCGGTCGCGGTGCCGGTGGTGCCCGCCGGCGCGGGCGCGCCGGGCGCGATCTGCGCGAGCGGCGGCAGCGGCACCGGCAGGCCGTCGGCGCCGGGCTGCTCGGCCACCGTGTCGCTGCCCGCGGGGGCGCCGGCGCCCGGCACGCCGCGTCCGCGCTGCGCCATTTCGAGTTCGGTGACCTGTCGTTCGAGCGAATGGATCTGCCGCTGCTGCTGGTCGACGACGCGCATCAGCGTGTTCAGACGGTCCTCCACGGATTGACCGGCGAGCGCCTGCGCGCTCGCCGACTGAGAAAGAGCCCACAGCATGACGGCGGCCGGAATGGCCGCGAGAGCCATGCGCGGTGCCCTGGTCGATGACACTTTTTTCATTTTTGCTCCCCCGGTGGTCCGGCCGCGCGGTGCTGACTGCGCGGCCGTTTCTTTACTGCTTGTGCTGCAAACTGGCGGGTGGCGGCCCGCTTCGCTATCTCCTGTTTCGCAGTGCCTGCAGTACGCCTAACTGACGAAGCATCGAAGGCGACATCTGCTGCGTTTGCAGATGCAGTTGCAGGGCGTTGGCGACTTGCTGGTTATTGCCTGCAATCTGCAGCAATTGGGCAATCTGCCCGTTGCTCGGCGCGATGGTCTGGGTGGCGAGCCCAGCGGGTGTCTGCAGCGCCACGTTCACGCCGTTGCTGCCGAACGAAATGCCGGCTTTCACGGAGCCGGTCGAATTGCTGGCCGATGCCGACGGCGCGTTGGCGGAGCCCGTCAGCGTCACGGCGCTGTTGTTGAAGTCGATTAGCGCGGAGTTGGTGCCGCTGTTTCGATCGCCCGCGACCTGGGTGACCTGCGACACGCCATTGACGCCGACGCTCTGGCCGCCGCGCGCCTGGGCATTCGGGTTGGCGCCCGAATCGCCTGGATGGCCGTGCGCGCCGCCGCTCACGCTGGCGAACGTGCTGACGGAGCTCGTGAGCTGGCCGCCGCCGTTCTGCACCGCGCTCAGCGATCCCTGGGCGAGCGCGCTCGCGCCGTTGGGCAACTGCCATTGCGAAATGACGTTCAGCACGAAGCCGGAGATCATCGTCGCGCCGGCGTATTTGCCGGTCTGGGTCGCGAGCACGTCGTCGCCGACGAGTTGCACCCGCAGGGGCGCGGCGGCTGGCTCGGGCGGTATCGAAAGTTCGGGAGCCGGTGGCGAGGCGGCGCCCTCCGAAGCGTGGGCGAGGCCGCCTGCGCCGCAGGCGACGGCGCAGAGCACGAACCCAAGCTGTGTGAAGTGTGACTTCATGGCGGGATCAGAACATGTCTGCCTTGTTCAAGCCGTACTCGAAAAAGGGAGTCGCGGCGGTGCCGGCTGCCAGCGCAGCGGCGCGCAGCTTCAGCGCGAGCGACTCGTTGTCCTGCAACAGTGGTGAATCCTCCCTGAAGGGTTTGCCGAGGACCGCGAACACGAGACCGTTCCAGGTCTTCGCGAAGTCCTCTTCGAGCACGATGCGATTGCCGAGCGCCGGATCCGCGATGAACACGCGGCCGTCCTGCGCATGCTTGACGATCACGAAATGCTCGTAGCCGTCGATGTTCATCAGGACCATCACGGGGATCTGAAGATGGTGGAGCGCTTCGACGTTGACGCGAAAGCCGCGGCCGCGCAGTCCGATGGTCTCGACGAAGTGCTTCATGTCGAGCATCGAGAAGCCGTTCTTGACGACGACTTCGGGGGTTGAAAAGACCATCATCCGGCGAATCAGTTCGGTTTCCGGAATATCGATGCCGTAGCCGTACTTGAGGAGGGTGGCGAGCGCCGCCGCGCCGCAGCTGTAATCGAATTGCTGATTGACGATGTGGTTGTAGCGCAGGTCCTTCATCGAACGGACCGTCTTCGTCAACGGCACGCCGGCGAACGTGGACGAGTCGATGCTCGACTGTGCGGCGGCGTGATCCGCGCACAGCACGCACCCTGCCAGCGCTACGGCGAACGGTAGCGCCGGGAACCCCTTGAACCCGGTCATGCTGGTCTCCTGCCCGATCCGCGCCGGCAGCTTCGATGGCTGCCGGCGCGCCCCTCCGACTGCTTTGTGCTTCTTCTGCCTGCCCGCGCTCGCCGCGTCGTCGGCTTACTTGCCGCTGTTCAGCGCCGCGATGGCGAGGCCGTTGTGCTGCAAGTTGCCCGCGCCGCCGGCGATGTTCACGCCGATGTTTCCGGAGGCGCCTTTCAGCGTATCGGCACCCAGACTCGCGGTGCCCTGGAATTGCCCGTGGACGGCCATCGTCGCGGATTGCGAGTTGTCGTCCGTCGCATCCATCGCGGTGGTCAGCGCCTTGCCCGGCGAGGTCGTCGTCACGGCGCCGGCAAGCGCGTTGTCCTGCGCGTTGCCGATACCGGAAGCGATGTTCACACCGACGTTGCCCGTCACACCCGACAGCGACCCGTTGCCGACCGACGCGTTCAGATTGAAGTTGTGGATCGTTGCGCTGCCGCCCGAGGACTGCACGTTGAAGGCCTGCGCGTTGCCGAACACGTTGCCGACGTCGACCGAGGCGAGCGACACGTCGTTGCTCTGCGCGTTGTCGATGCCTTCCGCGATGTTGATGCCGAGGTTGCCCGACACGTTGCTGGCTGCGTTGGTGCCGGTGGTTGCATTCAGCGTGGCGGCAGCTTCGTTGTTGATGTGCTGCGTGATCGAGCCGCGCGTCGTCACGTCGGTCGTCGACATGCCTGCGTCGATGCCCCAGGCGGCGCCATACGAGTCGCTCGACGACGAGCGGCTGCGCGAGTAGCCCGACGATTGCTCGCCGACCATCGCATAGCCGGAGCCTTCGCTCGCCCTGAAGCCCCATGAACGGCTTTGCCCGGACGCTTCGCTCGCTTCGAAGCCGCCGGCGACGCCCGACGAGTTCGCGTAGCTCGATTCGCGATAACCGGCCTGCAGGCCGCCGCGGGCGCTGAACGAGCCGCTGCCGTGCGAGAACGTGTTGTGGTCCTGATAGCTGTAGCTGCCGCCGAACGAGCCGCCGGCCGACAGATGGCCGCCCGAGTTCTGACTTGTGTGCGAGAAGCTGCCCGCGATGCCGGCTGCCTGCTGGCTGGTTTCATAGCCGCCGCTCGTCACGCTCGCGCTCTGGCTGCCGTACGCATAGCCGCCGGAGGCTTCGAAGCCCTGCGAGCCCGAGCTCGACGACGTATGGTTTTGCGTCGTGAACGCGAATGCCGAGCCGCCGCCCCTGACCGACGTTCTGCTGTTGTTCAGGGTCGTGGTCACGTTGCCGCTGGTGTAGGTCTGCGCCTGTGGATCGAGCGTCGCATTCACGTTGACGGTCTGATTGTTGTTGATCACCGCGTTAGCCGTGCTGGAGACATGCACGCAGCCAAACAGTCCGACCAGACCTTCGACGCCGACCATCTCGCCGACGACCGTCGTATTGAACAGGTAGGCCTTCTGCGGCGCGGCAAGCACGCTGCCGGACGCGGCAACGAGAACGGCCGTGGCAATAAGAGTGCGCTTCATGATTCGCTCCGATACTTAAGTGTGGTCAGTTAAAAAAAGTGCCCGCCGGGGGACGGAGCACAAAACTGTTTGCCGTGGCATTACCGGCGCCGGCTGCCTGGTTGATTTGCACGATTCCGTTCGCGTTGCGCAAGGCATCGCTGGAAATGCTTGCCTCGCGCACGCCGTGAATCGCGTTCGACTGCCCCGGACTGCCGTTTTTCGGGGCCGTCGCGGATAGCTCCCCATCCGAGACGGTCTCGACTCCGAGCGCCGCAGTCCCGATCTGGGTGCTGTTGCGCTGCAGATTCCCTGCTCCGGCCGACTGGTTCACCAGCACCGCGCCGGATGTGTTCGAAAACGCATTGGCTTCGATCGACGCTTGCGCGCGCGGCACGTTCGCGGCCACCGACGCGCTTTGCACGCTCGCGTTCGCGTTGCCGACCGCGGCGCCGTTCGTCACCGTGATCTGGTTGGCCTGCGCGTTGTCGAGGCCAGCCGTTTCGTTGACCATGAGCGCGCCCGTCGCGCCCATGCCCGCGCCGGTGCCGATCGTCGCGATGGCACCGACGATGGGCACCGCTTGCGCCTGCGCGTGAGCCGCGCCGGCGACGAACGCAGCGACGCCCATGCACAGGCACGCGCAGACGCGCAGGGCCGGGCGTGCCGCAGCGATTTGCAGCGAGCGCAGCGAGGGGCGCAGGGGTGTGCTCATTTCAGACCTCCGAGCGTGCCGCCGAGCACGTTCGATAGCGGCGCGAGCGCGCCCGTCACCGACGAGCTGATCGTGCCTCCGACGCCCGTCGCCGGTCCGCCGATGCCGCCCGAGTTCAGCGGGATCGTGTTGCCGGTCGCCTTGCCGGAGAGGATCTGCGTGACGGCCTGCATGCCGGTGCCGCCGAGTACGCCGCCGGCGGCGACGCCGTTCGAGCCGTGCGCGTTCGTCAGATCGGTGTCGCCGACGAGCGTCGCGATCGTCGGATCGAACGAGTTGGCCGGGAACGTGGTGGCGCGCACGGCGACCGGGTCCTGGTCGCGCGGCACGGGAACGAACGCATCGCGCGGCGTGACGCTGCGCTCGACGACGAGGTCGCCCGGATTGGCAACCTGCTCGGCATAGGCATGGCTCGTGAAGCAGGCGGTGACGAGGACGCTGGCGAGAAGGGCGGTGCCGGCCGAAGCGGCGCGCGGCAAGACGGGAGCGTTGCTGAACGACGCCGCCGGCAGCCCGAGGGCGTGCGGCGTCTGCTGGTTCGTACTCATGTCCCGGTCCCTTCTCTCTTGTTGCCTGTGTCCCGCCGTCGTGGGGCGCGTCACTGCTCGCGCGGCCACCGGTCCTGCATTGCCTGGTTATTTGCCGTCTGTTCGTGGCTTCGTCCTGCTTACTTGCGCTGGTATGTCGCGACGTTGCCCTGGGCGGCGCGCGCGGCATCGACGGGCACCGGCAGCGGCGAGGGTGGCGCGATCTCGTCCCACAACGTCACCTGGTTGCCGCCGCTTTGCATCAACCGGGGCGTCGCGGCGACCATCAACATGCCGACCGCGCCGCCGCGTTGCCGTGACAGCATCTGGTCGTCGAGCGAAATATCGTTCATGGATGCAGCATCGGCAGCCGGGGTCGACGGGTTGGCGGCAATCTGGCTGTCGTCCTCAGCGGCAACCGGCGTGGTGGCTTGCAGGCTGGCGGAGGCGGGGTCGGCGGCATCGCTGGAATCCGTCAGCGTGGCGAATCGTGCCGGGGCGGCTTGCGCTGTCGGAGTGCCGGCACTCGCCGGCAGGGCGCTGAACGCGAGAGCTGCGCAGATCGCGAAGTATGGTGCGCGGCGGCTTATCAGATCGATGCGGAATGCGAGTCGCATGAAGTGTCTCCCTGGTGCACGCCAATTAGCGAAACGTGTGCCATCGCTCGCAATCCATTGATACGTCTGGCGCCAACCAGCGCAAACACGACTAATGCGTTCCAAATCGGGAAAAAACGTTGCAGCCCTGAAACGGATCAGCAGAAAATACCTGTAATTCGTTAATCCGCGAGGTACGAAATACTGTCGCGAGAACGCCACGAAAAGCGCTTCCACTAATGTTTTATTTGTCGGCTGAATAAATCGCGATCGGCCGCTAAGCCTTGATGGGCAACGGGTCAATCGATTAAATTCGCATAATTGTTTTCCAAGCGGCGCGCGTATAGTAAGCTCTCGAAAACAGCTTCAGATTTAAAAAAGGCCCATATCGGGCCGTCTCGAACACACACGCCGCTTTCTTGGGGATCAGCTGTCCGCACGGAATGGAATGGCCGTTCGGGTTTTGCGATTCGCGAATCCTGGACGAGTCAGCGTGTCTGAACCGCAATTTCAGGTGCATGCGTCGTCCTTAACGTTCGTTGACGAGAGGATCTGAATAATGGAACCCGCAACGCGGCAACTGATTTACGTTTCGCGTGACCCGAGCGCGGAACTGAATACGCGTTTTATGCAGCGTGGCTGGCATGTCGAAGTCGTGGGATCGGCGCGCGATGCGCGCCGGGCAGTGCGCACCGGCTCGGCTGCTGGCGGCCTGCTCGATCTGTCCAGTGATTTCCAGCCGCACGAAATCGCCGCTTTTGAATCCTGTTTGACCATGCCGAACGTCGGCTGGGTCGCTGCCACTACACCTGGCCAACTCCGGGACGCCGCGTTGCGCCGGCTCGTGCGCGACTACTGTTTCGATTACGTGACGGTGCCGTCTTCGGGCGACCGTATTGTCGACTCGGTCGGTCATGCGTACGGCATGATCTCGCTGAGCGAAACGGCGTCGCACGACGGCTCGCAAAGCGCCGAGGGCGAGATGGTCGGCTCGTGCGACGCGATGCTCGCGCTGTTCCGCTCGATCCGCAAGGTCGCGATGACCGACGCGCCCGTGTTCATCTCCGGCGAATCGGGTACCGGCAAGGAGCTGACGGCAGTCGCCATTCATGAACGCTCGGCTCGGCGCAACGCGCCGTTCGTGCCGATCAATTGCGGTGCGATCCCGCCGCATCTTCTGCAATCGGAGCTGTTCGGCTACGAGCGCGGTGCGTTCACCGGCGCGAACCAGCGCAAGATCGGCCGGGTTGAGGCGGCCAACGGCGGCACGCTGTTTCTCGACGAAATCGGTGATCTACCGCTCGAAAGCCAGGCGAGCCTGTTGCGCTTCCTGCAGGAGCGCAAGGTCGAGCGGCTCGGCGGCCATAGCGCGATCGACGTCGACGTGCGCATCATTTCGGCCACGCACGTGGACATGACCGCGGCGATGATCGAAGGGCGCTTCCGTTCCGACCTCTATCACCGCCTCTGCGTGCTGCAGATCGACGAGCCGCCGCTGCGCGCGCGCGGCAAGGACATCGAACTGCTCGCGCGGCACATGCTCGAACGTTTCAAGAAGGATGCGAGCCGCCGCCTGCGTGGCTTCGCGCCCGACGCGATCGCCGCGCTGCATAACTACGGCTGGCCCGGCAACGTTCGCGAACTGATCAATCGGGTGCGGCGCGCGATCGTGATGTCGGAGGGACGCGCGATCACCGCGCGCGACCTCGAACTTGCCGAATACGTCGAGATCGTGCCGGTGTCGCTCGCGCAGGCGCGCGAAGCGGCCGAGCGTCAGGCGATCGAGCTTGCGTTGCTGCGGCATCGCGGGCGGCTCGGAGACGCGGCGCAGGAACTTGGCATCTCGCGAGTAACGCTGTACCGGCTGCTGTGCTCACACGGCATGCGTCATATGGAAGCCGAGCCGATGGCGCCGCCGCACGGCGATTTGCCGGCGTCGGTGCAGCATCTGTAGGCGGCGGGCGAGCGGCGAGACGGGCGACGTGGCATGTGAAGGGCTGGCGCGTCGCCGGGGGTCTCGGGCTGTGCCGGTTCGGACGGATTGAATGTGCCTTCCGGGCGCAGCGACGCCAGCCGGCAAGCGTCGTGTCGAAGCACTTTTGCATGCACGTGTTTGCCGCCCGTATATCGCGTACCGCGGTGTTTTCCTTTCCGTCTGATATTTCCCTCGATATTCCCCATGCGGCGCGCCATGCCCCGGCGGCGTGCGGTCGCGCTTGTTAGAATCGGGTTTTGCTCAATTCCGTGTGCGCGCCTGATCGGGTTCGCGCCGCGCCGAAGGAAACTGCATGAAACAATACCTGGACCTCGTCCGTACGATTCTCGACACCGGCACGTGGCAGGAAAACCGCACCGGCATCCGCACCATCAGCATGCCCGGCGCGATGCTGCGCTTCGATCTGCAACAAGGCTTTCCAGCGGTCACGACGAAGAAGCTCGCGTTCAAGTCGGCGATCGGCGAGTTGGTCGGGTTTCTGCGTGCTTCGCGCAGCGCCGCGGATTTCCGCGAGCTCGGCTGCAAGGTGTGGGACGGGAACGCGAATCAGAACGCGCAGTGGCTCGCCAATCCGTATCGCGAGGGCCCGGATGATCTCGGTGATGTCTACGGCGTGCAATGGCGCAAGTGGCCGGCCTACAAGGTGCTCGACGCCAGCGCGAGTGCGCAGCTCGCTGACGCGCAGGCGCGCGGTTTTCGCGTGATCACGCAGTTCGACGAAGAAGGCCGCTCGAAGGTGCTGCTTTACAAGGCGATCGACCAGCTGCGCCAGTGTCTCGACACGATCATGCAGAACCCCGCCGATCGACGCATTCTGTTCCATGCCTGGAACCCAGCCGTGCTCGACCAGATCGCTCTACCGGCTTGCCATCTGCTGTACCAGTTTCTGCCGAACGTTACGCGCCGCGAAATTTCGCTGTGCCTGTATATCCGCAGCAACGACGTCGGGCTTGGCACGCCCTTCAATCTGACCGAGGGCGCGGCGCTGCTGCATCTGGTCGGACGGCTGACGGGCTATACGCCGCGCTGGTTCAGCTATTTCATCGGCGATGCGCATATCTACGAGAATCAGCTCGATATGCTGCACCAGCAGCTCGAGCGCGAGCCGTACGAGAGTCCGCGGCTCGCGATTTCCGATCGCGTGCCCGACTACGCGAAGACCGGCGTGTACGAGCCGGAATGGCTCGAGACGATCGAGCCTGCGGATTTCTCTCTGGTCGGCTATCGGCATCACGAGCCGCTGACGGCGCCGATGGCGATCTGATGTCGACGGGAGCGGGGCGGTAGCGCTCGCCCTCGTCGTCGTCGAATAACAGAAGCCCCGCGATGGTTTGCATCGCGGGGCTTTATTGTTGCCGGGACGGCAGGCGTCCTGCTCAGCTCTTGTGATGCTCGTCGCGATTGCCGCCGCCCTGGTGCTGCTCGGCATGTTGCGGTTGCGGATGGGGTTGCGGACGTGGCTGCTGCACCTGCTGGGGCCGCGGTTCGGGGCGTGGCTGCTGCATCTGCGGACGCGGCTCGGGCCGGGCTTGCGGCATCGGCTGTGGACGCGGTTCGAAATGCGGCTGCTGCGCCTGCTGGAACTGCGGTTCGGGCCGAGGGGCTTGCGGCATCGGCTGCGGACGCGGTTCGACACGCCGCTGTTGCGCCTGCTGCATTTGTGGTTCGGGACGCGGTTGCTGCGGCGGGACGGCGCGCGGCGCCTGTTGCGTCACAGGCGGATGCCAGTTTGGCACACGCGCCTGTTGCTGCGCGGCCGGGTTGTCCGGCGGATGGGGCACACCGGACTGTTGCGCGAAGCTCGGCTGTTGCGGGCCGCCTGGTTGCGCCATGCCCGGTGCCTGCTGCGCCATCGGGGTACGCGGCTGCGTCCATGCCGGCTGAGACCTGCCGACCGCGCCCCATTCCTGCGGCGCGCCGCGCTGCCGTGCGTACGCCGCCGCGTTGGCTGAATTCCCGCCGGCTGCTTGCGGCGGCCGCGGCACACCATTCGACGGATGGCCCATATTGCCCGCGAGCCCACTCTCGCCAGGCTGCGGTGGACGCGGCTTGCCGACCGTCTGCGGCGGCATGCCCTGACGCGCTTGCGGCGCTTCGCCATGCGGCCCCACGACGCCGGCTTCGCCGGGCCGCTGGCCAGCCTGCTCGACGCCATGCGGGCCGTTACCGCCCATTGCGCCGGGGGCGCCAGGCGCGCCAGGCGCACCCGCCGCCATCCCCGGCGGACGTCCCGGCACATGCGATTGCACGACCCGCACGTTCGCCATCGGCAGCGCGCTCGGTGCGCCGGTCATATGCGCCGGCACCGCGGTGCGCACGACCGGCTGGCCGCCGCCGGGCACCCGACCGCCGCTTTGCGCGAAGCGCTGCGCGAGCTCGTCGTGATAAGCGGCCGGCATGACGGGATTGCGAGTCGCGACGACCGGCCGGCCGACGACGCTCGCCGGTGGCCGGTAGTTCGCGCGCCGCAGATCCGACCCGAAGCTTTCGCGCACCGGCGCGATCCCCGGTGCGCCCGGGTTGATCCGCGCGTTGCGCCACTGCGCCGGATCGACCTTCTGCGAAAAGCGTCGGACTGGCTGACCGTGCACGAACGCTGTCGCCGGCACGGCTGTCACACCGCCCGGCACGCGATAGTTCACGTATGTGTTGTGGATGTTCACGTTGCGGCGGTAGTCGTTGACGATCGTCGTGCGGTTCACGCGGTTGTAGTACCCAGCGCTCCAGCGGTCGTGACCGCCCCAATGCGGATGCCACCGCTCGCCCGGCCCGAGCGGAAACCACGCGACGCCCGCCGCGACGACGCCGCCGACCGCCAGGTTCACACCCCAGTCGACACCGCCGTCGTCGTCGCCGACGAATGCGACGAGTGCCGGCGCATAGACCGGCGCCGCGTCCGCTTCGAGCGGACCTGGCACCCAGGCCCACGTGCCGTCGACCTCGGCCCAGCGCCCGTAGTGGTACGGCGCGAAGCCCCAAGGTTGGTCGTCGACCCAGGTCCAGCCCCACGGCGCCTGCCAGACCCAGTGGCCGTCGTGATACGGCGCCCAGCCGGCCGGCGCCGCGTTCGGCACCCACACTTCGCCGTACTGCGGCGTCTCGCGCCATGTGCCGTTGGCATCGAGGTCCTCGTAGCCGGGGATGTCGCGCGACACGTAGCGCGCCGACAGCGAGCGGTCTTCGGTGGCGTCGCGGCTGGCGGCCCACTGGTCGAGCTCGTCGACAGCGGGCGCGCGGTTGTCGGCGAGCTGCTGCAGGCTGGTGCCGGCAAAGCGGATCTGCTGACCCGCCGCGACCGGCACCTGGCCGCCGTCGCCGTACGCGATCGCGCTGCCGCTGCGCACGGTGACGGTCGTGCTGCTGCCGTCCGGCGCGACGTCGACGCGGTAGTCGCCGGGACCATTTACGCCGAGCGCAAGGTTCGGCGTGTCGATTTCATACGACGAGCCCGGCGCGAGCTCGCGCACGCGCGTCGATAGCGTGCCTTGCGCGACTTTCAGTTGCGCGGTCGTGTCGTCGAGATTGAGCACGTCGAGGCTCGTGTTCTGGCCGAGGCGCACCGCGGTCGAGCCGATGTGCAGCTCGGAGCGTGCGTTCTGGTCGTTCCATAGCTGGTCGCCGGTCGTCAGCGGCCGGTTGATCTGCGCGTACGACCAGTCGGTCGCGCCGGCGGGCTCGGTGGTCACGGCGCCGGCCGTGTAGTTCAGACGCGCGATGCGCCCCGGCGGATCGCCGCCCGACGGATCGCCGCCCGACGGATCGCCGCCCGGCCCGACGGCCGCCGCGGCTTGTGGCGCGGGTGTCGCTTGCTGCGCCAGGGCGCTCTGCGCCGCGAGCGCGACGGCGGCCGCGATCAGCGTATAGCCGCTCATCCGGCGTCGGATCCCGGCATGCTGCACGGGCTGCTTGGCGTGTGTCATGACTGATCTCCGACGGACGTGGCAATGGGCCGGGTCCGTTAAGTCACTGTACTTGCCGCCTATGTTTCAAGAGTCGCTCATTTGTAAGGTGGATTCACTGGCGTGTAACAAAAGGTCTCGCGGCGTCGCGCCGCCGGCAGATGAATGGTCTATCCGGCCAGAAACGCATCGAATTGTTGATGGCCGGCCGGCGTGACGCGCAGCACGCGCGGCCGCTCGGTCCGCTCGACCCAGCCCTGCGCCGACCACGCATCGAGCAACGCCGCGCCGAGCGCGCCGCCCAGATGCGGTCGGCGCATGCTCCAGTCGAGGCAGGTGCAAGCGAAGCGCCGCCGTCGGGTCTTCTGCGCGGCCATGTCGATGCCCCAGTCGGCGAAGCGGGCGACGCCCTGCGCGGTCGCTTCGAGCGATGCGCCGTCTTGCGTCAGCAGTCCGCGCTCGAGCATGCGCTCGAACATGCGCACCGACAGCTCGCCTGCCATGTGGTCGTAACAGGTGCGCGCATAGCGCATTTCTAGTGGCACGGTGCGTGCCGGACGCGGCACGCAGCGCTGTGGCGCGCTGACCTGCGCGACGTTGGCGAGTGCTTCGATCGATGCGGCGATGTCCGCCGACGCGATACGGAAATAGCGATGCCGGCCGCGCACTTCGAGCGCGAGCAGCCCGCCGTCGGTGAGCCGTCCGAGATGGGCGCTGGCCGCCGATGGCGACAGCCCCGCGATCATCGTCAGTTCGCCGGCTGGGCGGGCGCTGCCGTCCATTAGCGCCCACAGCATCGCGGCGCGGCCGGGATCGGCGAGTAGCGCGCCGATGCGGCTCAGGCCGGGGAAGTGGTTCTGGTCGTCTAAGAGGGGGGCGGTCATGGCGCGTCTCCTGAATGGGCGGCACAGGGCAGCGCGGTCCAATCGCAAAGCCCGCCGCCACGATTCCTACTCTACGCCCATCGGGTATTCGATGTTTCAGCTTCGCGTGAACAATCAATGCGACGGACGTGTCCGGCTCGGTCCGCGTTTGCGCGTCGTCGCGAGCCACCAGGCTAGAATCGAAGCCTGTCCTTGCAGGAAATCGATGTGATGAAAACTCTTCTCGCCGTCGCCGCGGCGGTTCTGCTGTCCAGCGCCTGCGCGGGGGGCGGAGCCGGCTCGGGGTCGGCCGGCAGCGGCAGCATCAACATGTACGGCACCGTCGACACAGGGATCAGCGTCCACAACTAGGCCCACCCTCGGCCCATCGGCGCGCTTCGCGCCGCGTCCCCAATCGACGCCGCGCCGCGCGCAATATTGCGCTCGTATAATCGCCTCCTTTCAATGCATCCGATTGACCGGAGTCAAGATGAGCACTGTTCCCACCGCACCGCTGGACCGTTCGGAAACCACCTTCCGCTTTCTCGCCGAGCCGACCTCGGTCAACTTCGGCGGCAAGGTGCATGGCGGCGCGCTGATGAAGTGGATCGACGAAACCGCCTACGCATGCGCGGCGGTATGGTCTGGGCGCTATTGCGTGACGGTCAGCGTCGGCAATATCCGTTTCCGTCGGCCGATCCTCGTCGGCAATCTGGTCGAGCTGCGCGCGCGCGTCGTCGCGACGGGCCGCACCAGCATGCACATCCACGTGTCGGTGCACGCGGGCGACCCGAAGGGCGGCGAACTGCTGCAGACCACCGACTGTCTCGTCGTCATGGTCGCCGTCAACGAGAACGGCCATCCGGTGCCGGTGCCCG
Organism: Paraburkholderia sp. Cpub6; assembly: GCF_014201065.1. Taxonomy (NCBI): domain Bacteria; kingdom Pseudomonadati; phylum Pseudomonadota; class Betaproteobacteria; order Burkholderiales; family Burkholderiaceae; genus Paraburkholderia; species Paraburkholderia sp. Cpub6. The sequence goes on from NZ_JACHDM010000006.1 coordinate 137,187, forward strand.
CCTTCGTGCCAGAGACCGAGGAGCAGAAACGCCTCGCCAGGTACGCGATGGACGTGAAGGAAGCGCTCGACGCGATCGTCGAGCTGAAGCCGGAAGAAGTCGCGCAGGGAAAGATCTAGGCGCGCATCATTCTGCGGTGCGTCCGACCATATCCTTCGGTCGCACCCACTCGTCGAACTGCTGCTCGGTGACATAGCCGAGCGCCAGCGCCGACGCCTTCAGCGTCGTGCCTTCCTTGTGCGCCTTCTTCGCGATCTGCGCGGCCTTGTCGTAGCCGATGTGCGGATTGAGCGCCGTCACCAGCATCAGCGATTCGTTGAGCAAGGTATCGATGCGCTCGTGATTCGGCTCGATGCCGGCCGCGCAGTTGTCGTTGAAGCTGTGCGCGCCGTCGGCGAGCAGGCGCACCGACTGCAGCACGTTGTGCGCGATCATCGGACGGAACACGTTGAGCTCGAAGTTGCCGCTCGCGCCGCCGATGTTCACGGCGACGTCGTTGCCGAACACCTGCGCGCACAGCATCGTCAACGCTTCGGACTGGGTCGGATTGACCTTGCCCGGCATGATCGAGCTGCCCGGCTCGTTTTCGGGGATCGACAGCTCGCCGAGACCGCAGCGTGGGCCGCTCGCGAGCCAGCGGATGTCGTTGGCGATCTTGTTCAGGCTCGCGGCCACCGTCTTGAGCGCGCCGTGCGCGAATACCAGCGCGTCGGCGGCTGCCATCACCTCGAACTTGTTCCGCGCCGACACGAACGGCAGACCGGTCAGCTTGCCGATCGCGGCGGCGACGCCGTCGGCGAACTTCGGGTGCGCGTTCAGTCCCGTGCCGACCGCGGTGCCGCCCTGCGCAAGCTCGTACAGATGCGGCAACGCCGACTCGACGTGCCGGATGCCGTGCTCGAGCTGCGCGACATAGCCCGAGAATTCCTGGCCGAGCGTGAGCGGCGTCGCGTCCTGCAGGTGCGTGCGGCCGATCTTGACGACGTCGGTGAACGCTTTCGCCTTGCCGTCGAGCGTGTCGCGCAACGTCTTCAGCGCGGGCAGCAGATGCTTGACGATGGCATCCGCGGCAGCCACGTGCATCGCGGTCGGAAACACGTCGTTCGACGACTGCCCGCGATTCACGTCATCGTTCGGATGCACCTTGCGCGCTTCGCCGCGCTCGCCGCCGAGCAGTTCGCTCGCGCGGTTGGCGATCACCTCGTTCAGGTTCATGTTGGTCTGCGTGCCCGAGCCGGTCTGCCAGACCGCCAGCGGAAATTCGTCCGGATGTTTGCCGTCGATGATCTCGTCGGCCGCCTGCATGATCGCGCGGGCCTTCTGCTCGTCGAGCACACCGAGGCCGAGGTTGACCTCGGCGGCCGCGCGCTTGATCACCGCGAGCGCGGTGATCAGCTCGGGCGACTGCTTTTCCGTCGAAATCTTGAAGTTCTGCAGCGAGCGCTGCGTCTGCGCGCCCCACAGGCGGGCGTTCGGCACCGCGATTTCGCCGAACGTGTCGCGCTCCATCCGTACGTCTTCAGTCATGGTTGACTCCGCTTCTCAAAGTTCCGAGTTGACAGGCAATAACGAGAATAGACCCGTTAGCGCATTCCGGTAAAAACCGGCCTGCGGATCGAAAATGTAGGTGCGTGTCTGGCCGTTCTCGACGTTGGTCCAGACGAGCGGCGACAGGGGCGCGCCGATCGAGCGCAGATAGGCGAGCTGGGCCGCGTCGGCGAGCGTCACGTGGTAGCTGTGATCGGGCTGGATGGCACGCTCGAAGATGCCGGCGACCTGATTCGCGAGTTCGGGGCTGTGGATCACGAGTGCGAGCTCGGTGTTCAGATTGGCCGAGCGCGGGTCGAGGTTCATCGAGCCGATGACGAGAATCTGGTGGTCGATCACATAAGTCTTCGCATGCAAACTCGCGCGCGAACGCGAGCCGACCAGCCCCACGTTCGGCGTGTCCTGGAATGACCTGAATTCGTACAGTTCGACGCCTGCCTTTAGCAGCGGCACCCGGAACGGACTGTAGCCGGCCTGCACGGCGACCGCGTCGGTAGCCGCGAGCGAGTTGGTCAGCACTGCGATGCGGATGCCGCGGCGCGTGAGCTCGCCGGCCGCCTGCACGCCCGACGCGTGCGGCACGAAGTAGGGCGACACGATCAGGAAGTCGTGCTGCGCGTCGCGCATCAGTTCGCGCAGCCGCGCGAGCGGCGGGCTCACGTAGTCCGGCGACGGATGTGCGATCTTCTCCGGCAGGTCCGCCCTGAATTCCGCACCCGCCCACGTGAGGCCGAGCTGCTCGCTCGTAATCTGCGCGGCGAGCGGCGTCGCGTTCAGCGGTTTCGCGTTGTACGGATCGGCATGGGTGCGCCAGTGGTGGCGCAGGTCGTCGCGCGTCTGGTCGAGTTCTTTCTGGTCGAATTTCTGCTTGTTCAGCGCACGCAGCGGATAGGCGAGGTCGCTGTTCCAGTAGTCGTCGAAACTCGCTGAGACGTCGGCGACGATCGGGCCGGCCGCGAGCACGTCCATGTCGCGGAACTGCAGCGTTTCGCTGGCGCTGAAGTACTCGTCGCCAAGATTGCGCCCGCCGACGATCGCGAGCTGGTTGTCCGCGATCATCGCCTTGTTGTGCATGCGGCGCGTGAAGTGGCCGATCTGCGTGAATACGTTCGTGGTGCGCTCGAACATGCCTTGCTGGGCGCTGCCGAACGGATTGAAGACGCGAATCTCGATGTTGTCGTGCGAGTTCAGCCCCGCCATGATGCGGTCGATGTCCTTGAAGTTCAGATCGTCGACCAGCATGCGCACGCGCACGCCGTGATCGGCCGCATACAGCGCGGCGCCGAGCAGCAGCTTGCCGGTGGTGTCCTCGTTGGCAATGTAGTACTGCATGTCGAGGGTTCTGGTCGCCGCGCGCGCGAGCGCGATGCGCATCTGCAGCGCGTCGGTGCCGTTCGCCAGCACGCGAAAGCCCGACTGCTCCGGATGCTTCGCCTCGAACGGCGCGAGCGCTTCGCACAGCGGCGTATCCGCGGTGGCGGGGAGTGCGTGCGTGAGTTGGCGGTCGAACGCGGTGGCGGGCGGCTTCGTCGCGCAGGCGGTCACCAATGCCGCCGCGCAACAGAGCAGGAAAAATTGCCTCGTCGTGCTGACTATCGAGTGGCGGCGCGCGGCCCGCCGATGTTGTTCGAATTGGCCCTGCACGCTGTTTTCCCCTTGTTTTGCAAGCTTTTCGCGTGGCGACAGCGAAGGCCTGCGCACGCTGTCGAGAAAACCATTCTAAGGGAATTGGGGCGCGTGTTCGTCGTTCGTCTGCAAACGCAGCAGAGTGCCGCGCGTCGGTCGGGAGGGCGCCGCGGTTCGGTGATCCATCACCCGATGCGAACCGCGGCGCGCCGCCGCTCTATCAGACGCGCCCGCCGTGCAGCGCGCGCTCGCCGTCGGGATGGGTCGAGCCTTTCGCCGGGCGAGCCGCCCACACTCCGGCGAGCAGCGAGCCCGACAGGTTGTGCCAGACCGAGAACAGCGCACCCGGCAGCGCGGCGAGCGGCGTGAAGTAGAGCTTGCCGAGCGTCGCGGCGAGACCGGAGTTCTGCATGCCCACTTCGATCGCGAGCGTACGGCAGACGGCTTCGTCGAAACCGAGCAGACGGCCGCCCCAGTAGCCGCCGAGCAGGCCGATGCCGTTGTGCAGGATGACGCCGACCATCACGACGAGGCCCACCGACGCGATGCTCTTCTGCGTGCCGCCCACCACCGCGCCGATGATCAGCACGATCGCGACCATCGACACGAGCGGCAGGATCGGTTCGATCTTGCGCACGAGCTTGCCGAACAGATGATTGACGACGAGACCGACGACGATCGGCAGCGCGACTATCTGCAGGATGCTCATCAGCATGCCGTGCACGTCGACGACGATCGACGCGTCGACGTAAAGGCGCGTGAGCAGCGGGGTCGCGAACACGCCGACGAGCGTCGACAGCGCGCTGATCGTCACCGACAGCGCGACGTCGCCGCGCGCGAGATAAATCATCACGTTCGACGCGGTGCCGCTGGCGACGCTGCCGACCAGCACCATGCCGGCGGTCAGGTCGGGCGGCATGCGCAGCGCCCTGGCGATGACCCACGCGGCGAGCGGCATCACGAGGTAGTGCAGCACGATGCCGGCGATCACCGGCGCGGGCCGCGAAAACACGCGCAGAAAATCGCCGGCCGACAGCGTGACGCCCATCGCCAGCATGATGATCGTGAGGAGCGTGGTGACGTGCGGCGCAACGCCGGAAAACGAGGCCGGCGAGAAGTACGCGGCGACCGAGACGAGCACGGCCCAGAGCGGGAACAGGCGGGTGACGCGGGCAAGCATGGCGGGTGGTCCTTGGTTATGTTGTATCGCGGGAAAGCGGGGCTGCGGCGCGGCCGGGTGTCGGCTGGCGTTGCGGCGTTTGCTGCGCCAAAGCGGGTGAAGCGGCTACGGCCAAGCGCCGTGGCGAAAGCGCGGCAAAAACGGGCGGCCAATTGAAGCCGCACGCGACGCGGGCGATGGTGAGCGCGCGAGCGGCGCCAGTCCGGCGCCTGCCTTCGTGAGGCGCGCCGTCGTGCGGTTCGTGGCGCTTGAGCGCGGGTTGGCGCTCGCGTGCCGCGGCGGCCATTTTACCTTTTGCAGGGAGTGCTTCAGGAGTGGGGCTTGCCGCTACTTCGCTCGAGCCGAGCGCGCGGGCGGCGTGGCCGATGCCGCCGTCGGCGCCTGCCGCCGGCTTAGCCTGTGAAAACGCAGCGTCATCAGTAGCGCGACGCTCGCGAGACCTGCGGCGAGCCCCCACCACAAGCCGCGCGCGCCGAGGCCGGCGTGAAACGCGAGCAGATAGCCGGTCGGAAAACCGATCACCCAGTAGCCGAACGCGGCGGCGATCATCGGCACGCGCGTGTCCTTCAGGCCGCGCAGACAACCGGAGCCCACCGCCTGCATCCCGTCGACGATCTGGAAAATCGCCGCCACGCCGAGCAGCGAACTGGCGAGCGCGATGGTCGGCGCATTGGCCGGGTCGTCCAGATGCAGATACAGACCGACGATCCAGTGCGGCGCGGTGATCAGCACGAGGCCCGACATCGACATGAAGCCGACGCCGAGGGCGAGCGCGACGAAGCCCGCGTGGCGCGCGGCGAGCGGCTGACCGGCGCCGGCCCAGTAGCCGACCCGCACGTTGGCCGCCTGGCCGATCGACAGCGGCACCATGAACGCGACCGACGCGACGTTCAGCGCGATCTGATGCGCGGCCAGTTGCGATTCGCCGAGCAGGCCGACCATCAGGCCAGTGGCGAGGAACAGCGTCGACTCGACGCCGTAGGTGATCGCGACCGGCCAGCCGATGCCGAACAATTCGCCCATCAACGGCAGCTTCGGCCGCGTCGCGACGACGAAACGGCGGAAGCGCGGCCGCAGATGCAGCAGCGCCATCAGCACGAGCGCGGTCAGCCACACGGTGATCGTGGTCGCGGCCGCCGAGCCGAGAAAACCCAGCCGCGGCAGCCCGTACGCGCCGTGGATGAGCCCGTAGTTCAGGAAGCCGTTCACGCCGACGCTCGCGATCGACACCCACAACAGGCGCCGTGCCGCGCCGATCGCCGGCAGAAACGAGCGCATCAGGCCGACGCCGATCAGGCTCGCGGGTGCGCCCCAGCGCAACACCGCCGCGTATCGGCCGACGTTGTGCGCGAGCAGGCCCGGTTCGCCGACCGCGAGCAGGATCCTCGACGCGAACGACAGCAGGATGAACGCCGGCACCGACAGCAGCACCGACAGCACGAAACCGGTCCAGTAAATATGCGGCACCCGGCCGTCGTCCTGCGCGCCGCGCGCGTGCGCGACGCTGACGCTGACCGAGGTCAGCACGCCCTGCAGCAGCGTGACGACGACAAAAAAGAGGTTCGCGCCGAGGCCGCCGGCGGCGAGCGCATCGGGGCCGAGCGAGCCGAGCAGGATCGTGTCGGTGACGCTCATCGCCATTTGCGACAGTTGCGCGATCGCGAGCGGCGCGGCGAGCCGCGCGGTGTCGGCCGCGTGGCGGGATAGGGTCGGCGGCCGGCTGGCCGCGCGGGCGAAGCTGGGTTGAGTCATCGAATGCCTGACGGCGAAAAGTGGCAGCGGTGGCAACAGCGGTGGTAACAGCGAAAGGCGGGCGCGAGCGGCGCCGCATTGCATCTCGCCGCGCGCTCCGACCGGCGTTGGAGCGGCCGGGCAGCGGACGGGAAAAAACCGCGACGCGGCACCGAGCCGATCAGCCGACTCCTCGCCCGTGGCGCGGTCCGTCGCGCGGTCCGTCCTTTACCTGTCGAAACCGACAGCTTATTGCCTCCCTCGGCCGCTGTCGATGGACGACGCACGTTTCTGGTGCGTGCCGTCCTGCGATTTTCCGGACTGCCGTCAGCCTTCGTGGACCGCGATCCGCGTATCGCCGAGCAGCACGACCTGGCCCGCGCGGATCTTGCAGGTCTTACGCGTCTCGACCCGGCCATCGACCATCACGGCGCCGTCGGCGACCATCATTTTCGCGGAGCCGCCACTATCCGCGAGGCCCGTGATCTTCAGCAGATTGTGGAGTTCGACGTATTCGCCGGTCAGCGTGAAATTGAGGTTGGGCATGGCGTTTGCACCTTTGGGCACGGGGTCGCGTTGGGGTTCGCATCATAAAGCAAGCGCACCCGGAGCGGCGGCGCGGCCATCCAGCGAGCCCTTCGCGCAAGCAAATGAAAGTAGATGTTATTCAGTTGTCGGAAAGTGAAACGTTCCGTAACGCTGGTCGCAACGGACGGATTTCACTCCTAGAGTGCAGTTCAGCAACAAAGCCCGCTGGCTTCCGGGATCGCTCCCCGGCCGCCCATCCAGCGACGCACAGACCGGACGAGGCGCGCGCGACGTTCCGTCATCACGACGCCAGAGAGTCCGCCCGTGTCACAACAACTCCAGAGAGGATAGCCATGACCCAGATTCGTTCGCTCCTGATCGGTACCGCCCTCACTGCTTTTGCCGCGACGGCCGCCGTTGCGCAGACCGCGCAACCGGCAGCAGGCATCGGCGCTCAGGCGCAGATCCAGAGCCAGGGCGCCGCCGGCATGGCGCCGCCGTCCGCGGCTGGCGCCCAGCGCATGCAGGTGCCGCCTTCGACGCAAGGCATGCAGCAAGTCCCGGGCGCACCCGCCGCGCAAGGCGTCGAGGCGCCGCCGCCGGCCCGTTTGACGGCTTCGGGCTCCACCGACCCGCTCGTGCAGAAGCGCGACGCCGACGCGAAGGCCAACGCCGAGTATCGCGCGGCCAGGAAGTCCTCGAAAGCGGAATTGAAGGCGGAGCAGAAGGCCGCGAAGGACCAGTACAAGGAGCAGGTGCGCGGCGCGAAGCTGAACCAGAAGGCGGACAAACAGACCGCCAATAACGAAATGAAGATGAACATGGAAGGGCAGGCTGCCGCGCAGGGCGATGGCGCGGACGTCAAGCACTAAGCCCTGCTGGATGCCGCGGCGCGTGGGTCTGCGAGGCGCGCGCGCCGCGGGTGTCGGTCGCTTGACCGACCCGGCCGCGGCAGCCCCCACGCATGCGGACAAAAGAGCCGCGAAAGCACAGGTGAAGGCCGACAAGAAAGCAGCGCTCGCCCAGGCGAAAGCGGACAAGACCACAGCCGACGCGCAGGCCGACGCCGACAAGGCCAGCGCTGCTGCCAACGTGAAGGACGCAAAGAAACAGTAGTTCGCGGCATAGACCGGCGGATAGGCGCCCGAAAAAAGGGGCGCTTGTCGCATGAGGTTGTATGGATATACAGTGTGCGTCGCATCCTGAAAATCCATCCAACCCGCGAAACCGATCAGTGTCCACCGTCGCCGAATCCGCTCCGTCGTTCGATACCGCCGCCTGGCTAGCGAAGCTCAACGACGCCCAACGCGAAGCCGTCGAATACGGGACCGACACGCCGGACGCGCTGCCCGGCGCGCTGCTCGTGATCGCGGGCGCCGGCTCCGGCAAGACCAACACGCTCGCGCACCGTGTCGCCAATCTGGTGGTGAAGGGTGCCGATCCGCAGCGCATCCTGCTGTTGACCTTCTCGCGCCGCGCGGCGCTCGAAATGACCCGCCGCGTGACCCGCATCGCGGGCGCCGCGGCCGCTACCGTCGGCCCACGCGCCGCGCTCGCGCAAGGGCTCACGTGGGCGGGTACCTTCCATAGTGTCGGCGCGCGGCTGTTGCGCGAATACGCGGATCTGATCGGCCTCGCGCCCGCGTTCACGATCAACGACCGCGAAGACTCCGCCGACCTGATGAATCTCGTGCGCCACGAGCTTGGACTGTCCGCGAAGGAGCGGCGGTTTCCGGCGAAGGGCACCTGCTTCGCGATCTACTCGCGTGTCGTCAACACCGGCGCATCGCTCGGCCAGGTATTGGACCGCGCGTTTCCGTGGTGTCGCGAGTGGGAGGACGATCTGCGCCGGCTGTTCGCCGCATACGTCGACGCCAAACAGAAGCAGAGCGTGCTCGACTACGACGATCTGCTGCTCTACTGGTCGCACATGGCCGCCGAGCCCAGCATCGCGGCCGATCTGTCGGCGCGTTTCGATCATGTTCTGGTCGACGAATACCAGGACACCAACCGCCTGCAGGCGTCGATCCTGCTCGCGATGAAGCCGGACGGCCGTGGCCTGACCGTGGTCGGCGACGACGCGCAGTCGATCTATTCGTTTCGCGGCGCGACGGTGCGCAATATCCTCGACTTTCCCACGCAGTTCGAGCCGCCCGCCAGGCAGGTCACGCTCGAGCGCAACTATCGCTCGACCGAGCCGATTCTCGCCGCGTCGAACGCGGTGATCGAACTCGCGAGCGAGCGCTACACCAAGAATCTGTGGACCGACAAGGCGTCGGCGCAGCGCCCGCGCCTCGTCACGGTCGCCGACGATGCCGCGCAAGCTCGCTACGTCGTCGAGCAGGTGCTCGAGGCGCGCGAGCAGGGCGTGAAGCTGAAGTCGCAGGCGGTACTGTTTCGCGCCGCGCATCACAGCGCCGCGCTCGAGATCGAGCTCACGCGCCGCAACATTCCATTCGTCAAGTTCGGCGGGCTCAAATTTCTCGACTCGGTGCATGTGAAGGACGTGCTCGCAGTGCTGCGCTGGGCCGAGAATCCGCGCGATCGCGTCGCCGGCTTTCGCGTCGTGCAGCTGCTGCCGGGCGTCGGCCCGGCCACCGCGGCGAAGGTGCTCGACGACATCGTCGCGCGCGCGGACGGCGGCGATCCGGTCGCGACCGCGGGCGGTGTGCTGGCCGCGTTTGCGGCGCCCGCGCGCACGCAGGAAGACTGGCATCCGTTCGTCAAGCTGATGTCGAGCGTGTACGGCCGGCAAACGCCGTGGCCCGCCGAGTTCGAGATGGTGCGGCGCTGGTACGAGCCGCATCTGGAGCGCAACCACGAGGACGCCGCGATCCGTCACGCGGACCTGCTGCAGATGGAAAGCATCGCGGGTACGTATCCGTCGCGTGAACGCTTCCTGACCGAGTTGACGCTCGATCCGCCCGACGCGACCAGCGACGAATCCGGCGTACCGCTGATCGACGAGGACTACCTGATCCTGTCGACGATCCATTCGGCGAAGGGTCAGGAGTGGCGCAACGTGTTCGTGCTGAACGGCGTCGACGGCTGCATTCCTTCCGATCTCGGCACCGGCAGCGACGAGGAAATCGACGAGGAGCGGCGCCTGCTCTACGTGGCGATGACGCGCGCGAAGGAAGACCTGCACATCGTCGTGCCGCAGCGCTTTTACGTGCACAACCAGACGCATCTGGGCGACCGCCATGTGTGGGCGTCGCGCACGCGCTTCATCGCCACGCCGATGCTGCCGCTGTTCGACGCCTATGCATGGCCGCGCATTGCGGTGGCGAGCGCGCCGAGCGCGGCTGGGCTCGCCGCGGCCGCGCAGGCGAAGATCGAGATCGCGGCGAAGCTCAGGAAGTTGTGGGATTGAGCGGTTAGCACCGCGAGTTGGGATCGACGCGCGGGCAGGGGGCGCGTTTATCCGACAAAGGGACGTGCGCCGCGCGGGTCAGTGGAAGCTCAGCGCGACTGCCGCTGCTGTTGCTGCGCGACCGGAGGCGGCGGCACGAAGAAATTGCGCAGCCATGCCGCGAGCCGCGAGAACACGTCGTATGGCTCCTCTACGAAAATCTCCGGCTTCAAGAGCCGCAGATACTCCATGATCTGCTGCGCTTCCTGCTTCTGGAACGTGCCGTGCGAGATGCCTAGCCGCAACAGCCCACGCAGTTCGCCGAGCTTCTCGCGCGCGGTGCTGCCCACGCTCGTCTCGCACGCGATCTTCGCCTCGTAGACGCGCTGGCGCAGCGATTCGACGAGCCGCCATGCCGGCGTCTGCATCACTTCCTCGAGTGCCTGAATGTCCTGCACGGTGCTCTTGATCTGCGAAGCGAGGGGGTCGACCAGCGTCGCGTCGCCTTCCGCTTCCTTGACGATTGCGGCGGCCCAGTCGCGGCATTGCTTGGTGAGCTCCTCGGGCGTCCATTCCGAGCGCGCCGCGAAACCGAAGCCGAACTCGCCCGCCTGCCGCATCAGGATCGACACGACGTCCGGGAATTCCTTGTCGAGCGTGCGTTTGGCCCACGCGTACTGGCCGCCTTGCAGCATCCGCTGTACCGCGTGCTCGGTGAGCGGCACCATGTTGTCGAGCAGCTTGGCGCGTAAGAAATCCTCGAACGACGGCGTCGCGAACTGCGGATCGAGCTTCAGCGAGACCCGTAAAAAGGCCTCGAAGTCCTTGCGCAGCGACGCGACGGTCTCGTCCTTGAGCTTCAGGGTGATTTGACCCATGTGTTATCCCGTTTAATGCGGCCGCGCGCGGCGCGCCGTCGCAAGATCGCCCGGCCGCTTGCGCACCGAGGCGACGCGACGCCGGTTGCCGACGCGCTTGATTCCAGCCTGTTGCCGCGTAACCAGCGGGACGACTCCCGATGAGCGGACCTCGACTGCATATCGGCGGGGTAGCGGGAAACTTGAGGGCGGCCCGGCGACGCGCGGACGCTTTGGAGGGAAGCTTCGGGCACTGGCCCGCTTGGGAGTCGCTTGAACGGGAGTGCGCGGCCCGCGACGCGGCGAGGTGTCGACGGACCGCTGATGAGTCGATGAGCGTAGAGACAGGGCGCGCTTACTTCAGCACCACGCACTGCCAGGCGAAGAACACGCCTAGACCGACTGCGATCGTCAGCAGCGGCCGGCGCGTCAGCGCGCTAACGACGATCGCGGCGAGCGCGCCGACCAGCTGCGGATTGCGCCAGCTCAGCTCGGCGTTGTTGCCGTGCGGCGACACGGCCATCGGGACGATGATCGCGGTCAGCACGGTGACCGGCACGAAGCTAAGCGCGGTGCGCAGAAGCGGCGGGAACACGAGCCGGTCGCCGAGCACGAACACGGCCGCGCGGATCAACCACGTAATCGCGGCCATGCCGACGATCAGAACGACGTAGTTCATCGCGTGGCCTCCACGGGACGGCGTGCGCCACGCAGGTTCAGGCGCGACATCGACAGCAGCACGCCGACCGCGACTCCCGCGAACACCGCGGCGAGCAGGCCGAGCTTATACGGCCACGCCTGCCAGAAAAACGCCAGCGTGCCGGCGGTGACGGCCGCCGCGATATAGCGCAGCGCGACCAGTTGCGGCACGACGATCGCAATGAACGTCGCAACCATCGCAAAGTCGAGACCGAGCGACTGCAGGCCGGGGAAGGCCGAGCCGAACAGCAGGCCGGCGACGGTCCATAGCTGCCAGTTCAGATACATCGCGACGCCGGCGCCGAAGAAGTAGTACGGGCCGACCGTGCCCGGCTCGCGATGCCGGTAGTGCTCCCACGCGACCGCGAAGACTTCGTCGGTGAGCAGCGCGCCGAGCGCCCAACGCCAGCGCTTCGGCAGATGCGCGACGTGCGGTGCGAGCGTCGCGCTATACAGCATGTGACGCAGATTGACGACGAGCGTGGTCGCCCAGATCACGGCGAAGCTCGCATGCCCGGCGATCAGGCCGAGCGCGATGAACTGCGCGGAGCCCGCGAAAACGACGAGCGACATCAACTGGCCGTGCCACAGATGCAGCGGGCTGGAGGTCACGAGCGTGCCGAAAATGACGCCGAACGGCGCGGCGCCGACCATCATCGGGATGATGTCGCGCGCGCCGGCGGCGAATTCTTTGAGATGGCCGCCCCGGGTGGGCTGGCCTTGGGTGGAATCGGTCAATCTAAGCCTCCTCGATGTCGGAAGCATAGCGGCTGACCGGCGTTCGGACTTGTACGTTCTTGCGGCGGGTTGCGGATGGGGTGCTACGGTGTAGCGGGGGGATGGCTGATGACGGGCTGACGGATTGCGGCGGCACGCTCACGGCGCGCGGTGCCGGCGCCGGCGGTGCCGCATCGCGTTACGAACCGCGCTGCGTTCCTTGCCATTGGCCCGGCGGCACGCCGAACATGCGCCGGAAATGCCGCGTGAAATGGCTCTGATCGGTGAAGCCGCTCGCGGCGGCGACGTCGGTCACCGGGACGCCGGCGCGCAACGGCGCGAGCGCGCGCTGCAGGCGCACCTGATTGCGCCACGCGTGGGGCGGCAGGCCGGTCGATTGGGTGAATAGCCGCGCCGCGTGGAACGGCGACAGACCCGCTGCCTTCGCGACCTCGGCGAGCGTCACCGGTTCGACGAGGTCGCCGGTCAGACGCTCCTGCATCAGTGCGACGCGAGTGTCGTCGGTGGCGACGCAAGCGGTGGCGGGGCGCGTCCGCGCATAGCGGACCAGCAACGTGGACAGCGCGTCGAGCATCGCGGTTTCGGCGGCGAGCGCGTCGTCGCCGGCTTCGAGCAGACGGTGGGCGTGCGCGAGCCGCGTCGCGAGATCGGAATCGCGGATCACGCCGGGCGCGAACCACGGTAAGGCCTGCGGCTTGCCGGCGACTTCGTCGGCCAGCGCGCAGAGGAACCCGACCGGCGCATACATCACGCGATACCGCCAGCCCGCCTCGACCGCCTTCGACCCCGTATGCAACTCGCCCGGGTTGATGACCGGCACGCTGCCCGCTTCGGCGACATGGTGCTCGCCGCTATACCGATAGCATTCCGCACCCGCGACGATCACCGGGATCGTGTAGGCGTCGTGCCAGTGCGGCGCGAACTCGTGATCGTGATATTCGGCGGTGAGCAGATCCGCGCCGGGCAGTAGCGGCGTGCGCCAGTAGCGGGCGGAATCGCGGAAACGAGGGGTGGCGGTCATGACGAAAGTCTGGCTGGACCGGTCAGTTTAACGCGTCGTTGTCGGGGACGGCGGCGGGTGTGCAGCGCCGCGCTGCGTGCCGCTGGTGCCGTCAATTGCCGGTACTTGTCCTGACTTGCCCTTACTTGACCGGAATCGTCGTGCCAGTGGGCATCGGCACGGCGCTCACGCTGTTTTTCGCGCTGCCGCTGACGACGCGGTCGCTGTAGGTCAGATAGACCAGTGCGTTGCGCTTCGTGTCGACCACGCGCACCACGTGCAGCGACTTGAAGATCAGCGACATGCTGACCGAGAACACGTCGTCCTTCTGCTTGACGGGGCCGGTGAAATGCAACTCCCCGACCTGGCGGCACGCGATCGACGCCTCGGTCGGATCTTCGGCGATGCCGAGCGTGCCTTTGATGCCGCCCGTCCGCGCCCGCGACACGTAGCAGGTGACGCCTTGCACGATGGGATCGTCATAGGCCTCCACGACCACGCGGTCGGAGCCGGTAACGTGAAAATTCGTATTGACGCTGGCGATTTCTTCGCCGCGCGCCGAAGAAAGCAGCAGGGTGCCGGCGGCCGCGAGCGCGATGCGTAGCGAGGTGGATTTCATGAGCGTGCCGGTTGAGTGTCTGGAGTGGGCCAGCGCCAGAGCGGGGCGAAACGTGCGCCGTGAAGTCGCCATCGTATAACGGCGCGCGGCGCGCGTGAGGCTGTCCATCGTGGCACAAAAACAAAAAGGCCCGCATGGATGCGGGCCTTTCAAATTTTTTGGCTCCTCGACCTGGGCTCGAACCAGGGACCTACGGATTAACAGTCCGGCGCTCTACCGACTGAGCTATCGAGGAACAGCAGTACAACTTGATCTACATAAAAAAACCCGTCTGATTAACGGGCTTTTGCAATTCTTGGCTCCTCGACCTGGGCTCGAACCAGGGACCTACGGATTAACAGTCCGGCGCTCTACCGACTGAGCTATCGAGGAACAGAACAACAACAGCAGAGAAGCGAAATTGTAGAGGCAGCTGAAACGTCTGTCAATACCTCGGCGTTCATCCTGATACTGAATCTGAACGGCCCCAAGGCAGGTGACAGGCGGCCGCGCTCAGCGCGTGAGCAGCGCGAGCTTTTCCTTCACATCCTTGAATTCCTCGGCTTCCGGCAGCGGTGCCTTGGTCTTCGTGATGCTCGGCCACGCTTTCGCCAGGTCGGCGTTCAGCGCGATGAAGTCCTGCTGGTCGCCCGGCACGTCTTCTTCGGCATAGATGGCGTTCACCGGGCACTCGGCCACGCACACAGCGCAGTCGATGCATTCATCGGGATCGATCGCGAGGAAGTTGGGACCTTCGCGAAAGCAGTCCACCGGGCACACATCGACGCAGTCGGTATAGCGGCACTTGATGCAGCTTTCGGTCACAACGTGAGTCATTCAGGCAGCTCCTGCATGCGGAATCGGGGAGGGCGCGGACGCCAAAAGAGTTATTGTAACGTAACGTCAACGGGCGCATAAAGCATCGGGCCGTGCGTCTTATATGTTTTTGTGATTAGTTTATGGGGTGCCGCGAGCGGCCGCGCAATGGCGGCGAAGGCCCGGTGGCACGCTGGATGCGGACGCATTCGGGTAACATGCATCAGGTTGGCGCGCCGCTCGGCTCAGCGCGTCCGTTGCAAGGGTGCAGTGAGCCCTTTTCGTTTTTTCAGCGGTCCAGTTCGTACCATCATGATTATTACTTCGCTGCTCGATACCGATCTGTACAAGTTCACGATGATGCAGGTGGTGTTGCATCACTTCCCCGCCGCCAACGTGGAGTACCGCTTCCGCTGCCGCACGCCGAACGTCGATCTGGTGCCGTACATCGACGAGATTCGCGACGAAGTGCGCAAGCTCTGCGAACTGCGTTTCACCGACGACGAACTCGACTACCTGCGCCGCATGCGCTTCATCAAGGGCGACTTCATCGAGTTCCTCGCGTTGTTCCATCTGAACGAGAAGTACATTTCGATCACGCCGTCGCCGAAGGGCAATGGCGAGATCGACATCGACATCAAGGGGCCGTGGCTGCATACGATCCTCTTCGAAATTCCGGTGCTCGCGATCGTCAACGAAGTCTATTTCCGCAACACCCAGCAAACGCCCGACTATCACGTAGGCCGTGGCCGTCTGCTCGACAAGATTCAACTGCTCGGCGCTCGTCCGGAGTTCGCCGACTGCAAGATCGCCGATTACGGCACGCGCCGCCGCTTCTCGAAGCAGTGGCACGAGGAAGTGATCCTCACGCTGAAGGACGGTCTCGGCGAGCAGTTCGCCGGCACGAGCAACGTCTTCTACGCGATGAAGCACAGCCTGACACCGCTCGGCACGATGGCGCACGAGTACCTGCAGGCTTGCCAGGCGCTCGGTCCGCGGCTGCGCGACTCGCAGATCTTCGGCTTCGAGATGTGGGCGAAGGAATATCGCGGCGACCTCGGGATCGCGCTCTCCGACGTGTACGGCATGCAGGCGTTCCTGCGCGACTTCGACATGTACTTCTGCAAGCTGTTCGACGGTGCTCGCCACGATTCCGGCGACCCATTCGACTGGGGCGAGCGCCTGCTCAAACACTACGAGGCGAATCGTTGCGACCCGCGCACCAAGGTCCTCGTGTTCTCCGACGCGCTCGACATCCCGAAGGTGCTGCAGCTATACGAGCGCTTCCGCGGCCGCTGCAAGCTAGCGTTCGGCGTGGGCACCAATCTGACCAACGACCTCGGCTACAACCCGCTGCAGATCGTGATCAAGATGGTTCGTTGCAACGGTCAGCCGGTCGCGAAATTGTCGGACTCGCCGGGCAAGAACATGTGCGAGGACAAGGCGTATCTCGCGTATCTGCGCCAGGTGTTCGGCATCGCGCAGCCGGAAGAAGAGGCGGCCAGGTAGCGCGCTTTGCGGACTGCTTTTCGGTTCATCGCCTGATCATGATCTGCTCGCGTTCGGGGGCACGGCGAACCGTGTCGCCGCGCTATCGACTGGCGGCAATATGCCGTTCGGCCAGGGTGTTCGCGCGGAGCGCGGCCGGTATAATCCTCGCCATATCGCACGGCCGTCGACACGAGGATTTCGCCCATGGACACATCGATTGCCCGCCGCAACATCCTGGCGCGCATCCGCGCCGCGCAAGGGCGCGAGCCCGAACCGAGCGCCGCCGAGCGCGAAGCCGCGGCGGACTATCTCGCGCGTCATCCGGCCGGTCCGCGCCCGGACATGCCCACCGATCTGCGCGCGCGCTTCATCGAGGAAGCGCAGAAAATGGCGAGTACTGTCGACACCGTTCAAACCTTCGCCGATGTACCCGCCGCCGCGCATCGCTATCTGACGCAACACGGTTTGCCGTTGCAGGCCATCGCGTGGCAAACGCTGCGCGATCTGCCGTGGGCTGCAGCCGGCCTCGCCGTCGAATTTCGCAAGCCGCAAGACAATGACGTGGTCGGTCTCACCGGCTGTTTCTGCGCGACCGCGGAGACCGGCACGCTCGTGTTGCTGTCCGGTCCCGAGACGTATGCGTCGGCCGGGCTGCTGCCGGAGACGCACATCGCGATCGTGCCGGGCTCGCGGATCGTCGCGGGTCATGAAGAGGCGTTCGACCTGATCCGCAAGGAACGCGGCGAGCTGCCGCGCGCGGTCAATTTCGTGTCGGGACCATCGCGCACCGGCGACATCGAGCAGACCATCGTGCTGGGCGCGCACGGCCCCTACCGGGTGCATGCGATCGTCGTGCAGGATGCTTGAACGCGTCGCGCGGCGGCGTGCCAGCGCATACGCAACACACGCGTTATCTGTCGTGCGTGCGGTTGCAAGCCGTCGGGCGGCCTGTATCGGCATGAATTCGCAGGCGGGCCGCGCGGGCCGGTGGCTCGCCGTTGCGTCGATGCTTGCGCTGTGCTCGCCGTCCGTGCAGGCTGAGACGCTCGACGGCGCGCGCTTGTCGGCGTTGTGGGGCTTGCCCTTCGCGGGTGTGCTGCTGTCGATCGCGATCGTTCCGCTGATCGCGCCAGCCCTCTGGCATCACCACTTCGGCAAGATCGCCGCGGCGTGGGCGCTCGCGTTCATCGTGCCGTTTGCCGTGAGCTTCGGCGCGAGCGCGGCGCTCGGCGCGCTCGCGCATGCCATGCTCGACGAGTACATCCCGTTCATCATCCTGCTGACCGCGCTCTATACCGTCGCGGGCGGCATCTGCGTGCGCGGCAACCTGCATGGCACACCGCGGCTGAACACCGCGATTCTCGCGCTCGGCACCTTGCTCGCGAGCGTGATGGGTACGACCGGCGCGGCGATGCTGCTGATCCGCCCGTTGCTGCGCGCAAACGACAATCGCCGCCACGTGACCCACGTGGTCGTGTTCTTCATCTTCCTCGTCGCGAACGTCGGTGGCTCGCTGTCGCCGCTCGGCGACCCGCCGCTGTTCCTCGGTTTTCTCGAAGGCGTGAGCTTTTTCTGGACCACTACGCATCTCGCGCCCCCGATGCTGTTCGTGAGCGGCATGCTACTTGCCGTTTTCTATGCACTCGACTCGTACTACTTTCACCAGCGCGAGGAAGTGCGTTCGGCTTTCCTCGATCCGACGCCCGACGGCGCGCCGCTCGGCATCGACGGCAAGATCAATTTCGTGCTGCTCGCCGCGGTGATCGCGCTCGTGTTGATGAGCGGACTGTGGCGCCCGCAAATCACATTCGACGTGCTCGGCACGCACGTCGCGTTTCAAAACATCGTGCGCGACGCCGCGCTGATCGTGGTCACGCTGCTATCGCTCGCGTGGACACCGCGCGCGGCCCGCGCGGGCAACGACTTCAAGTGGGCGCCGATCGAGGAAGTCGCCAAACTGTTCGGCGGCATCTTCGTGACGATCGTGCCGGTCATCATGATCCTGCGCGCGGGAGAAGCCGGCGCGTTCGCGGGCATCGTCCATCTGGTCAATGATCCGTCAGGCGAGCCGCGCGACATCATGTACTTCTGGGCGACCGGCCTGCTATCTTCGTTTCTCGACAACGCGCCGACCTACCTCGTGTTCTTCAACCTGGCCGGCGGCGATGCGCAGACCTTGATGACCACCGGCGCGACCACGCTCGCGGCGATTTCGGCCGGCGCCGTGTTCATGGGCGCGAACACCTACATCGGCAACGCGCCGAACTTCATGGTGAAGGCGATCGCGCAATCGCGCGGCGTGCGCATGCCGAGCTTTTTTGCGTATCTGGGCTGGTCCGGCGCGGTGCTGGTGCCGTTGTTCGCGCTGACCGGCCGGCTCTTTTTTGAACGCTGACTCTGCAACGCCGAGACAATCCCTCGACGTGCGATACGGAGACTTGCATTGCAGAAAATCCTCGTTGCCCGTTCGATCTTTCCCGACGTGATCGACCGGCTCAAGCAGTACTTCGACGTCGACTGGAACGAGGGCGACGTGTTGCCCGCCGACGAACTGAAGCGCCGTCTCGCGGACAAGGACGGCGCGCTGACGGCCGGCGAGATGATCGACGCGGGCGTGCTCGCCGCGGCACCGCGTCTGCGCGTCGTGTCGAACATGGCGGTCGGCTACAACAACTTCGACATGGCCGCGTTCAACGCGGCGAACGTACTCGGCACCAACACGCCGGACGTGCTGAACGAATCGACCGCCGATTTCGGCTGGGCACTGATGATGGCCGCCGCGCGCCGCATCGCCGAGTCGGAGCACTGGCTGCGCGCCGGACATTGGCAGAAGTGGAGCTACGATGGCTTCCTCGGCAGCGACCTATACGGTTCGACGCTCGGCGTGATCGGCATGGGCCGCATCGGCCAGGCGCTCGCGCGGCGCGCGCAGGGCTTCAACATGCGGGTCATCTATCACAATCGCTCGCGCGTCGCGCCGCAAATCGAGGCCGATCTGAACGCGGAGTACGTGTCGAAAGAGGATCTGCTGCGGCGCGCCGACCACGTCGTGCTGGTGCTGCCGTACAACAAAGGCAACCACCACACGATCGGCGCGGCCGAACTGGCGCTGATGAAGCCGAGCGCGACGCTCACCAACATCGCGCGCGGCGGCATCGTCGACGATGCGGCGTTGGCCGACGCGCTGCGTGACAGGCGCATCGCGGCGGCCGGTCTGGATGTGTTCGAAGGCGAGCCGCAGCTGCATCCGGCGCTGCTGAACGTGCCGAACGTCGTGCTGACGCCGCACATCGCGAGCGCGACCGAAACCACGCGCCGCGCCATGGCGAATCTCGCCGCGGACAACCTGATCGCCGGCCTCGGCGCAGGACCGCGCGCCGGTCAGCCGCCGAATCCGATCAATCCCGACGTGCTCGGCAAGGCGCGTTCATGACAATGATTCTGGCGGCGGTCGTCGCGGTGCTGGCGGTTGCCCTCGTGATCGCACTCGCCTTGCTGCTACGCGGTCACGACCGCACGGAGCAGCGCGAACAGTTCGAGATGCTGAACGAACGCGTCGATGCCGTCGTCGACGCGCAGGCGCATACCGCCGAGCGGCTCGAGCGGCAATTGCGCAACGACATCGCCGAGACCGCGCGCGTGTCGCGCACCGAGCAAAGCAGCGGCTTCGCGCATTTTCAGCAGACGCTCGCCGCGCAGTTCAGCAGCATGACGACGGTGCAGGGCGGCAAGATCGACGGCTTCGCGCAACAGCTCGACGCCGTGCGTCACAGCCTGCAGGCGCAGGCGCAGCAGGCGCGCGACGAGCAGGGCCGCTCGCTGAAGCAGTTCGGCGACACGCTGAGCCTGCAACTCGGGCAACTAACCGAGGCGAACGACCGGCGCTTCGCCGAAGTGCGCGCGACGATCGAGCAGCGTCTGAAGGACATCGAGGCGAACAACGCGACGCGGCTCGAGGAAATGCGCCGCACCGTGGACGAAAAACTGCACGCAACGCTTGAGCAGCGTCTCGGCGAGTCGTTCAAGCTCGTGTCCGACCGGCTCGAACAGGTGCATCGCGGCCTCGGTGAAATGCAGACGCTGGCGGCCGGCGTCGGCGATCTGAAGCGCGTGCTGACCAACGTGAAGACGCGCGGCACGTGGGGCGAAGTGCAGCTCGAAGCCTTGCTCGAACAACTCCTGACCGTCGATCAATACGCGAAGAACGTCGCGACGGTGCCGAAGAGCGCCGATCGCGTGGAGTTCGCGATTCGTCTGCCGGGGCGGCCGGAGCCCGGCGGCGCGAATACGCCGGTATGGCTGCCGATCGACGCCAAATTCCCGCGCGAGGACTACGAGCGGCTGATCGAAGCGCAGGAGCGCGCCGATCCGGTCGCGGTCGAGGAAGCATCGCGCGCGCTCGAAGTGCGAATTCGCGCGGAGGCGCGCACGATCGCGGAGAAGTACGTGGCGCCGCCGCATACGACCGACTTCGCGCTGCTGTTCCTGCCGACCGAAGGCCTGTACGCGGAAGTGCTGCGCCGACCGGGACTCACGGATCTGTTGCAGCGGGACTATCGCGTGACGATTGCGGGGCCGACCACGCTGACCGCGTTGCTCAATAGTCTGCAGATGGGTTTCCGCACGCTCGCGATCGAAAAGCGTTCGAGCGAGGTGTGGCAGGTACTCGGCGCGGTGAAGACTGAGTTCGGCAAATTCGGCGACGTGCTCGCGAAGACCAAGGCGCAGCTCGAAACCGTCACGCGTTCGATCGAGGCCGCGGAAACGCGCACGCGCATGATGAACCGCAAGCTGCGCGACGTCGAGGCGTTACCGGGCGACGAGGCGAGCGGGTTGCTCGGCGATGCGCTGTCGAATGCGGAGCCTGATGAGCAATGAGGGGCGAGGCGCTGGAATTCACGCCCTTGCAGCCAGCCGCACCAGCGCATCGCCCGTCACGCGCACGACGCGCCAGTCCGGCAACACCGTCGCCCCCATCTTCTGATAGAAGCTGATCGCCGGCTGATTCCAGTCGAGCACGGTCCACTCGAAGCGAGCGCATTGGCGCTCCACCGCCAGCGCCGCGACGTGTCGCAGAAGCGCGGTGCCGAGCCCGCTGCCCCGCTGCGCGGGCTGCACGTAGACGTCTTCGAGATAGAGCCCGCGGCGGCCCGCGAAGCTCGAAAAATTGTGGAAGAACAGTGCATAGCCCACGATGCTCCCCGCGTCTTCGGCAACCAGCGCTTCGATCGACGGCCGCGCGCCGAACAGCGCGTCGCGCAGGCTATCTTCCGTCGCGACGAAGATGTGCGTGAGGTTCTCGAACTGCGCGAGTTCGTAGGTGAGCGCGAAGATCGCGCCGGTATCCGCGGGCTTGGCGGCGCGGATCGTCGCGGGCATTACGCTTCTTCCGGTGCGTCGGCCAGATGGATTTCGATACCACCGAAGCGCGACGCGACCCAGTTGTAGGCGTGGCACGCGATCCACAACAGCACGAAGCCGAGGATCGCGTTCAGCAGCAGCGCGCTGAACACCGTGCTCAGCTCGACCGAGCCATAGCGCACGAACGCGACCACCACGCCGAGCAGCACGATCGGCACCGAGAACGTCAGATACACGAGGATCAGCGCTTTGGCCGTCTGTCCTGGTGCGATGAACGAGATCTGTTTTTTCATGTAAGTCAAACCCGTGTGTCGTAGTAGTGATAGTGGGTGGCGTGTCGATGAAGTGCTGCTGTGGTGCCGATGTCGTGCGATCGATGCGCCGCCTGGAACGTCAGATGAGACCGTCGAACAGCATGATCGACACGCGATCGCCGACGTCGATGTCGCCCTCGTCGTGGCCGAGCACGATGAAGCAGTTCGCTTCGCTCATCGAGCTCAGCACGCCTGAGCTTTGCGACCCGGTCGGGCTCACGTGCCAGTGTCCGTGCGCGTCCTGTTCGGCGATGCCGCGCTGGAATTCGGTGCGGCCCGCGCGCTTGCCCACCGCCACGCGGCTCGTCGCGTGAATCACCGGCAGCGGCCGCGGCGTCGCGCCGGCCATCAGCAGCAGCGCTTCGCGCACGATCTGATAGAACGTCACCATCACGGCGACCGGATTGCCGGGCAGGCCGAAGAATAGCGCAGGTTTGCCGAGCCCGGGCTGTGCGCCGGACCACAGGCGGCCGAACGCGAGCGGCCGGCCGGGGCGCATCGCGAGACTCCAGAAGGCGACGTCGCCGAAGGTCTGTAGCAGCTGCTTCGTGAAGTCCGCTTCGCCCACCGACACGCCGCCCGAAGTCAGCACCACGTCGGCGTTGGCCGCGGCACTGCGCAGCGCGGCTTCGAGCGCGGCCGGCTCGTCACGCACGACGCCGAGATCGAGCGCGTCGATGTTCAGGTGCCGCAGCATCGCAAACAGCGTGTAGCGGTTGCTGTCGTAGACCGAGCCCGCGTCGAGCGGCTCGCCGAGCGAGCGCAGTTCGTCGCCGGTCGAAAAGAACGCGACGCGCAAACGCCGCCGCACGCTGACTTCGCCAATGCCGAGCGACGCGAGCAGGCCGAGGTCCGACGCGCGCACGATGCGGCCGGCATGCAGCGCGACGTGGCCGCGCGCGAGATCTTCGCCGGCGCGGCGGCGGTTCGCACCCGCCGCCGCCGCGCTGGCGGCGAAGCGGATCGACGTGGAATCCGCACCGTCGCGCTGCACCTGTTCCTGCGGCACGACGGTGTCGCAACCGGCGGGCATGCAGGCGCCCGTCATCACGCGCACGCACTGGCTCGCCGCGACGCGGCCCGCGAACGGATGACCGGCGAGCGCCTTGCCGGCGACCGTCAGCTCGACGCTGTCCGCGCCGCCTCGCATAGCGGCCGCGAGCGCCGCGTGATTGAACGCGTAGCCGTCCATCGCGGAGTTGTCGTGCGCGGGCACGTCGATCGGCGACACGATGTCGGCGGCTAGCACGCGGTCGAGTGCATCGCGCAACGCCAGGCGCTCGACGGCCGCGACCGGCGTCGCCCACTGCCGGACGATCGCCTGAGCGGCGGGGACGGGTAGCGCATGAGGATCGTACTGCGCGACGCAGCGGGAAAAGTCGTTGAGCGTGGTCATGAATGGCTGGGCGTCGCGACCGGTGACGGGCGCGGCTGTTGCCGTGCGGCCGGAGCGGATGTCAGCCGGGGCCCCGATTGCGTTCGAGGTCGGCGAGTTCTTGTAACGAGTTGGCATTGTAGAACGCGCGCTCGTCGGCAAAGACGACTTCGACCGTCTTGTGGCGCGCGTACCACGCGCGGACCTTGCGCTCGCCGGAGGCCAGAAACGCGGCCAGGTCGTCCGCGACGGCGGTGCGCATCAGTGCGAATACCGGGTGCAGGGAGGTTTCTCCACCAGTGTCGACAGTGGTGACCGTTGCGATGTCGGCGTGGTTCGCGTCGAGCGCATCCGCGAGGCGCGCGGCGAGGTCGGCCGGTAGCCACGGCGAATCGCAGGGCGCGCTCAGCAGGTACGCCGTGCCGGCGGCGCGCAGTCCGGCGAGCATGCCGGCGAGCGGGCCGGGAAAGTCGGGGAGGGTGTCGGCGACGAGCCTTGCGCGATATGGCGCGCCGAGCGCCGCGTAGGTGTCGGGATGGCGGTTCGCGCTGATCATCAGCGGGCCGGTCTGCGGCGCGAGGCGCCGCAGCACGTGAGCGGCGAGCGGTTCGCCGTGCAGCGGCTGCAACCCCTTGTCGATGCCACCCATGCGCGTGCCGCGCCCGCCCGCGAGCACGAGGCCAGTGATCTGTTCGCGGGGGATGGACATGCGTCGGCCGCTCAGCCGCCGATGTAGGACATTTCGACGCGACGCATGGCCGGCTCGCCCTGATCGGCCGGCTGGCTGCCGCGCAGCTGCGAGTAGCGGTCGCCGCGGCCCTGCCAGATTTCGGCGATGGCGGTGGCGATCCCGGCATCGCTCGCACCGCCGCGCAACAGCGCGCGCAGGTCATGTCCGGTCGATGCGAACAGGCACAGGTATAGCTTGCCCTCGGTCGACAAACGCGCGCGCGTGCAATTGCCGCAGAACGCGCGGGTGACGCTCGAAATGACGCCGATCTCGCCGCCGCCGTCGACATAACCCCAGCGTTGCGCAGTTTCGGCGGCGCTGTGCGCTTCGAGCGGCACCAGCGGGAAATGCTCGGCGATGCGCGTGACGACCTCGGCGGAAGGCAGCACTTCGGTCATGTTCCAGCCGTTCGAGGTGCCGACGTCCATGTACTCGATGAAGCGCAGCACCGCGCCCGTGCCTTTGAAATGACGCGCCATGGGGACGATTTCGCCGTCGTTGGTACCGCGTTTGACGACCATGTTGACTTTGACCGGCGCGAGCCCGACCGCGTGCGCGGCGGCGATGCCATCGAGCACGTCGGCGGCCGCGAAGTCGGCGTCGTTCATGCGGCGGAACAGTGCGTCGTCGAGCGCGTCGAGGCTGACGGTCACGCGGGTGAGGCCGGCGTCCTTCAGGCTGCGCGCCTTGCGCGCGAGCAGCGAGCCGTTGGTGGTCAGCGTGAGATCGAGCGGACGGCCCGCAGGCGTGGTCAACCGGGCGAGCCGTTCGATCAGGAATTCGAGGTTTTTGCGCAGTAGCGGCTCGCCGCCGGTCAGGCGAATTTTCTCGACGCCATGCGCGACGAACAACTGCGCGAGCCGCTCGATCTCCTCGAAACTCAACAACGCGCTGTGCGGCAGGAAAGCATAGTCCTTGTCGAACACTGCGCGCGGCATGCAATACACGCAGCGGAAGTTGCAGCGGTCCGTCACCGAGATGCGCAGATCGTGCAGCGGACGCGCGAGCGCATCGTGCAGCACGCCGCTAGGTGTCTGCACTGGGCCGGTGATGACCGGCGCCGCGCTGAGATCGGCAACAGGGATGATGCGTCGTGACATGAAATGCTTCGTCAGGTGCTTTAACGGACGGGGATGATTTGATTCTATCGGAAATGCCGGTGGCGGCAGATGCGCGACGGACGTTGTCGGGGTATACGGGGAGCGGCGCGGCGCGGCTCGCGGCGACAAATGACCGCCTAAAGAAAAAGCCCGCCGGAAAGGGCGGGCTTTTTCACGAACAACGACGCGGCTTACTGCGGATGCTTGATCGTTTCGACCTGTTGCATCGGCGTGTGGTCGTCTGGCGGCAGCGCCTTGCGCTCACGGATCGCGCGCGGCGGCTTGACCGTCTGCGCCGCCGCTTCCTGCGCGGCACGCAGCTTGTCGGCGTCGGTGTTCACCCAGATCAGGCCAGCCTGCTCGAGGATCGGCTGCAAGGCGTCGGCCGATGCGGCGGCGGGGGCTGCGCTGCGGACGGGGGCCGGCTGCGGGGCCGCAGCGACGGGCGCCGGTTCGACCACGGCCGGTTCCGTTGCGACGACCGGTTGCGGCTCGACGATTTCGGCCTGCGGTGCCGGCACGGCTGCCGGTGCCTCGACGATCGTGGCCGGAGCCGCGGTGTCGAGCGCAGCCGGGACGGCTCGCGGTTCGGTCGGGACGGTCGGCTGCACTTCCAGGGCCGGCTCGACTGCCGGGGACTCGGCATGCGCGGCGGGTTCGACCGAAGCGGCCGGCGTAACCGGTTCGCTCGCGGCCGACGCGGCTTGCTCTGCCTGCGCTGGCGCTTCGATAGCCGGCTCCGCCGCCACGGGTTCGATCGACGCCGCCGGGGCCTCTTCGACCGGCACGACCTTTTCGGTCTTCGCGGCATTTTCCGCGGCGAGAGCCGGCGTTTCGGCTGCCGCATGCAGTTCGGCCACGACGGCGCTTTCCGTTGCGACAGCGGCGACCACCACTTCGACCGGGGTCACTTCCTTCGCTTCGCTGGCTGCAGGCGTGTGCTCGACCGGCTGCTGGGTGCGCACCGGCGCTTCGTCGCTGGCGGCAACGTTGTCGCCTTCGGCTTCCGCGACATCCGCCGCGAGATTGCCATCCACGTCCTCTTCACGCTCGCGACGACCACCACGACGGCCGCGGCGGCGACGACGACGCTCTTCGCCGTCACGTGCGACTGTTTCCTGATCGACCGGCACGCCGTTTTCACCCGCTGCGGCGCGGTTGCGCGCCAGTTCGTCGGCAGCTTGCGTGTCGGTTTGCGTCAGCGCCGAGGCGGCTTCCGCCTGCGGCTTGCGACGCTCGCCACGCTCGACGCGTTCAGCGCGCTCGCCACGCTCGCGACGCTCACCGCGTGCCGTGCCTTCGACGGCTTCCGCGCGCTCGGCGCCGCGGGTGTCGCGTTCGCGAGCCTCGCGCGGTTCACGCTGCTCGCGCGCTTCACGCGGCTCGCGAGCCTCACGCAGTTCACGGCCTTCACGGGCCTCACGCGGTTCGCGTTGCTCACGCGGCGCGCGCGGTTCGCGGCCCTCGCGTGCCTCGCGGCCTTCGCGTTCCTCGCGACGCGGCGACGGCTGCTGACCTTGCGCCTGACGGCCGCCGGTCACGCCTTCGCCACGCGCTGCCGCGTCGCGACCGCCTGCGCCGCCACGGCGATTGCGGTTGCGATCCCCGCCGCGCTCGCCCGTGCGCTCACCGCGCTCGGTGCGCTCGCCGCGTTGCGGACGAGCCTGCTTGTCGGTGGTGGCCGGCGCGGCGGGCGCCGGAGCAGCCGGCTGCATGCCGAACAGATTCTTCAGCCAGCCGATGAAGCCGCCACTGGCCGGCGTCACCGCGACCGGAGCGGGGATGGCCGCCGGGCGGGCCGGCGCGCTCGGAGCCGGCTTCTCGGGCGTGATGCCCTTGACCGCCGCTTCCTGCTTCGGCTTCACTTCCTCAGCGCGCTTGCTGTAGCCGGTTTCCGATTCGAGTTCGCGGGCCGCTTCTTCGGCCATCTTCCACGATGCGCGCGGCTCGTCGAGGCGCGCGTCGTCGTGACGCAGACGCTCGAGCTTGTAGTGCGGCGTGTCGAGGTGCTTGTTCGGGATCAGCACGACGTTGACCTTGAAACGCGACTCGATCTTGTTGATTTCGGCGCGCTTCTCGTTCAACAGGAAGGCGGTCACTTCGACCGGCACCTGGCAGTGGATCGCCGCGGTGTTTTCCTTCATCGCTTCTTCCTGAATGATCCGCAGCACTTGCAGCGCGGACGATTCGGTATCGCGGATGTGGCCCGTGCCGTTACAGCGCGGACACGTGACGTGGCTGCCTTCCGACAGCGCCGGACGCAGACGCTGACGCGACAGCTCCATGAGGCCGAAGCGCGAGATCTTGCCCATCTGGACGCGGGCGCGGTCGTGCTTCAGCGCGTCTTTCAGGCGCTGTTCGACTTCGCGCTGGCTCTTGGCCGATTCCATGTCGATGAAGTCGATCACGATCAGGCCGCCCAGGTCGCGCAGACGCAGCTGGCGAGCGACTTCGTCGGCGGCTTCGAGGTTCGTGCGCGCGGCCGTTTCCTCGATGTCCGCGCCTTTGGTGGCGCGCGCCGAGTTCACGTCGATCGCGACGAGCGCTTCGGTGTGGTCGATGACGATCGCGCCGCCCGACGGCAGCGGCACGGTGCGCGAGTACGCGGTTTCGATCTGGTGCTCGATCTGGAAGCGCGAGAAGAGCGGCACGTCGTCGTGGTAGCGCTTTACCTTGCCGACGTTGTCCGGCATCACGATGTCCATGAAGGCGCGGGCCTGGTCATGGATTTCGGTCGTGTCGATCAGGATTTCGCCGATATCGGGCTGGAAGTAGTCGCGAATCGCGCGGATCACGAGGCTCGATTCGAGATAGATCAGCATCGGCTGGCCGGCCGTGCCACTTTGCGACGCGGCTTCGATTGCGCGCCACAGCTGCATCAGGTAGTTCAGGTCCCACTGCAGCTCTTCTGCGCTGCGGCCGATGCCGGCTGTGCGCGCGATGATGCTCATGCCTTCCGGCAGTTGCAGCTGCGCCATGGTTTCGCGCAGTTCCTGACGGTCGTCGCCTTCGATCCGGCGCGACACGCCGCCGCCGCGTGGGTTGTTCGGCATCAGCACCAGATAGCGGCCGGCGAGCGAGATGAACGTGGTCAGGGCTGCGCCCTTGTTGCCGCGTTCTTCCTTTTCGACCTGGACGATCAGTTCCTGACCTTCCTTCAGTGCGTCCTGGATGCGTGCGGAACGCATGTCGACGCCGTCGCGGAAGTACTGGCGGGCGACTTCCTTGAACGGCAGGAAGCCGTGACGGTCTTCGCCGTAGTTGACGAAGCAGGCCTCGAGCGACGGCTCGATGCGCGTGATGATGCCCTTGTAAATATTGCCTTTGCGCTGTTCGCGACCGGCGGTTTCGATATCGATGTCGATGAGTTTTTGCCCATCGACGATGGCGACGCGCAGCTCTTCCTGCTGCGTCGCGTTGAACAACATTCGTTTCATTGAACGGCTCCAGAGCGGCCTCGCCGGCCCAGCTGCGCGGTTGTCAGTCGCGAGAGCGGGGAGAGTAGGCGTGCCGCGTCTTATTGTGTTTTCACAAACACGCTGGAGCGGGAAAGATGGCGGGAGAATTGCCTGAGAGGGCCCAGCCCGATAAAAAAAGGGCACGGTGCCGCAGGGCACATGCGAACACGGCTTCAAATCATGGCCTGACACGCCGCGTTTAGCCAGCAGACCTTCATAAGTCTTCGCCCTCTGAAGCCGGCGCGCCAAATGGGCGCGCGAGCAAAGGGCCGAAGTCCGCGGTCATGCCGCAACGGGAAGTTCGCGCAGGCGGCGCGTCTTTTCCTGCTGGGGGTGTCTCGCCTTCTTTTGACGTCGCCATGTCTTGTACTTTCTACAAGACGCCTTGGGCGCACGCCGTATTTTCGCGACTTGCAGCTTCGTCCAGCTGGGCGTCATACCACCCGGATCACGAAGCTGAAAGCTAAATTCTTTTTTACCAAAATTCCGTTACCGTCGAAGCCGACCTTGACCGAACGCGCCTGCGGGCGCCGTCCCTGCCGGGTGCTGACTTCGTGCGTGCAACTTGTTGCATCTCATTTTCAGGGTGAGCAACCAGACCCCGGCGCAAGTAAAATAACGGTTTATCGCTTGCGCTCGCGCAATCCGCCGCATTCCGGACACTGCGCCGGCCGTCGCGGACTGCTGGGCAAATTATATTCAGAATGAAAGAGTTAGGCAAAACATCCCAGAGATCGGTTGCAGGCGCGGTCGAAGACTCGGTTTCAAGCGACCAGGTTTCGCTGATCGAAATCGACGACCGCTCGGCTGGCCAGCGCATCGACAATTTCCTGCTGCGCGTCTGCAAGGGCGTGCCGAAAAGCCATATTTATCGCATCCTGCGCAGCGGCGAAGTGCGCGTGAACAAGGGCCGGATCGACGCGCAGTACCGGCTCGAACTGGGCGATCTGGTGCGTGTGCCGCCGATCCGCGTCGCGCAGCCGAATCAGGCCGCAGCCCGCGTGCCCGTGCCCGCGCCGGGCTTTCACATCCTGTTCGAAGACGAGCATCTGCTCGTGATCGACAAGCCGGCCGGCGTTGCGGTCCACGGAGGCAGCGGTGTCGCGTTCGGTGTGATCGAGCAGATGCGCGAGGCGCGGCCGCAGGCGAAATTCCTGGAACTCGTGCATCGACTGGATCGAGAGACCTCGGGCATCCTGATGCTCGCGAAGAAGCGCGCGGCGCTCGTCAATCTGCACGAGCAGATTCGCGATAACCGGATGGACAAGCGCTACTACGCGTGCGTGCACGGCGAATGGGCGAGCGACTGGGGTCGCCGCCGCGCGGTAAAGGAGCCACTTCACAAGTACCTGACCGCCGACGGCGAGCGCCGCGTGCGCGTGCAGGCCGATGGCCTCGCTTCGCACACGATCTTCAATCTGGTCGAGCGCTGGCCGGAATATGCGCTGCTTGAGGCGGAACTGAAGACGGGGCGTACGCACCAGATTCGCGTGCATCTGCAGCATCTGGCACTACCGATCGTCGGTGACGCCAAATATGGCGATTTCGCGCTGAACAAGGCGCTTGCGCGCGCCAACGCGAAGCCCGGCATCAAGCGGATGTTTCTGCACGCTTACCGGCTCAAGCTCACGCATCCTGCGACGGGCGCGCCGCTGCAGCTGGAGGCACCGCTGCCTGCCGACTGCCGCGGCTTTATAGAACAACTCAACGAACTACGCACTGGGTTCAACCCGGAGACGACCTTGCATGGCTAGAGAGCAATTCGATCTGATCGTGTTTGACTGGGATGGCACGCTGATGGATTCCACCGCGCATATCACGCGCAGCATCCAGGCGGCGTGCCGCGATCTCCGCCTGCCGGTTCCCGCGGACGAAGCCGCGAGCTACGTCATCGGGCTCGGCCTGCGCGACGCGCTGCAGATTGCCGCGCCGACGCTCGATCCGGCCGACTACCCGCGGCTTTCTGAGCGTTACCGCTTTCATTTTCTTGTAAAAGACCAGACTACCGAGCTGTTCCCCGGCGTGCGCGAGATGCTCCAGGAGTTGCGCGACGTCGGCTATCTGCTCGCGGTCGCGACCGGCAAGAGCCGCGTCGGGCTCAATCGCGCGCTTGACCAGGCGCGCCTGACGAGCCTGTTCGACGGCACGCGCTGCGCTGACGAAACCTTCTCGAAACCGCATCCGGCCATGCTGCACGAGCTCACCCGCGAATTGGGGCAGGATACGGCGCGCACGGTCATGATCGGCGATACGACACACGATCTGCAAATGGCGCTCAACGCTGGCGTGGCGGGCATTGGCGTGACTTATGGCGCGCATCCGGCGAATTCGCTGAATGCGATGTCGCCGAAGTTCGTGGCGTCGAGCATCAGCGATCTGTCCGGTTGGCTGCGGGAGAACGCATGAGCGCCGACGGCGTGGATACCGCTACTGCCGCGGCTGCGCAGGCAGTGCGCATTTGCGCGGCCGACGAGCTGGTCGACGGTGGCGACGGCATCCGGCACGACGCGCGGCTCGGCGGGCAGGATGCCGTGGTATTTTTCGTCCGCTATGATGGCTGCGCCTACGGCTATTTGAACCGTTGCGCTCATGTGCCGATGGAGCTCGACTGGCAGGAAGGACAGTTCTTCGAATCGTCCGGCTTATACTTGATGTGCGCGACACATGGCGCGATTTACGCGCCGGATACTGGCAAATGCGTCGGTGGTCCGTGTCGCGGGGGCAGATTGCGTCCCGTGCAGGTCGAGGAACGCGATACGCTCGAGGGCCGTGCGGTATTCTGGCTGCCTGACAGCGATTTGCTGCCGGTCACGCGCTGATTTCCTCTTCCTTTTTTCCACTGCCCGCATGTCCGACAATTTGACCCCCGAAAAGGACCCTGCCTCGGGAGGCGGCTCCCGTGCACCCGCCGACCAGCCCGGCTGGGAAAGGGCCGCGCTCGAGCGCATCGCGCTGGCCGCGATCAACGAGCAACGCGCCTCGCGACGTTGGCGGATTTTCTTCCGCTTCCTGTTCCTCGCAGTGCTCGCACTGGCGGTATGGGGTGCGCTGAACGTCTCGGGCGAGCGGGTCGCCACGACTGGCCGTCATACGGCAATGGTTTCGCTTGATGGCGAGATCGCAACGGATGCGAGTGCGAACGCCGAAGATATCAACACTGCACTCGATTCCGCGTTTGAGGATTCCGATACAGCCGGCGTGATTCTTTATTGCAACAGCCCGGGCGGCAGTCCAGTGCAAGCGGGCATTATCAACAGCGAAGTTCGGCGATTGCGCGGCAAATATCCGTCTATTCCGCTGTATGTCGTGGTCGGCGACATGTGCGCGTCCGGCGGCTACTACGCGGCCGCGGCGGCGGAGAAGATCTATGTCGACAAGGCGAGTATCGTCGGTTCGATCGGCGTGCTGATGGACAGCTTTGGTTTCACCGGCCTGATGGACAAGTTGGGGATTCAGCGCCGACTGCACACATCGGGTGAGAACAAAGGCTTTTTTGATCCGTTTTCGCCCGAAACGCCGAAGATGGACGAACATGCGCAGGTTATGCTCGATCAGATCCACGCGCAGTTCATCGAAGCGGTGCGTCAAGGGCGCGGCAAGCGTCTGCACGAGACATCGGACATGTTCTCGGGTCTATTCTGGACGGGGCAGAAGAGCGTCGAACTTGGACTCGCGGACGGTTTTGGCGATGCAGATTACGTCGCGCGTGAGATCTTCAAGGCGCCGGATATCATCGATTACACGGTGAAAGAGAGCATTACGGATCGCGTTGCCCGCAAATTCGGTGCGGCCGTCGGCGCCGGCGCGGTTCGGGCGATGGCGCTCGGCGCGAAAATGAATCTGCGTTGAATCCACAGTTTTAAAAAGACGCCCGCGCGGTCGGTTTCGGCCGATCGCGCGGACTTTGCGTTGTGAGTTTCGGGCCCAGGTCGCCCTCAACTGCCTGGCCGGCGCCTACGTTCAGGCCGCCAGAATCAGAAAAATCGCCGGCCGCTTATGCAGGTCGATCTCCGCCTTCTTTTTCCAGTCGGCGACGCTCCGGCTTGCGATCACTTCGCTCGGCAGCGTCAGATCGACCGCCACGCAGACCAGCGTCGACGGCGCGCAGGTCGCGAGCAAGGTATCGAGCAGCGCGCGATTCCGGTACGGCGTTTCGATGAAGATCTGCGTTTGCTTGCTCTTGCGCGACTGCTGCTCGAGATCGCGCAGACGTTTGGCGCGCTCGGTGACGTCGACGGGCAGGTAGCCGTGAAACGCGAAGCTTTGGCCGTTCAGCCCCGATGCCATCAGCGCGAGCAGAATCGAACTCGGCCCGACCAGCGGCACAACCTTTACGCCGCGCTCGTGCGCGCGTCGCACCAGCAGCGCGCCCGGGTCCGCGACTGCAGGGCAGCCAGCCTCGGAGACGAGGCCCGCATCGGTGCCCGACAGCAGCGGCGCGAGCAGCTTGTCGATTTCGCCGGCCGGCGTATTGACGTTCAGTTCGCGAATCTCGATTTCTTGAATCGGCCGATCGGGGCCGACTTTCTTCAGGAACGCGCGCGTGGTTTTGGCGTTTTCGCCAATGTAATAGTGCAGCAACGCCGCGCGGGCGCGTACGGGCGCGGGCAGTACCAGATCGAGCGCGCTTGCGTCGCCTTCGCCGAGCGTGTTGGGAATGAGATAGAGCGTACCGGTCATCGGGCCCCCAAAAGCGGGTAGTTGGCCGCGAGCAGCATGTGCGACAGCGCGATAAGCGGCAGGCCGACGAGCGCGGTCGGGTCGTCGGAATGGATGGCCTCCAGCAGCGCGATGCCAAGCCCTTCGGATTTGGCGCTGCCGGCCACGTCGTACGGTGTTTCAGCGTGCAGGTAGGCGTCGAGCGCCGCGTCCGGCAGATCGCGAAAGCGCACGCGGGTGATCACGTCGATCGTTTGCGCGCTGTCTGTCGCGCTGTCGAACAGACACAGCGCGCTGTGGAACAACACGTCGCGGCCGCGCATCGCCTGCAATTGCGCGAGCGCCCTGTCGTGCGTGCCGGGTTTGCCGATCTGCAGGCCGTCGTAGGTGGCGACCTGGTCGGAGCCGATCACGAGCGCGTGTTCGTCGGCGGCGAGGCCTTGGGCGACCGCACGCGCTTTGGCTTCGGCGAGGCGCAGCGCAGTGGCTTCGGGTGTTTCGGCGGCGAGCGGGGTTTCGTCGATCGCAGGCACGACGACGTCGAACGGCACGCGCAGGCGTTCGAGCAACTCGCGGCGATACCGCGAACTCGACGCCAGAATCAGGCGTGGCGGGCGTTTGGAGGATTCAGGCATAGTTTGCGGGCAACGGGAGCGGCGGGTCGTACGTGGTCGCGCGAGGCTCCCGTACGTACGGGCTTAAGTGTTTGACTCGAAAAGGCAAAACGGATATGATTTCGGGCTTTTCACGATATGCTTGCACTTGAAGGGTCTCGGCGCGTTCAGTGGCTTTCGGCAGTCGGAAGGTTGAAGAAAGCCCGGCAGGGTGAACGCAACGGCCGCGGGCCGCACTGACTGCCCCGCACACCGGATTATCTTCGCGGCGGATCTGATCATCCTTCGCGAATCACCCCGGCAACATGCTTGCCGACGCAGGAGCGCACATGACTCAACATCCTGGCAAACCTGCAGGTCTGTCCGACCCGCATGAACTCGATCTGTTCGAATTTTCGCGGAGCGGGCGTCAGGCCGCGGGTGTCGTGCGCGTCTCGCAACTGCCGCGCATGTTAAACGAAGTCCCGGCGGAAGCGCCAGATCGCGACACCGCGTTCACATGGCAGGCCGAAGGGACGATGCAGCCGGAATTGCAGGACGATGGCACCGAAGGTTCCCAGCCTTATCTGCGGCTGGCGATTCACGGTGCCGCGTGGCTCGAATGCCAGCGGTGCTTGACGCCGTATTCGCAGGCGTTCAACGTCGATGCAACTTACCGGATCGTCAATACGGAGGCGGAAGCCGAAGAGTTTCCGCTGGACGAGGATGAAGTCGAGGTGGTCGTCGGCTCGCGCCAGTTCGATCTCATCGACTTGATCGAAGAAGAGTTGCTGCTTTCCTTGCCGCTCGTGCCCAAACACGAGGTCTGTCCCGAAGTGCACGAGAGCCTTGTCTCGGGCACGGACGGTAGCGAAGGCGAGGGCGACGAAGCCGCGCAGAAAGAATCTGGCGATGCCAGCAAGCCGGACCAGTCCAGCGAGCGGCGCAATCCGTTCGCGGCGCTCGAAAGTCTGAAACGCGACGAACCGGGCGGCAAGAAGCGCTAAACAGTTGCAGGGGGCGCGATGCGGGCGCATTGGCCATTCGGCCAGTGGTTAAGTCCGTGTCGGGCTGTGTTAGAATTCGGAAAATTTTTTGGAGTTTTAGTCATGGCAGTTCAACAAAACAAGAAGTCGCCGTCGAAGCGCGGCATGCACCGTTCGCACGATTTCCTGACGGCAGCGCCGCTGGCCGTCGAGCCGAGCACGGGCGAAGTGCATCTACGTCACCACATTAGCCCGAACGGCTACTATCGCGGCAAGAAAGTCGTCAAGACGAAGAACGACTAATCGTTGACTGCGATGCGCCCTGTGGCGTTTCGCGTAGCGATCGGCTCGCTTGACATTTTCCCGGTTCGGCAAAAAGGCGGCATTCAACTGCCGCTTTTTTGTGTCTGAAATTCGTCGCACTCCATGACAGTAAAGCTCACGATAGATTGCATGGGAGGCGACCACGGCCCGTCCGTGACCGTTCCCGCTGCCGTCAACTTCGTTCGTTCGCATCCCGACGCGCAGTTGCTGCTCGTCGGCATTGAAAGTGCGATTCGTGCGCAGCTGAAGAAGCTCAAGGCTCAGGATCTGCCGGCGCTGACCGTCGTACCTGCTACCGAGGTCGTCGCGATGGACGACCCGGTCGAGGTCGCGCTGCGCAAGAAAAAAGATTCGTCGATGCGCGTGGCGCTGAACCGCGTCAAGGAAGGCGAGGCGCAAGCCTGCATTTCCGCCGGCAATACCGGCGCGTTGATGGCGGTCTCGCGCTATGTGCTGAAAACGCTGTCGGGCATCGAACGCCCGGCCATCGCGTTTGCCCTGCCTAATCCCACCGGCTATACGATGATGCTCGACCTGGGCGCCAACGTCGACTGCGAGCCGCAGCATCTGCTGCAGTTCGCCGAGATGGGGCACGCGCTCGTGTCCGCGCTCGAAGGAAAAGAGCGGCCCACCATCGGCCTGCTCAACATCGGCGAAGAAGTCATCAAGGGCAACGACATCATCAAGCGCGCCGGCGAACTGCTGCGTGCGAGTACACTCAACTTTCATGGCAATGTCGAAGGCGACGACATCTACAAGGGCACCGTCGACGTGATCGTCTGCGATGGCTTTGTCGGCAATGTCGCGCTGAAGACGTCGGAAGGTCTCGCGCAGATGCTGTCCAACATCATCAAGGAAGAGTTCGGCCGTTCGTGGCTGACCAAGGTGATGGCGGTGCTCGCGCTGCCGGTATTGATGCGCTTCAAGAAACGCGTCGATCATCGGCAATACAACGGCGCCGCGCTGCTCGGCTTGCGCGGTCTCGTGATCAAAAGCCACGGTTCAGCCGATGCCTACGCGTTTGAGTGGGCTATCAAACGCGGGTATGATGCCGTCAAAAACGGCGTGCTGGAGCGCCTTGCGCGAGCGATGGAAGAGAACGCGAGTTCTCTCGAACAGGCGGCGCGCGACGCAAGCGGTGCGGGTCACGCAAGCCCGATCGCAGGCCAGCCGGCCGAGCCCTACGCTGCGCAATCCTCGAAGGCATAATGGCTCAATCCACAATCTACTCCCGCGTGCTGGGCACCGGCAGCTGTCTGCCGCCCAACCGCGTCACCAATCAGGATCTGGCTGAGCGTCTCGCCAGGCAAGGCGTTGAAACGAGCGACGAATGGATCGTCGCGCGCACGGGCATCCATGCGCGTCACTTCGCCGAGCCGGACGTCACGACCAGCGACCTCGCGTTGATTGCCTCGCAGCGAGCGATCGAAGCGGCGGACATCGATCCGCAGTCCATCGACCTGATCGTCGTCGCCACCTCCACGCCGGACTTCGTGTTCCCGAGCACCGCCTGCCTGCTGCAGAACAAGCTCAGGATCAAGAATCACGGTGCCGCGTTCGACATACAGGCGGTCTGCTCCGGCTTCGCCTATGCGGTGGCGACGGTGGACGCCCTGATTCGCAGCGGCCAGCATCGCACGGCGCTCGTGGTCGGCGCCGAAACTTTCTCGCGCATTCTCGATTTCAACGACCGCACCACCTGCGTGCTGTTCGGCGACGGCGCCGGCGCAGTGATCCTGCAAGCGTCCGACGCACCGGGCGTGCTTTCGAGCGCGCTGCACGCGGACGGCAGCCATTCGAACATTCTGTGCACGCCGGGCAACGTGAATGGCGGCGTGGTCGCCGGCAGCGCCTTCCTGCACATGGACGGTCAGGCGGTGTTCAAGCTTGCCGTCAACGTGCTCGAGAAGGTCGCGATCGAAGCATTGGAAAAAGCCGATCTGAAGCCCGAGCAGATCGACTGGCTGATTCCGCATCAGGCCAACATCCGCATCATGCAAAGCACCTGCCGCAAGCTCGGCCTGCCGCAGGAGCGCATGGTCGTCACGGTGGGCGAGCACGGCAATACGTCGGCGGCGTCCATTCCGCTTGCACTCGACGTCGCGGTGCGCGACGGCCGCATCAAGCGCGGCCATAACGTGCTGATCGAAGGCGTCGGCGGCGGCTTCACGTGGGGCGCGTCGGTCATCCGCTACTGAGCGGGACGACGCATTCCGGGGCGTCGCTGGCGGCGCCCGTGCGGCCGGAATAACACCGCGCGCCATCTGGCAGCCACATCCGATTAAACAGATTTTGGGGACGATATGAAATTCGC
This sequence comes from Paraburkholderia sp. Cpub6, assembly GCF_014201065.1. Taxonomy (NCBI): domain Bacteria; kingdom Pseudomonadati; phylum Pseudomonadota; class Betaproteobacteria; order Burkholderiales; family Burkholderiaceae; genus Paraburkholderia; species Paraburkholderia sp. Cpub6. The sequence goes on from NZ_JACHDM010000006.1 coordinate 174,565, forward strand.
GTTCGTTTTTCCGGGGCAGGGTTCGCAGGCGGTCGGCATGCTCAACGCATTGGCCGATTACGCGATCGTGCGTGAGACGGTTCAGGAAGCCTCCGACGCACTCAACCAGGACCTCGGCAAGCTGATCGCCGAAGGCCCCGCCGAAGATCTCAATCTCACCACCAATACCCAGCCGGTCATGCTGACCGCGGCCTACGCTATCTATCGCGCGTGGCAGCAGGCGGGCGGCCCGGCGCCGGCGCTCGTCGCCGGCCATAGCCTTGGCGAATACACGGCGCTCGTCGCGGCCGGCGCGCTTGCGTTCCGCGACGCGGTGCCGCTCGTGCGTTTCCGTGCGCAGGCGATGCAAACCGCGGTACCGGTGGGCGAAGGCGGCATGGCCGCGATTCTCGGCCTCGACGACGACACGGTGCGCGCGGTCTGCGCGGAAGCGTCGGCGGCGGGCGTCGTCGAAGCGGTCAATTTCAATGCGCCGGCGCAAGTCGTGATCGCGGGCCACAAAGCCGCGGTCGAGAAAGCCTGCGAAGTCGCGAAGGCGAAGGGCGCGAAGCGCGCGCTACCGCTGCCGGTGTCGGCGCCGTTCCACTCGTCGCTGCTCAAGCCGGCGTCGGATCAATTGCGCGAATACCTCGCGAGCATCGACGTGCAGGTGCCGTCGATTCCCGTCATCAACAACGTTGACGTCGCCGTGGTCAACGAGCCGGCCAAAATCAAGGACGCACTCGTGCGCCAGGCAGCTGGTGCGGTGCGCTGGGTCGAATGCGTACAGGCAATGGCAGCGCAGGGCGTCACGCACGTGATCGAATGCGGCCCGGGCAAGGTCCTTGCGGGTTTGACCAGGCGCATCGACGGCAATCTCGTCGGCGCGTCGGTGTTCGATCCGGCGTCGCTCGAAGAAACGCTGAAGCTCGTGACGGCAGACTGAGCGCGCATTCGCGAACGGGTATCGACAGAGCAATGCCGCGCTGGCGCGGCATCCCTCGACATTCGAATCAACAAGAATCAATGAGCCCTATTTGAAGGGCATCCGGACTGACAGATGGAAAAGACTCTCGACAAGCAGATCGCAATCGTGACGGGCGCATCGCGCGGCATCGGCCGTGCGATCGCGATGGAACTCGCGCGTCAGGGCGCGACGGTGATCGGCACCGCGACGAGCGAAAGCGGCGCGACGGCGATCACCGAAGCGTTCAAGGCGGCGGGCGTGAACGGCCGCGGCGCGGTGCTCGACGTCAACGACGCGGCCGCGGCCGAAGCGCTGATCGACGGCACCGTCAAGGAATTCGGCGCGCTGAACGTGCTGGTGAACAACGCCGGCATCACGCAGGATCAACTGGCGATGCGCATGAAGGACGACGACTGGGACGCCGTGGTCGACACCAACCTGAAGTCGGTGTTCCGTCTGTCGCGTGCGGTGCTGCGCCCGATGATGAAAGCGAAGGGCGGTCGGATCATCAATATCACGTCGGTGGTCGGCTCGGCCGGCAACCCGGGGCAGATCAACTACGCGGCCGCGAAGGCCGGCGTCGCGGGCATGACGCGCGCACTCGCGCGTGAGATCGGCAGCCGCGGCATCACGGTCAATTGCGTGGCACCTGGTTTCATTGATACCGACATGACGAAGGCGCTGCCCGAAGAGCAGCAGACCGCGCTGAAAACGCAGATTCCGCTCGGCCGCCTCGGCAGCCCGGAAGACATCGCGCACGCGGTCGCGTTCCTCGCGTCGCCGCAAGCGGGCTACATCACCGGCACGACGCTGCACGTGAACGGCGGCATGTATATGCAGTAACCAATTTCGGTTACTATCCGCGCCTTGATGCGTTTGCGGAAAGCACGAGGCGCATGCGTTGACAGGAACCCGATGCGCCGCTTTTTTGCCGGGTCAAACCTGATAAAATGCGCGCACCTGTATTTTTGAACTTCTTTTCCCTTGGAGGGGTAATGGACAATATCGAACAGCGCGTCAAGAAGATCGTCGCGGAACAACTGGGCGTTGCGGAAGCGGAAATCAAGAACGAAGCGTCGTTCGTGAACGATCTCGGCGCCGACTCGCTCGACACCGTTGAACTCGTGATGGCCCTCGAAGACGAATTCGGCATGGAAATTCCAGATGAAGAAGCCGAGAAGATCACCACCGTTCAGCAAGCGATCGACTACGCTCGCGCAAACGTCAAGGCCTAAGGTCATTCGCGCCTGCGTTTCTGCACGGGCCGCGCATGACGCCCTGCCGTGCCGCTTGCCGGCGCCAGCAGGGTCGACGCTATCGGGCGTGTCCATTGGCACACCATACGTCGCGCCGCTTACCACGCAGGAGCCAGCGATGTTGACAGCGCAACTTTCCGCGCGATTGCCGACTTAAACAGCCACAGGGCACACAGGGCGATTCCTGTGGCCGCTGTGGCTTTTGCTTTTTGTCATCTATGAAAAAGGGGTTACCGTGAGCCGCCGTCGTGTTGTTGTTACAGGCCTGGGGCTGATTTCGCCTGTTGGCAATAATGTTGCCGATGGCTGGGCCAATCTGGTCGCCGGCAAGTCTGGGATTGCCAATATCACGAAGTTCGATGCGTCGAACTTCTCGACTCGTTTCGCCGGCGAGGTGAAGGGCTTCAATATCGAGGACTACATCCCCGGTAAGGAAGCGCGCCACATGGATACCTTCATCCATTACGGCGTGGCTGCGGGCATCCAGGCGATGCAGGACAGCGGCCTCGAAGTCACCGACGAGAATTCGGAGCGCATTGGCGTGGTGGTCGGTTCGGGCATCGGCGGTCTGCCGATGATCGAAATCACCCAAACCGAATTGCTCAATCGCGGCCCGCGTCGCATTTCGCCATTCTTCGTGCCGGCTTCGATCATCAACATGATCTCCGGCCACCTGTCGATCAAGTTCGGCATCAAGGGTCCGAATCTGTCGATCGTTACCGCGTGTACGACCGGTCTGCACTGCATCGGCGAGGCTTCGCGCCTGATCGAATATGGCGACGCCGACGTGATGATCGCGGGCGGCGCGGAATCGACCGTGTCGCCGCTCGGTATCGGCGGCTTTGCCGCGGCTCGCGCGCTGTCGCAACGCAATGACGATCCGGCTACCGCGAGCCGTCCGTGGGACAAGGACCGCGACGGCTTCGTGCTGGGCGAAGGCGCCGGCGTAATGGTGCTCGAAGAATACGAGCACGCGAAGGCGCGTGGCGCGAAGATCTACGCGGAAATCGGCGGCTACGGCATGAGCGGCGATGCGTATCACATGACCGCGCCGCTCGAAGACGGTGACGGCGCACGCCGCTGCATGCTCGCAGCGCTGAAGAACGCGGGCATCAACGGCGATCAGGTGAGCTACCTGAACGCGCACGGCACGTCCACGCCACTCGGCGATCTGGCGGAAACGACCGGCATCAAGCGGGCGTTCGGCGACCACGCGAAGAACATGGTCGTCAACTCGACCAAGTCGATGACGGGTCACCTGCTGGGCGGCGCTGGCGGTCTGGAGTCGGTGTTCACGGTGCTCGCCGTGCATCACCAGGTGTCGCCTCCGACCATCAATATTTTCAACCAGGACCCGGCCTGTGATCTCGATTACTGCGCGAACACCGCGCGGGAAATGAAGATCGACGTCGCGCTGAAGAACTCGTTCGGGTTCGGCGGCACGAACGGCACGCTGGTGTTCAAGCGCGCCGGATCGCCTGATCTCGGGTGACGCGTCGGTTCACGACGCCGGCTTCGCCGGCGCTTTCCCCCGCACCGGCAACGTTGGGTAGAGCAGCGCAGCGGATCACGCTGCGTCGCTCTATCGCAATGCGCGCCGCGGTGGGAGCGTTCGTGCTGATTGCGACGTTAGCCGTTTATACCTGTCTCGCGCCGCGAGTGGGCGCTTGGCAGGCCGCTCCGTTGACGCTCGCCGTCGCAGCACTGCTCATGCTCTGCGCGGCGAGGCATGACGCGGCGCAGGCCATCGCGCTGCATGTCGCGATGGGCGAGATTTCCGCCTGGAACCACGCGGGTGAGTTGCTCGCGCGGGGCCGCATGGTCGGTTGCGCGCAGTGGAGCGGCCGTTTGCTGGTGCTTGAGCTCGATCCCGAGGGTGGTCGAAGGCGCGGCCTCATGCGCGCACCGACGGGTCGCAGGCGCTCCCTGCTGCTCGCCGCGGACGCGCTGCCGTCCACTGTTTTCCGCGAACTTTCCGTGCTGGGCCGACGTGCGGCCGGCGCCTGACTGTAACGACTGTAACCGCTGTTACCGTAGTAACGTGCCCTCACGAGGGGGACGCTACAATGGTCCCCCGCCATGCGCCCTATAGTTAACGGATTTATCAGGTGAGCGAAAAAGAAATTGATCAGGTGCTGGTCGAGCGCGTCCAGAAGGGCGACAAGGCCGCGTTCGAGCTTCTGGTCTCCAAATACCACCGCAAGATTCTCCGGCTGATCTCGCGTCTCGTGCGGGACCCCGCCGAAGTCGAAGACGTCGCGCAAGACGCTTTTATCAAGGCGTATCGCGCGTTGCCGCAGTTTCGCGGCGAGTCGGCGTTTTATACGTGGTTGTACCGGATTGCGGTCAATACCGCGAAGAACTACCTTGCCACCCAGGGCCGGCGCGCGCCGACCTCGACCGAAGCGGATGCTGAAGAAGCTGAAACTTTCTCCGATGCCGACCAACTAAGGGATATCAACACACCTGAGTCGATGTTGATGAGCAAGCAGATCGCAGAGACGGTCAATGCTGCGATGGCGGTTTTACCGGAAGAATTGCGCACCGCCATTACTCTCCGAGAAATTGAGGGTTTGAGTTACGAGGAAATCGCCGAGATGATGGGTTGCCCGATTGGCACAGTCAGATCACGAATTTTCCGCGCTCGCGAAGCCATTGCGGCAAAATTGCGACCGTTGCTTGACACACCCGAAGGCAAGCGTTGGTAGACGTTTCCGAACGTCCAGCTGGCTTGGCGGGGCAGCGGTGCAATATCTGGATTAGTGGTGTCACTACGGGGTATTTGGAAGATGGAGAGCATCATGGGGTCGGTCTCGATGCAATCGCAAGCAGGCTCGCACGGCGAGCGTCTGTCCGCTTTCGTCGACGGTGAGTTGTTCGGCGAAGAGCATCTGAATCTGGACAAGTTTCTTGCGGAGCTGGGCGGCGATGATCGCGCTGCCTGGTCGAGCTACCACCTGATCGGCGACGCGCTACGTTCCGACGATCTGGCAGTCAGCCCCGCACGGAGCAGTGCCTTTCTGAGCGGGTTTGCCGCGCGTCTTGAAAGCGAGCCGCATGTGCTGGCGCCCGCCGCCGCGTCTGCATCGGTCGCGCGCCGCCTGCTCGGGCTGCGCCGGAGAGTCGTGCCGGCTCTTGCCGTCGCTGCCGCGGCCGCTACGTTGACCTGGATCGTCGTGCCGCAGCTGCAGGGCGTGCCGGGTGGACCGGGTGCCCAACTCGCTTCGCTCCAATCGCACGGCGACGCGGTGCAGCGTGTCGCCATGGCCTCGGTGCCCGCGCAAGACTCCAACATCATTCGCGACGCGAGCCTCGATCAGTACCTCGAAGCTCATCAGCAATTCGCGCAACAACCGGCGATGGCAGGCTCGATGCCGGTGATTCGCGCTGCCTCAGTCTCCACGCAGGGCCAATAGTTTGATGCAGACTCCGCGGTTCAATAAAACGACTATCTGGGGGCGGTTGCCAGCATTTCTGTTCTGCGCAGCCGTGTTGTTGTCCGCTACGCCGCGGGTCTTCGCACAAGACGATCCTGCCGTCGCCCGTCGCACGGCCGCGGAACTGCTCGATCGCATCCATCAGGCCGCCCAGCAGCAGAACTACGAGGGCGCGTTCGTCTATCAGCGCGGCAGTTTCGTGCAGACGTCGCGCATCGCACATTACTCCACGCGTACGGACGGCGAGTTCGAGCAGCTCGAAAGCCTCGACGGCAAGCCGCGCAAAATGCTGCGTCACAACGACGACATGTACACGTTCTTGCCGGAGCGGCGTATCGTGGTCTTCGAAAAACGGCAGAACAAGGACTCATTCCCTGCGCTGCTGTCGGTGAACGGCGAGCAGGTGCTGTCCGTCTACGAGCCGAAGATGCTTGACGACGACCGCGTCGCGGGCGTCGACAGCCTCGTGATGGAACTCGATCCGAAAGACGCGTACCGCTTCGCATACAAGCTGTGGGCAGACAAAAAGTCCGGTCTGCTGTTGCGCGCGCAGACGCTCGACCCGAGCGGTCAGGTGCTCGAGCAGTTGTCGTTTTCGCAGGTCCGCATCGGCGTGCCGGTCGACAAGACGGGCATCGTCAACGGTATCCGCAATCTCACGGGCTGGACGGTAGTGCGTCCGCCAGTCGAGCCGGTCGACATGGCCGCGCAGGGTTGGCACATCATGCCGTCGGTACCGGGCTTCCATATGATCCGCCAGTTGCGTCGTCCGATGGCGTCGCGCGAGGCGGGGCAGCCTCCGATCCCGGTCGACCAGGCCGTGTTTTCCGACGGCCTCGCAGCGATTTCGGTGTTCGTCGAGCCCGTCGAGAAAAATACGCGTAAGGAAGGCACGGGCGATAGCGGCGCGACGCACGTACTGGTCAAGCGTCAGGGCGACTTCTGGATTACCCTGCTCGGTGAAGTGCCCCAAACCACATTGCAGCAGTTCGCGTCTGCCATAGAATACAAAGCTCCGAAGTAACCCTTCCGAATCCTGAAATCCCTCGGCTTGCTACGATATGACGACTTTCTCGGTGCGCAAATTCCTCGCGGCCGTAGTGGTGGTGGCGTGTTTGCCGCTTGTGCCGCATATGGCATCGGCGGCTCCCGCTGCCAACCTGCCCGACTTCACCGACCTCGTCGACAAGGTCGGCCCGGCGGTCGTCAACATTCGCACGACAACGCGCGTGTCGAACGGTAGTTCCCGCGGCGGCCTGCCGCCGGGTATGGACGACGGCGACATGTCGGAGTTCTTCCGGCGCTTCTTCGGGATTCCGTTGCCACAGTCACCGCAATCGCCGCACGGGGGTGATAACGGGGGCGGCGGCGGTAGTGGCGGCAGCCCGGATTCACCGGACAACTCGGACGCCGAACAGAACAGCGGGGTAGGCTCGGGCTTCATCCTGTCGGCGGACGGCTACGTGATGACCAACGCGCACGTCATCGACGACGCGGACACGATCTACGTGACGCTGACCGACAAGCGCGAATTCAAGGCGAAGCTGATCGGCGTCGACGACCGTACCGACGTCGCGGTCGTGAAGATCAACGCGTCGAACCTGCCGACCATCACGATCGGCGACTCGAACAAGGTGCGTGTCGGCGAATGGGTCGTCGCGATCGGTTCGCCGTTCGGTCTCGAAAACACGGTGACTGCCGGTATCGTCAGCGCGAAGGGGCGCGACACCGGTGACTACCTGCCGTTCATCCAGACTGATGTGGCCGTCAATCCGGGCAATTCGGGCGGTCCGCTGATCAACATGCAGGGCGAGGTGATCGGCATCAATTCGCAGATCTATAGCCGCACCGGCGGGTTCATGGGCATTTCGTTCGCGATTCCGATCGACGAGGCGATGCGCGTGGCCGATCAGCTGAAGAGTTCGGGCAAGGTGGTGCGCGGCCGCATCGCGGTGGCGATTGGTGAAGTGACGAAGGACGTCGCCGAGTCGCTCGGTTTGCCGAAGGCGCAGGGCGCGCTTGTGAGCAGCGTGGAGCCGGGCGGACCCGCCGATAAGGCTGGCGTGCAGCCGGGCGACATCATCCTGAAGTTCAACGGTCATTCGGTCGACACGGCGACGGACCTGCCGCGCATGGTCGGCGATACGAAGCCGGGCACGAAGACGTCGATCACGATCTGGCGCAAGGGTCAAACGCGCGAACTGCCGGTCACGATCGCAGAAATGCAGCCGGACAAGGTCGCGAAGGCGGATCAGAAGAAGCCGCAAGCGCCGAAGCAGCGCGCGACCAACGCGCTCGGCATCGCGGTCAGCGACATTCCCGCCGATCAGCAGAAAGCGCTGAAGATTCAGAACGGCGTGCAGATCGACGCGGTCGACGGTCCGGCCGCGCGTGTCGGGCTCCAAAAGGGCGACATCATCCTGCGGATTGGCGATACGGATGTGACGAGCACGAAACAGTTCGACGAGCTGACCTCACACCTCGATTCGCAGAAGATGGTCGCGTTGCTGGTTCGTCGCGGCGACAACACGCAGTTCGTGCCGATTCGTCCGCGCAGCGCGCAGAAATGACGAAGACGGCATCGCTCACGCTCTATGGGCGCGCGTGGTGCCATCTGTGCGAGGACATGCGCGCTGCGCTCGAGCCAATGCTGGCCGAGTTCGGAGCGCAGCTGGCGGTGATCGACGTCGACAGCGATCCGTTGCTCGAAGCGCGTTACAACGAGTTGGTGCCGCTGCTGGTTTGCGATGGCGTCGAACTGTGCCACTACCATCTCGACGAAGCGCCCGTGCGGGCAGCATTGGCTGCACATGCGTCGCGTGTCGCGGCGGCATCCTGATACGCACCCGCGCGGCATCTGGTTTCGCGCGATCCATGCGCATTTTTGCCGCGGCTCACTGCGATGCGCGCGGTAATTTTCTCGCATCCTCTACGCCGTCTTGAGGCCCGCGCTTCGCAAGATGCGCCGGCCGATGGGCTTTTCGGCTAAAATAGATAAGATTTTCACCTACTTACAAGGCGTGCTCCGCTATTGTCCGGGGCGCGCCTTTTCGCTTGATCGGCACTGAATGGATCATATTCGTAACTTCTCGATCATCGCGCACATCGACCATGGCAAGTCGACGCTCGCCGATCGCATCATCCAGATTTGTGGCGGTTTGTCCGACCGCGAGATGGAAGCTCAGGTGCTCGACTCGATGGATCTCGAGCGCGAGCGCGGCATTACCATCAAGGCGCAAACCGCCGCGTTGTCGTATCGCGCGCGCGATGGGCAGCTCTACAACCTGAACATGATCGACACCCCGGGGCACGTCGACTTCTCGTACGAAGTCAGCCGCTCGCTGTCCGCGTGCGAAGGCGCGCTGCTCGTCGTCGACGCGAGCCAGGGTGTGGAGGCGCAAACCGTCGCCAATTGCTACACGGCCATCGAACTCGGCGTCGAAGTGGTGCCGGTGTTGAACAAGATCGATCTCCCGGCGGCGAACCCCGAAAACGCGATCGCCGAAATCGAGGACGTGATCGGCATCGACGCGACCGACGCGACGCATTGCAGCGCGAAAACGGGCCTCGGCGTCGAAGACGTGCTCGAAGCGCTGATCGCGAAAGTGCCGCCGCCGAAGGGCGATCCGCAAGCGCCGCTGCAGGCTCTCATCATCGACTCGTGGTTCGACAACTACGTCGGCGTCGTGATGCTGGTGCGGATCGTCAACGGCACGCTGCGTCCGAAGGACAAGATCCGGCTGATGGCAACCGGCGCGCAGTATCCGGTTGAACATATCGGCGTGTTCACGCCGAAGTCGAAAGATCTCGAATCACTGTCGGCGGGGCAGGTGGGCTTCATCATCGCCGGCATCAAGGAACTCGCGGCGGCGAAGGTCGGCGACACGGTTACGCTCGTGAACCAGCCGGCGGCCGTGCCGCTGCCGGGTTTCAAGGAAGTGAAGCCGCAGGTGTTCGCGGGTCTGTATCCGGTCGAAGCGAATCAGTACGACGCGCTGCGCGATTCGCTCGAAAAGCTGAAGCTGAACGACGCGTCGCTGCAGTACGAACCGGAAGTGTCGCAGGCGCTCGGTTTCGGTTTCCGCTGCGGCTTCCTCGGTTTGTTGCACATGGAAATCGTGCAGGAACGTCTCGAACGTGAGTTCGACATGGACCTGATCACGACGGCGCCGACCGTGGTCTATGAAGTCCTGCAGCGCGACGGCACGACCCTGATGGTCGAGAATCCGGCCAAGATGCCGGAGCCGTCGAAGATCGAGGAAGTGCGCGAGCCGATCGTCACCGTGAACCTGTACATGCCGCAAGACTACGTCGGCGCGGTGATCACGTTGTGTACGCAGAAGCGCGGCAACCAGATCAACATGCAGTATCACGGTCGTCAGGTTCAGCTTACGTACGAAATTCCGATGGGTGAAGTCGTGCTCGATTTCTTCGACCGTCTGAAGTCGATTTCGCGCGGTTATGCGTCGATGGATTACGAGTTCAAGGAATACCGCGCGTCGGACGTCGTGAAGGTCGACATGCTGATCAACGGCGACAAGGTCGATGCGCTGTCGGTTATCGTGCACCGTTCGCAAAGCCAGTACCGCGGCCGCGAAGTGGCTGCGAAAATGCGCGAGCTGATTCCGCGTCAGATGTACGACGTAGCGGTTCAAGCCACGATCGGTTCGAACATTATTGCGCGCGAAAACATTAAAGCGTTGCGTAAGAACGTGCTGGCAAAATGCTACGGCGGTGATATCACGCGTAAGAAGAAGCTGCTTGAAAAGCAGAAGGCGGGCAAGAAGCGAATGAAGCAGGTGGGCTCGGTTGAAATCCCGCAAGAGGCTTTCCTCGCTATTCTGCGTGTCGAAGACAAATAAGTTGAATAACGGAACCCTATGAATTTTGCGTTGATTCTTTTTGTGCTCGTCGTTTTGACGGGTGTCGCATGGGTCGCGGACAAACTGGTTTTCCTGCCGAAACGGCGCCGCGAGGCGGAAGCCGCAGTCGCCGAATTCGATCGTCAGCAGGCACGCATCGGCGAGCGTTTCGCCGATGAAAACGCCGCGCAAACGCGCGCGCGTCTGCGCGACGACAAGCTGCGTCAGCCGTGGTGGCTCGAATATACGGCGAGCTTTTTTCCGGTGATTCTGGTGGTGTTCGTCGTGCGCTCGTTCGTGATCGAGCCGTTCAAGATCCCATCGGGCTCCATGGTGCCGACGCTGCTGGTGGGCGACTTCATCCTCGTCAATAAATTCGAATATGGTCTACGTTTGCCGATTACCAACACGAGGATCACGCAGGGCAGTCCGGTCCATCGCGGCGACGTGGTGGTGTTCCGTTATCCGAAAGACGAATCGGTCGACTACATCAAGCGCGTCATTGGTCTGCCCGGCGACGTGATCGAGTATCAGGACAAGAAACTCACGATCAACGGCAAGCCGGTGCCTGAAACGCCGTTGCCCGATTATCTCGACGAAGAGCGTCTCGGTTATGCGAAGCAGTTCCAGGAAGATATCGACGGCCGCAAGAACGCGATTCTGAATAATCCGGCGGTGCCGCCGTTCATCGTTGGTGCGGAAGATTATCCGTATCGCGACAACTGCCAGTACAACGCGCGTGGCGTGATCTGCAAAGTGCCGCCGGGCAATTTGTTCATGATGGGCGATAACCGCGACAACAGCGCGGATAGCCGGTACTGGGGTTTTGCGCCTGAACGCAATATCGTCGGCCGCGCATTTTTCATCTGGATGAACTTCAGCGATCTGCGGCGCATCGGCCCTTTCCAGTGAGTCGCGTGCATTGATCGCTTCATGAGCGCTTCTCAGACGCCGCGCGAATAACCAGCACCCGGTTATCTCGGTCGCGGCGTGTTGTCATGCTACTTTAAGAACTCGCGGTAACGTCGTTTCACCACGCTTTTTCCGCTGGCGCCCCGTGTTTCCGCCGGGTCAGGCGCCCGCGTTATACTCTGCCCATGCCCCTATCTCCGTTGGAAAGCCGTTTGCGCTACGAATTTCGCAATGCGGAATTGCTGCGCCAGGCTCTAACACACCGCAGTCATAGCTCCACGCATAACGAACGGCTCGAATTTCTCGGCGACTCTGTTCTGAATTGCGCGGTGGCTGCGCTTTTGTTCCAACGTTTCGGCAAACTCGACGAAGGCGACCTGTCTCGCGTGCGCGCCAATCTGGTCAAACAGCAGTCCCTCTACGAGATTGCTCAGGCACTCAATATTTCGGAGGGCCTGCGCCTCGGCGAGGGCGAGTTGCGCAGCGGCGGCTTCCGCCGCCCGTCGATCCTCGCGGATACGCTCGAGGCGGTGCTCGGTGCGATATTTCTGGACGGCGGATTCGAGGCTGCGCAGACGGTCATCAAGCGCCTTTACGTACCGATTCTCGACCATATCGACCCACGCACGCTTGGCAAGGACGCGAAGACGCTGCTGCAGGAGTATCTGCAAGGCCACAAGATCGCGTTGCCTACTTATACGGTCGTCGCCACGCATGGTGCGGCGCACAATCAGCAGTTCGAAGTGGAATGTACGGTGCCGAAGCTGGACGTCAAGGTGTCTGGCTCCGGCGCGAGCCGTCGCGCGGCGGAGCAGGCGGCCGCAAAGAAGGCGCTCGACGAAGTGATGGCCGCGGCGCCTGCCGTGGTCGCGAAGCCGAAGCGCTCGAAGGGCGCACGTGCCGCGAAAAATGCCCTGCAGGAAATCGTGCCGGGCGTGACCGGCGTACAGGCCGCACTGGATTTGCGCACACCGGATCGCAAGAGCGCGCGCGGTGAAGGGCGCGCGGCTGTCGCGCTGGAAGCGCACGCCGACAAACCTTCCGTGGAAAAATCAGCCGCTGAAAGACCGGCGACCGAGCGTGCCGCGCCGGGTGCCGCCGGTGCGCCGTTGGCTGTAATTCGTGCCGCGCATGTGGAGTACAGCGGACAGGACAAGCCGGAGCGCGCCGAAAAGTCCGAAAAGACGGAGAGGGCCGACAAGGTTTCGATCCACGCGGGCGAGAAACCTGTCGACAAGCCGGCCGAAAAACCCGCAGCGGACCAAACCCCCGACCTCAAAGCCGACACGCCGTCACACGCTCGCAGCGCAGACCGTCAGCGCAGCCGCGAGGCCGCGCCGGGGACTGCTGCGTCGAGCGTGACCGCCGCGCCCGCGTCGGTTGTCTCGGTGCCCCCGGCACCTGCCGAACACGAACCCGGCGTCGCCGACGCGGTGCAAACGCGCGTCGCCGACGCGGGCCATTGATTGCCATCGGCGTGCGCGTCGCGCGCGCCGAACTGAACCTGCCGTAGTCCGAATATGAACGCTCCCACTCCCACTGGTTTTCGCTGCGGCATGGTCGCGATCGTCGGCCGCCCGAATGTCGGCAAGTCCACGCTGATGAACGCGCTGGTCGGCCAGAAAGTCAGCATCACGTCGCGCAAGGCGCAGACCACGCGCCATCGCATTACCGGCATCAATACGCTCGAAGACGCCCAGTACATCTTCGTCGACACGCCCGGTTTTCAGACCAAACACAGCGGCGCCCTGAACCGCTCGCTGAATCGCGCCGTTACGTCGACGCTGACCTCGGTCGACGCGATCCTGTTCGTCATCGAAGCAGGCCGCTTCGGCCCTGACGACCAGAAGGTACTCGATCTGATCCCGGCGAAGGTCCCGACGCTGCTGATCGCGAACAAGCTCGATCGCGTGTCGGATAAAGACTCGCTGTTCCCGTTCATGCAGCAGATGAGCACGCTGCGCGAGTTCAACGAGATCGTGCCGCTGTCGGCGAAAAATTCCGACGACATCAAACGTCTGATGGCCACCGTCAAGCCGTTCCTGCCGGAAGGCGAGCCGATCTACGGCGAGGACGACCTGACCGATCGCAGCGAGCGCTTCCTTGCCGCCGAAATCCTGCGCGAGAAAGTCTTCCGCTGGACCGGCGACGAGCTGCCGTACACGAGCACCGTGCTGATCGAGAAGTTCGAAACCGAAGGGCGGCTGCGCCGTATCTTCGCGACGATCCTCGTCGATCGCGACATGCACAAGGCGATGATCATCGGCCAGAAGGGCGCGAAGCTGAAGCAGATCAGCACCGAGGCTCGCCTCGACATGGCAAAGCTGTTCGACGGGCCGGTGTACCTCGAAACCTTCGTCAAGGTGAAGAGCGGCTGGGCCGACAACGAAGCCGGGCTTCGTGCGTATGGGTACGAATGACGCGTGGATGACGCTCAATTCAGACGAGGCTTCGGATCAGCCGGAGCACGAACCGTCTCAGCCCGCGCGTAGCGCGAGGAAATCGTCGGCCGACGCAAAAAGCCCAAAAAGCGCGAAAAGCGCACCCGCCGACGATGGCGAGCCACGCAAAACGCCGGCGCGCCGCGCGCCGCGCACCTCCACATCCGAATATCGGATCACCGAGCAGCCCGCGTTCGTGCTGCATAGCTATCCGTATCGCGAGACCAGCCTGATCATCGACGTGCTGTCGCGCGATCACGGCCGTCTCGCGCTGGTCGCAAAGGGCGCGAAGCGCCCGCACTCCGCGCTGCGCGGCGTGCTGCAAACGTTCCAGCCGCTGTCGCTCGCGTGGTCGGGCAAGTCCGAAATGCGCACGCTGACCGGCGCCGAATGGGTCGGCGGCATGCTGCCGCTGACCGGCGACGCGTTGCTGTGCGGTTTCTACGTCAACGAACTGCTGGTGCGGTTCTGCGCGCGCGAAGACCCGCATCCTCAGTTGTTCCATCACTACGTCGTCACGCTGACGCGGCTCGCGCACGATGAGCCGCCGGTGCAGGTGCTGCGCTCGTTCGAACGCGTGCTGCTACGCGAGACCGGTTACGCGATGGCGCTCGACCGCACGGTCGCACGCAAAGCGGTGCTCGCCGACGGCCGCTACGTGTTCGATCCCGAGCGCGGGGTACGCGAGGCATCGGACGAATGGCCCGCGCAGTGGCCGGTAGTGACGGGACAAACCTTGCTCGATATGGAAAAGGACGATTACCATCGAGCGCAGACCGTCGCGCAAAGCAAAACGCTGATGCGCTTCCTGCTCAACACCTATCTCGGCGGCGCGCCGCTTGCCACCCGCCAGATCCTGATCGACCTGCAAAACCTATGAGCTTCTTCCTGACTTCGCCGACCGCGATCGATCTCGGCGTGAACATCGACCACGTCGCCACGCTGCGCAACGCGCGTGGCACGTCCTATCCCGATCCGATCCGCGCCGCGCTGATGGCCGAAGAAGCCGGCGCCGACGCGATCACGCTGCATCTACGCGAAGACCGCCGGCATATCGTCGACGCCGACGTGCACAAGTTGCGTCCGCTGCTGAAAACGCGCATGAATCTCGAATGCGCGGTCACGCCGGAAATGCTCGACATCGCGTGCGCAGTGCAACCGCACGACGTCTGCCTCGTGCCGGAAAAGCGCGAGGAGCTGACGACCGAAGGCGGTCTCGACGTCGCCGGACAGTTCGAGGCGGTGCGCGCCGCATGCAAGCAACTGGCGGACGCGAGCTCGCGCGTGTCGCTCTTTATCGACCCCGAGGAGACGCAGATTCGCGCCGCGCACGAAGCCGGCGCGCCGGTGATCGAGCTGCACACAGGCCGTTACGCGGAAGCTCATGATCCCGCGGAACAGCAGCGCGAATACGAGCGCATCGTGCGAGCAGTCGAATTCGGCGCGACGCTCGGCCTCAAAGTGAACGCGGGCCACGGCCTGCACTACACGAACGTGCAGCAGATCGCGGCGATCGACGGCATCGTCGAACTCAACATCGGCCATGCGATCGTCGCGCACGCGATCTTCGCGGGCTGGGACAACGCGGTGCGCGAGATGAAGGCGATCATGGTCGCCGCGCGTCTCGGCGCGCGCGCGTAACGCAACCTGGCGATGGACGCACGCATGGCAATCTACGGAATCGGCACCGACATCGTTCAGGTCAGCCGCGTAGCAGCGGTGATGACTCGCACCAATGGCCGTTTCGCGGAGAAGGTGCTCGGTCCCGACGAACTGCGCGTGTACCACGCGCGCCACGCCCGTTCGGCGGCGCGCGGTCTCGCGTTTCTCGCGACGCGCTTCTCGGCGAAAGAGGCGTTCTCGAAGGCAATCGGCCTCGGCATGCACTGGCCGATGAGCTGGCGCGCGCTGCAAACGCTGAACCGGCCGAGCGGCGAGCCGATGGTGGTCGCCTCTGGCGAGCTGGCCGACTGGCTCGACGCGCGCGGCATCACGGCGCGCGTGACGATCAGCGACGAGCGCGACTACGCGGTGTCGTTCGTGATCGCGGAGACGCAGCGGCCGGGCGATACGGAAGGTTCGTTGGCGTCGTCGGCGTCGCGGGCTTCGTCCGCCCGTTCCGCCACAGAATGAAAAGGTTGAGCGCGGCCGCTGGCGGTCGCGTTTGTGTTGTCTCACAGTCCTTTCCAGCGGAATTCGATGAAAACCACACCCGGACCGGTGATGCTCGACGTGGTCGGCAAAACGCTGAACCGCGATGACAAAAGGCGTCTCGCTCACCCGATGACCGGCGGCGTGATCCTGTTCGCGCGCCACTACGAGAGCCGCGCGCAACTGGTCGGGCTGACCGATGCCATCCGCGCGATTCGCCCGGATCTGCTGATCGCCGTCGATCACGAAGGCGGCCGCGTGCAGCGCTTTCGCACCGACGGCTTCACGGTGCTGCCGTCGATGGGTAAGCTCGGCGCGCTGTGGGACCAGGACGTGCTGCACGCGACCAGGGTGACGACCGCGGTCGGCTATATCCTCGCCGCGGAACTGCGCGCGTGCGGTATCGACATGAGCTTCACGCCGGTGCTCGACCTCGACTATGGACACTCGCAGGTGATCGGCGATCGCGCGTTCCATCGCGATGCGCGCGTGGTCGCGCTGCTCGCGAAGAGTTTGAACCACGGCCTCGCGCTCGCCGGCATGAGCAATTGCGGCAAGCATTTTCCAGGGCACGGATTCGCGCAGGCAGATTCGCACGTCGCGATGCCCGTCGACGAACGCCCGATCGAAGAAATCCTCGGCAACGACGTCGCGCCGTACGACTGGCTCGGTCTGTCGCTTGGCGCGGTGCTGCCCGCGCACGTCGTCTATCCGCGGGTCGATGCGAAGCCGGCCGGCTTCTCGCGCATCTGGTTGCAGGACATCCTGCGCGGCAAGCTTGGCTTCGAAGGCGCGATCTTCAGCGACGATCTGTCGATGGAAGCCGCGCGCCAGGGCGGCACGCTGACCGAAGGTGCGCAAGCGGCCCTGCAGGCCGGCTGCGACATGGTGCTGATCTGCAACCAGCCGGACGAAGCGGAGAAGGTGCTCGACGCGCTGCGCGTCACGCCGGCGAGGGAATCGCAGCGGCGGCTGAAGCGCATGCGGCCGCGCGGTAAAGCGCTCACGTGGAGCAAGCTGATGGCCGAGCCACGGTACGCCGAAGCGCAGAGGCTGCTGCGCAGTACGTTTGCATAAAAGGAAATGGCGCCTTGAAGCAATTCAAGGCGCCATTTTTTATCAGCTTCGAACGGTGCGAGCCGCCGTCAAGCTTTGCTTGACAGCCGCAGCACGCGCGATCCGATCGCTCAGTTCAAGCGCATGCGCTGCAACTTGTTGTACAGCGTCTTCGGGCTGATCCCCAGCAACGACGCCGCGCGATGCCGCGTGCCGCCGACCGCGTCAAGCGTCGCGCGAATCAGCATTTCTTCGACGTCCGCGAGGGGCGTACCGACGGTCACCTGCACGCGACTGCCGTTCAGATCGCGGCCGTTCGCCGTGCTGGCTTCGTCGGCGCGCAACGACTCGATCACGTCGCCCGATGCCTGATAAGCGCGCCGCACGCGCTCCTGCAGTTCGCGCACGTTGCCCGGCCAGTCGTACGCGAGGCATTCGCGCAGGAAATTCGGCGCCGCCTGCTTCGCGACCTCGGCCGTACCGCGCGCGGTCGCTTCCACATTCAGTTCGTCGACGGCTGCCTGCGCAATCAGCAGCGGATCTTCACCACGCTCGCGCAGCGGTGGCAGCATGACCGCGGCGGCTTCGAGGCGCAGCGAGAGGTCCTGATGCAGGGAGCCGTCCGCGACCGCCGCGCGCGGCGACTTGCGCGTCGACGCGATGAGCCGGAAGTCGGTCACGATCTGGCTGGTACCGCCCACGCGCATGAAGGTCTGCGAATCGAGCGCGCGCAACAGCGCTTCCTGCTGCGTGCGCGGTAGCTCGGTGATTTCGTTGATGAACAACGTGCCGCCGCTCGCCTGTTCGAAGAGGCCCGGCTCGCGCTGCTCGGCGCCGCCGAACGCTCCGCGTTCGTGACCGAACAGCATGCTGTCGAGCGAGCGATTGAGCCCGCCCGCGGTCGCGCCGCGGCAATCGAACGTGACGAACGGGCCTTTGCGGCGGCGGCTCATGTCGTGCAGCGTGCGCGCGGCGATCTGCTTGCCGGTGCCAGCCTCGCCGGAGATCAGCACCGCGGCTTCTGTCGGCGCGAGACGCTCGATCGTGTCGTACACGTGCTGAATGGCGCCGCTGCGACCGAGCATCGAGCCGAAGCGCCCAAGCTGACGCAGCGCCGCGCGCAGCGCCTGGACCTCCTCGGTCAGCTCATAAGGCCGCGGAATGCGCGCGAGCAGGCTGCGCAGGCGCGGAATGTTGACCGGCTTCAGCAGATAGTCCCAGATACCGTGCCGCAAGCCCTCGATCGCACTCTCGACGGTCGCATTGCCGGTCATCACGATCACCGGAAGCGCGCCGCCCGGCGGATGCGCGGGCAAATGCTGCAACAGATCGAGGCCGCTGCCGTCCGGCAGATTCAGGTCGACGAGCACGACGTCGGGGATGAAGCGCGTCAATGCGCCGCGGGCCTCGGCGAGCGTGGTCGCGGTGTCGACTGAAAAGCCGTCGGCGGCGAGGATTGCCGACAGACCGGACAGGCTATTGGGATCGTCTTCAACAATCAGGGCGTGTGGCATGGCGAGCGCAATTTTATGAATGGGTTGAATGCCCGGTGCGCCGCCAACGCTGATGGCGCGCACCACGGACTCTGGGGGCTCGATGACAGGGCTAAACGAACGGTCCCTGGGCGATGAAAAAACGACAGCCGCCGGCACTGCGCCTTGAGTCACGCGGGCCGGCGCCTGTAGTTCCTTCACTGGTCCTGTCAGAAATCCCGGTTGCTATCGAAAAACCGGCGCACTTCGAGTTCCGCCTGTTCACGGGTTTTGCCATAGCGTTCTTGAATCAGACCAGCGAGCTTGTCGGCCCGGCCTTCGGCCTTGGTCAACTCGTCGTCCGTCAGTTCGCCCCATGCGGTCTTCGCCTTGCCGATCATCTGTCTCCATTTACCTTCCGCGATGTCGTTGTTCATGGTGCCTCTCCCAGGAGTGGAAAATGAGCGATACTCGCGTAACTCTCTCCACCTAGCAGAGATCGTGCCAAAGAGCGTGGACGAAATCGATCAAGGGCTTGCCGCGCGCTCAACGCGAAATCCGGATGTCGCGATGGTAATTTTGAGAAATTTGCCGGTAAAGTTTTCCTAAACCATACACGGCGCGACAGAAAAGAAAAAGCGCCCAAAAATTGAGCGCTTTTTGTGCAGGCCGGCAGGGCGCCGGTGCTGGCGGGGTGACGCAGGCGGGCGCTTAGGCGCGGCTGCGGTACTCGTGCGTACGCGTGTCGATTTCGATCTTGTCGCCGATGTTGCAGAAGAGCGGCACTTGCAGTTCGAAGCCGGTGTTCAGCTTGGCGTTCTTCAGCACCTTGCCCGACGACGTATCGCCCTTGATGGCCGGTTCCGTGTAGATGATTTCGCGAACCAGCGTGGTCGGCAGTTCGACCGAGATCGCCTTCTCGTTGTAGAACACGACTTCGCAAGCCATGCCGTCTTCGAGGTAGTGCATCGCGTCGCCCATCATTTCGGCTTCGACTTCGTACTGGTTGTAGTCGGCGTCCATGAACACGTACATCGGGTCGGCGAAGTACGAGTACGTCACTTCCTTGCGCTCGAGCACGACGACGTCGAACTTGTCGTCCGCCTTGTACACGGATTCCATGCCTGCGCCGGTCAGCAGGTTCTTGAACTTCATCTTGACGACGGCGGAGTTACGGCCCGATTTGTTGTACTCGGCCTTTTGCACGACCATTGCGTCTGCGCCGATCATCACGACGTTGCCGGTGCGGAGTTCCTGTGCGGTCTTCATAAAACTGTCCTGTACGAGATAAATAGCTTAACTGTTGCTCAACGGCATACGGCGCAAGCGGCTTCGGCGTTTCGCCCACCGCCTGCCGCGCGCCGCGTGAAGCGGCCGCGCAGCCCCGATGCGTGAAACGGGATCGGCTCGCGGCGAAAACCCGGGGGCGTGATGCCTCGGCGTTCCACCTGTCCGTTACCTGATTTTTACCCTGTTCGGGCGTGTACACGAGTGGCGCCGATCTGCAACACGCCCAAACATACGTCCCTTTTTTGACATTCGCGTGCCCGACCGGAAGATTGGGACGCGTGCTGTGTTTTTCGCGGGGACCGGTCAGACGGGCTGACCATGGGGTAGTTGGTCTAATCGGGCCGCGCTTGCGTCGTCGGCCGTTGGATAACCGCTTATTTTAACTGAGTTTTTGCGAACGAGGTCAGATTTCCGGCGAGATCGCCGACTTGCGCGAGTTCGACCGCCCAGCCAGCGGCGCGCCGTTTCAGGGCCGGATAGTGGCGCTGGAATTCCGCCCAGTCCGGCTGACCAGCGCCGTTCCACGCGTGCCAGAAGCGCTCGAGCGCGGCGCGCGCGTCAGCTGGGAGCGTGCGGGTGTAGTGCGCAAGTGCGGCGTCGAGCTTTGGCAGATGGGCGTCGTCGGCCTGCGGGTAGATGTGCCAGACGAACGGCTTGGCGGCCCACTGCGCGCGCACGAACGAGTCCTCGCCGCGTACGAAATTGACGTCGCTCGCCCAGAGCAGTGCGTCGTAGCCAGGCTGTTCGGTGAACGCGAGCGCGTGCGCGCTGAGGTTGCCGAGCGTCGCATGGGTGCCCGCTGCAAACGACGGTAGGCCGAAAAAGCGCGCCAGCGCGCCGGAAATGCGTCCTTCGGGCACCAGCAGCACGATCGGGCTTGCGTTGTCGCGCCATTGTTCGAGCAGGCTGTCGACCGCCGGGTTTTCGTAGGCGAACAGCGACACGACCGTCGCGTCGGCGGGCGGCGGCGCGTGGCCCGTGACGTTGCGCCACCAGTCGGTGCGCGCGGCGGGCGATGCTTCGAACGCGGCGCGCGCCGCGTCGAGATCGCGCTCCTTCAGGACGCCACCGGTGCCGGGGCCGAGTCCGGGGAAAAAGAAGGTCTTGCTGAGTGCGTAGCGCGGATGCGGCGACGGCCGCAGATGAAAATCGGCGATCCAGTCCTCGGCGCTCAGATATTCGAGGTTGAACCAGAGCGGCACGCTCGTTCGCTCTGCCATCGCCGCGATATAGACGGGCGGCAGTTCGCAGGCGAACGCCTCGATCACGACGTCGGCGACTTCGAGCGTATCGCCAACATGGGACGGCTCGTGCCAATGCTCGACGACGATGCCGTCGAGCGTCTGCCGCGTACGCTCCAGCTCGAGCGACGGGCACAGCCTCCTGAACGCATGCAGATCGTCGACGAACACGCGCACCTGCCAGCCGTGCTCGCGCGCGAGTTGGCGCGCAAGGCGCCAGCACACGCCGATGTCGCCGAAGTTGTCGATCACCGCGCAGAAGATATCGCAGGCGATCGGGTTGGCAGGGGCGGCGGGTGATCCGGAATCGGGCGCGACGGAGGACATGGCGGCTCGGCTGGCTCGGTGACTCCGGCGAACGGAGCTGGTTCGAACGAACGCGGAATGTTCTAAACTGGCGATTCTAAAGCCTCGCTCGCGATCGCGCGCGCCCTTTGTCCGCCATGCGGGCCGCATCGGCGACACGCGACATGACCCCCGGCGCACGATGCCGGGCACCCGGCGGCGCAATCGGTGCAATCGGTGCAATCAGTGCAATCGGTGCAAGCGGCGAGGCAGCGCGAGACAGTCCCACCCCAATCGATCCCGCATGACCGAACCCGAAGCCAGCGACGCCCCCGACACCTTCGAGCCGAAGACAGTGCTCGCCCAACTGCCGCATCTGCCCGGCGTCTACCGCTATTACGACACGAGTGGCGCGGTGCTCTACGTCGGCAAGGCGCGCGATCTGAAGAAGCGCGTATCGAGCTACTTCACGAAGACCCAGTTGTCGCCGCGTATCGCGATGATGGTCACGCGCATCGCGCGCATCGAGACCACGGTCACGCGTTCCGAGGCCGAGGCGCTGCTGCTCGAAAACAATCTGATCAAGGCGCTCACGCCGCGTTACAACATCCTGTTTCGCGACGACAAGTCGTATCCCTATCTGAAGCTGACCGGCCACAAGTTTCCGCGCATGGCCTATTACCGCGGCTCGGTCGATCGCAAGAACCAGTACTTCGGCCCGTTCCCGAGCGCGTGGGCGGTGCGCGAGAGCATCCAGATCCTGCAGCGCGTGTTCCAGCTGCGCACCTGCGAAGACTCGGTGTTCAACAACCGCACGCGGCCGTGTCTGCTGCATCAGATCGGCCGTTGCACGGCGCCGTGCGTCGCGAACATCAGCGAGGAGGATTACGCGCGCGACGTCGCCAACGCGTCGCGCTTTCTGCTCGGCCGCCAGGGCGAGGTGATGAAGGAGCTCGAGCAGAAGATGCATGCGTTCGCGAGCGAGCTGAAGTTCGAGCAGGCCGCGGCGGTGCGCAACCAGATGAGTTCGCTGTCGACGGTGCTGCATCAGCAGGCAATCGAAGTCGGCAGCGACAGCGACGTCGACATTCTCGCGGTAGTCGCGCTGGGCGGCCGCGTGTGCGTGAATCTCGCGATGGTGCGCGGCGGACGACATCTCGGCGACAAGGCGTACTTTCCCGCGCACGTGGAGAGCGCGTTGACGGCGGAGGAAGGCGGGCTCGAAGAAGACGGCGATCAGGACGATGCATCGGCGGATGCGCGAGCGGTCGCGCCATCGGCCGTGGCGGCGAGCGCCTCGGCCGATGCGCTCGCGATCGCTCAGGACATGCCGTCGGAAGACGAGGACGCCGATGATAGTGAAGAAGACGCGATCGACGAGGCTGCCGAAGCGACCCCGGACGCCGTCAGCGACGAAGGCGCGGACGAAGGCGCAGACGGGAACGTGGAGTCCGGCCCCGCGGCGAAGCGCCGCAAAAGCCGCGCGCCAGGTGGCATCGAATCCGAAGTGCTCGAAGCGTTCATCGCGCAGCATTACCTCGGCAATCGCGTGCCGCCGGTGCTGGTGGTCAGCCACGCGCCGGCGCGCGAACTCGTCGACGTGCTGATCGAGCAGGCGGGCCACAAGGTGACCGTACTGCGTCAACCGCAAGGACAGCGGCGCGCGTGGCTCGCGATGGCCGAGCAGAACGCGCGGCTCGCGCTCGCGCGCCTGCTCTCCGAGCAGGGCTCGCAGCAGGCGCGCACGCGCGCGTTGACCGACACGCTCGGCATGGAGTGCGACGACCTCGCGCATCTGCGCATCGAATGCTTCGACATCAGTCACACGATGGGCGAGGCGACGCAGGCGTCATGCGTCGTCTTTCACCACCACAAAATGCAGTCGTCCGAGTATCGCCGCTACAACATCGCCGGCATCACGCCCGGTGACGATTACGCGGCGATGCGCCAGGTGCTCACGCGCCGCTACGAAAAGATGGTCGCGCAGGCCGCCGCGAATGCGAGCGACGAAGCCGCCGAATCGCAAAGTGACGCGGCCGCCGATCCCGCGCTCGCCGCCGATGCCGCCGAGCCGGCCGCGGCCGGCGGCGTGCTGCCGACCATCGTGCTGATCGACGGCGGCAAGGGGCAGGTGGAGATCGCGCGGCAGGTGTTCACGGAGTTGGGGCTCGATACTGGCATGCTCGTCGGCGTCGCGAAGGGCGAGGGGCGCAAGGTCGGTCTCGAGACGCTGATTTTCGCGGACGGCCGCACGCCGCTCGAACTCGGCAAGGAAAGCGCCGCGCTGATGCTGGTTGCGCAGATCCGCGACGAAGCGCATCGTTTCGCGATCACTGGCATGCGCGCCAAACGCGGCAAGACGCGCCAGACCTCGCGGCTCGAAGAACTCGAAGGCGTAGGGGCCAAGCGGCGTCAGCGCCTGCTGGCGCGCTTTGGCGGCTTGCGCGGCGTGGTGGCCGCGAGCGTAGAGGATCTCGCGAGCGTCGAAGGCATTTCGCAGGCGCTCGCCGAGCAGATCTACCGGCAACTGCATTGAATTGGCGGGCCGCGCCGGGCTGTGATCGGAACGACGGTTCGTCGGACCCGCGGCGTCGCGCTGCGGATGCGCTGGCTGCGAACCACGCGCCGGGGGCGGCTCGCTTGCCGCCCCCGCGCGGCCATGCCTGGGCGCGCTTGCTTGTGGCAGGCCCTGTGACACGGCACAATTGCAACTCACTCGTCAGACGCTGCGCCTGCCCCATGCCGTTTAATTTCCCGATATTCCTGACCTGGCTGCGGATCGTGCTGATTCCGCTCGTCGTCGGTGTGTTCTATTTGCCCGACATGATGATGAGCCCTGCGCACCGCAATCTCGCGGCTGCGACGATCTTCATTCTGGCGGCGCTCACCGACTGGTTCGACGGCTTTCTGGCCCGCAAATGGAATCAGACCTCGGCATTCGGCGCGTTTCTCGATCCGGTCGCCGACAAGCTGATGGTGACCGCGGCGCTGCTCGTGCTCGTGCAACTCACGCGGATCGATTCCGCGATCGCGCTCGTGATCGTCGGACGTGAAATCGCGATCTCGGCCCTGCGCGAATGGATGGCGCAGATCGGTGCGTCGAAGAGCGTCGCGGTGAACTCTCTCGGCAAGTTCAAGACCGCTTGCCAGATGGTCGCGATTCCGATGCTGCTGTTCTATGGCCCGCTGCCGCTCGGTGGCGGCGTGACGGTCGACACGCGCGTGTGGGGCCTGTGGCTGATCTATCTGGCTGCGTTCCTGACGATCTGGTCGATGCTGTACTACATGAAGCTCGCGTGGCCGCAGATTCGCGAGCGCGGCGGCATTGCGTGACGGTGTGAATAGAAGAGCACGGGGGGCGCAAAAGTGTGTTCGAACCCCGCACTACTACGAGAGAAATATTTTCTCTAAAACAGACGGGCAAAGGGGTTGACACGTTTCAGTCGATTCTCCATAATTTCGTTTCTCCGATTCACGCAACGCGAAACACCGGAGACGCAGTAAAGCAGTAGCGGTAAAATGCAGCACAACGCGGGAATAGCTCAGTTGGTAGAGCGCAACCTTGCCAAGGTTGAGGTCGCGAGTTCGAGCCTCGTTTCCCGCTCCAGTATTCGAAGCATCGCGTTGTTTGGCGAAGTAAAAAAGCAGCGCGGTGAAGCAGTTCAATGCGGGAGTAGCTCAGTTGGTAGAGCGCAACCTTGCCAAGGTTGAGGTCGCGAGTTCGAGCCTCGTCTCCCGCTCCATACATCAGGGGAAGCAGCGCTTCCCTTTTTGTTTGGAAGGCCGCTCGTTCTGAACTTCCAGAGCTTCGGTTCTTCTGGTAATCACCAGATAAATCTGCGAACCCGTGTCCAGGTTCCAGTCCGCTTGCGGCGCGATAGCAAAGCGGTTATGCAGCGGCCTGCAAAGCCGTTTAGGCCGGTTCGACTCCGGCTCGCGCCTCCAGTCTTTGATGTAAAGCGAAAGCCCCGACTTGTCGGGGCTTTTCGTTTTTCTGTTCCTCTCTTCGCCAGCCTTGTCGATCGTCGTCATCAAGGTGAGCGGAGCGGTCGATCCGACTGCGTGCCGCAGACGTTCCTCCGAATCGATCAGAAATTGAGCGCGGATTTAATCGACTGCACGGCAGCGGTGTTCAGGAAGCAGTAGTTCTCTTGCAGCGTACCGCCGGACATATACATCGACGAGCGAGAGAGGGCCATCGGGCTGGAACCAGACGCACGAGCAGGTGACGGTGCTGCGGGCGACGCCATCGCACATCTATTTCGAATCGAAGATCTCGGGTTCGACGCAGGCGCCACGCGAAGTGATCGCCGGAGCGGACTGGAGCCGCGAGCGCAGCGTGAGCGGCACCGATACAGTCGTGAACCGGCCGTTCGCGTTTCCGTTGTCGCCGGGTAAGAGCTGGACGGTCGAATACGCCGGGCAGCATTCGAACCGGGTATTCGCTTCGCAGAAGTGGGACTCGCAGTATCGGGTGGTCGGGACGGAAACCGTCGAAGTGGCCGCCGGCAAATTCCAGGCGATCAAGATCGAAGCCGAAGGCGACCGGGTCGCGCAACTTGAGCCGCGGCAGACGGTCACGCAAGTCACCCAGGTCGAGCAGGGCGACACCGCGATGATCACGCATGCGCAGAAACTCGGTCCTGTTCAGGCGACGGGACGCACGTATAAAGCGTTTTGGTATGTGCCGGAAGTCGGCCGTTGGGCGAAATCGGTGGAAGAGTATTACGGCAGCAATGGCGTGAGAAACGAGCGCTATACGACCGAACTCGAGTCGTTTAAAAAGAGCGGGCAATAATCGGGTTCAGGCGTTTGATGCGTTCCCGCATTCATTGGGGCAGCGCATTCCGCTCAACGGCGTGTCCGGCGCGCGCACGGGAAGGGCAACGCACGCCGGCGCGCCTCATCCGGGCCGGGCGATAGAATCGCACCATCGTCATCGCCCGTTTTCATTGAAGCCGCATGTATTTCCAACTCACCGGCACTCAGGTCCGCCTGCTCGGCTCGATGCATCTGTTTCCCGCGACGAGCCGTCGAACGCCGCCATGGGTCGCCGAAGCCTATGACTGGGCCGACGCGCTCGTATTCGAGTCCGACCCAGCAACGATCCTGCCGTTTCTCAAAGCCGACGCACACCCCGACGCCGCGCAACTGCGGCCCCGGATGCGCGACGAAGCCTGGACGCAACTGCAGGCGCTGTGGCCGACCGATGGCCTGCTCGCGCCGCTTGAAACACTGCGTCCGTGGGCCGCGCTGATCGTCGCGCCGACGCTGCTGCAGCAGGTCGTCGAGGGTGTCGAGCCGCGCATGTTGCGCTCGGCGCTCGCGCAGGCGAAGCCGTATCGCTATCTCGAGTCCGCGCGGGACGTCGCAGTCGCGCTCGAATCGATTCCGCTCGAAGCCATTGCCGCGGCGCTCGACATGCTGATGGCCGACCGCGGCGAACCGCAGCGCACGCTCGAACGGATGCACGCGGCGTGGCTGGAGGGCGATCTGCACGCGATACAGCAAATCGCCGTCGAATCGCCGATGTTCAATCTGGCCGGCATCCGTCAGGCGATTCTCGACGTGCGCAATCGCGCGTGGGCCGCGCGGCTGAGCGAGTTGCTGGACGTTCGCGAGCGCACGCTGGTGGTCGTCGGCGCGCTGCATCTATGCGGCCCCGGCAATCTCCCCGACTGTCTCGCGCGACCCGTGCAAGCGGTCCTCTGAACGCGTGCGCGGCTTTCGCGGCTGAATACAGCCGTGTCGACCGCCCGGATGCCAGGCCTGCGCATGCTCGATGACGAGGCGCGCGGCATAATTGCGGATCGTTGCCCGCGCTGTCGCGCATTGACCCTGAAAGCTACCGATGACTGAACCGCAACACACCGCCGTCGCGCGGCTCGCCCAGCTCGAATGGCGCTGGAAGCCGTTCGGGAACCTCACGAGCGTCGAAGTCTATGAGATGCTGGCCGCCCGCAGCGCGGTGTTCGTCGTCGAACAGAACTGCGTGTATGGCGACATCGATGGGCTCGACGTCGAAGCCTGGCATCTGCTTGCGTATGGCACCGGCGACGGTGCGGCGCTGCCGCCGTTGGCCGGCTATCTGCGCGTGTTGTTGCCCGATGCGGCGGATGCCGATGTGCGCATCGGCCGGGTGTTGACGACCGCGCCGTTTCGCGGCATCGGTTTCGGCAATGCGATGCTCGAACGCTCGCTCACGCAAATCCGTGCGCAGTGGCCCGATACGCCGATCCGTCTGCACGCGCAGGCGCATCTGCAAGGCTTTTACGGTGCGTTCGGCTTCGAGCCGGTCTCGGAGGTTCACGACGAAGACGGCATCCCGCATGTGTGGATGCGCGCGCTGTGAACCCGAACGGGTCAGCGGGGCACGTTCGTGGTCGTCGACGCCGCATGCGTGAGCCCGCGCGCCGCTTTTGCACGCCGCTCGGCGCGCAGGCGTCCGCGAGACGACAGCCGCATCCAGTGACGCAGCGCGATCAGCGCGCCGACCACGCTCATCATCGAACCCGGAATCCATAGCAGGAGCCCGCCGATCTGCTGATCGCGCATCGGGCTCAGCCACGTGAACGCGCGGCCGCAGATCGAGTAGATCGGATACAACTCGTGCGTCGTAAAAAAGATGAATGCGCCGAGAACGATCTGCGGCGGAATCGCCGCGATCACGACGAGCACGCGCTTGCCCGGAGACAGACGCGCGGGCGGCGCCGGACGCGGATCGAGTACGAGCCACCAGAACAGCAGGCCGTCGATCGCCATGCTCCAGTTCATTACGCGATAGAGCCGCCAGTCGAGCATCGCGACGAAATGGATCGGCGACAGCAGCCAGAAATAGATCAGCCCGACGAATAGCGTGACCGCGACGACCGGGTGCATGACGACGTCGAGCGCCATGCGCACGAGCGGTGTTTGCAGCGCGGGCCGCACGAAGCGCTGTCGCCAGCGCAACGGAATTCCCGCGCGCAACGCCGCGCCCGGATACGACAGCGCAATGAAGAACGGCCCGAGATGATGCAGCACCAGATGCTGCAAGCGATGCATGAAGAATTCATGCTCGAAGAAATAATCGAGCCGCGTATGCAGCACGACATACAGCGCGACCAGCCCGAACCAGAATGACAGACGCCGCGCGAACGACAGCCGCGCCTTGCGTGCGCCGCGCACGAACAGGATCGCGGGGATCAGCAACGCGATCACGACGGTCGGCGAAAACTCCCAGGGATCGAGCCAGTAGAGCAGGTTCATGGCGATGGCGCGTGCGGTGGCGGCGGCCCGTCGTGCCGCTTACTTGGTCTGGCCCGGCGACTTGACCGCGAACGGCGCGCTCACTGTTTCGCCGTCGGAGAACTTCAGCGTCAGACGCACGGTGTCGCCCGGCGCGACCTTGTGCTTCGCGTCCTCGAGCATCACGTGATAGCCGCCCGGCGCGATCGCGACCTGGCCATGCGCGGGCACCGTCAGCTTGTCGACCATCACCATCTTCTGCGTCGAACCGTTCGATACGGTTTGATGCAGCATCGCATCGCCGTAGTCGTCGCTCGATACATCGACGAGGTCGATCGGCTTGTCGCTCGCGTTGACGAGCGTCGCATAGCCGGCCGCGGGCAGGTTGTTCGGCAGCCAGCGCACCCACGCGTCCTTGATGCTGATCGCGTGAGCATCGGCCGCTTGCGCGGCCGACGCGGCGCCGAGTGACAGCGCGAGCGCGCAGGCGAGGGAAGCGATTGGTTTGAGCTTGATCGTCATGATGGAATGGAGTGGGATCAAAGAAGAATCAGGATTGGTCATCGATGATGCGGCGCAGGTCCTGCGCGATCGCATCGGGCGTGTCGTGATCGGTGGCGAGCAGGCGCGCGCGGCCCCGGCTGTCGAACACATAGACGGCGGAGCTGTGCGTGACCTCGTAGTTGCCGTTCGAGTCGCGCTTTTCCATCTGATAAGCGACACGATAGCGCTTGGCCAGCGACTCGATCTGCCAGTCGGTGCCGGTCAGCCCTTCGGCGTGCTGTGCGTCGAACGCGCCGACATAGTCGTGCAAGGCCCGCGGCGTGTCGCGCGCGGGATCGACGGTGATGAACAGAATGCGCACTTTCTGCGCATCGGGACCGAGCTTGCCGAGCACCTGCATCAGACGGCCCATCGTTTCGGGACAGACGTCCGGGCAATGCGTGTAGCCGAAGTAGACCAGCGACGTGCGGCCCCTGAACGACGCGGCGTTGACGGGACGGCCGGTGTCGTCGGTCAAGGTGAAGTCCAGATCCGGCAGGTGGCCGGTCACGTTGGTCAACTGCCACGGCTCGGCGCGCTGTGTGCAACCGGTCAGCGCGGCGAGCGCGACAAGCGTGCCCAGCGTGCCCAGCGCAGTTGCCGCCGCAAGCCGGCGTGCCAACCCGTGCATCAAGCGGTGCGTGAGTCGCTTGGGTCGTGAGCGGGACAGGTTCGGCCGCTGGCGCTGGGGTGGCAGGATCGGGAACAAAGCAGGGTTCAATGACTCGATTGAAGAGCAGGCAACACGAATCGATGGAGCAGGGGGCCGCACCGCCGCCCGATCATGCCGCGCAAGATTCGCGCGCGACACGCGATTGATTGAGAGCGTGCAACGATGTCCATCACACCGACGGTCCGCGTGGCAGCGACTGTAGCGCAAAATTGGCGCCAGCGTCGCGCAGCGCGCCGGGCGCGCGATTTGCGAGTCAATTTGACGCAGCTTGCTGAAAGCCGGTTGAAGCCCGATCGTTGCGCTTTTGAACGCAATCGACAGAAGCGGATGGATAGATCGCCCATCGGGCTTGAGTCCCAGCTTACTTTCTCGAAAAATTGACGGATGCGCGGTAAGATGCGCACACTTTTCCGGCCATAGATGGCTGAAAGGCGAACCCAGGCGATGCAAGCACTTCCGGCTGTTCTGTCTCCGAGCGAGACGGCATTTTTCTTCGACTTCGATGGCACGCTCGTCGAACTCGCCCCCACACCGGACGGCGTGCTGGTGCAGCCGCGCGTGATCGACCTGCTGCGCGAACTGCGCAGTCTGACGAATGGCGCGGTCGCGGTGGTGTCGGGGCGCGGCATCGACAGCATCGACAGTTTTCTCGGCATGCCCGATCTGCCGGTCGCGGGTCTGCACGGCGCCGAGCGGCGCGATGCGAATGGCGACACGCAGCGCATCGGCTTTCACGACGAGCGCCTGTTGCGCATGGAGCAGGTGCTCGCGCAGATCGTCAACGAACATCCGGGCATGCTGCTCGAGATCAAGGGCGCGGCGCTCGCGCTGCACTACCGCAACGCGCCGGACCGCGAGCCGGTCGCGCGCGAGGCGACCGAGCGGCTCGTCGCCGATTACCCCGCTTCTTACGTGCTGCAGCCCGGCAAGATGGTCTACGAGATCAAGCCGAAGGACGTCGACAAGGGCCGCGCGACGCGCGCGTTCCTCGACGAGCTGCCGTTCACCGGCCGCACGCCGATATTCGCCGGCGACGATCTGACCGACGAGAAGGGCTTCGCGGTCGTCAACGAGCGCGGCGGTCTGTCGATCAAGGTCGGCGCGGGCGAAACGATGGCGCACACGCGCGTCGAATCGGTGTCGTCACTGCTCGACTGGCTCGAAACCATCGTCGCGGCGGCGCGCGGCGCATGACGCCGGCGGCCCCGTTCAACGAAAACAACATACTGCACCGGGAATCGCGCTTCATGAGCCGACTGATCATTGTTTCGAACCGGGTGGCGCCTATTTCGGAGGGCGGTCCGGCGGCGGGCGGTCTGGCGGTCGGCGTGTACGACGCGCTGAAGGAGACCGGCGGCATGTGGTTCGGCTGGAGCGGCGACGTGCTGAGCTCCGGCCAGCCGCAGATCAAGCTCGAGGAGCGCGGTCCGGTGACCTTCGCGACCGTCCCGCTCATGCGCCGCGATTACGACCAGTACTATCGTGGTTTCTCGAACGCGACGCTGTGGCCCGCGTTCCACTATCGATCCGACCTGCTGCATTACGACCGGCACGACTTCGAAGGCTACTGCCGCGTCAACGCGTGGCTCGCGCAGCAACTCGTGCCGCTCCTGCGCGAAGACGACGTGATCTGGGTGCACGACTATCACCTGATTCCGTTCGCTCAGGCGCTGCGCTCGGCAGGCGTGAAGAACCGCATCGGTTTTTTTCTGCACATTCCGTTTCCGGCCGCGCAGGTGCTGCTGACGGTGCCGCCGCATCGCGAGCTCGTCGAGGCGCTGTGTTCGTTCGACCTGCTCGGCTTCCAGACCGGTCCCGATCTGCGCGCGTTCTGCGACTACGTGATCAACGAGGCGGGCGGCTCGATCGACGCGTCGGCGAAAGGACCGCTGAGTGTGCATGCGTTCGGCCGCACGTTGCGCGCCTCTGCGTATCCGATCGGCGTCTATCCGGACGAGATCGCCGAGCTCGCGAAGGCGGGCGAACGCGGCAAGCCGGTGCGCACGATGAAGGCGACCCTGCATTCGCGCAAGCTGATCATGAGCGTCGACCGGCTCGACTATTCGAAGGGGCTGGTCGAGCGGTTCCGTGCGTTCGAGCGCCTGCTCGAGCATACGGCCGCGCAGCGCAACAAGGTGTCGTTCCTGCAGATCGCCCCGCCGACGCGCGCCGACCTGCACGCGTATCAAGACATCCGGCTACAGCTCGAAGGCGAGTCGGGACGGATCAACGGACGTTTCGCCGAGCTGGACTGGACGCCGATCCTATACATCCACAAGCAGTACGAGCGCTCGGTGCTGGCGGCGCTGTTCCGTACCGCGCACGTCGGCTATGTGACGCCGTTGCGCGACGGCATGAACCTCGTTGCGAAGGAATACGTGTCGGCCCAGGATCCGGAGAATCCCGGCGTGCTGGTGCTGTCGCGCTTCGCGGGCGCGGCGCAGGAGCTCGACGGCGCGCTGATCGTCAATCCGGTCGATATCGACGGCATGGCCGAAGCGCTCGCGCGGGCGCTCGACATGCCGCTCGCCGAGCGCCAGGGGCGCTATCGCGACATGATGGCGCAGCTGCGCGAGAACAACGTGTCGGTGTGGCGCGATAACTTCATGCGCGATCTGCAGAGCGTCGAGGGCGCGAAGCGCGCCAGAAGCGGGAAAGCGCGCGCGGCCACGGGTGCGGCGGGCGCCGCGCGGAAGAGGGCGGCGCGCGAGAGCGTGACCGGCTAAGCCAAGCCGGGCCGCGAGCCAGACAGCAAAAAGCCGCTCCAGGGAGCGGCTTTTTTTCAAGCGATGCGATGCGCAGCGCGTGGACCAGGCGTGCGTCAGGCTACGTGCTGTTCGTCGACCTTCTTGCCGCCGATATGCAGCGTCTGGCCCTTGCCATACTGCTTCGAGAGCAGGTCGCGATAGAGGCCCGGACGCTGGCGCAGTTCTTCCGGCGTGCCGTCGTCGATGACCTTGCCGGCGCTCATCACGATGATCCGGTCGAAGTTGTTCAGCGTCGACAGACGGTGCGCGATCGCGATCACGGTGCGGCCGACCATCAGGCGGTCGAGCGCCTTCTGGATCGCTTCCTCGGACGCGCTGTCGAGCGCGGACGTGGCTTCGTCGAGCAGCAGGATCGGCGCGTTTTTCAGAATCGCGCGCGCGATTGCGA
Organism: Paraburkholderia sp. Cpub6; assembly: GCF_014201065.1. NCBI lineage: Bacteria > Pseudomonadati > Pseudomonadota > Betaproteobacteria > Burkholderiales > Burkholderiaceae > Paraburkholderia > Paraburkholderia sp. Cpub6. The sequence goes on from NZ_JACHDM010000006.1 coordinate 207,513, forward strand.
TGCGCTGGCGCTGACCGCCCGACAGCTTCACGCCGCGGTCGCCGACGATCGTGTCGTAGCCTTCCGGCATCGCGTCGATAAAGTCCGCGCAACGCGCCTCGCGCGCGGCGGCGAGCACTTCCTCGCGGCTCGCGTCCGGGCGGCCGTACGCGATGTTCTCGTACACCGTGCGATGGAACAGCGAGATGTCCTGGGGCACCAGCGCGATCGCGTGGCGCAGGCTGTCCTGGGTAATCGACGCGATATCCTGGCCGTCGATCTTGATCGCGCCACCCTGGGTCTCGTAGAAGCGCTGCAACAGCGCGAGCACGGTCGATTTGCCGGCGCCCGACTTGCCGATCAGCCCGACCCGCTGACCCGGTTCGATATCGAGGTCGAAGTGATCGAGAATCGGCCGGCGGCGCGGATAGGCGAACGTGACGCCGTCGAACGTGACGCGGCCGCCCTGCGGCACGAGTTCGGTCGCGTCGTCGCGATCGGGCATGCCGTGCGGTTCGAGCAGCGTGCGCACGGCCTCTGCGAGTCGCGCGACGTGCTGCGTGACGTCGACGAGCGCGACGGCGAGATCGCGCGTGCCGTGCAGGATCGTGAAGCCGAGCGAGCTGACGAGCACGATGTCGCCCGAGGTCGCGCGGCCCTGGTCCCACAGCCATAGCGCCCAGCCGAGCAGGCCGGCCGACAGCAGCGCGGTGACCACGGCGTGCAGCAGACGCAGCTTTTCCAGGTACAGCAGGCTTTGCTGGCGCGCGTCCATTTCCGACTTGACCGTCGAAGCAAAGCGGTGCTGTTCGCGGAACGTCATGCCGAACGCGCGCACGAGCCCCATATTGCTGATCACGTCGACAAGCTCGCCGTCGACCGATGCCGCCTTGGTCGCGAAATTATGGTGACGCGCGGAACCGCGGCCCGCGAGCTTGTACAGCACGACCGACAGGATCGCCGAGCACAGCATCAGGCCGGCGGCCATCAGCGGGTTCACCGCGATGATCATCACGATCGCGCCGAGCACCGCGATGCACGGCGGCAGCACGTTCCACGCGGTGGTGTTTTCGGCGGTGTAGACGGCGTTCGAGGTCGCGGTGATCCGGCTTGCCAGCATGCCGGGCTGCTTTTCGGCGTAGTAGGTCGGCGAGTGGCCGCTCAGGTACTGAAACAGGTCGCGCCGCAAATCGCCCGTCACGGCGACGAACGTGTGCGCGGCGAACCAGCCGCCGATCCGCCACAACAGGTTGTCGGCAGCGATCAGGCCGACGAGGATCGCGAACGCGCCCCACAGCGGTCCCGGATGATGCCTGCCGCCGCCGAGCACGTCGATCAGATGTTTGATCGCGTACTGCGAAGCGAGTGCACAGCCCACGGCCGCAAACACGCTGCACAACACGATCGCATGCGCGAGTGGATGGCGGCGGATAAAGCGGAAGAGAAACGCAAGTGGCCGGTGCGCATAGCTCGCGAGCTTGGCGTTCTGGGCGTTACGCTGGGCGATGGTCAAGTGTTCCAATTGAGCTGAGATCGATGTGTTGCGGGTTGTGCATGCAATGCGCGGACCACACGGACAAGCATGACTCTCCGTGAAGCCGATGCTTCGCATTGTAAACATGCAAAGGCGATTGCGCCCTGTGTATCCGGGCTTTGACGCGATTGATTTCGCGATGGACCTCCGCGATCTGCGTCGTCCCGACACACCAGCCGACGGGCCATTCAGGCAGATTGCGGAAAATTTCGAGATATAATTACAGATTGCATTCAACCGCGCTGCGGCAATTTTGCAATTCCTGCCGGCAACGTTGATGGGCGAGAGCTCGCAGAGACGGTACCGCCGCGCCTCGCGAATCCTCGTGGATACTGTAGAACTGTCTTTGAAAACAAGGGTTTGCAAAGTGTTTCGCGTTTGTAACAACGTAAAGACTTTGAAATGCTGCGGTGCTGCAACAATCCGGGCAACGATAATGCGTGCTCGTTAGCCCGGCAATTTTTCTGACAGTTTGTCAACGTCGGTGCAACGGCCGCGTTTACTCGCACATGCCCAGTCGCTGATCCACTTGTCCGGGCTCGTTACCAAGCGATCCATCGCAGGATTTCTCAAAAGAATCAGGCCCGCGCCGGCATTTCCGGCCAGACTGCCCTGGCGAGCAAGCGAGTCGCTTTTTCCAAATGCAGTACTTTTGCCTGATTTTTTACTAGGAGTTCGTCAATATGCGAATCGCTCAAATCGCTCCGCTGCACGAGGCGGTTCCTCCCAAGCTGTACGGTGGTACGGAACGCGTGGTGTCCTATCTGACCGAGGCGCTGGTCGAGCAGGGCCACGACGTCACGCTGTTTGCAAGCGGTGATTCGCAAACCTCGGCGAAGCTCGAAGCTTTCTGGCCGCAGGCGCTGCGCCTCGACCCGACGATCCGCGACGTGATGGCGCCGCACATGCTGCTGCTCGAAGAAGTGCGCCGCCGCGCGGACGAATTCGACGTGCTGCATTTCCACATCGACTACTACCCGTTCTCGCTGTTCGCGCGTCAGCCTGTGCCGTTCGTCACGACGCTGCACGGCCGTCTCGATCTGCCTGAACTGCAGCCGATCTTCAAAACGTTCAATGACGTGCCGGTCGTGTCGATCTCGGACAACCAGCGCATTCCGCTGCCGCAGGCGCACTGGCTGCAAACCGTCTATCACGGTTTGCCGGAAGACGTGCTCAAGCCGAGTCCCAACGTCGAGCCCGGCTACCTCGCATTCCTGGGCCGCGTCTCGCCGGAGAAGGGGCTTGACAGGGCGATTCGCATCGCCGGGCAGGCAGGCATGAAGCTCAAGGTCGCCGCCAAGATCGACAAGGCCGACCGTGCCTACTACGAAGAAGTCATCAAGCCGCTGATGTCGTTGTCGCACGTCGAGTACATCGGCGAAATCGGCGAAGCTGAAAAGCGCGAGTTTCTCGGCAATGCGCACGCACTGGTGTTCCCGATCGACTGGCCGGAGCCCTTCGGTCTCGTGATGATCGAGGCGATGGCTTGCGGCACGCCGGTGATCGCGTTCAATCGCGGTTCGGTGCCGGAAGTGATCGAAAACGGCGTGTCGGGTTTCGTCGTCGAGGACGAAATCAGCGCGGTCGCCGCCGTCAAACGTCTGCACACGCTGCCCCGCGCTGGCGTGCGCAAGGCGTTCGAGGCGCGCTTCTCGTCGAAGGTGATGGCGCAGAACTACGTCGCCACCTATGAAGAGCTGCTGCGCCGCAAACATCGCACGGTGCTGCGCGAAGTCAACGCGGGCTGATTGGCGATTGTTTCACCGCGGTTGTTTCGCGGTAGATAAAACGCTGTCGGCAGCAACTCGTTGCACGCTTCCTTCGTTGCTCTGAACGCCCCGCCGGCACGTCGCCGGCGGGGCGTTGTTGCATGCGCGCTGCGTTTTTCGTCGGTGCACAACTGAAAATACGGGTTTCCGCGCGGCGCGAACGAGCCAGTCTCGGTAATATCCCTATAATTGCCGTGCCGCAAATTGGGCTGCGGTGCCGCCGACGACAGGAGGATGCCTTGGCGAGAACGAAAGAGACGCGCGCGAACGCCGCGCCCGGCGCCGGAACGATTTTTACGTTGCGCGCCATCGGTCTCGTGCTCGCCGCCCGCTGGTTTTTCTCGATGTCCGAGATGAAGCTGACCACCGCGCTGACCGCGATGGCGTCTTCACCGTGGGCATGTATCAACCTCGTTTTTCTGTTCCTGCTGATCTTCCTGCCGGGCGCGCGCGCCGTCGCGGAGCGTCCGTTCCATCCGTTGCCGCAATGGCTGCGTCAGGCGCTGCGCCTGTTCGCGTTCCTCGGGTTTCTGTTTGCGCTGTGGTCGGTCGGCGCGTTCGTCGCGAGCGCAGGCTGGCGTCGCGCGATGCAGGCGGTCGCGGCCAGCAACGGTTGGCTCGTCGCGGCGCCGGTGCTGTATGCGATCGTCTTGTGGATCTGCCGGCCGCTGCCGTTGTGGCGCACCAATGTGGCGGCGCGGCGCTTTGCGATCGGCCGCTATGCGGTGTCGCTCGATCCGCTGACCCGTACCGTCGTCGTGTGGGCTGAGCGGCGCAAGGTGGGGCAATACGATGCGCGCGAATTGTCGGTGCGCTGGGCGAGCGGTTCCAATGCGCGCGCGACGCCGGCGCCGGCGCCCGCGGTCGCGTTCGGCGCGGCGGGCAAGGCCGGCGCGTCAGCGGCGCCGAGAGGGTCGGTCGCGGCGCCCTCGCTCGCGCGCAGCGCGTTCGGCGTACGTCCGAAGGTCGAGTTGCTGTGGGATTCGCCTGCCGCCGCGGGTCATAACCGGCAGACCGTTTTCCGCGCCGCGCTGACGACCGAAGGCGATCGCGTCGCCGCTCGCGCGCTCGACACGACGCTGCGCCAGGTCTGACGCTGCATGTTTTGTGCTATCGGTCACATCGCGTGGCCGATGCACGCATCCCGAAGCGAAGCTTCGTCGATAATGCAATCAAGGCGCCCGGCCTGCAGGCGGGCGAGTGGGACACTCATCGATCATATTGCGTCTTTCGCAGGAGTCGCCATGCTGGTTCGCTGGTTGCTTGCCGCCCTTCATCTGCTCGCTTATGGTTTTGCGCTCGCGTCGATTCTCAGACGCACGTGGTCGCTGCGTCGCGCGTCGGTGCCCGCCGCGTTGCGTTCGGTGTTCCGCGCCGATTCACGCTGGGGCATCGCCGCGCTGGTGCTGATCGTGACCGGCCTGATGCGCATGTTCGGTAGCTATGAGAAGGGCGCCGACTACTACCTGCACCAGCCGCTCTTTCACGTGAAGATGACGTTGCTGGTGCTGATCCTGATCCTCGAAGTGCCCACGATGCTCGGCCTGATGCGCTGGCGCGCGTCGATCCGCAGCGGCGCGGCGCCGAATCTGAAGAAGGCGCGATCCTACGCGCATTTCAGCGTGATCCAGACCGTGCTGCTGGTTCTGATGGTGTTTGCCGCGACCGGAATGGCGCGCGGCATCGGGTTGCCCGCCGGCGCGGTGTAGCGCGGCGGGCCTTCTATTGCCAGGGGCTGGTGGCGCCAGGCGTGGCATCGTTTGCCGCGAAGCCTGGTGCATGCCTGCGTCGCGCTAGCCGACCAACAAGCCAGAATCGTCGACCCGGTCGGCTTTGACCTTTGCCGACTCGCGCACGAGCTCCGGCTCGCCGAGACCCTTGATCAGCTCCAGCGCCTGACGCTCGAACAAGCGACGGTACAAGCCGTTGTCGCGTTTGATCAGCGCGTCGTGGCTGCCTTCCTCGATCACCTTGCCCTTGTCGAGCACGAGGAGCCGGTCGAGCGCGCGCACCGTCGACAGCCGATGCGCGACCACCAGCGTCGTGCGCCCCTGCATCAGCCGCTCCATCGCGCGCTGGATCAGCACTTCGCTTTCGCTGTCGAGGCTCGACGTGGCTTCGTCGAGAATCAGGATCGGCGCGTCGGCGAGAAAAGCCCGCGCGATCGCGACGCGTTGACGCTCGCCTCCCGATAGCTTGATGCCGCGTTCGCCGACCAGCGTGTCGTAGCCGTTCGGCAGCGCGGCGATGAAGTCGTGCGCGCTCGCGAGCCGCGCGGCCCGCTCGATGTCGGCGCGGCTCGCGCCGGGCCGTCCATACGCGATGTTCTCGGCAAGCGAGCGGTGAAACAGTAGCGGCTCCTGCTGGACGATCGCGATCTGGCTGCGCAGCGACGCTTGCTGGACCTGCGCGATGTCCTGGCCGTCGATCGTGATCCGCCCGCCCGAAATGTCGTGAAGGCGCTGGATCAGCTTGATGAAGGTCGTCTTGCCCGAGCCGGAATGACCGACCAGCCCGACGCGCTCGCCCGGCGCGATGCGGATGGAAAAGTCGTCGTAGAGCGGTCGGCTGTGCGCGCCATAGTGAAACGACACGTGCTCGAAGCGGATCTCGCCGTCGCGGATCGCGATGGGGCCGGCGCCGGGACGATCCTCGACGCCGAGCGGCTGACTCTCGAGCGACACGAGCTCCTCCATGTCGTTGACCGAGCGCTGCAGGTTACGGATGTGCATGCCGATGTCACGCAGATAGCCTTGCAGCATGAAGAACATCGTCAGCGCGAACGTGATGTCGCCGACGCTCGCTTCGCCGCGTGCCCACAGCAGTAGCGCCACGCCGAGAATCGCCGTCTGGATCGCGGCCAGCATGCCGCCCTGGAGGCCGCCGTTGAGCGTGCCGCGCACCCACGTGCGGCGTGTGCGTTGCCGCCATTTGCCGATCACGTGCGCGAGGCGCGCTTCCTCGCGCGCTTCCGCGCCGAATGCCTTGACGACGCCGTTGCAGCTGACCGCATCGGCGAGCGCGCCGCCCATGCGTGTGTCCCACGCGTTCGCGAGACGCGCGGACGGCGCGACGAAGCCCAGCGACACCGTTACGGTCACGCCGATGTACAGCAGCGAGCCGATGCCGACGACGATGCCCATCATGAGCCAGCGCGAGCCGAGCAGCAGGGTCGCGCCGATCAGCATCGCCAGCGATGGCAGCAGCGCGATCAGCAGCGTGTCATTCAGCAGGTCGAGCGCCCACATGCCGCGCGTGATCTTGCGCACGGTCGAGCCGGCGAAGCTGTTCGCGTGCCAGTCGGTCGAAAAGCGCTGCACGCGATGAAACGCGCGCGCGGCGATCTCGCTCATCATCTTCAGCGTGAAGCGGATGATGTTGAAGTACACGCCCTGGCGCAGCAGCGTCGCGGTGATGCCGAGCGCGGCGAGCGCGCCGAAGGCCGCAAGCGCGTGATGCCAGACGGGCGCCGACGACGCCGGACCGGCCGCGATCGCGTCGACGAGACGTCCGGCGAAGACCGGCGTCAGGATGTCCGCGCCCGCCGTGAACAGCGCGAGCGCCGCGATCACGACGATGCGCCCCGGCTGTTGCGCCCAGTGACGGAAGGTGAAGCCGAGGACATCCTTGAAAGCTTGTCCGCGAAAGTCGAGTTTTCTGTTAGCCATTTGCTTTGGGCCCGGCGAAGCACGAGCGCGCCGAGATTCCAGTCAGAAGCGAAAAAGGGGTAGACAGCCAGCGGATGCCGGAATCCGCGCGGCAAGGCGCGAAAAAATACGACTGCAAACAACGGCAACGGAACAACGGACTGTCTGGAATGAACGCGGTGCGCCTGCCGAGGCGGCGGCGCATCAGCGACAACGCTGCGGCTTCAAGGTCGCATCGGTCGTGGCGGACGGGCCGGCGGTCGTGGAACCATGCGGGGGAGCGCGCGATGCACTGCAAACATGTGGCGCCTCCCTGAGATGGTTCAAGATGGAGAAACCGGACGGAGCCGGACCGGGCGAATGCCCGATTGCCGAATATAGCAATAGTGCGGGGCGCTCGCCAACCTACGGAACGACGTGGTTCTATAGCCAACGATATCTCGTATGGCGCACGCGACGTATTTGCCGGCAAATAGAAAAAGGGCTTACGCATTGCTGCGTAAGCCCTTTTGTCTTCGGTGATCGACACACCAAGAATCTGGTGGGTAGTACTGGGATCGAACCAGTGACCCCTGCCGTGTGAAGGCAGTGCTCTACCGCTGAGCTAACCACCCGAAGAGATCGAAATTATGTCAGGGAATTCAGGGTTCGTCTAGTTTTTTTTAAGCAGTTTGCTCATCAGTTGTCGGCGCGGGTTCAAGACGCCATACGCTCGCGCCTTTGAGCGCCTTGTCGAGATCGTCGAGTACGGCTTCGTGCGCGGTGCTTTCGTCGTCGCTCGCAGCGATCACGACCAGCTCCAGCGAGTTGAGTGCGACGCGCGGCGCATGCGTATCGCCGCCGGCCTGCGCTTCGCCGAGCATGTCGATGACGAGGCTTTCCTGACCGCGCGTCATCGCCAGATAGACCTCGGCGAGCAGTTCCGAGTCGAGCAGCGCGCCGTGCAGCGTACGGTGCGCATTGCTGATGCCGAAGCGGTCGCACAGCGCATCGAGCGAATTGCGCTTGCCGGGGAACATCTGCTTGGCTTGCGCGAGCGTGTCGATGATCTCGCCGCAGTGCATGCTCACTGGCGGCAGACCGAGCAGCGCGAACTCGGCGTCGAGAAAGCCGATGTCGAATGGCGCGTTGTGGATGATCAGGTCCGCGTCATGGATGAAATCGCGGAACTGGTCGATGATCTCCGCGAACTTCGGCTTATCGCTCAAAAATTCCGTGGTGAGGCCGTGCACCGCGAGCGCGCCCGGATCGCTGTCGCGCTCGGGGTTGATATAGAAGTGCAGGTTGTTGCCGGTCAGCCGGCGGTTCACGAGCTCGACGCAACCGAGTTCGAGAATCCGGTCGCCGCCGCGGGCGTTCAGGCCGGTAGTTTCGGTATCGAGGATCAGTTGACGCATGTCGGATTAGCCTGCTTCGAAAAAATTGCGGAAAAAAAGCGGGGAGGGCGGCGCGCGGTGTTGCCGATGCGCGCACGCTCTTTACATCTCGGCGAGCGATGCCACGCCGCGATTGGCCAACTGATCGGCGCGCTCGTTTTCCGGGTGGCCATTGTGGCCGCGCACCCAGCGCCATTCAATCTCATGTTGCGCGACGAGCGCATCGAGCCGCTTCCACAGATCGGCGTTCTTGACCGGCTGTTTCGCCGCGGTGACCCAGCCTTTCTTCTTCCAGCCGTGAATCCACTCGCTGATGCCTTTCTGTACGTACTGCGAGTCGGTGTGCACGATCGCCTTGCACGGGCGCTTCAACGCCTCGAGCGCGGAAATCACGCCCATTAGCTCCATGCGATTGTTGGTCGTGTTGGCCTCGCCGCCGAACAGTTCTTTTTCCTGGCTGCCGAAGCGCAGCAACGCGCCCCAGCCGCCAGGGCCGGGATTGCCCTTGCAGGCGCCGTCGGTATAGATGTCGATGTGATCTGGAGTCATTCGGTGTGGTTTCGTGTGTTCGGGGTGGCGGCGGGCGCGAGGCCTGCCGCGAGCACGGGCTTTTTCACTTTGAGCGGCCCGACGAGACGCATGCCGCGCACGCGCTTGATCGCCTTGATCATGTAGGTGGCGCCGAAAATCGGCCACCAGCGGTCGCCGGCGGCTTCCATGAAGCCGTAACGCGCGAGCCATTGATCGCTCGCGAGCGGCGGACGATAGCAGCCGAAGCGCCCGCGTTCAAGGTCGAAGCCGAGCAGCTTGATCCAGTCCTTCAGGCGCGTGAACGCGATCAGATCGACGGCGGAGGGCACGAACGGGCGGCCTGTCATCTTGCCGATCGACTGCCGTACTCCCCACAGCGACAACGAGTTGAAGCCGAGGATGATCAGTTGGCCTTCAGGCACCAGCACGCGTTCGGCTTCGCGCAGCAGCCGATGCGGGTCGCTGGTGAATTCGAGCGTATGCGGCATCACGAGCAGGTCGACGCTTTGCGCTTCGAACGGCAGATCGAGCAGGTCGCACCAGACCGCGCTGCGCCCGGCCGGCGCGTGCAGACCAGGGGCGCCTCGCGCGGCGTTCGCGGGGTTGTCGTCGCCAGCGTTGCCCGCGCTGCTGATGCCGCTCACGCTGCCACGACGTGCCCAGGGCGGATACGTGTACGGCGCGCTCGCGCCGCTCGCCGCGTCGAGCACGAGGCCGCGGCACGGCATGCGGTTCTCGCGCAGCGCGTCGAGCTGCGGCAGGCCGAGTTGCAGCGCATGATAGCCGAACACGTCCGACACCACGCGATCGAGCTGGGTTTGCTCCCAGTCGAGCACGTAGCGGCCTGGCGGCGAATCGGTCCAGGCGGGCCAGTCTATAATCGCTCGGTCAGTCATATTAAAAATGCGTCGCCTATGAATGCGCTCGAGTACGTACCGGTCCCGGCGTTTGAAGACAATTACATCTGGGTCATTGCCGACGGACACCACGCGGTCGTCGTCGATCCGGGCGAAGCCGCCCCTGTGCGCGCCTGTCTGGCCCAACGAGGCTGGCGGCTGAGCGCTATTTTACTCACGCACCATCATCAAGACCACGTCGGCGGGGTGGCCGATCTGCTGAACGGCCAGGACGTGCCGGTCTACGGCCCCGCCGGCGAAGCGATCGCGCACCTGACACATCGTCTCAAAAGTGGCGACCACGTGACGATCGCTGTACCCGCACTTGAATTCAGCGTGCTCGACGTGCCCGGTCACACGAGCGGACACATCGCCTATTTCCAGGCGGCCGATACGCGCGGCACGCCGCACGTGTTTTGCGGCGACACACTGTTCGCGTGCGGTTGCGGGCGCCTGTTCGAAGGCACGCCGCAACAGATGCTGAATTCGCTCGATGCGCTCGCCGCGCTGCCCGGCGCAACCGAAGTGCATTGCGCACACGAATACACGCTGTCGAACATTCGCTTCGCGCTCGCTTGCGAGCCGCATAATGCCGAACTGCAGGCGTGGCGCGACAAGGCGAACGAGTTGCGCGCCCGCCACCAGCCGACGCTGCCGACCACGATCGCGCACGAGCGCGCGGTCAATCCGTTCCTGCGCGCAGGCGAGCCGGCGATCCAGTCGAACCTCGAAGCACGATTGCACGAAACGGTGTCTGACCGGCTGCAGGCCTTCACATTGATGCGCGAATGGAAGAACCGCTTCCGTTGATCCGGAGCGCATTCGGCGGTTCTTCACGCGATGAATCGGAAAAATTCGCCAAGCCCCAGATTTGGTTGATTTTTTTCTTGATTTTCCAATTGACGGAAACGTTGACGTTTCGTACTATCGGCTGCAAATTCCAGCCCTTGTGGAAACCGAGACGTTCATGCGATTTATCTTAAGTGCGTTATTGGTCCTGACACTCGCCGCGTGCGCGAGTCAGGGACCGACGACGAATACCGCCACTAACCCCGCCAGCCAGCAGGCCGTAGCCGACGCCCTTCGCAAGAACGCCACCGCTAAAGAAACCATCAACGTCGACCAGAGCTCCGTCAATCAGTTGACGAGCGAGGACGCCGATCTGTGGGGCCGCATTCGCCGTGGCTTCCAGATGCCGGACCTGCAGAGCGACCTCGTCGACATGCAGCTGAACTGGTATCTGCAGCGTCCCGATTACGTGCAGCGCATGACCGAGCGCTCGCAGAAATACCTGTATCACATCGTCGAGGAACTTGAGTCGCGCCATATGCCGACCGAGCTCGCGCTTTTGCCGTTCATCGAGTCTGCATATAGCCCGCAGGCTTTGTCGGTCGCCAAGGCTGCGGGTATGTGGCAGTTCATGCCGGGCACGGGCCGGACCTACAACCTGAAGCAGAACATGTGGCAGGACGAGCGCCGCGACGTGCTTGCGTCGACCAGTGCCGCGCTCGACTACCTGTCGAACCTGCACGACATGTTCGGCGACTGGCAACTCGCGCTCGCTGCGTATAACTGGGGCGAGGGCAACGTGCAGCGCGCGATCGCGCGCAACGAGGCGGCGGGTCTGCCGACCGACTACATGAGCCTGCGTCTGCCGAACGAAACGCGCAACTACGTGCCGAAGCTGCAAGCGGTCAAGAACCTCGTGATGAACCCGCAGATGTACGGGCTCACCCTGCCGTCTATTCCGAACCACCCGTACTTCGTGACGGTCACGACCTCGCACGACATCGACGTCGACGTCGCCGCGCGGCTCGCCAACATGTCGACGGACGAGTTCCGTTCGCTGAACCCGTCGTTCAGGAAGCCGGTGATTCTCGGCGCGACGCAGCCGCAGATTCTGTTGCCTTTCGACAACGCGTCCGCGTTCGAGCGCAATCTGAAAACGTACTCGGGCTCGCTGTCGTCCTGGACGACCTACACGGTCGATGCACGCGCGACGCCCGCGGCGATCGCACAGAAGATCGGTGTCGACCCCGACACGCTGATGGAAGTGAACAAGATTCCGGTCGGTATGCGCCTGAAGCCGGGCTCGACGATCGTCGTGCCGCGCGGCTCGGACGACGACGAGGACATCAGCGCCGACGTCGCCGAAAGCGCGGTGCTCGCGATGGAACCCGACGTACCCGACACGCGCAAGATGCTGATCCGCGTGCGTCGCAATCAGTCGATGGCGGCCATCGCGGTGCGCTACGGCGTGTCGGTCGGTCAGCTGAAGGCGTGGAACAGGACGCATCGCGATCAGGTTTCGCGCGGCCAGGTGATCGTGCTGCACGTGCCGGTCGGCAAGCCGGTACCCAGCGAGCCGGGTCCGGAAAAGATCGCCGCCGACGTGCAAGGCGGCAGTGTGCAGAAGATTGGCGTCCACGTCGCAGACACACACGGTGAATCGCGCTACGATAAGAAGAGAGGGCGCGGCCACTCCGCCGTCGTCAAGGTCTCCGAGCCGGGCGGCAAGGATAACAAGCCGGCGGCGCCCGTTGCCAGCAAGGGCAAGGTCGAGAAGGTCTCGGCCTCGGAGCCCGGCAAGGCGTCGAAGGCCGCGGCTGAGAGCCGCCCGAAGACCGTGGCCAACGCGAAGAAGAAGGGTAAATAGACCAATAGCGGCTCTCACGGTAGTGACCACATGCGTTGCGGGGGCAGCGCATGGATTGCGCTCCGATCACGTACCGTGTTCATCCAACGCCGTCACCTCAGGGTGACGGCGTTTTTCATTGCGCGGACGATTCCTGCGCGTTTGCGGTATTTACTTTATTGTTCGTGCTTCGGCCGCGTTGGCCGCGTTGGCCGCGGGGTGCCGGTCCGTCCTGATCCGTCCGAACCTCGGGAGAGGTTCTTGAGGTCATTTCCAGGTTTACTTCCTGATTTATGTCGTCGACCCAACTGCGCGTCTTTCTGCTTTTTTCCGCCGGCTACTTCGTCTCTTACGTGTTTCGCGGCGTCAATCTTGGTTTCGCGCCGTTCATCACGCGCGATCTCGGTCTGTCAGCCGCTGATCTGGGTGTGCTGACGAGTCTGTATTTCCTCGGTTTCGCGGGCGCGCAGATCCCCGCTGGCGTGCTGCTCGATCACTTCGGCGCGCGTCGCGTGACCTCCGTCACGCTGCTTTTTGCCGCGCTCGGCATCTGGGTATTCGGCGCCGCGCACAGTCTCGGCATGATGATGGTCGGGCGGCTGCTGATCGGCGTTGGCGTGTCGGTGTGCCTCGGCGCCGCGTTCAAGGCGCTCGCGCAGCATTTTCCGGTGGCGCGTTTGCCATTGATGAACGGGCTTGTGATGGCGATCGGCGGTTTCGGCGGCGTGATGGTCGGTTCGCCGCTCACGTGGGTGCTCGGTTTTTCCAACTGGCGCCCGGTTTGCGTCGGACTCGGTGTGCTGACGGTAGCGGTTGCGCTCGCGCAATGGACGCTCGCTCCGGACGCGCGCGAAACGCATCGCCAGGCGAGCATCGTCGCGCAGTTCGAGGGTACGTGGCACATCCTGCGCAGCGCGGCTTTCTGGAAAATCGCGTCGTTCTCGGTCGTTACGCAAGGCGTCTTCTACGCGATGCAGTCGTTGTGGGTCGGAGCATGGCTGCGTGACGTACAAGGCTTCGAGCCGCACCAGGCGGCGGCGCTCGTGTCGATTCTCGGCTTCGCGATGATGGCCGGCTGCGTCGGTTTCGGCGCGGCGGCGCGTAGTCTCGAGCGGCGCGGCCTCTCGCTGTACGCGTTCTGCGGCATCGGCATGGCGCTATATGTGCTGACGCAGATGCTCATCATGTTTAACGCGCCGTTGCCGGCGAGCCTGTTGTGGGCCGCCTACGGCATCTTCGGCGGCACCGGGATTCTGAGCTACGCGGTGATGGCGCGGCATTTCCCGCCGCAGATGATCGGCCGGGTCAACACGACGCTGACGCTAATTATTTTTCTGCTGATCTTCGGTTTCCAGATCGGCGTTGGCGCGGTGCTGTCGCACTGGCCGGCGAGCGGCGGGCATTACCCGGCGCTCGCGCATCTGAGCGCGTGGGAAATCCTCGTCGCGCTGCAGGTGCTGAGTGCGATCTGGTACGTGTTGCCGGGTCGGCAGCTTGTCCGTTCGGGCGAGATGCGCGCGGAACAGGAGGCCTGAACGGCCGCGCCAGGTCTTGCGTCGGACCCGGAGGGGCCGCCACGGCGGTTCGGCCCCCGTCAATAGTGGTGTCTCGACAGAACCGCATGGACAGGCGTGGCAAGTACCTGGCGACGCGGCCCGGCAAGGCTTTGAAGGTCCGCCCAGGCACGTCGCCTCAACGCCTCGTCCTATCTCCCATTTGGAGGGAACAGTGGATTCAGGCTATAATTTGAAGGTTTGAGCTTATCCACCCGCACCCTAGCGCCTACCTCCCCCATACCGTTCATCCGCCGCGCGCCATTGGCGTAGCAAGAAGGGCTCCACACCCAGCCGAGTCGTCCACACAATGGACCCATCGCGCCCCTTGCAGCGTCACCGGCAACTCGCGAGCGAGTCTGCGCGCGCATCCACGATGTGTTTCGCTGCGGCTTGCAATCGGATAGACAGGTGGCAACAGGGTGTTCCCCCAAGGAGTCTCCCGTGTTGCCGTCATTTTCTCCCGCTCTACTCGCGCTCGCCGACGGCACGGTCTTTCGTGGTTATTCGATCGGCGCCCCCGGGCATACCATCGGTGAAGTCGTGTTCAACACTGCCATCACCGGCTATCAGGAAATCCTGACTGACCCGAGCTACGCGCGCCAGATCGTGACCCTCACGTACCCGCATATCGGCAACGTCGGCGTGAACGCCGAAGACGTCGAAGCGACGAAAGTCCATGCCGCCGGCCTGATCATCCGTGATCTGCCGGTTCTCGCGTCGAACTTCCGCATGGAGGGCACGCTTCCGCAATATCTGCAGGACGAAGGCGTGGTCGCCATCGCCGGCATCGACACCCGCAAGCTGACCCGCCTCCTGCGCGACAAGGGCGCGCAAAACGGCGCGATCCTCGCTGGTTCCGACGACGAAGCGAAGGCCATCGAACTCGCGCGCTCGTTCCCGGGCCTCGCCGGCATGGACCTCGCGAAGGTCGTGTCGACCCAGGAAACCTACCAGTGGACCAAAACCGAATGGCGTCTGGGCACGGGCTATGGCGAGCAGAAAGCGCCGACGTACCGCGTGGTCGCATTCGACTACGGCGTCAAGCAGAACATCCTGCGCATGCTGGCCGAGCGCGGCTGCCATGTCACCGTGCTGCCGGCGCAAGCGAGCGCCGCTGACGCGCTCGCGCTCAACCCCGACGGCGTGTTCCTGTCGAACGGCCCGGGCGACCCTGAGCCGTGCGACTACGCGATCGCGGCGACCAGGGAGTTCATCGAGCGCGGCATTCCGACCTTCGGCATCTGCCTGGGCCACCAGATCATGGGCCTCGCGGTCGGCGCGAAGACGATGAAGATGAAGACCGGCCATCACGGCGCGAACCATCCGGTCAAGGATCTCGAAGACGGCCGCGTGGTGATCACGTCGCAGAACCATGGTTTCGCGGTCGATGCCGACACGCTGCCCGCCAACGCGCGCGTGACCCACGTGTCGCTGTTCGACGGCACGCTGCAGGGCTTCGCGCTGACCGACAAGCCGGCGTTCTGCTTCCAGGGCCACCCGGAAGCATCGCCCGGTCCGAACGACATCGCGTACCTGTTCGACCGCTTCACCGCGTTGATGGACGCGCACAAGAACGGCAAGAGCGCAGCGGCTTGACGTAGTACAGGCCGGCCGCAGAGGCCAGCCGGAAACGGCTCGCGGCGGCCGCCGCAGCCCGCGGCGCTACGCGGCGGGCATGCCGCGAAACAGCGCGCGCAACGTGAAAACGGCGCGCGCCGACGGAAAGAATTCAGGAATACATTAGCGAGAGCGTTATGCCCAAGCGGACAGACATCAAGAGCATCCTCATCATCGGCGCGGGTCCGATCATCATCGGTCAGGCGTGCGAGTTCGATTATTCGGGCGCGCAGGCATGCAAGGCGCTGCGTGAGGAAGGCTACAAGGTCATTCTCGTCAACAGCAATCCGGCGACGATCATGACCGACCCGAACACGGCCGACGTGACCTATATCGAGCCGATCACGTGGGAAGTGGTCGAGCGCATCATCGCGAAGGAGCGCCCGGACGCGATCCTGCCGACGATGGGCGGCCAGACCGCGCTGAACTGCGCGCTCGACCTGCACGCGCACGGCGTGCTGGCGAAGTACGAGGTCGAGCTGATCGGCGCGTCGCCGGAAGCGATCGACAAAGCGGAAGACCGCCAGAAGTTCAAGGACGCGATGACGAAGATCGGCCTCGGTTCGGCCAAGTCGGGCACCGCGCATTCGATGGAAGAAGCGCTGCAGGTGCAGGCGAAGATCGCCGCGGAAACTGGCAGCGGCGGCTATCCGGTCGTGATCCGTCCGTCGTTCACGCTGGGCGGCTCGGGCGGCGGCATCGCGTACAACCGCGACGAGTTCGAAGAGATCTGCAAGCGTGGGCTCGACCTGTCGCCGACGCGCGAACTGCTGATCGAAGAGTCGCTGCTCGGCTGGAAAGAGTACGAGATGGAAGTGGTCCGCGACAAGGCGGATAACTGCATCATCGTCTGCTCGATCGAAAACCTCGACCCGATGGGCATCCACACCGGCGACTCGATCACGGTCGCTCCGGCGCAGACGCTGACCGACAAGGAATACCAGATCCTGCGTAACGCGTCGCTCGCGGTGCTGCGCGAGATCGGCGTCGACACGGGCGGCTCGAACGTGCAGTTCTCGATCAATCCGAAAGACGGCCGCATGATCGTGATCGAAATGAACCCGCGCGTGTCGCGCTCGTCGGCGCTGGCGTCGAAGGCAACCGGCTTCCCGATCGCGAAGGTCGCGGCGAAGCTGGCGGTCGGCTACACGCTGGATGAACTCAAGAACGAAATCACCGGCGGCCAGACCCCGGCGTCGTTCGAACCGACGATCGACTACGTCGTCACGAAGATCCCGCGTTTCGCGTTCGAGAAATTCCGCGAAGCCGATTCGCGCCTGACCACGCAGATGAAATCGGTCGGCGAAGTGATGGCGATCGGCCGCACGTTCCAGGAGTCGTTCCAGAAAGCGCTGCGCGGCCTCGAAGTCGGCGTCGACGGTCTCGATGAAAAGACCGCCAATCGCGACGAGATCATCCGCGAGATCGGCGAAGCTGGTCCGGATCGCATCTGGTATGTTGGCGACGCGTTCCGTGTGGGCATGAGCGCGCAAGAGATCTTCGAGGAGACCGCGATCGACCCGTGGTTCCTCGCGCAGATCGAACAGATCGTGCTGAAGGAAAAGGCGCTGGCAGGCCGCACGCTGGCGAGCCTGACGAAGGAGGAGCTGAAGTATCTGAAACAGAGCGGCTTCTCGGATCGTCGTCTGGCCAAGCTTCTCGGCGCGAAGCCGGCGGACGTGCGCGCGCGTCGTATCGAGTTGAACGTGCGTCCGGTGTATAAGCGCGTCGACACCTGCGCGGCCGAGTTCGCAACCAGGACCGCGTACATGTACTCGACGTACGAGGAAGAGTGCGAAGCGAATCCGACCAGCAACAGGAAGATCATGGTGCTGGGCGGCGGCCCGAACCGGATCGGCCAGGGTATCGAGTTCGACTACTGCTGCGTGCATGCCGCGCTCGCGATGCGCGAGGACGGCTATGAAACGATCATGGTCAACTGCAACCCGGAAACCGTGTCGACCGACTACGACACCTCCGACCGTCTGTACTTCGAATCGCTGACGCTCGAAGACGTGCTCGAAATCGTCGACAAGGAAAAGCCCGTCGGCGTGATCGTGCAGTACGGCGGCCAGACGCCGCTGAAGCTCGCGCTCGACCTCGAGGCGAACGGTGTGCCGATCATCGGTACGTCGCCGGACATGATCGACGCGGCCGAAGACCGCGAGCGCTTCCAGAAGCTGCTGCAGGACCTCGGTCTGCGCCAGCCGCCGAACCGCACCGCGCGCGCCGAAGACGAAGCACTGAAGCTCGCCGACGAAATCGGCTATCCGCTCGTCGTGCGTCCGTCGTACGTGCTGGGCGGCCGCGCGATGGAAATCGTCCACGAGCCGCGAGATCTCGAGCGCTATATGCGCGAGGCGGTGAAGGTGTCGAACGACTCGCCGGTGCTGCTCGACCGCTTCCTGAACGACGCGATCGAATGCGACGTGGATTGCATTTCCGATGGTGATGCCGTGTTCATCGGCGGCGTGATGGAGCACATCGAACAGGCGGGCGTGCACTCGGGCGACTCGGCCTGCTCGCTGCCGCCGTATTCGCTATCGAAGGCGACCGTGGCCGAACTGAAGCGCCAGACCGCTGCGATGGCGAAGGCGCTGAACGTGGTCGGCCTGATGAACGTGCAGTTCGCGATTCAGCAGGTACCGCAGGCTGACGGCTCGAAGGACGACATCATCTACGTGCTCGAAGTGAACCCGCGCGCGTCGCGCACGGTGCCGTACGTGTCGAAGGCGACCAGCCTGCCGCTCGCGAAGATCGCAGCGCGCGCGATGGTCGGCCAGAAGCTCGCCGCGCAAGGCGTGACGAAGGAAGTCGAGCCGCCGTACTTCAGCGTGAAGGAAGCGGTGTTCCCGTTCGTCAAGTTCCCGGCGGTCGACCCGGTGCTCGGACCTGAAATGCGTTCGACCGGCGAAGTGATGGGCGTCGGCCAGACGTTCGGCGAGGCTCTGTTCAAGTCGCAGCTCGCGGCGGGTTCGCGTCTGCCCGAATCGGGCACGGTGCTGCTGACCGTGATGGACGCCGACAAACCGAAGGCAGTCGAAGTCGCGCGCATGCTGCACGAGCTCGGCTACCCGATCGTCGCGACCAAGGGCACGGCTGCCGCGATCGAAGCGGCCGGCGTGCCAGTCAAGGTCGTCAACAAGGTGAAGGACGGCCGTCCGCACATCGTCGACATGATCAAGAACGGCGAGATCGCGCTCGTCTTCACGACCGTCGACGAAACGCGCGCGGCGATCGCCGATTCGCGTTCGATCCGCATGAGCGCGCAGGCGAACAAGGTCACCTACTACACGACGATGTCGGGCGCACGCGCGGCGGTGGAGGGTCTTCGTTATCTGAAGAACCTGGAAGTCTATGATTTACAAGGACTCCATGCTCGCCTAAACTAAGGCTTCGACTAGCTGTCCAAGATGTAAGTGCCGCGGTTAAGCGGCGTTCCGCAGGTGCTGCGGCCCGGGTTTGTCCACGGGCGGCGGCTTTCGCGGAATGCACTTAACCGCGGTGATTTTTTTTATGGCCGTTTTTTGCCTCCAGAGTTGTTTATGAGCACTATTCCATTGACGAAGCGCGGCGCAGACATGCTGCGCGATGAATTGCAGCGCCTGAAATCGGTTGAACGTCCGGCCGTGATCAACTCGATCGCGGAAGCGCGCGCCCAGGGCGATCTGTCGGAAAACGCGGAATACGACGCTGCGAAGGAAAAGCAGGGCTTCATCGAAGGCCGTATCGCTGAAATCGAGTCGAAGCTCGCGGGCGCGCAGGTGATCGATCCGTCGCAAGTGGAAGCGGACGGCCGCGTGGTGTTCGGCGCGACGCTCGAGCTCGAAGACCTCGAGTCGGGTGCGTCGGTCAAATACCAGATCGTCGGCGACGACGAAGCGGACATCGACCACGGCCTGATCTCGATCAGCTCGCCGATCGCGCGTGCGCTGATCGGCAAGTCGGAAGGCGACGTCGCGTCGGTGCAAGCGCCGGGCGGTGTGCGCGAATACGAAATCATCGCGGTCAGCTACGTCTGAGGGTGGCGCCGGTGTCTTTGATGCCGCATCGTTTTTTCCGCCTGTTGACGGTGGTGTGGGTCGGTAGTCTGTTGACTATCGGCTATGCGGTTGCGCCCGTGCTGTTCACGACGCTCGACCGGATGACGGCGGGCGCCGTCGCCGCGCAGCTGTTTCGTATTCAGGGTGTGATTGGCGTCGTGTGCGGCATTTTGCTGCTCGGTCTCGCCAATTTGCTCGTGCGGCGCGGGAGTGGCGCATATCGCCGCTTGCGCTGGCTGCTCGCCGGTATGCTCGTATGCGTGCTGGTTGGCTATTTCGCGTTGCAGCCGTTCATGAACGCGATGCGCGTGGCGGCGCTCGAGGCGGGCAGCGACATCGGGCATTCCGTTTATGCGACGCGCTTCGGCATCCTGCATGGCGTGTCCAGTCTGTTCTACCTGATCGAGAGCCTGCTAGGGGTTGTGCTCGTTTGGCTGCTGCCGGCGCCTGTCGGTGCCGCGGCCGAGGAAGAGGGCGCGCGCGGCGTCACGGGCAAGGTGGCGGGCTGAAGCTCGCGGGTGGCTGATGGTGTGACGGTGCGCGTGCCATGGCCGCCGGGTCGATGCCGATGCGCGCGATGAACCTCACATTGCGACGAATCGTCGCGATTCCGGTGGCCAACTACGGTTCATTCGCGCTGCTTCGGGCCTCGCGCTCAAGGCCGCCAATGCGCAGTGCGGAGTCGGTCCGCACCTTGGGCGCGTGTTCTCTTACTTCGACTGATGCGAACGCTTCGCGCTGGTTTGACGCTTCTTCGCGCGCTTGATGTTGCCGCCCTGCGTCACGCGTTCATTGCCGCGCACCAGCACCGCTTTCGCTCGCGGCTTGCGCATCGGTACGTCGGTCGGCTTGGCGACCTTGACGATGCGGGGTGCGCGTCCCTTGGCCGGCCGGGTTTGTTCGGCTGCCGCTTCGCGGGCGCTCGGCAACGCGCCGCGCTTCGCTTTTGCCGCCGGCTGCGCCGATTCTGGCTTCCAGATCACGAGCAGCTTGCCGATATGCTGGATCGGTGCAGCGTTCAGCGCGTCGCAGATTTCTTCGTAGATAGCGATGCGCTCCTCGCGCTCATCGCCGAACACGCGAATTTTGATCAGTTGATGCGCGGCGAGGTGCACCTTGATTTCGGCGAGCACAGCGTCGGTCAAGCCTTCGGCGCCGACGAGCACGACCGGTTTGAGCGCATGTGCCTGGGAGCGCAACTCGGCGCGTTGGTCGGAAGAGACTTTGAGGGCTGGCATGGAAAGTGGAAGACTCGACTAAAATGGCGGCTCCTGCGTTTTCGTCCGATCGCCGAGCGATTCGGGCGACTCGATTCAGCAGGGCGCGCGTCAGAACAACAGAATCGCGGATCGCCGCCAGTCTGGCGGGGGCCGCGCGAATTAACCGCGTATTATCCCCTAAAGCGCGACCCGACGCAGTAATAGTTCAATCTTTAATGGCAAAAAACAAGTTCAATACCGCGTGGCTGCACGACCACATCAACGATCCGTACGTCAAAATGGCGCAGCGGGAAGGTTATCGCGCCCGCGCGGCCTACAAGCTCAAGGAAATCGACGAGCAGGACAAGCTGATCCGTCCCGGGCAGGTGATCGTCGACCTCGGTTCCTCGCCGGGCAGCTGGAGCCAGTACGTGCGCAACAAGCTCGCGGGCGGCTCGCAGCGCAACGCAGAGCGCGAAGGTGGCATCGACGGCACGATCATCGCTTTGGACATTCTGCCGATGGAGCCGGTGGCCGACGTGCACTTCATCCAGGGCGATTTCCGCGAAGACTCGGTGCTGGTCCAGCTCGAAGAATTGGTCGGTGCGCGCCAGGTAGACCTTGTAATTTCGGATATGGCGCCCAACCTGTCGGGCGTGGCGATCGCGGATGCGGCGCGGATCGAGCACTTATGCGATCTGGCGCTCGAATTCGCGCAAAATCACCTGAAGCCGGATGGTGCCCTTTTAGTCAAATGCTTTCACGGCAGCGGATACAGTCAGATTGTCGAAAAGTTCAAACGCCAATTCAAGGTGGTGGCGGCCCGCAAGCCGAAGGCGTCGCGGGATAAATCGTCAGAAACATTTATTTTGGGTAAGCATCTGAAGCGTCCCGCGTAGGGATGCGGCGAGCCGGTTCCATCTCTGCCAATAATGAGCCCGATGCGTCCGGAGACGGGCGTCAAGCCGGCCCGCTACCCTATTTCCGTGGTAGTGAAACGTTATGGCAGGGGTCTGCGGACTGGATTAGAATGCTTTCGTGGTGCCGCAAGGCAAATGTAGGCGCCCGTCTAAGTGAAGGAGTGGTGCTTTGAACAACAATATGTTTTCGAAAGCAGCAGTGTGGCTGGTGATCGCACTGGTGCTGTTTACGGTGTTCAAGCAGTTCGACAAGCCCCGTGTCCAGGAAGGCGTTTCCTATTCGCAGTTCATGGACGACGCGAAGAACGGCAAAGTCAAGAACGTCATTGTCCAGGGACGGAACCTCACGGTCACTCCAGCAGACGGCCAGAAGTACCAGATCGTGTCGCCCGGCGACATCTGGATGGTCGGCGATCTGATGAAGTATGGCGTACAGGTGAGCGGCAAGGCTGACGACGAACCCAATGCACTGATGTCCGTGCTGTATTACCTCGGACCGACGATCCTGATCATCGGTTTCTGGTTTTACATGATGCGACAGATGCAGGGGGGCGGCAAAGGCGGGGCCTTCTCGTTTGGCAAGTCGCGCGCGCGGCTGATCGACGAGAACAACAACGCAATCAATTTCACCGACGTCGCCGGTTGCGACGAAGCCAAGGAAGAAGTGTCGGAACTCGTCGACTTCCTGCGCGATCCGCAGAAATTCCAGAAGCTCGGTGGTCGTATTCCGCGCGGCGTGCTGCTCGTTGGCCCGCCGGGAACCGGTAAGACGCTGCTCGCGCGCGCCATCGCCGGCGAGGCGAAGGTGCCGTTCTTCAGCATTTCAGGTTCAGATTTCGTGGAAATGTTCGTCGGCGTCGGCGCGGCTCGCGTGCGCGACATGTTCGAGCAGGCCAAGAAGCACGCGCCGTGTATCGTGTTCATCGACGAAATCGACGCGGTCGGCCGTCATCGAGGCGCCGGCATGGGCGGCGGTAACGACGAGCGCGAACAGACGCTGAACCAGATGCTCGTCGAAATGGACGGCTTCGAGGCGAACTCGGGCGTCATCGTGATCGCCGCGACGAACCGTTCGGATGTGCTCGACAAGGCGCTGTTGCGTCCGGGCCGTTTCGACCGTCAGGTGTACGTGGGTCTGCCCGATATTCGCGGCCGTGAGCACATCATGAAGGTGCACCTGCGCAAGGTGCCGATCTCGAACGACGTCGATGCGGCAGTGATCGCGCGCGGCACGCCGGGTTTCTCGGGCGCTGATCTCGCAAACCTCGTCAACGAAGCAGCACTATTCGCGGCGCGCCGCGGCAAGCGCATCGTCGAAATGACGGACTTCGAGGACGCGAAGGACAAGATCTTCATGGGTCCAGAGCGCAAGTCGGCTGTGATCCGCGAAGAATCGAAGCGTGCTACCGCGTATCACGAATCGGGTCATGCGGTGATCGCGAAGCTGTTGCCGAAGGCCGATCCGGTGCACAAGGTCACGATCATTCCGCGCGGCCGTGCGCTGGGCGTCACATGGCAGTTGCCGGAGCATGACAACGAAACGTACTCGAAGGAATATCTGCTCGACCGTCTTGCCATCCTGTTCGGTGGCCGCGTCGCGGAAGAACTGTTCCTGAACCTGATCAGCACCGGTGCGTCGGACGACTTCAACAAGGCGACGCAGACGGCTCGCGCAATGGTTGCCCGCTTCGGCATGACGGATGCGCTCGGACCCATGGTCTATGTCGACGACGAGAACGACGCTTCGCCGTTCGGCCGTGGCTTCACGCGGACCATTTCGGAAGCGACGCAGCAGAAGGTCGACGCGGAAATCCGTCATGTGCTGGACGAGCAGTACAATCTCGCACGGCGCCTGCTCGAAGAGAACCGCGACAAGGTCGAAGCGATGACCGCTGCACTGATGGAGTGGGAGACGATCGACGCCGATCAGATCAACGACATCATGGCAGGCCGTCCGCCGCGTTCGCCGAAGAGCTCGCCGCCGTCGGCAAGCGACGCCTCGTCGGGCGGCAGCCCGGGCACCGAAGTCAAGCCGGGCAGCGCAACCGCGCCGGCCTGATCGGCAGCCAGTAGAAAGTGCGGGCCGGTGTGCTACACACCGGCCCGTTTTGCATTTATCCGTTCCAAGTGAAGCATTGCTACGTGTCGAAAGTCGATTCTTCTTCCGTACCCCTTCCAGAGCCGCTGCAGTGTGGCCGCTACAAGCTGACGTTCGAACGCCCGTTGGTCATGGGCATCCTGAACGTCACTCCCGATTCCTTTTCCGATGGCGGCAAGTTCGCGATGCGCGGCGATGCGCTGCGCCAGGCCGAGCGCATGATGCTCGAGGGCGCGGACATCATCGATATCGGCGGGGAATCGACGCGTCCTGGCGCGCCGCCGGTGCCGCTCGACGAAGAGCTGGAGCGCGTGTTGCCGCTCGTCGAGCAACTGCGTGGCGCGAACGTGCCGTTGTCGGTTGATACGTACAAGCCGGAAGTGATGCGTCATGCGTTGAACGCGGGCGCCGACCTGATCAACGACATCTGGGGCTTCCGCATGCCCGGCGCGATCGACGCGGTGCGCGACAGCGACTGCGGCCTTTGTGTCATGCATATGCTAGGTGAGCCGCAGACCATGCAGCTGGGCGAGCCGCACTATGACGACGTCGTCGGCGAAGTGCGCCACTTCCTCGAAGAGCGTGTCGCGACGTTGCAGCAGGCGGGGATTGCGCGCGAGCGTATCAGCGTCGATCCGGGTTTCGGCTTCGGCAAGGTCGTCGTCGAGCATAACTACGCGCTGCTCGCGCATCTGCGCGACACGGCCCCGCGCGCCGCTTCGCCGTATCCGATTCTTGCGGGCATGTCGCGCAAGTCGATGGTTGGCGCGGTGACGGGGCGGCCGGCGCCGGAGCGCGTGGCCGGCAGCATCGCCGCGGCGGTGTGCGCGGCCGAACGGGGCGCCGCGATTCTGCGCGTACACGACGTCGCGCAAACGGTCGATGCATTGAAAGTATGGGCAACCCTGCGCGACGCGGACAAGCAGAGCCGCGCGCACGGTTGAACCCGCAGCCACGGACAGGGAGAACAAACATGGCACGTCGTTACTTCGGAACGGACGGCATTCGAGGCAAGGTCGGCGAAGGCCCGATCACGCCGGAATTCGTGTTGCGGCTCGGCTATGCGGCCGGCAAGGTGCTCGCGGGCGCCGATCAATGGGCGAAAACAGGCACCCGTCCGACCGTGCTGATCGGCAAGGATACGCGGGTGTCGGGCTACATGCTCGAAGCCGCGCTCGAATCGGGCTTCTCGGCCGCCGGCGTCGACGTGATGCTGGCCGGCCCGATGCCGACACCCGGCATCGCCTATCTGACGCGCGCACTGCGGCTTGCCGCGGGTGTCGTGATCAGCGCATCGCACAACCCGTACTACGACAACGGCATCAAGTTCTTCTCGGCCGACGGCAACAAGCTGCCGGACGACGTCGAGGCGCAGATCGAGGAGCAGCTCGAACTGCCGCTCGCGTGCGCGGCCTCCGAGCAACTGGGCAAAGCGCGCCGTCTCGATGACGCAGGTGGCCGCTACATCGAGTTCTGCAAGAGCACATTCCCGGCCGCGTACGACCTGCGCGGCATGAAGCTCGTCGTCGATTGCGCGCATGGCGCCGCGTACGACGTCGCGCCGCACGTGTTCCATGAGCTCGGCGCGGAAGTGATCCCGATCGGCGTCTCGCCGAACGGCTTCAATATCAACGACGGCGTCGGCGCGACCGCGCCGGATGCGCTGGTTCGCGCGGTGCGCGCGAACCACGCGGACCTCGGTATCGCGCTCGATGGCGACGCCGACCGTCTGCAGGTCGTCGACGAGTCCGGCCGCCTTTTCAACGGCGACGAGCTGTTGTACGTCCTGGTCAAGGACCGTATGGCGACCGCCGGCCACGTGGAAGGAGCGGTCGGCACGCTGATGACCAACATGGCCGTGGAGGTCGCGCTGCAGAATGCCGGCGTCAAGTTCGTGCGCGCCGCGGTCGGCGACCGCTATGTGCTCGAACAGCTTCGCGAGCACGGCTGGCAGCTCGGCGCCGAAGGTTCGGGCCACATTCTGTCACTCGATCGCCATTCGACCGGCGACGGCATCGTGTCCGCTCTGCTCGTGCTGGCGGCGATGCAGCGCAGCGGCAAATCGCTCGCGGATCTGCTCGACGGTGTCACCCTGTTTCCGCAGAAGCTGATCAACGTGCGCATGAAGCCCGGCTCGGACTGGAAGGGCAGCGAGACGATCCGGAGTGCGATCAAGGTGGCCGAAGGCGCGCTCGACGGCCGCGGCCGCGTGCTGATCCGCGCGTCGGGCACCGAGCCGGTACTGCGCGTGATGGTGGAGGCGCAGAACGTCGCGGACGCGCTCGAGCATTCTGAAGCGATTGCCGAAGCCGTGCGGGTAGCGACGGCCTGATCGATTCCCCGAGTCGACGGCGGGCGGTGGCGGCCGCTTGCCGCCTGCCCGAGCGTCGCAAGCAGAAGATTCAGCGGGCTCCATAAACTGGGCGGCCGGGCTTTCAAACCCAACGAAGGCTCATTCCTCACCCCATCGAATCCCCACTCCGCAGCCGCCAAAAGGACGGCATATCCCGCACAAAAACGACCAACGCGCGCAGAGCAAACGTTTGCGCCCCATCTTTTTCGTCTGCCTCGAAAAATGCGATGCAGCGGGCATCGGCACAGCGGCAATTCGGCGGCTTCGACACCTTTCACGGGGTAATATTACTGTCACATCTGATTCATTATCAGTCACGTTTTTGTCATAAAGAGACCCTAAGCTTCGCGGTGTTCGAGTTTCACGCTCACACCACACGCTCACACCCCCTTGGAGGTCTCATGAAATTGATGCAAACCGTGTTCGCTGGCGTCGCTGGCGCGCTCTTCGCAATCGCAGCGCAAGCCGCAGACATCACCGGCGCGGGCAGCACGTTCGCGGCACCGATTTACACGAAGTGGGCCGACGCTTATCAGAAGACCGGCGGCGGCAAGGTTAACTACCAAGGCATCGGTTCTTCGGGCGGCATCAAGCAGATCGAGGCGAAGACCGTCGATTTCGCAGGGTCGGACGCTCCGCTGAAGGACGACGAACTCGCGAAGGCAGGCCTCTTCCAGTTCCCGACGGTGGTCGGCGGCGTGGTGCCGGCAGTCAACGTGCCGGGCGTCAAGCCGGGCGAACTGGTGCTGTCCGGTGAAGTGCTCGGTGACATCTACCTGGGCAAGATCAAGAAGTGGAACGACCCTGCAATCGCCGCGCTGAATTCGAAGGTCAAGCTGCCGGATCTGGACATCGCCGTGGTGCGCCGCGCCGACGGTTCGGGCACCAGCTTCATCTGGACGAACTACCTGTCGAAGGTCAACCCGGAATGGAAGACGAAGGTCGGTGAAGGTGCGACGGTCAACTGGCCGACCGGCACGGGCGGCAAGGGCAACGACGGCGTCGCGGCTTTCGTGCAGCGTCTGCCGGGCGCGATCGGTTACGTCGAATGGGCGTACGCCAAGCAGAACCACATGAACTACGTCGCGATGAAGAACGAATCCGGCGCGGTGGTTCAGCCGGAGACCGACACGTTCAAGGCAGCGGCGGCTGGCGCCGACTGGTCGAAGTCGTTCTATCAGATCCTGACGAACGAGCCGGGCAAGAACGCATGGCCGATCGTCGGCGCGACGTTCGTGCTGCTGCACACGACGCAGGACAAGGCACCGCAAGGCGCGGAAACGCTGAAGTTCTTCGACTGGGCGTTCAAGAACGGCGGCCAGGCTGCGAACGATCTGGACTACATCTCGCTGCCGCAGTCGGTCGTCTCGGAAATCCGCACGCAGTGGAAGCAGAAGGTCAAGGATTCGGCAGGCAAGACGCTCGCCGAGTAACAGGCGTAAGCTGGCGCGGTCGATCTGGGCCGCGCCCTGTAGCACCCCGGCCGTCCTCGTGCGAGGACGGCCTGTGACTTTCACGCGGCATGCGCCGCATGCATCACCGACCGCCCGACATGTGTCGTCCGGCAACTGGAAACAGGTCCCTCAGGCTCTCATGTCCGATATTCATTTAGGGTCCGGCACGAGCCGGGCCACTCCGCCTGGCAGCGCGTCGCAGCAGAAAGCGCCTGGCCGTTCGGGTGATGTGATCTTCGGCGGCCTCGCACGCCTTTCCGCCATCGTCACGCTGCTGCTGCTCGGCGGCATCATCGTGTCGCTGATCGTCGCCTCGATGCCGTCGATTCGCGAGTTCGGTCTCGCGTTCCTGTGGACGGCAGTGTGGGATCCACCCAGCAAGCAATTTGGCGCGCTCGTGCCGATCTACGGCACTCTCGCGACGTCGATCATCGCTCTGCTCATCGCGGTGCCCGTCAGCTTCGGTATCGCGCTGTTTCTGACTGAACTGTCGCCCGCGTGGCTGCGCCGGCCGCTCGGCATCGCGATCGAGCTGCTCGCCGCGATTCCGTCGATCGTGTACGGCATGTGGGGTCTGCTCGTGTTCGCGCCGATCTTCGCGGTGTGGTTCCAGAAGCCGCTAGGCGCGGTGCTCGGCGGCATTCCGATCGTCGGCGCGCTGTTCGCCGGTCCGCCGATCGGCATCGGCATTCTGTGCGCGGGCGTGATCCTTGCGATCATGATCATCCCGTACATCGCAGCGGTGATGCGCGACGTGTTCGAAGTGACGCCGGTGCTGCTGAAGGAATCGGCGTACGGTATCGGCTGCACGACGTGGGAAGTGATGTGGAAGATCGTGCTGCCGTTCACCAAGAGCGGTGTGATCGGCGGCATCATGCTCGGCCTCGGCCGCGCGCTGGGTGAGACGATGGCGGTCACGTTCGTCATCGGCAACACCAACCTGCTCGACAATATTTCGCTGTTTTCGCCGGGCAACAGCATCACGTCGGCGCTCGCCAACGAGTTCGCGGAAGCGGAGCCGGGCCTGCATACGTCGGCGCTGATGGAGCTCGGCCTGATCCTGTTCGTGATTACATTCATCGTGCTGGCGATTTCGAAAGTCATGCTGCTGCGTCTCGAGAAAGGGGAGGGCGCGAAATGAGCGGGCCGTCCCTGAACATGCCGGGTCTGAAGGACGCCGCGACGCTCGAAACGATGCGCGTGCGTCTGCAAGGGCGCCGTCGCATGACCAACGCGCTTGCGCTGACGCTGTCGCTCGCGGCGATGGCGTTCGGCCTGCTGTGGCTCGTGTGGATTCTCTATACGACGCTGCGTCTCGGTATCGGTGGTCTGTCGGTCGAGCTGTTCACGCAGTCGACGCCGCCGCCGAACACCGATGGCGGCGGTCTCGCCAACGCGATCGTCGGCAGCCTGTTGCTGGTCGGGCTCGCGACCTTCGTCGGCACGCCGATCGGCATCATGGCGGGCGTCTATCTCGCCGAATACGGCCAGAAAGGCTGGCTCGCGAACCTCACGCGCTTCATCAACGACATCCTGCTGTCGGCGCCGTCGATCGTCATCGGTCTGTTCGTCTACGCGCTCGTCGTCGTGAAGATGGGCCACTTCAGCGGCTGGGCCGGCGTGCTCTCGCTGGCGCTGCTGCAGATTCCGATCGTGATTCGCACGACCGAAAACATGCTGAAGCTCGTGCCGAATGCGATGCGTGAAGCCGCGTTCGCGCTCGGCACGCCGAAGTGGAAGATGGTGCTGTCGATCACGCTGAAGGCGTCGATCGCGGGCATCGTCACCGGTGTGCTGCTCGGTGTCGCGCGAATTGCCGGCGAAACCGCACCGCTGCTCTTCACCGCTTTGTCGAACCAGTTCTTCTCGGTCGATATGGGCCAGCCGGTCGCGAACCTGCCGGTCACGATCTACAAGTTTGCGATGAGCCCGTTCGCGCAGTGGCAATCGCTCGCGTGGGCCGGCGTCTTTCTGATCACGCTCGCGGTGCTGGGACTGAACGTCCTCGCGCGCACGATCTTCTCGAACAAGTAAGGGCGGAGTGAATCCGATGAACATGGCAGAAACCCAACTCAATCCGATCGGGCACGCAGCCGCGCCCGCGGGCTCCGACCCCGAACACAGCGCTCACGCGCAAACCCCGTCGCGTCCGAAGATCGAGGTCAAGGACCTCAACTTCTTCTATGGCAAGTATCACGCGCTGAAGAACATCAATCTGCAGATTCCCGAAGGCAAGGTGACCGCGTTCATCGGCCCGTCGGGCTGCGGCAAGTCCACGCTGCTGCGTACCTTCAACAAGATGTACGCGCTTTATGCGGAGCAGCGCGCGGAAGGCGAGATCGTGATGGACGGCGAAAACCTGCTGACCATGCGCCAGGACATTTCGCTGCTGCGCGCGCGCATCGGCATGGTGTTCCAGAAGCCGACGCCGTTCCCGATGTCGATCTACGACAACATCGCTTTCGGCGTGAAGATGTTCGAGAAGCTGTCACGCTCGGAAATGGACGACCGCGTCGAATGGGCGCTGACCAAGGCGGCGCTGTGGAACGAAGTGAAGGACAAGCTCGGCCAGAGCGGCTACGGTTTGTCGGGCGGCCAGCAGCAGCGTCTGTGCATCGCGCGCGGTATTGCAATTCGCCCCGAAGTGCTGCTGCTCGACGAGCCCTGCTCGGCGCTCGACCCGATTTCGACGGGCCGTATCGAAGAGCTGATCGCTGAACTCAAGAGCGACTACACGGTGGTGATCGTCACGCACAACATGCAGCAGGCGGCCCGCTGTTCGGACTACACTGCCTATATGTACCTCGGCGAACTGATCGAATTCGGCGACACCGAAAAGATCTTCATCAAGCCGGTCCGCAAGGAAACCGAGGACTACATCACTGGCCGCTTCGGCTAATCCGCCGGGCAATACAACGGAGTACGACATGTCCGATAAACATCTGTCCAGCCAGTTCGACGCCGACCTCAACCTCGTTTCGTCGAAGGTGCTCGAAATGGGCGGTCTCGTCGAATCGCAGATCGTCAACGCGATGCAGGCGCTCAACGAATTTGACCTCGACATCGCCGAGCAGGTGATCGTCGCCGAAGACCGTCTGAACAAGATGGAAGTCGAGATCGACGAAGAGTGCAGCAACATCATTGCGCGCCGTCAGCCGGCCGCGCGCGATCTGCGCTTGCTGATCGCGATCTCGAAGACCATCACGAACCTCGAGCGCGCCGGCGACGAAGCCGAAAAGATCGCGAAGCGCACCAAGCGTCTGATGGAAGACGGCGCATCGCGCACCATCAACATCGCCGAGATCAAGCTGTCGGGCGAAATGGCCGTGTCGATCCTGCGCCGTGCGCTGGACGCGTTCGCGCGTCTGGACACGGTCGCCGCCGCGCAGATCGTGCGCGACGACAAGGCGATCGACGAGGAATTCCGCGCGTTCGTGCGCAAGCTGATTTCGTATATGACCGAAGATCCGCGTTCGATCTCGGTGGGCCTCGACTTCCTGTTCATCGCCAAGGCAATCGAGCGGATCGGCGACCACGCGAAGAACATCGCGGAATTCATCATCTACATCGTCAAGGGTACCGACGTGCGGCACCAGTCGCGCGACACGCTCGAACGCGAAGCGCTCAGCTAATCCAGAGAAAAGGAACAGAGGTGCCGATGCCCAGCAGCATTCTCGTCATTGAAGATGAGCCCGCCATTTCCGAACTGATTTCGGTCAATCTTCAACACGCCGGGCACTGCCCGATTCGCGCGTACAACGCGGAGCAGGCGCACAACCTGATCAGCGACGTACTGCCCGATCTCGTGCTGCTCGACTGGATGTTGCCGGGTAAATCGGGTATTTCGTTCGCGCGCGATCTGCGCAACAACGAGCGTACGAAGCATATCCCGATCATCATGCTGACCGCGCGAGGCGACGAGCAGGACAAGGTGCTCGGCCTCGAGATCGGCGCCGACGACTACGTGACGAAGCCGTTCTCGCCGAAGGAACTGATGGCGCGCATCAAGGCGGTGCTGCGCCGCCGCGCGCCGCAGCTGACCGAAGACGTGGTCGCAATCAACGGCCTGAAGCTCGATCCGGCCACGCACCGCGTCGCCGCGCATGCGGAAGGCAGCGAGATCAAGCTCGATCTCGGCCCGACCGAATTCCGGCTGCTGCACTTCTTCATGACTCACCCGGAGCGCGTGCACAGCCGCACGCAACTGCTCGATCAGGTGTGGGGCGATCACGTGTTCGTCGAAGAGCGGACCGTCGACGTGCATATCAAGCGTCTGCGCGCGGCGCTCAAGCCGGCCGGGTGCGATGCTATGATTGAAACGGTACGCGGCAGCGGTTACCGGCTGGCGAAGAGCGCCTGATAGCCGTCGGCGGCGCGCTGCATTGCACGGCGCTGTGCCGCCGTACCTTCCTCCTGCGCTGTATTTTCTCTTCGATCGCTAGACCATGAACATCATCTGGGCGCGCTCCATCGTGTCGGTCGTGCTGCTTGCTGTTCTGTGCGCGGTGGTCGGCGCACTGCTGAACGTCAAGGCAGGGCTCGCTCTCGCCATCGTCCTGCTGCTCGCACAGAGTGTCTTCAGTACCTTCCACAAGCAGCGTCTGTGGCGTCTGCTCGACGCGCCGGTGTACGGCGAAGTGCCGAGCGCCCCCGGCATCTGGGGCGAAATCTACTACCGTCTGCACAAGCTCGCGAAGCGCTGGCATGCCCAGGTGCGCCAGGTCGAGCAGCAGCATTCGCGTTTCATCCAGGCGATCCAGGCGTCGCCTAACGGTGTCGCGATGCTCGACGATCATGATCAGATCGAGTGGTGCAACGCGATTTCCGAAAGCCACTTTGGGCTCGATGCGAAGCGCGATCTGCGTCAGCACATCACGCATCTGGTGCGTCATCCGGATTTCGTGCGCTATCTGAATTCGCATCGGTACGAGGAAATGCTGATCATGCGCGGCATGGGCGACAAGCGCCAGAACGTGCTGTCGGTGCAGGTGTTTCCTTACGGCGACAATCGCAAGCTCGTGCTGTCGCAGGACATCACCGAGCTCGAGCGCACCGATGCGATGCGGCGTGACTTCGTCGCCAACGTGTCGCACGAATTGAAAACGCCGCTGACCGTGTTGTCCGGCTTTCTCGAGACGATGCGCGAGCTGCCGTTGGGCGAAGCCGAGCGCGCGCGTTATCTCGAGTTGATGGAGCAGCAGGCGTCGCGCATGCGTCATATCGTCAGCGATCTGCTCGTGCTCGCGACGCTCGAAGGCGATAACAAGCCACCGAGCGATCAGATGATCGACATGCGCGCGGTGTTGCGGCATCTGCATGACGACGCGCAGAGCCTGTCCAGCGATCATCTAAAGATCGTCTTCGATGCCGACGAAGCGCTGACCGTCACCGGCGTCGAAACCGAGATTTTCAGCGCATTCGGCAATCTGGTGACGAACGCGATCCGCTACACGCCGGACGGCGGCTCGATCAAGGTTAACTGGCGTGCGCAGGGTGGCCATGCGGTGTTCTCGGTCACCGATAGCGGCCTCGGCATTCCGGCCGCCGATATCCCGCGGCTCACCGAGCGCTTCTATCGCGTCGATCGCAGCCGTTCGCGCGACACGGGCGGCACCGGGCTCGGTCTCGCGATCGTCAAGCACGTACTGCAACGGCACGATGCGCAACTCGACGTGAAGAGCGAAGAAGGGCGCGGCAGCACGTTCACGGTGCGCTTTCCGGTGTATCGGACGGCGCGCTGTCAAACCGCGCAGGTTTGAACGCGGCAGTCACCCGAAACGCGGGCGACTACGAACAGAACTTGCCGAGCAGACTCATCTGAGCATTGCGCGACGCCTTGCCCGGCCGGCGCCGGCGATAGTGACCGTCGCTCTGCATCAACCAGGCCGACTGGTTGTCGCCGAGAAACGCCGACAGCCCTTCCGCGATCACGCGCCGCTTCAGTCGCCGGTTGTTGACCGGGAATGCGACTTCGACGCGCCGGAACAGATTGCGATCCATCCAGTCGGCGCTCGACAGATAGACCTGTTCCTTGCCGCCGTCGTAGAAGTAGTAGATGCGATGGTGTTCGAGAAAGCGCCCGACGATCGAGCGCACCGTGATGTTCTCGGAGAGCCCTTGCACGCCCGGCTGCAGCGAGCACACGCCGCGCACGATCAGATCGATCTTCACGCCGGCCTGCGATGCTTCGTACAGCTCGGCGATCACCGTCGGCTCGAGCAGCGCGTTCATCTTCGCGACGATGCGCGCCTTCTTGCCCGCGCGCGCATGCTCGGCTTCCTTGCGGATCGCGTCGACGAGCTTCGGATGCAGCGTGAACGGCGACTGCCACAGCTCGTGTAGCGTCAGCTCGCCGCCGATGCCGGTGAGCTGCTGGAACACATGGTGCACGTCCTCGCAGATCTTCTGATCGGCGGTCATCAGACCGAAATCGGTATAGAGGCGCGCGGTGCGCGGGTGATAGTTGCCCGTGCCGAGGTGCACGTAGCGTTTCAGGCTCGCCTTGCCGCCCGCCGACACGCGTCGCACGATCAGCATCATCTTCGCGTGGCACTTGTGGCCGACTACGCCGTAGACCACGTGCGCGCCGACCGCTTCGAGCTGCGAGGCCCAGTTGATGTTGGTTTCCTCGTCGAAGCGCGCGAGCAGCTCGACGACCACCGTGACTTCCTTGCCGTTGCGCGCGGCCTGCATCAGCGCATCCATCAGCGGCGAGTCGGTGCCGGTCCGATAGATGGTCTGCTTGATCGCGACCACGTTCGGGTCCTTGGCAGCCTGCAACAGCAGCTCGAGCACCGGCTGGAAGCTCTCGTACGGATGATGCAGCAGCACGTCGCCCTGATCGATCACGTCGAACATGCTCGCGCTGTTGGCGATCTGCCTCGGCGTCGACGGAATGTGCGGCACGAACTTCAGATCCGGCCGGTCGACCATCTCGGGCAGCTGCATCAGCCGCACCAGATTGACGGGGCCGTTCACGTAGTAGCAGTCCTTGTTCGACAGACCGCTTTCGTCGAGCAGGCGCCGCACCACATGCGTGGGCGTTTCCGCCGACACTTCGAGCCGCACCGCATTGCCCAGATGCCGCGCCGGCAGTTCGCCCTGCAACGCGACGCGCAGATTGGTGATTTCGTCTTCGTCGACGAACAGCTCGCTGTTGCGCGTGATGCGAAACTGATTGCAGCTGCGCACGAAGAGATTCGGAAACAGCTCGCCGACAAAGTGTTGGAGCAGCGAGCTCAGCAGCACGAAGCCATGCGGATAACCCGACAGCTCCTGCGGCATGCGCACGAGTCGCGGCAGCGCGCGCGGCGCCTGCACGATGCCCATCATCGCCTGACGGCCGAACGCGTCCTTGCCCTCGAGCTCGACGACGAAGTTCAGGCTCTTGTTCAGCACGCGCGGAAACGGATGCGCGGGGTCGAGACCGATCGGCGTGAGCACCGGCAGCAGTTCGTTGAAGAAGTAGTTGCGCGCCCATTCGGTCTGCGCGTCGCTCCAGGCTTCGTTGCCGTGGAAATAGATGCCTTCCTGTTCGAGCGCGGTGAGCACCGTGTCGTGCAGCATCGTGTACTGGCGATGCACGAGCTTCTGCGCACGTTCGACCACGAGGTCGTACATGTGAAGCAGCGACATGCCGTCGGGCGACAATGCGCCGGGGTTGTCGCCCATCTGTTCCTGAAGCCCGGCCATGCGGACTTCGAAAAATTCGTCGAGGTTGCTACTGGTGATGCAGATAAAGCGGAGACGTTCGAGCAAGGGGACGGCGGGATCGGCGGCTTGCGCCAACACACGCTCATTGAAACCCAGAATGCCCAGCTCGCGATTCAACAGGGGATAGCGGATGGACATCGGCGGCGAGATTGGAATGTCTGAAATGGAGACGGAAAGACGCTCGGAAATTCTCACGGTTTGGTGACGTCCTGATGACATCGGCGATGTTTTTAAGATTTTATGCCGCAATCGTCCTCTGTCGTCAATATGACGCGCTACCTATGCGACGATACCGAACTCCCTGCGCCGCGAGGTGACACCGTGAAGGCTGCTACGCTTAGAATGGCGTCTTTGAACAGTGCGGCTGGCCGCGACGCGCACCATGCGCCGAAGGCGCCGGGCAGGCGCGTGGCGCTGCCGGAGCCCGCCGCCACGCCCTCGGCCGCAGCCGCGGCGCTCGCGCGCATGGAGTACGCTTACCCGATGGTCAATCTTCCTCATCTCCTCGCCGCCGTCGATCTCGGTTCGAACAGCTTCCGGCTCATCGTGGGCCGGGTCGAGGAAACCGACGCGGGCAGCCAGATCTATCAGGTCGACGCCTTGCGCGAGCCGGTGCGGCTCGCGGCCGGGCTATCGAGCGACAAGATGCTCGATCGCGCATCGCAGGTGCGTGGCTGGGATGCGCTGAAGCGCTTCGGCGAGCGGTTGCGCGATTTTCATCCGGACCACGTGCGCGCGGTCGCGACCAATACGCTGCGCATCGCGAAGAATGCGGGCGAATTTCTCGGCGAAGCGCAGGCCGCGCTCGGTTTTCCGATCGAGGTGATCGCCGGGCGCGAGGAAGCGCGCCTGATTTATGCGGGCGCCGCGCACTCGGTGCCGGCGAGCGCGGGCAAGCGGCTCGTCGTCGATATTGGCGGTGGCTCGACGGAATTCATCATCGGCTCGCACTACACGCCGATGATGATGGAGAGCTTGTATATCGGCTGCGTGAGCCATAGCCGCGCGTTTTTCCCGGCCGGCAACGTCGACGAGTACACGATGCGCCAGGCCGAGCTCGCCGCGCGCCGCGAAATCCAGATCATTTCCGCCGAATACAAGAAGACCGGCTGGGAGCAGGCGATCGGCTCGTCGGGCACCGCGCGCGCGCTCGCCGAACTGGTCGAGGCGAACAATTTCAACGATGCGGGCGTCACCCACGGCATTTCGCGCGGCGGCCTCGAGCGGCTCAAGCGCGCGCTGATCAAGGCCGAAAACGTCAACCGGCTGAAACTGATTGCGCTGAAGAGCGACCGCGTGCCGGTGCTCGCGGGCGGGCTGTCGATCATGATCGCGGTGTTCGACGAACTGGGCGTCGACTATGTCGACACCACCGACGGCGCGCTGCGCCTCGGCGTCATGTACGACCTGCTCGGCCGTTCGCAGCACGAGGACATGCGTACGGTGACGGTCGAGGGCTTCATGCGCCGCTATGGCGTCGATCGCCCGCAGGCGGGGCGCATCGGCGATCTGTCGACGAGCTTCTACGACCAGTTCGTCGAACCGGACGAGGAACGCCGCGCGGAAAACCGCATGTTCATCGGCTGGGCGGCGTCGCTACACGAAATCGGCCTGTCGATCTCGCATAGCGCGTATCACAAACACTCGGCTTATATCGCGAGCAATGCCGACATGCCGGGCTTTTCGCGTACCGACCAGGCGCGCCTCGCCGCGCTCGTGCTCGGCCACGCGGGCAAGCTCGGCAAGCTGTCGCAGACGCGTGACGTCGAATGGCCGCTGCTGTTCTGTCTGCGGCTTGCGGCGTTGCTGTGCCGTCGACGCGCGGACGTCGGCCTGCCGGGCATCACGGTTGCTCAGGCGAACGGCGGTTACGAGGTGCGTTTGCCGAACGAGTGGGTCGCCAACAATCCGTTG
Organism: Paraburkholderia sp. Cpub6; assembly: GCF_014201065.1. Lineage (NCBI taxonomy): Bacteria > Pseudomonadati > Pseudomonadota > Betaproteobacteria > Burkholderiales > Burkholderiaceae > Paraburkholderia > Paraburkholderia sp. Cpub6. Next base: position 244,747 of record NZ_JACHDM010000006.1, read on the forward strand.
ACGGATTACAGCCTGATCCAGGAGGCGGCGGAGTGGGAGAAAGTCGGGATTCCGTACCGTGTCGTTTATACGGACGATTGACGCGATGCGGATCGACGCACGCGTCGATCCGCGGCGTGTGCATGAACAAAAAAAGCCCTGCGAATGCAGGGCTTTTTCGTATCTCGGCGCAGCTTATCGCGGCAACGCATCGCCGAGGAAGTGCCGCGCATAGCGCGCGTTGATATCGGACAGACGGAACAGCGTCAGGAAATCCGCGGTATTGAAGTCAGGGTCCCACGCCGGTGCGCCGCAAATCTTCGCGCCGAGACGCAAGTAGCCCTTCACGAGCGGGGGCGGCGCGACGGCGGCACCCGTCTGCAGTTCGTCGACCGGCAGCGGCGTATGCGGGAACGCGCGATATTCGGGCGCGGTCAGCGCGTTGTCGCGCAGCGAGCAATACAGGTTCGCCGCATAGTGGCCGCCGTCGGCCATCGCGACGCTCGCGCAGCCGAGCATCGTCTCGTAGCCGTTGTGCTTCATGTACGCGGCGAGCCCAGCCCATAGCGACATGATCACCGAGCCGCTGCGATAGTCCGGATGCACGCACGAGCGACCGACCTCGACCATCTTCGCGCGCAGATGCGTGAGACGCGACACGTCGAACTCGCTTTCCGCATATAGACGGCCGATGCGCGCGGCCTGATGCGGCGGCAGAGCGCGATACGTGCCGACTACTTTCAACGTGTCGAGATCGCGTACCAGCAAATGGTCGCAGTACGAATCGAAGGCATCGACGTCGAGGCCCGCGGGGCCGCTGAGGCGTGCGCCCATTTCGTCGGCGAAGACGCGATAGCGTAGACGCTGCGCTTCACGCAGCTCTTCGTCGGTACGCGCCCACGACACTTGCAGGCGATGCTGCGCGGTGACCGTTTCCTCGGCGCGCGGCAGACGGCGCGGTTCGAAAAGCGAGGCGAAGGGCAGGGTGGGCGTCGGCAGTTCTCGCATTGGCTGTCCTGGTCGAAAAGAGTGAGGATTTCTTTTTTCGCCAATGTAGTAACGCGCGGTGACGCTCGCATGGCAAAGCCGTGACGATTGGATGACTGCCCGTAAGCCCTCGCGTGGGTGCCTGTAATGTCGGAGGTGTCGCGCGACGCGCGCGCTTAGATCAGATCGGGGCTGATGGCGGCGCGCAACACCGCCTCATCTTCGCCGTTGCGCTCGCGGCTCTCGATCCACCAGATGCCGGCTTTTTTCAGTGGCCAGCTCGCGCGGCTGTCGCCGAGCAATTGCGCGGCGACGTGGCCGAGCGTCGGTTGATGGCCGACGATCACCACGGTTTGCGCGATGCCGCCGGGCCAGCCAGCCGCTTCCAGGACGTCGTTCGCGCTCGCGTTCGGCGCGAGTTCGCGCACGACGCGGTACTGGTCGCTCAACGTCTCGGCGGTCTGGATGGTGCGCACGGCGGGGCTCGCGAGTATGACCACGTCGTCGGGCAAACGGGCGCGCAGCCATTTCGCGGCGTTCTGCGCCTGCTTGCGGCCGCGCGTGGTGAGCGAGCGGGAGAGATCGCTCGCGGCGACATCTTCTGCTTCGGCGTGACGCCAGAGGATCAGGTCCATGGGAGTCTCCTTTTTGAGCGGCTTGGGATGGCGTTGCGGCGGGCTTGCGCGTCTTCGCAGCGAGGTACCTGCATCAAGCACTGTCGCATGCGCGGGTGATGATTTGCAAGGCGAGTGCCTGACGGGGCGGCTGTCGGCGTCCACGTGAACGCGAGCCAAAAAAGCAAAAACCCGCGAAGCCGGAGGCTTCGCGGGTTTCGACCTGCTTTTCGTGGTCGGAGCGATAGGATTCGAACCTACGACCCTCTGATCCCAAATCAGATGCGCTACCAGGCTGCGCTACGCTCCGACGAATCCGAGAGTATAGGGGGTGCGGGCAGGAGCGTCAATCCCCTGGCGGCCCCAACCGCACGGGCAACGACGTTCACCGTAGCGGGCTCGCGCCGGCCTCGCGGTGGGCTATATACGCCCCATCAACAGCAGAACGATCACGATGATCAGCACGACGCCGACGAGTCCAGTCGGCCGATAGCCCCAGCCGCTGCTATACGGCCAGCTTGGCAACGCGCCGATCAGCAGCAGGATGAGCACGATTAGCAGAATGGTTCCGACGGTCATGGCGTTCTCCTTTTTGAGGGGGCCGCGAAATCGCTGGCCGCATCTTCACGCTGGTTTGGCGCGCGCGCCGCGACAATCGACACGGGTGTCGCGCGTCTGTTGCTGGATCGGAACCAGCAAGGCATGTGCCCATCACCCGTTAAGCTCGATGCAGTGAGGCCTTGGACGAAAGCGCAGAAGGAGAGAGCGACGCAGGAAGCGTCGTCGTTCGAGGTATGTATGCCCAAAGAACTGGAAAAGCGTTGCGCACGTCCAGCGGACCTCGATGCGCGCAGGCGCCGCAACGCCGGTCAACGCGTCATCGAGCGAACCGCGCGACTGGGGCACCGTGACATGCCGGTGCCGCGGCCAGAGGCCATTCGGTCAGAGTCGAAGATCACCCGCATCAATGCCTTGGACGCCTCCAATGCGGCATATGTAGATGCTGATGCGTCCAGTGGTGCAGCATGCCCTCGCCATCGTGTTCACGCCGGTAGGCCCGCGATTCGAAGATCGACAACGCCACCAGCACGATCAGGCCTATTGCGAGCCCGATCAGGCCCGCGATCGATTCACCGTCCATGGCAGTCTCCCGGTAGGTTCAGCCACGAACCCATAGTAGCGCACGTCCGGCGAAATCTCACGAACTGGAACGAGCGACGCACAAGGTGTGTGATGGCGTCGCCGAACGCGCTTTGCGGTTAGACTCTCGGCGCGCCGGCGGACGTCCGCCATCGCTTTGTCCCGGAGACGATTGCAAAATGACCCGCGTTCTGACTCTTGCCTTGCTGTTGTGCGCCGGCGTCGCCGGCTGTGCGGACAATCCGTCCGCGCATCGCGGTAGCCCACCACATGATCCCGCCGACTACCACGGCGTGCCCACCGACGATCGGCCGCCCGCGATGGTGCCCGCGCCCGTCGCGCAGTGAGCGCTCGTTGAAGTGAAAACGATCGGGAAAGGGCGGGGAAAGCGAAGCACCGGCGCGGGCACGCCGGCACTTCTGACCCGTGCCGACGGTTCGCGCGGAGAGCACGGGCTGAGAGCATTCCAGGACGCGCTCGTTATGCGATATGTATGCGCTTGTTTCAAGCCGTAACGGTCTGTCGTCCGCCGAATAGCCAACGGTGCCCAGCGCACCGCGCTAGGCGGCCGCAATCCCCCGCGACACGCCCGGCAGGTAACGCGCGAGCGTTGCGCCACGCGTGGCCATGAAGATCAGCAGCGCGATCCACAGCCCGTGATTGCCGTGCCACGCGAGCAATGCCGACGCCGCCGCCACGAACACCGCAAGCGACACCACCATCGACATCATCAGCTCGCGCGTTCGCGTCGCGCCGATGAACACGCCGTCGAGCAGGAAGCCCCACACCGAAATGACCGGCGACAGCGCCGCCCACGGCAGATAGGTTTCGGCCGCGGCACGCACGGCGGCCTGATCGGTCAGCCGCTCGATGATCCACGCGCCCGCGCCCCAGTACACGCACGAGAAGCCGAGCGCGCCGAGCGCCGACCACAGCGCGGTGACCTTGACCGCCTGCGCGAACGCGTGACGATCGCGCGCACCGATCGCCGCGCCGACCAGCGCCTCGGCCGCGTGCGCGAAACCGTCGAGCCCGTACGCCATGAAGGTCTGGAAATTGAGTAGCAATGCGTTCGCGGCGAGCGTCGCGTCGCCTTGTCGCGCGCCGAGATGCGCGAACCAGCCGAACGACGACAGCAGGCACAGCGTGCGCACGAAGATGTCGCGATTGAGCACGACGAGCCGCTTCAGCGCGGCGGCGTCGAACAAGGCGGCGCGATTCAGCGCGGGCAGGCCGCGCGGCCTGCCGTGCCATAGCAGGGCGAGCCCGAGCACGAAGCCGAGCGCGTCGGCGGTCGCGGTAGCCGCGCCGATGCCGGCCACGCCCCAATGAAACGCGTACACGTACAGCAGCACCGCGGCGATGTTCACGCTGTTGATGAAGACCTGCGACAGCAATGCGAGCCGCACCTGCTGCGTGCCGAGCAGCCAGCCGAGTATCACGTAGTTGCCGAGCGCGAGCGGCGCGGCCCAGATGCGCGCGTGGCAATAAACCTGCGCGTGCTGCTGCACGGCGTCGCTGCCGCCGATCGCCCGCAGCGCATAGTCGATCAGCGGTTGCTGCACGAGCAGCACCAGTGCGCCGATCGCGGCCGCCATCAGCAGTGCGCGCACGACGGTGTTGCGCAACTCGTCGCTGCGGCCCGCGCCGTGCGCCTGCGCGACGAGGCCGGTCGTGCCCATGCGCAGGAAGCCGAAGCCCCAGAACACGAAGTTGAAGAAGAGCCCGCCGAGCGCGACGCCGCCGAGGTAAGAGGCACTGTCCAGATGACCAGCGACGGCGGTGTCGACCGCGCCGAGGATCGGTTGCGTCAGATTCGCGAGGACGATCGGCAACGCGAGCGCGAGCACCCGGCGATGCCAGCGCACCGGCAGCGCGGGCGCGCTGGCTGGGTGTGCGGCGGGTTCGGATCGCGCGGCGAGGGGCATACCGGCATCGGGCGTACCGGCATCGGGCGTCCTCGCGTCGTTCAAGAGCGCTCCTGCACGCACACCCAAGGAGAGACGACGACGGCCCACAGCTCGGGGTCGCGCGCGGCGAAATCGGCGGCCGTCTCCGACTGAACGCGCACGACGAGGCCGGAGGACAACCATTGGGCGACCCGGGTGGTGTCGTCGTTGGCGATTGCCTCGGCGACGCTCACGAGATCGAGGTCGCGCGCGACGTGCAGCAGTATGCCGCGCGCAAAAAAACGTTCGAGTTCGCTCCAGCCGATCTTGGCGGTTTCGCCGAGCAGCTTCGCATAAAGGGGGCTTTGGGAGGCGTCGTTGGAAGTCATCGTGGACAGGGTCGGACGGGGCCGTCACTATAAACTATTGGCAAGGACCGGCGGGCCGCGTGGCGGCCTTGCGCAACGTGCCGGGCGGTTTTTTATGCAGCGCTGACTGAATCGGATTCTGAACCTGGATGCCGGCGGATTCAACGACGGCGGCACACGAGGCGTGCCGCCCACCAGCACCGGCCATTAATCGTCCGAATATTCAAAACTGAAACGAGTTTGAATGCGGTTTCAATATTGTCGGCGGAATTGTCAATGTTAAAGATTTCACTATTCGCGAATTTGTTGTGAAAACGTATCGGCGCTTATTCGGAAGAGTTGCCGCGACTAATCGATGCGTTACGTGCGTTTCCGCACCAAGTTAATATTCGCGAGCCAAAGCGGCGTTATTGCCGAATGAGTTAGTGTTATTCGGCCAGACGTCTTTCCTCTGCTGGTTTGGCGGGACTTTCCGCCGATAGCCCAGGAACATTAGCCGGTGCGATACTCCGACATTCCTGGTTTGAATGATTCGGCGTGTGGAGTATCCCAGCTGCGGCGCATTAAGCCGGTCTGATTCCGACATTTCCGATTCACGGATTGCGGAATCCGTACGCCGTGTAACATTGGCCGCAAAATTAATGCATTGCGCTTGGAAATACAGATTGTTAGATTTCGTTCTGGCGCATGGTGAACCGGTCCTTTGCCGATATGCGCCGAACCCCCGTTAGCCCGGCCTCGTGCCGGGCTTTTTTTTGAATGGATTTACGCGGATGTTTAACCTGCCGCGGCGATCTTCACCACGAATTCACATATGCGGCCGATGATGGTGGATTATTTGTTTCGGCGCGAGACTCATGACCGGGGTGATCATTTTTGTCGGCGTATGGCTAATCGCGCTCGCGTTGCTGGTGCGCTTCGCCGCGCGCATCGATCCGCGCTCCGGGCGCTGGCGGCGCCGCTAAGCGGTGACGCTCTGCCGCTCGGCGGCCGCGCGTGCCGCACGGCCCGCTGCCTTTTACTGCTTGCAGCGGATGACCATCGAACGGTTTTTCACATTCGCGCCGAAAATCCCACCGATCGTGCCGCCCGACGTCGCGCCGTTGTCGACGTCTTTCGAAACCACGTCGTACCCGTAGTTGCCGCAGGTTTCGCCCGCGCGCTTGTAGCACTCGGCCCAGCTCGTGCTGGCATCGCTGCCGCTGCAGTTGATCGCGAAGCCGGTGTCGCCGCTCGGCAGATAGGTCATCGTGGTCGTGGTCGAGCAGCCGCCGAGGCCGCCGAGCGTCAGGAGGCCAAGACTGATCGTCGCAGCCGCCGCGACGCGCGCCAATGGGCTTTTCATTTCAGATTCCTTGCAGATAACCGAAGGGCGTGGCGCGCAGCCACGCCGCTTCGAATTGAGCGTTTATAGCACGGCGGGTTCTCGCGCCCGTCGCCTAGCGTGGTGGCAGTTCTTTCGACGGATCGATCGAGCGGCCCTGGTAGCGCAGTTCGAAATGCAGCATCACGCGATCGGTATCGGTGTCGCCCATTTCGGCGATTTTCTGGCCGCGCTTGACCGATTCGCCTTCCTTCACCAACAGCGCGCGGTTATGCGCGTAAGCGGTCAGATAGTCGGCGTTGTGCTTGAGGATCAGCAGATTGCCGTAGCCGCGCAGACCGTTGCCCGCATAGACGACGGTGCCAGGCGCCGCCGCGACGATGGGCGTGCCGGCCGCCGCGGCAATATCGATACCCTTCGAGTTGCCGCCGTCGAAACGGCGGAACACCGTGCCGTCGGCCGGCCATACCAGCGAGATCGACGCGGGCGCGGTCGCCGGCGCAGTGTCCGCGGGCGCAGGACGCGGCGCGGCCGCCGCGCTCGCGCTGCCACTGCTGCTATCGCCACCGCCGCTGCGGATCGCGCCGCTCGTCGACGCCGCGCCGCCTGGCGGCGCGACGCGCAGCACCTGGCCGACCTCGATCCTGTCGGGATTGGTCAGGTTGTTCCAGCGTGCGATGTTCTGCACCGATTGCCGGTTGCCGCGCGCGATTTTCGACAGCGTGTCGCCCCGTTCGACCCGGTAGTAGCCCGGTCCCACCGGCGCCGACCCGCACGCGGCGAGCAGCGCGAGCAATGCCGCGCAGCCGAGTCGTTTGATTCTTGTCGTTTCCAGCATTGGACCTCGCAAAGCACTGCCGCGCGCTGATCCCGATCACGCGGCACAGACAGACAAAGCGTTCGATTCTAACGGTTTTGTGTTGCGCCCCCCGGCGAGGAGAGCGAAGTGGCGGGCGGCCGCTTCGAGCGGCTCGCCGCCGGCGCCGGCGTATCAGCTGGTCTTCTCGACGGTAATGCGCAGTGCCGCCGTTTCGGTTTGTCCCGGCTCGAGCCAGCGCAAACCTCGGCCGTTGTGGATCGCATCGGGCAACCCGAGCCACGGCTCCACGCAGTAAAAGTCCGACTGCGGCGTTTCAGTCCACGTCGTCACCGCGTACCAGGGCACCGAGCCGGGCCGCTGCAGATCGATCGTGATCACGCGATCGATGCCCGGCGCCTCGACCCTCACCGGTCGATCGGGCGTGCCGGTCAGGCAATGGAAGCGATCGTAGATCCGGTCTTCGTCGAGCGTGTAGCTCGCTTCGCCCGGCTCGGCGGGGCTGATCGAGCCGTCCTCGAGCTGACGGCACCGCTCGGTGCGCGGCAGTTCGATCGTCGTTTGCGCGCGCTGCGTGTGCGGCAGCGTGAAGTAGAAGTGATGGCCGGCGTAGTAGGGCAGGCGCGCGTCGCCGGTATTGGTGGTGGTCAGCGTCACGTCGAGCGTGCGCGGATCGATGAGCTCGTAGGCGGCCTCGAAGCGGAAGCCGAACGGATAGGAGCTGCGGGTCGCGTCACTGTCGGTCAGAACCATCCGCAGGCCGGCGCCATGCACGTCGGCGTGAGGCTCGAACGGCAGGTCGCGCGCGAAGCCGTGCATTGGCAGCTCGCGCACGGTGCCCCGCGCGTCACGCCAATAGCCGATCTTGCCGTCGACGCGATGACGGCCGAGAAATGGAAACAGCAGCGGATTGCCGCCGCGAATCCGCGCGGGCACGCTCCAGTCGGCGTGCTCGGGCCAGTGAATCACCTCTTCGCCGTCGATCGTCCACGACAGCAGACGGCCGCCGGCTTGCGGCGAAAAACGGAGCACCGAGGCGTCCTGGGCAATCTCGAGAATGTCCTGTTCCGGGGAGAGGGGCATGGTCAATAGCTAGCCAGATAGAGGTTGAGGGTCGTGCAAAGCGGCCGCGTGGGTCGGCCGTTGCCTCTGCATCGAAGCGGCGTTTTGCGCCATTCGCGGCGACAGCGTCTCGCGCGGCGAAACCGCGATTTTGCGCTGCTTTGCGCTACGGGGAAACCCTTCCCGGGAAATTGCGGGTGTCGGAAAAGGGCGAATCCTATTGATAATCCGGCTGAGCGTCCGGTCCATCCGACTCCCGGGCGAATCGGCTCAGGAGGCATCATGGATCTCGCAATGGCAATGGCGGTGGGCTTATTCGGAATATTCACCGCCAGCACGTACTACTTCTTCCACTCTCTCAAGCGCTGATCCGCTGGTTTCATTCCCTGCTTTCGCAGCACGCGCGCGACGAATCCGCCGCCCGCTTTCTTGCTCTCGCGTAACAACGGTGTCGAGTTGTGACGCGGCGCGTCAATATCTCTCCGAATGTGGCCTAACCGCTTGGCGCTGAGTGTGTAGCCAGGCATAATCGGTGCGCCTTTGACGCGCCGGCTCCCCCTTTTGTGCGGCGCGCAGTTCCCGACACTTTGCTTACAAGGATCGCCGCGTGAACCTGTCGTTTCTCATTTTTCTGAGCGTGCTGCAAGGCGTTACCGAACTGTTTCCGGTGAGCAGTCTTGGCCACACGCTGCTCGTGCCAGCCCTGTTCGACATGCATATCGACAAGCATGCACCGCAACTGCTGCCATTCCTCGTCGCCCTGCATCTCGGCACCGCGTTCGCGCTGCTGTGGTACTTCCGCGCGCGCTGGTACGCGCTGGTGCGCGGTTTCTTAGCGTCGCTCGGCGGCCGCCGCAACGACGACGGTCACATGATGTGGGCGCTGATCATCGGTACGATTCCGGCGGGCCTCGTCGGTCTCGTGCTGGAAAAGCGCCTCGAGGCGCTTTTTCATGATCTGCGGATCGTCGCGATTGCGTTGATCGTGAATGGCGTGCTGCTGTGGTTCGGCGATCGTCTGCAACGCGCGCGCGCGCATCAACCGCCGGAAAAGCTGACGTTCCGCCAGGCGTTCTTCGTCGGCCTCGCGCAGATCGGCGCGCTGATTCCGGGCTTCTCGCGCAGTGGCCTGACGATGATCGCCGGCAATGCGGCCGGCCTCACCACCGAGAAAGCCGCCGAGTTTTCGTTCTTGCTCGGCACGCCGATCATTTTCGCGGCTGGCGTACTCGAACTGCCGAAGCTGCTTCACGCGCCGAGCCAGCTTGCCGACGCGGTGCTCGGCGGCGTGCTGACCGCGATCGCAGCGTACCTGAGCGTGCGTTTCCTGATGCGCTATTTCGAAGGCCGCGGACGTCTCGCGTCGTTCGGCGCGTACTGCGCGATCGCGGGGATCCTGTTCCTCGGCTGGTTCATGCTGCATCCGCAGCCGGTCTGAGCGCGCCGGGCGATCGGTTATAATCCGGGCCCGGTTGGTTGCAGCTCAGTTAGAATTTTAGTTTGTGGGAAATCGGGCGGCTCGCCGCGAGTGCCGGTTTCATGCAGATATCGATCCATACGGCAGTAGCTCAGCTGGATAGAGCATCGGCCTTCTAAGCCGAGGGTCGGGGGTTCGAGCCCCTCCTGCCGTACCAGAATCATCGAAGGGTTACAGGTTTCGCGCCGGTAACCCTTTTTGTTTTTGTGCCATGTTGCGCGCCCGGTGGCTGCCAGGCTGTCGCGTGTTCGTACGGCTCGCTTCGGGTGTTTCCCGACTCAGGAAATCGCGCGCGGCGCCGTTAATTCAACAGAACCGTGTGACGCGCCGCGATGGAGGAATCAGCGTGAACCGACTTAGCCTCAACACCAAACTCTGGCTCGCGCTGCTGATTACGTGGCTCGGCCTGCTCGGCCTCGGCGGCTGGGCCGCATGGCAGTCGCGCGCGACGATGCTGGCCGAGCGCAAGTCGGCGGTGCAGAACGTCGTGGAAAGCGCGTACGGCATCGTCGCCGACTACGCGCAGCGCGCCGACCAGCACGAGCTGACGCCCGAACAGGCGCGGCAGCAGGCGCTGGCGCGCCTGTCCGCGATGCGCTACCCCGGCAGCGGCTACATGATCGTGTCGACTGCCACGCCGGTCGTGATCATGCATCCGATGCTCGCCGATCTGCGCAACAAGGACGTGTCGCACTACGCGGACAGCGACGGCAAGCTGCTGTTCGTCGAAATGGTCAAGGTCGCGCAGGCGCACGGGCAGGGCTTCGTCGATTACATGGGCCGCCTCGCCGGCAACAACGAGCGCGTGCCGAAGATCAGCTTCGTCAAGCGCTTTGCCGCGTGGGACTGGTTTCTGATTTCGGGTGTCTACGTCAACGACATCGACGCGGCGTTCCGCGCCGACCTGCTGCGCTATCTGCTGACGATCCTCGTGATCGGCAGCGTCAGCACCGTCGCGCTCGTGCTGATCATCCGCAACGTGAAGCGCAGTCTCGGCGGCGAGCCCGCCTATGCGGCGAGCGTCGCGCAGACGATCGCCGACGGCGATCTGTCGTGCCCGGTCACGCTGGCCGGCGACGATCAGGAAAGCATGCTGTTCGCGATGCAGCGCATGCAAAGCCGCCTCGCCGACGCGATCCGGCGCATTCGCGGCGGCACCGAAACGATCACGGTCGCGGCCGAAGAGATCGCCGCGGGCAATCTCGATCTGTCGGCGCGAACGGAACAGCAGGCGTCGTCGCTCGGCGAAACGGCCGCGAGCATGGAGCAGCTGACGGCGACCGTCAAGCAGAACGCCGACAACGCGCTGCAGGCCAATCGCATGGCGCGCTCGGCGTCGCAGCTCGCGGGCGAGGGCGGCGAGGCCGTGCAGCACGTCGTCGCGAACATGCAGAGCATCGCGGCGAGCTCGGCGCGGGTGGTCGATATCATCGGCGTGATCGAAAGCATCGCGTTTCAAACCAACATCCTCGCGCTGAACGCGGCCGTCGAAGCCGCGCGCGCCGGCGAGGAGGGCCGCGGCTTCGCGGTCGTCGCGGGCGAGGTGCGCAACCTCGCGCGCCGCAGCGCCGACGCGGCCAAGGAGATCAAGACGTTGATCGAGGATTCGGTCGCTCGCGTCGGCAGCGGCAAGACGCTCGTCGAGAAGGCGGGCGGCACGATGGAGTCGCTCGTCGATGCGGTGAAGCGCGTGACCGACATCATCAGCGAGATTTCCGCCGCGTCCGACGAGCAGAGCCGCGGCATCGAGCAGGTCAATCTCGCGATTGCGCAGATGGACGAGACCACGCAGCAGAACGCGGCAATGGTCGAACAGGCGGCGGCCGCCGCGCAGTCGATGCAGGAGCAGGCGCAGATGCTGCGCGACGTCGTCAACACGTTCCGCCTGCAGGGGACGGCCGCCGCGCGTTGATGGCCGCGTCGATGGCGCGCTGCCTGCCGAAGTGTGCATGCTATGCTTTTGAGGTCAGGATCAAAAGCCGCCGTGCGCCCGTGCGCGCCGTGCACACTTCGAGGAGAGTCCTACATGTCGTCGCGAACCCGTGTGCTGTTCCACCTCAGTGCCGCGAGCCTCCTGCTCGGTGCGGCGATCGGCGCGCAAGCGGCGAACCTCGGCTTTCTGGGCGACACGCCGATCACCTATATGAGACAGCGTGACAACGACTCGATCAAGCATGCGGTCATGAGCGCGCTCAATGACAGGAAGGACGGCGAGAGCTTCACGTGGGTCAACGACGGCACCGGCAATAGCGTGAAGATCGACGCGACCATCTCGATGGACAGCACCTCGACCGAAGGCGCACGCACCTGCCGCACCCTCGGGGTCGTACTCAATGCGAAAGGGCAATCGATGAACCTGCGTCCGAACTTCTGCAAGGAAGGTGGCGCCTGGCAGCTGCAGAAGCGTTGAGCATGCGTGAGCGCGGCGCGAGAGGTGCATGCAGTGAGGCTGCGCGATGAGCCCGCGAATCGTCTCGTGCGGGATCGTGCTGCTCGATCCCGACGGACGCGTGCTGCTCGCGCACGCCACCGAAACGACGCACTGGGACATCCCGAAAGGCCAGGGCGAGGACGGCGAGGCGCCGCACGTGACGGCGCTGCGCGAGATGGTCGAGGAAACCGGCATCGCGCTCGAGGCCGATCGGCTGAAGGATCTCGGCCTGTTCGTCTACCGGCGCGACAAGGACCTGCATCTGTTCGCGGCCCGCGCGGGTGCCGGCGAGCTCGATCTGAGCACGTGCACCTGCACGTCGCTGTTTCCGCGCCGCTCGGACGGCACGCTGATCCCCGAAATGGACGACTACCGCTGGGCGTCGATCGAAGAGGTGCCGCGCTACGCGAGCCGTAGTCTGACGCGGCTCTTCGAGACGACGCTGTCGCTCACGGAGTTGCACCGGTCGCTATAGACGGCGCACGCCGCCGTCAATCGAGCGCGTGGTCGTTCGGATGCGCGAACAACGCGCGGTTCTGCTCCGACAGCGGGAAATTGACGTTGATGCCATGCGGCGGAATCGGCTGCGTGAACCACTGCCGATACAGACGCTCGGCGTCGCCGGACGTCTGCGAGCGCACGATCACGCGATTCACGAGCGCGCGGAACGGCTCGTCGCCCTTGCGGAACATGCACGCATAAACCTCGTAGCCAAGCGGCGTGCCCGTCACGATGAAATCGTCGGGATGCGGGTCGGTCGCCTTGAAACCGTAGACGATCGGCTCGTCCATCACGAACGCCACCGCGTGACCGTCCTTCATCGCGTTGAAGGCGTCCTGATGGTCGCGCACGCTCATGATGCGCATGTTCAGCTGCTTGTCGGTGTTGAGGCTGCGCAGCAGGCGCTCGTCGGACGTGCCCGCGGTCGTCACGACCGGCTTGCCGGCCAGATCGGGGAAATCGGTGATGCCGCTGTTCCTGCGCGTGATCATGCGCACCGCGTACTGGAAAAAGCTGTCTGAAAACGCGGCGACGTTTTCGCGCTCGACCGTGTGCGTGGTCGAGCCGCATTCGAGATCGATCTGGTTGTTCAGCAGCATCGGCGTGCGGTTCGACGACGTTACCGTGATTTCGTGAACCCGCAGCTGCGCCATGCCGAGCGTTTTCCTGATTTCATCGACGATCTGCATTGCGATCGCCTGCGAGTAGCCGACCGTGCGCTTGCCGTCGAAGTACGAGAACGGGATCGACGCCTCTCGCACGCCGAGCACGACGACGCCGTCGTCGTGGATCTTTCTCAGCGTGCCGGTCAGTTCATCCGCGCGGGCGGGGCCGGTGAACGCGAGCACGCCGCAGGCGGCCAGCGTAAGCAGCACGCTGTGCATGCCGCGCAGCAGACGCGGGAAGCGTGAGCCGCGCGCGCTCCGTGCGACGCGAACCCTGCCTTCAGACCCTTCCCCGTGGCGGCCTGCAACCTTCATCGGACCTCCCGGACCGGCGCGCTCGGGCGAGCGCGCAGTGAGTGTCGATCGAAACATCCGGCAACCCGGATGGGCCCGCAACGCCGGGCCCTCGCCGGCGCGGGCTCAGGCCGGCTTGCCCCAACTGTCGCGCAGACTGACGATGCGGTTGAATACGGGCTTACCCGGCTTCGAATCGACGCGGTCGGCGACGAAGTAGCCGTGGCGCTCGAACTGGTAGCGCTGCTCCGGCAGCGCATGGCGCGCGCCGGTTTCGAGGTAGGCCTGGACCACGCGTTTCGAGTCCGGATTCAGCGCTTCGAGGAAGTCGCGGCCGCCGGCGTCCGGTTGCGGTTCCTTGAACAGCCGGTCGTAGATGCGTACTTCGGCCGGGCACGCGGCCGCCGCGCTGACCCAGTGGATGTTGCCCTTGACCTTGTAATTGTTCGCGCCTTCGGTGCCCGATTTGCTGTCCGGGAAGTAGTTGCAGTGCACCGCGACGATATTGCCGTTCTCGTCCTTGTCCGCGTGCGTGCATTCGATCACGTAGCCGTAGCGCAGCCGTACCTTGTTGCCCGGGAACAGGCGGAAATAGCCTTTCGGCGGCGTCTCAGTGAAGTCCTCGCGCTCGATCCACAGCTCGCGCGAAATCGGAAACTCTCGCATGCCCTGTTCCGGATGATGCGGATGCACCGGTGCGTGGCACGGCTCGGTGAGGCGTTCGGGGAAGTTGTCGATGATCAGCTTGACCGGATCGAGCACGGCGGCGATGCGCGGTGCCTTCTCGTCGAGATCGTCGCGCAGCGCGCCTTCGAACACGCTCATGTCGATCCACGAGTCGACCTTGGTCACGCCGATGCGCTCGCAGAACAGCTGGATCGACTCGGGCGTGAAGCCACGCCGGCGCACGCCGACGATGGTCGGCATGCGTGGGTCGTCCCAGCCTTCCACATGGCCTTCGTTGACGAGTTGCAGCAGCTTGCGCTTGCTGGTGATCGCATAGGTCAGGTTCAGGCGCGAAAACTCGATTTGCTGCGGCAGCGGACGCCCGAAGACACCGGCCTCGGCGAGTTCGTTCAGGATCCAGTCGTACAGTGGGCGGTGATCTTCGAACTCGAGCGTGCACAGCGAATGCGTGATGTTTTCGAGCGCGTCCGAGATGCAGTGCGTGTAGTCGTACATCGGGTACACGCACCAGGTGTCGCCGGTACGGTAGTGATGCGCGAAGCGGATGCGGTAGATGACCGGGTCGCGCATGTTGAAGTTCGGCGACGACATGTCGATCTTCGCGCGCAGCACGTGCTCGCCTTCCTTGAACTCGCCCGCCTTCATGCGGCGGAACAGGTCGAGGTTTTCCGCGACCGAACGCTCGCGGAAGCGCGACGGCGTGCCGACCTCGGCGGCCGAGCCGCGGTTCGCGCGGATTTCCTCGGCCGACTGGCTATCCACGTAAGCCTTGCCGCGCTGGATCAGCAGCTCCGCGAACTCGTACAGCTTGTCGTAGTAGTCGCTCGCGAAGTACAGATGCTCGGTGCGGTCCTTTTCCCATTCGAAGCCGAGCCAGCGCACCGAGTCGATGATCGACTCGACGTACTCGACGCTTTCCTTCTCCGGATTGGTGTCGTCGAAGCGCAGATGGCACACGCCGCCGTAGCTGCGCGCGACGCCGAAGTTCAGGCAGATGCTCTTTGCGTGACCGATGTGCAGATAGCCGTTCGGCTCCGGCGGGAAGCGCGTTTCGACACGCTGGTTCCATTTGCCGGTGCGGTTGTCGTCGTCGATGATGTTGCGGATGAAATTGGATGCCGCGGGCGCGTCGTTGCGTTCGGTATTCATGCGAGAAGATGAGAGTCCATGGGGGCGCGCAATGCGCCCGTGTAGCCGTCAATTCTACCTGACGAGCCCGTTCGCGGCAGGTGGTTGCGGCGCGCAGCCAACGGCGCAGTGAGTTTGGCGCGGCTGCCGGAGTCAGGGAAGCCGGCGCGCGGGGCTGTAACAGGAGGTAAAACGGGTTGGCGACGCGCGACGCGCCGACTTAGGATGCGCTGCTGCGCGCGGCCCGCGCGCCTGTGCTGGGCCTTCGCGCGGGGCGGGCTTGCTCGAGCCGTCCACGCTGTCCTCATCTTCCTGCACGAGGCTCCGCTGCTCGTGCGCCATGCTCGCCTCGTTGCCGGAGTTTTCTCGGATGTCTGTCCCGACGCACGGCGCGTTTCGCGCGCCCTTTGCCCGCGCTTTGGCTAGCGCCCGATTTTCTTGCCGTAACCGTCGTGTGCTCGCTTCGGCCTGGTTTGCCGTGCTTGCCGTGAACGTGGCCGCGCCGCTGTCCGCCGCCGCGAAAACACCGGCGCCGAAGCCGGCGCTCGATGCGTCGGCAGTCGCCGCGCCGGACAGCTACAGCGCTGACACCGCGCAGCAGATCTTCGCCGCAGGCGGCAACGCGGTCGATGCCGCGGTTGCGATGGCCTTCACGCTCGCCGTCACGCGGCCCGATGCGGGCAACCTCGGCGGCGGCGGCTTCATGACGCTGCTGGTCGACGGCAAGCCGTATTTTCTCGACTATCGCGAGCGCGCGCCGCAGCAGGCGACCCGCGACATGTACCTCGACGACAAGGGCAACGTGGCGCCGGGCATGAGCACGGTCGGGCATCGCGCGGCGGCCGTGCCGGGCACTGTCGATGGCATGTGGGAAGCGCAGCGGCGCTTCGGCAAGCTCAAATGGAAGCAGGTGCTCGCGCCCGCGATCCATTACGCGACCGACGGCTTCCAGGTCGACCCGCGGCTGCAGCAGCGACGCGACGCGGCCGCCAAGAGTTTCGCGGGCAAGACCAATTTCGACGCCTACTTCGCGAACCTGAAGGCGGGCGCGATGCTGCGCCAACCGGAACTCGCGCAGACGCTGGGGCGGATCGCGAGCGACGGCGGCCGCGAGTTTTACGAGGGCCGCACCGCTCAAATGATCGCCGCGCAGATGTACGGCCACGGCTTGATCACGAGCCAGGATCTGAGCCAGTACAAGGCTCTGTGGCGCGAGCCGCTCGCGGCCGACTGGCACGGCTACCGCGTGATCACCGCGCCGCCGCCGAGCTCCGGCGGCCTCGGGCTGATCCAGATGCTGAAGATGCGGGCCGATCTGCAGCCGGCGTTCGACGGCCTTGCGTTGAATTCTGCGCCGTACATCCATCTGATCGCGCAGATCGAGGATCGCGTGTTCGCGGACCGGCAGCGCCATATCGGCGACCCGGACGCATCGCCGGTGCCGGTCGCGAAGCTGATCGACGACGCCTACCTCGCGCAGCGCGCGGCCGAAGTCAAAGCCGACGAAGCGCCGGCCGCCGCGACGGTGAAACCCGGTGTCGACGGCGGCGCGGCGGCGGAGAAGGCGCAAACCACGCATTTCTCGGTGGTCGACAAATGGGGCAACGCGGTGTCGAACACCTACACGCTGAACGGCGATTTCGGCTCCGGCGTCGTGGTGGACGGCGGCGGGTTCCTGCTGAACGATGCGATGGACGATTTCGTGATCAAGCCAGCCGTCGCTGGCGCGACGGGCGCGGCGTCGACACCCGGCGCCGCCGATGCCGAGCCGGATGCGATCGCGCCGGGCCGCCGCCCGATTTCGTCGATGACGCCCACGCTGCTGCTGAAGGACGGCAAGATCGCGCTAGCGATCGGCACGCCCGGCGGCTCTCGCATCCTGACGACGATCTTCCAGGTGATGACGAATCTGTACGACTTCGACATGTCACCGACGGACGCGCTCGCCGCGATGCGTTTCCATCATCAGCTGCTGCCGCCAAAGACGATCTACTTCGAGCCGTACCGTCGCGCGCCGGATGAGCTCGCCACACAATTGAAGGCGCTCGGCTTTACGGTCGAGCAGCAGTCGTTCAACGGCGACGTGCAGATGATCCGCGTGGACGGCACGACACCCGAGCCCGCGAGCGATCCCCGTGGTGGCGGCGTGGCGCGCGTGATACGGTAGACGGCCCGCCGCGCTATCCCGCGAGCGGGCGATAAGCCGAACACGGGGAAGCACAATGAGCGAACACCAACCAACCACACTCGTATTGCCGGGCTATCTGGACTCCGGCCCAGGCCACTGGCAAACGCGCAGGGAAGCGCTCGATCCCGCGGTCGTCCGCGTGCAGATGCCGGACTGGGACCACCCTTCGCGCGACGCCTGGTGCCGTACGCTGGCCGCCGCGCTTGACGCCGTGGACGCGCCGGTCGTGTTCGCCGCTCACAGCCTCGGCTGTCTGACCACGGCGTTCTGGGCCTCGCAGTACGCAAGCGCGGCGCAGCTCGCGAAGGTGGCCGGCGCGCTGCTGGTCGCCGTGCCCGATCCGGACCAAGCGCACTTCCCGAGGGACGCGGGCGGCTTTGCACCGGTGCCGCTCACCCGCCTGCCGTTTGCGACGATCGTGGTGGCGAGCAGCGACGATCCTTATGGCGGCGTGCCGTTTTCACAAACCTGCGCGAACGCGTGGGGCAGCCGCTGGGTCGGGATCGGCGCGCGCGGCCACATCAACGCCGACAGCGGTCTCGACGATTGGGACGAGGGGCGGGACTGGCTGGCTTCGCTAACGGCGATGCGCTGAGTCTCGCCGCCTTCTCGATCAGATCACCGCTTTGCGCTTCAACTCGGCAATCGTCTGCGCGTCGTATCCGAGCACGTCGCTCAGCACCCGCTCGGTATGCTCGCCGAGCAGCGGCGGATGGCTCAGCGCCTGCGGCGGCGTGCCGGTCATGGTGATCGGATTGCGCACGAGCTTGACCGTGCCGCCCGACGGATGCGGCAGATCGACCTGCAGACCGCGCGCGACCACCTGCTCGTTGTCGAACACTTCGTCGAGATTGTTGATCGGCCCGCACGGCACGCCGGCCGCTTCGAGCGCCGCGATCCATTGCTGCTTGCCCTGCAGGCGGACCATGTCCGCGAGCATCGGCACGAGCAGTTCGCGGTTGCGCACGCGCGCGGGGTTGGTTGCGAAACGCTCGTCGTCGGCGAGTTCCGGGCGGCCGCCCACTTCGACGAACTTGCGGAACTGTCCGTCGTTGCCGACCGCGACGATGATCCATCCGTCGCTGGTCTGGAAGGTCTGGTAGGGCACGATGTTCGGATGCGCATTGCCCCAGCGCACCGGCGGCTGGCCGCTCGCGAGGTAGTTCGAGTTCATGTTGGCGAGCATCGCGACCTGCACGTCGAGCAGCGCCATGTCGATGTATTGGCCAACGCCGGTGCGGTCGCGGTGCGTGAGCGCGGTCAGCACCGCGATCGTCGAGTACATGCCGGTCATCAGGTCGGCGATCGCGACGCCGGCCTTCTGCGGGCCGCCGCCCGGCTGACCGTCACGCTCGCCGGTGATGCTCATGAAGCCGCCGATCCCCTGCACGATGAAGTCGTAACCGGCGCGCTGCGCATACGGGCCGGTCTGCCCGAAGCCCGTGACCGAGCAGTAGATCAGGTCGGGCTTGACCTCTTTGAGCGAGTCATAGTCGAGGCCGTACTTCTTCAACTGGCCGACCTTGTAGTTCTCGAGCACGACGTCGCTTTGCGCGGCCAGTTCGCGCACGATCCGCTGACCCTCGGGCGACGCGATGTCGAGCGTGACCGAGCGCTTGTTGCGGTTCGCCGCGAGATAGTAGGCGGCCTCGCGCGTGTCCGCGCCGTCCGGCGTTTTCAGATAGGGAGGCCCCCAGTGGCGCGTGTCGTCGCCGACCTCGGGGCGTTCGATCTTGATGACGTCGGCGCCGAAATCGGCGAGCGTCTGCGTGCACCACGGACCGGCGAGCACGCGGGTGAGATCCAGCACGCGGATATGACTGAGAGCGCCCATGTTCCTGAATGTCTCCTGATGGTTGCAGGCCGCGCGGCGAGCTGCCATGCGTTATTTCGCGCGAAGTTTCGCGGAAGTCATCTTAAGCGATTCGCGCTCGCGGGCGCAGTCAGCCGAACGTCATGGCGCGGATCGGACGATCGGACACGCGAGCGCCAACCAGGCGGCGCGCAGCGCCGCGCGCGCTTGCCGATCCCGTATAATCAGTCGTTTAAAGAAACAGACAGTTGGCGCATCCCACCGACCGCCAGTCTCCGTCAGGAACCGTCAGGACCGTCCCCCGCCCGCTATGAAAGCCGCTGAAATCCGCGAGAAATTCCTCAAGTTCTTCGAATCGAAGGGCCATACGATCGTCCGTTCGTCGAGCCTCGTGCCCGGCAACGACCCGACACTGCTCTTCACCAATTCGGGGATGGTGCAGTTCAAAGATGTGTTCCTCGGCGCGGAATCGCGTCCGTATTCGCGGGCCACGACAGCGCAGCGCAGCGTGCGCGCCGGCGGCAAGCACAACGACCTCGAGAACGTCGGCTACACCGCGCGTCACCACACGTTCTTCGAGATGCTCGGCAACTTCTCGTTCGGCGACTACTTCAAGCGCGACGCGATCCACTACGCGTGGGAACTGCTGACCGGCGTCTACCAGCTGCCCAAAGACAAGCTCTGGGTCACCGTCTACCAGGAAGACGACGAAGCGCACGACATCTGGGCGAAGGAAGTGGGCGTGCCGGTCGAGCGCATCATCCGCATCGGCGACAACAAGGGCGCGCGCTACGCATCGGACAACTTCTGGCAGATGGCCGACACCGGCCCGTGCGGCCCGTGCTCGGAAATCTTCTACGACCACGGCCCGGACGTGTGGGGCGGGCCGCCGGGATCGCCCGACGAAGACGGCGACCGCTACATCGAAATCTGGAACCTCGTGTTCATGCAGTTCAACCGCGACGCGCAGGGCAACATGACGCCGCTGCCGAAGCAATGCGTGGACACCGGCATGGGCCTCGAGCGCATCGCCGCGGTGCTGCAGCACGTGCACAGCAACTACGAGATCGACCTGTTCCAGGCGCTCATTCAAGCCGCTGGCCGCGAAACCGGCGTGACCGATCTGGGCAACAACTCGCTGAAGGTAATCGCCGATCACATCCGCGCGTGCTCGTTCCTGATCGTCGACGGCGTGATTCCGGGCAACGAAGGCCGCGGCTACGTGCTGCGCCGTATCGTGCGCCGCGCGATCCGCCACGGCTACAAGCTCGGCAAGAAGGGTTCGTTCTTCCATCGCCTCGTCGCCGACCTCGTCGCGCAGATGGGCGACGCTTACCCTGAACTGAAGCAGGCCGAGCAGCGCGTGACCGACGTGCTGCGTCAGGAAGAAGAGCGCTTCTTCGAGACGATCGAGCACGGCATGTCGATTCTCGAGGCCGCATTGGCCGATCTCGGCGCCGCAGGTGGCAAAACCAGCGGCAAGACGCTCGACGGCGAACTCGCGTTCAAGCTGCACGACACCTACGGCTTCCCGCTCGACCTGACCGCGGACGTCTGCCGCGAGCGCGAAGTGACGGTCGACGAATCCGCGTTCGACGACGCGATGGCGCGTCAGCGCGAGCAGGCTCGCGCGGCGGGCAAGTTCAAGATGGCGCAGGGCCTCGAATACTCGGGTGCGAAGACCACCTTCCACGGCTACGAAGAAATCGTCTTCGACGACGCGAAGGTCGTCGCGCTGTACGTCGATGGCGCGTCGGTGCAGCGGGTGCAGGCCGGCCAGCACGCGGTCGTCGTGCTCGATCACACGCCGTTCTACGCCGAGTCGGGCGGCCAGGTCGGCGACCAGGGCGTGCTCGCCAACGCCAGCACGCGCTTTGCGGTCGTCGATACGCTGAAGGTTCAGGCCGACGTGGTCGGCCACCACGGCACGCTCGAGCAGGGCACGCTGAAGCTCGGCGACATCGTCAAGGCCGAAATCGACGCGGTGCGCCGCGCCCGCACGGCGCGCAACCACTCGGCCACGCACCTGATGCACAAGGCGCTGCGCGAAGTGCTCGGTTCGCACGTGCAGCAGAAGGGCTCCCTCGTCGACGCCGACAAGACCCGCTTCGACTTCGCCCACAACGCGCCGATGACGGACGAGCAGATCCGCCGCGTCGAGGAAATCGTCAACGCCGAAGTGCTGGCGAACGCGCCCGGCATCGTGCGTGTGATGTCGTACGACGAGGCGGTGAAGGGCGGCGCAATGGCGCTGTTCGGCGAAAAGTACGGCGACGAAGTGCGCGTGCTCGACCTCGGCTTCTCGCGTGAGCTGTGCGGCGGTACGCACGTGAATCGCTCGGGCGACATCGGTTTCTTCAAGATCGTGATGGAAGGCGGCGTCGCGGCCGGTATCCGTCGCGTCGAAGCGATCACCGGCGACAACGCGGTGCGCTACGTGCAGGAGCTCGAAGCGCGCGTCAACGCGGCCGCGGCCGTGCTGAAGGCACAACCGGCGGAACTCACGCAGCGCATCGGCCAGGTGCAAGACCAGGTGAAGGCGCTCGAGAAGGAACTGGGCGCGCTGAAGTCGAAGATGGCGTCGAGCCAGGGCGACGAACTCGCGGGCCAGGCGATCGAAATCGGCGGCGTGCATGTGCTCGCGGCGACGCTCGAAGGCGCGGACGTGAAGACGCTGCGCGAAACGGTCGACAAGCTCAAGGACAAGCTGAAGAGCGCGGCGATCGTGCTCGCGTCGGTGGAAGGCGGCAAGGTCAGCCTGATCGCGGGTGTGACCGCCGACGCCAGCAAGAAGGTCAAGGCGGGCGAACTGGTCAACTTCGTGGCCCAGCAGGTCGGCGGCAAGGGCGGCGGCCGTCCGGACATGGCGCAGGCCGGCGGTACCGAGCCGGCCAACCTGCCGGCGGCGCTCGCGGGCGTCAAGGGCTGGGTCGAAGGGCAGCTTTGATTCTGATGGTCGGTTGAGTCCGGCTCGACTCGAAGTCGAGCCGGGTTCGACGAAGGGGCCACGCGGTGCGCCAGCAGGATCGGCGCGTTGCGTGGCCCCTTCGCTTTTGCTGAAGCCGACCGGTTTGCGTCGAACCTGGTCGGCGGGGCGGATTCAACGATCAGACCACATTCGCATCCGCGGACGCCACCGCATCCACCTCGGCTGTCCCTTCCTGCGACGCCACCAGCGTGCGTCGCAGCGCATTGAGCGCCGCCGAAAAATGCCCGCGTCGCCACACCAGCAGCGTGTCGATCATGCCGATATCGGGCAATTCGTGCACCGCGATATTGCTCGTGTCGGTCGCCAGATCGAGCACCGAGCGCGGTGCGACGGCGACGCCCGCGCCGGCCGCCACGCACGCGACGATCGCGTGATACGAGCCGAGCTCCAGCACCCGTTGCGGCCGCGTGCCGTGCTCCAGATACCACTTCTCGATATACGCGCGATACGCGCAGCCCCGCTCGAACGCGATCAGCGTCGATAGCGCGATGTCGCGCACTTCGCGGATCGGCCGATGACCGCGCGGCGTCAGCATCACGAGTTCCTCGCGGAAGATCGGTACGGTCTCGAACAGATCGCCGAGCGTGGCCGGATCGAGCGGCGTCGCGACCAGCGCCGCATCGACCTCGAACTCGCGTACTCGCTCGATCAGCCTGCCGGTCGTGCCGGTCTCCAGTTCCAGTTCGACGGCCGGCCATTGCTGGTGATATTGCGCGAGCAGGCCCGGCAGACGCGTCGCCGCGACGCTTTCCATCGTGCCGAGACGCAGACGCCCGCTCGGACGATCCTCGCGTACCGCGTGCCGCGCCTCGTCGGCGAGCGCGAGCAGCCGTTCCGCGTAGGGCAGCAGCGTCTCGCCGGCCGGCGTCAGCACGAGGCGGCGGCCGTCGCGGATGAACAGCTCGGTGCCGAGCTGCTCCTCGAGCTGCTTGATGCGCGTGGTCACGTTCGATTGCACGCGATTGAGCTTCGCCGCGGCGCGCGTCACGCCGTTTTCGCGCACGACCGCGCGAAAAATGGTCAGAGCGGCCAGATCCATGATTCTCTCCTGGCGATGAATAACATTCTAATTATTCATTTTTCGTGATTCAAAGGTCAAGCTAGTATGAATTCATACCATCGCCGTTTGGCCGTCCGATCATGAACGATCTCGCTTCCCACGCGCACCCGCGCTTCCACGAGCCGCACGCCGCCCGGCGCGCGGCGCTCGCCTGCATGGTCACGCTGGCCGTCGCGCTTGGTATCGGGCGCTTCGCATTCACGCCGCTGCTGCCGCTGATGCTGCACGGCGCCGCGCTCGGCCAGCCGCAGATCGATATCCAGCATGGCGGCTGGCTCGCGTCGTTCAATTACGCCGGCTATTTCGCCGGTGCGATGACGTGCGCGGCGCTGCGGGTCGAGCCCGCACGCATGGTGCGCGTCGGACTCGCCGCGACCGTGCTGCTGACGCTCGCGATGGGCGTCACCGGCCAGTTCTGGGTGTGGGCGCTGGTGCGCTTCGTCGCCGGCGCGGTCAGCGCATGGACCTTCGTGTTCGCGTCGCAGTGGGGCTTGCGGCGGCTCGCCGAACTCGGCGCGCAGGCGTGGAGCGGCGTCATCTATACGGGGCCGGGCGTGGGCATCGTCGGCACCGGCTTGCTGGTCAGCGTCGCGGGCGGCTATGGCGCGGTGGTCGGATGGATCGGCTTTGCGGCGATCGGCGCGGTGCTGTCGGTGCTGGTGTGGCCGGTGTTTGGCGAAGCGCGGCGTGCGGGAACAGCGAAGCCTGCCGCTGCAAGCTCCGCAACCGCAAAGCCCGCCACCGGATCGCGCGCCAGCGCAAACCAGCCGCCTCGTACGGCCGCCATTCAGACGAGCCATGCCGTCCACCGTAGCGACGCGGTCTGGCTGATCCTGCTCTACGGCATACCGGGCTTCGGCTACATCATCACCGCGACCTTTTTGCCGGTCATCGCGCGCCACGCGTTGCCGGGCTCGGCGTGGCCGGACCTGTTCTGGCCGATGTTCGGTGCGGCGCTGATCGTCGGCGCGTTGCTCGCCGCGCGTTTGCCCGTGCATTGGGACAACCGCGCGCTGCTCGCGGGCTCGTATGTGCTGCAGGCGCTCGGCATCGCACTGGGCATCGTATGGCCGACGGCGGGCGGGTTCTCGCTCGGCAGCATCCTGATCGGCCTGCCGTTCACCGCGATCACGCTATTCGCGATGCGCGAGGCGCGGCGTCTGCGCGGCGACGACGCGGCCGGGCTGATGGGTTATGCGACGGCGGCCTATGGCATCGGTCAGATCGCGGGTCCGTTGGTGGCCGCGCCGATTGCCGCGCACACGGGGTCGTTTTCGCTGGCGCTGTGGCTCGCCGCGGGCGCGCTGCTGGCGGGGGCGGCGGGCCTGATCGCAGTGACGCGCGTGCCGCGTGGCCCGCGCCGTGGCCGCATGCCGGATTGCGGTTGCAGCTAAGACGCGAAAACAAATCTCGCACGAGCGCACTAAAATGACCGCTTTCCGTCATTCCCTCGCGCCTGTCGCCGGGCGCGTCGCTCGACCATGCAACATTTCGCGTCCGACAACTACGCCGGCATCTGTCCCGAAGCGCTCGACGCGCTGATCGCCGCCAACAACAGCGGCCACGAGCCGGCCTACGGCGACGACTCGTGGACCAACCAGGTCTGCGACCGTCTGCGCGACCTGTTTCAGACCGATTGCGAAGTGTTCTTCGTGTTCAACGGCACGGCGGCCAATTCGCTCGCGCTCGCGTCGCTGTGCCAGTCGTACCACTCGGTGATTTGCCACGAACTCGCGCACATCGAGACCGACGAATGCGGCGGCCCCGAGTTCTTTTCAGGGGGCTCGAAACTGCTCACGGCGCCGGGCATCGCCGGCAAGCTCACGCCCGATGCGATCGAGTCCATCGTCACGCGGCGCGCCGATATCCACTATCCGAAGCCCAAGATCGTCACGCTGACGCAGTCGACCGAGGTCGGCACCGTCTACAGCGTCGAGGAAGTGCGCGCCATCGCGGCGATCGCGAAGCGTCGTCATCTGAAGGTGCACATGGACGGCGCGCGCTTCGCGAACGCGGTCGCCGCGCTCGACGTGCATCCGTCGGAAATCACATGGCGCGCGGGCGTCGACGTGCTGTGTTTTGGCGGCACCAAGAACGGCTTGCCGGTCGGCGAGGCGGTGGTGTTCTTCGACCGCGCGCTCGCCGACGATTTCGCCTATCGGCTGAAGCAGGCGGGGCAGCTCGCATCGAAGATGCGCTTCATCTCCGCGCCGTGGCTCGGCCTGCTCGACAACGACGTATGGCTGCGCAATGCGCGTCACGCGAACGCGATGGCGCGTCTGCTGGAGACGCGGTTGCAGGAAATCCCCGGCGTGAGCATCATGTTTGCGAGCGAATCGAACGCGGTGTTCGCGCAGTTGCCGCCGCATGCCGCGAAGGCGATGCGCGCGCGCGGCTGGAAGTTCTACGAGTTTATCGGCGCGGGCGGTTGCCGGCTGATGTGCGCGTGGGACACGCAGCCCGACACGGTCGAGCGTTTCGCCGCCGACGTGCGTGAGCTGTGCGTCGCGTGATGGAAGACGCGTGAGGTTGCTGGAACCCGAGTTACCACCGGCGCCTCGATGCACCACTCGGCACACGCGCAAAGCCACCCAACTACGCCCCGCCAGAAAACACGAAACAAAGAGACGTCCCCCGCCATGACCGAGTACCGATTCTGTCCCCGCTGCGCGAAACCCCTGACCGAACGCGCCGACCCCGACCACGAGGGCGGCCGCGTCCGTCAGAGCTGTCCCGATACCGAGTGCGGCTACGTCCATTGGAATAACCCGCTGCCGGTCGTCGCGGCGATCGTCGAGTACGAGGGCAAGATCCTGCTTGCGCGCAATGCCGCGTGGCCCGAGGGCATGTTCGCGCTGATCACCGGCTTCCTCGAAAACGGCGAGACGCCGGAGCAGGGCATCGCGCGCGAAGTGATGGAGGAGACCTCGCTGCACGCCGTGTCGGTCGAGCTGATCGGCGTGTACGAATTCATCCGCAAGAACGAGCTGATCATCGCGTATCACGTGAAGGCGCATGGGACGATCGCGCTCTCGCCCGAGCTGCTCGAATACCGGCTCGTCGAGCCCGCGAAGCTGCGGCCGTGGCGCGCGGGCACCGGCCAGGCGCTCGGCGAATGGATGCGGCGACGCGGGTTGCCGTTCGAATTCGTCGAGCGGCCGGGGCAGTGAGGCGTTCGGCCCATCGAGCTGCAACATTAGCCAGCAAACAGACGACGCAGAAATCACAGCCAACATGGAGACAGCCCACAACGCACGCGACACCACACGACCCGGCACATCCATCGACGCATCACCGAACCGATCATCCACGTCAATCGGCGGTCAATGAGCGCACGCTCAGGGAGAAAACGGCATGGCCTACATCTACTACCTGACCCATATTCATCTGGGCTACGACGCCCTGTCGCAACTGTCGTCCGAGTGCGCGCGCATCGGCATCGAGCGGCCTCTGGTGATCAGCGACAAGGGCGTCGTCGCGGCCGGCATTGCGCGGCAGGCACTCGACGCGCTGAAGCTCGGCGACGTGCCGCTGTTCGACGACACGCCGTCGAACCCGACCGAGGAAATGGTGCTCGCGGCCGCCCAGGTGTATCGCGACGAACGCTGCGACGGGCTGATCGCGGTGGGCGGCGGTTCGTCGATCGATCTCGCGAAGGGCGTCGCGATCGCGGCCACGCATCCGGGGCCGCTCACGCAGTACGCGACGATCGAAGGCGGCAGCGCGAAGATCACCGACGCCGTCGCGCCGCTGATCGCGATTCCGACCACGGCCGGCACTGGCAGCGAAGTCGCGCGCGGCGCGATTGTGATCCTGAACGACGGCCGCAAGCTCGGCTTTCATTCGTGGAATCTGCTGCCGAAATCGGCGCTGTGCGATCCCGGTCTCACGCTCGGCCTGCCGCCGGGGCTGACCGCCGCGACCGGCATGGACGCGATCGCGCATTGCATCGAGACCTTCCTCGCGCCGGCCTTCAATCCGCCCGCCGACGGTATCGCGCTCGATGGCCTCGAACGCGCGTGGCACAACATCGAGCGCGCGTGCGCGGACGGCGGCGATCGCGAGGCGCGCCTGAACATGATGAGCGCGTCGATGCAGGGCGGGATGGCGTTCCAGAAGGGCCTCGGCTGTGTGCACTCGCTGTCGCATCCGCTGGGCGGCCTGAAGGTGAACGGCCGCACGTCGCTGCATCACGGCACGCTGAACGCGGTCGTGCTGCCCGCGGTGCTGCGCTTCAACGAGCGCGCGCCGAGCGTGGTGGCCGAGCGTCGCTATGCGCGCATGCGTCGCGTGATGGGGGTGCCCGAGCATGCGGATCTCGCGCAGGCGCTGTTCGACATGACGGCGCGGCTTGGACTGCCGACCGGCCTCAGGCAAATGGGCGTCGACGAAAGCATGTTCGACAAGGTCGTGCAGGGCGCGCTGGTCGACCATTGTCATCGCACGAATCCGCGCGAGGCGAGCGCCGACGACTATCGCCGCATGCTGACCGAGTCGCTGTGATCCTCGCCTCCACCCACCGCCACGTCCGATGAACAAACCCGCCCCCGCCGGCCGCGCCGCGTATCCGCATTTCCTGCCGATCACCACGCGCTGGATGGACAACGACGTCTACGGCCACGTGAACAACGTCGTCTACTACAGCTATTTCGACACCGTCGTGAACGAGTATCTGATCCGCGCGCGCGTACTCGATTTCGAGCACGGCACGACGATCGGGCTGGTCGTCGAGACGCAGTGCAACTACTTCGCGCCGCTCGTGTTTCCCGATCGCATCGACGCGGGCTTGCGCGTCGCGCGGCTCGGCACGTCGAGCGTGCGCTACGAGGTGGGGCTATTTCGTGATGGCGACGCCGAGCCCGCCGCGCAAGGGCATTTCGTGCACGTCTACGTGGATCGCGCGACGCGTCGTCCCGTGAACCTGCCCGCCGAGCTGCGCGCGGCGCTCGAACCGTTGTGCGTCGTCGGGCCGGCGGACTAGACGCGTGCAGCCGTTCATCATCACTCTGCTCAACGGCCTGAGCTACGGGCTGTTGCTGTTCATGCTGTCGGCCGGGCTGACGCTGATCTTCAGCATGCTCGGCGTGCTCAACTTCGCGCATGCGAGCTTCTATATGCTCGGCGCGTACGTCGGCTTTTCGGTGGCGGCGCGCGCCGGCTTCTGGAGCGCGCTGGTGGTTGCGCCGCTCCTCGTCGGTCTGCTCGGCGCGGCGCTCGAACGCTGGCTGCTGCGGCGCGTGCGCGGGCACGGGCATCTGCCCGAACTGCTGCTGACGTTCGGCGCCGCCTATCTGCTCGGCGAACTCGTCAAGCTCGGCTGGGGGCTCGGTCCGCTGTCGGCGAGGATTCCGGCGGTGCTCGACGGTCCGCTGTTCTCGCTGTACGGCGCGGTCTTCACGCGCTACCGCGCGTTCATGATGGCGGTGTCGCTCGCGATGCTCGCGGCGCTCGTCGCGATGCTGCGCGTGTCGAAGACGGGCTTGATCGTGCGCGCCGCGCTCACGCATGCGCAGGCCGTCGAAGCGCTCGGGCACGACGTGCCGCGCGTGTTCACCGGCGTGTTCGCGGCCGGCACCGCGCTCGCCGCGCTGGCCGGCGTGATCGGCGCGCCGCTGTTCGTCATCGAGCCGGCGATGGCGGAGTCGCTCGGCTCGATCGTGTTCGTCGTGGTCGTGATCGGCGGGCTCGGGTCGCTGAGCGGGGCGCTCGTCGCGTCGCTGCTGGTGGGGTGCCTGCAAACGCTGGCGGTCGCGAGCGATCTGTCGTTGGGCGACGTGGTGTCGCTCGCCGGCGCGGTGCTGCCGCCCGAATGGGACGCGCTGACGCTCGCGCAACTGGCGCCGCTGCTGCCGTACCTGCTGCTCGTCGCGGTGCTGGCGACGAGGCCGCGCGGGCTGTTCGGACGGCGTGACGATCATGCGTAAGCGGAGCGGGTCGTCAAACGCGCTGGAAAGCGAGGTGCCGTCTCGCGGGGGCGGCCGTGCGTTCGCGCCGTGGCTCGCGCTCGTCGCCTTTCTGGCCGTACCGCCTTTCATCTGGCCGCACAGCTGGCTGCTCGGCTATCTCGCGCAAAGCGCGACGATGATCGTGTTCGCGCTGTCGTACAACCTGCTGCTCGGCGGGACCGGGCTGCTGTCGTTCGGGCACGCCGCTTATGCGGGGCTCGGCGCGTTGATCGCCGCGCGGGTGTTCAACGCGGGCGGCATGCCGCTCGTGCTGCTGCCGTTGCTCGGCGGCATCGGCGGCGCACTGTGCGGCGTGCTGTTCGGCTTCATCGCGACGCGCCGTGCCGGCACCGCATTCGCGATGATCACGCTCGGTCTCGGCGAGCTCGTCGTCGCGGCCGCGTGGACGCTGCCGGGCTGGTTCGGCGGCGAGGCGGGCGTCGCGATCGATCGCGCGAGCGGGCCACTCTTCGGCGGCTGGAGCTTCGGTCCGGCGCGCGAGGCCTATGCGCTGATCGCGCTGTGGAGCGTCGTGGCCAGCGTCGCGATGTTCGGGCTGTCGCGCACACCGTTCATGCGGCTCGCGAACGCTGTGCGCGACAACCCGGCGCGCGCGGCGGCGATCGGCTGCTATCCGCGGCGGGTTCGCTATGGCGTGGTCGTGCTGTCGGCGTTTTTCGCGGGCGTCGCGGGCACGCTCGGGCTGATCAATATCGAGCTCGTATCGACTGAGAGCGTCGGCATGATGCGCTCGGGCGCGGTGCTGATCGCGACCGTGATCGGCGGCACGGCGGCGTTCTTCGGGCCGGTCGCGGGGGCGATCGTGCTGACGTTTTTCAGCGTGGTGGTCGCCAGTGTCACGCGGGCGTGGCTGTTCTATCTCGGGCTGTTCTTCGTCGTCGTCGTGCTGGCCGCGCCGGATGGGCTCGCCGGCTTTGCCTCGCGGCAGACGGCGCGGATTGCCGCCAACGGCTGGCGACGTTGCCGCGCCGCGTATTGGTGGAGCGCGGCGGCGGGGGTGCTGTGGCTCGCGGCCATCGTGTTCGCGGTGCAGTGGGCCTATGCGGCGCAGTTCGGCGCGGACGAAGGTGCGGTTTCAGGTGGGTTGTTCGGCGCATGGTTCGGCGCCGGGGCAGGTGCGGGCGCTGGCGCGGGTACCGATGTCACCGTCGCGCCGCCGCTGTCGCCGCTTCCTCTTGCGCTGGCGCTCGTTGCGCTCGCCGCTCTGGCTGCGCTGACCACGCGCCATGCGCTGCGCGCGCATGCGCGCGTCACGGCCCATGCACGCGCGGCGCGATTCCCCGGAGCCGCACGATGATCCCCGCACTCGCGCTCTACGGCATCGAAAAGCGTTTCGGCTCGACGCAAATCCTGCGCGGCGTCGATCTCGCGATCGAGCCAGGCGAGCGGCACGCGCTGATCGGCCCGAACGGCGCGGGCAAGTCCACGCTGTTCAACCTGATCGGGGGCGGCGCGCGGCCGAGCGCGGGGCGTATCCACCTGTTCGGCGCGGACATCACGCGGCTCGCGCCGGCCGCGATCGCGCGCCGTGGCCTCGCGCGCAGCTTTCAGAGCACCAGCGTGTTCGCGCGGCTGTCCGTGTTCGACAACCTGCGCTGCGCGGCGCAGCTTGCCGAGCGCGATCGCACGCGCTGGTGGCAGCGTCTGACCGGCACGGCCGCGGTCGATGCGCGCGCGGCCGACGTGCTCGACGCGGTCGGCCTCGGCGCGCGCCGCGACGTCGCGGCCGGCACGCTCAGCTACGCGGAGCAGCGCGCGCTCGACCTCGGCATCGCGCTCGCGGGCGGCGCGCACACGCTGCTGCTCGACGAACCGACGGCGGGCATGAACCGCGCGGAAGCGGCACGCGCGATCGAGCTGATCCGCGACACCACCGCGGGCCGCACGCTGCTGATGGTCGAGCACGACATGGATGCGGTGTTCGCGATCGCCGATCGCATTTCGGTGCTGGTGCAAGGGCGCATCATCGCAAGTGGATCGCCGGCCGCGATTCGCGCCGACGCGGCGGTACGGGCCGCGTATCTGGGTGAACGCTTCGACGTCGGCTCACGCGCGCGGGCGGGTGATGAACCGGACCACGGAGCAGGCCGATGAGCGCGCTGCTCGACATTTGCGACCTGAATGCGTGGTACGGCGCGAGCCAGGCGCTGCACGGCGTCACGCTGAGCATCGAGCCCGGCGAAGTGGTCGCGCTGGTCGGCCGCAACGGCTCGGGCCGCTCGACGCTCGCGCGCGCGATCATGGGCCTCGTGCGCTGCGAGGGCGAACTGCGTTTCGCGGGGCGTTCGCTCGCCGGTCGGCGCACGTTCGAGATCGCGCGGCTCGGGCTCGGCTATGTGGCCGAGCATCGCGACGTGTTCGCCGCGCTGAGCGTGCATGAAAACCTGCTGCTCGGCATTGCGCCGGCTGCCGCATCGCGTGCGCGCGGCCGCGCGCCGCGCTTCACGCTCGACGACGCGTACGCGCTGTTCCCGGTGCTCGCCGCGCGCAAGCGCACGCACGCCGGCGCGCTGTCGGGCGGCGAGCAACAGATGCTCGCGCTCGCGCGGGCGCTGCTCGGCGATCCCGATCTGCTGTTGATCGACGAGCCCGGCGAAGGGCTCGCGAGTCTCGTGATGCAGCAGGTCGCCGCCTGTCTGCACGCGCTGCGCGAGCGTGGCGTCGCGATGTTGCTGATCGAGCAGAGGCTCGTGATCGCGCGGGACATCGCGTGCCGCGTCGCGGTGATGGGGCACGGCGAGATCGTGTTCGACGGCGCGCTGGCGTCGTTTATGTCGCGCGACGACGTGATGCGCGAATGGCTCGGGGTTGGCTGACGCGCGGCTACGGACAAGTTAGTCAAGCATCCTTGTTGATGATCCATTCGTGCGCCGGATCGTTATGGAAATGCCAGACCCGCTGGCTGCCCGCCATCACGTTCAGATAATACGAGTCGTAGCCGTACGGCACGACGACCGGGTGATAGCCGCGCGGCACCATCACGACGTCGTGATCCTCGACGGCCATCGATTCGTCGATATCGCGTGAGTCGGTGTACACGCGTTGGAATGCGAAGCCTTGCGGCGGATCGAGCCGGTGGTAATAGGTTTCTTCGAGCGAGCTTTCGAGCGGGATATTGTCGGTGTCGTGCTTGTGCGGCGGGTAGCTCGACGCGTGACCGCCCGGCGTTCTCACTTCGACCACCAGCAGCGATTCCGCCGGCTCGGTGTGCGGAAGAATGTCGCACACGTAACGCGTATTCAGCGACTTACCGCGCGTCGAGCGCTTCATCGACGCCGGCTCGATCAGCCGCGCCGGATACTCGCCCTTGGCCGGCGCGCTCGCGACACCGATCTCCGCGTCGCGGCATGCGCGCACCGTCGCGCGCACCTTCGGCGGCAAATACACCGCGTACGGCGCCGCGTCTTCGAACACGCTGTCGCGTGAACCGAGCGAGCTCCACGTCGTGCCCGGCGTTTCGATATCGACCGCGCCGCTCAGCACGACGATGCACGCTTCGCGCGCCGGCTCGAACACGTAGACGAGTTCGTTCGCGCCGAGCCGGTACGCGGCGAATCCCACATAGCGCCAGCAGGCCGACTGCGGCGTCACGCGCGCGATCGTCTGGCCTTCGCGCTCTGCCTTCACTAATAAGCTCATGTTGCCTCCGTGCCGAGCGGCGCATCGACGAGCGCCCGCAAAGTTCCATATCCCTTCTGCGCATAGTCGAACGGCGGCGCGACCACCGGGTCCTGCTCCGCCTCGACGACGAGCCAGCCGCAATAACCGTGCCGCTTCAACCGGTCGATCAGCGCCGGAAAATCGACCGCGCCGTCGCCGGGCACCGTGAACGCACCGGCGATCACCGCATCGAGAAAACTCCAGTTGCGATTGCGTGCGAGCTTCATCACGGCGGGGCGCACGTCCTTGCAGTGCACGTGGCAAACGCGCGCGATGTGTTTGTCGAGCACGGCCAACGGATCGCCGCCCGCCAACGTGATGTGCCCGGCGTCGAACAGCAGGCCGACCGCGTCGCCTGTGCGCGCCATCAACTGATCGACGTCGGCAGGCGTTTCGACGTACGCGCCCATATGATGATGATAGGCGAGCCGCACGCCGCGACTCAGCGTATAACGCGCGAATTCATCGACGCGGGCCGCGTAGCCGGCCCATTGCGCGTCGCCGAAAAAGCGCGGCCGTTGATACAGCGGGCGCGGCGCGCCCTGGATCGAATCGGCGACTTCGCCATACACCATCACGGTCGCGCCGTTCTGCGCGAGCAACTCCAGATGCGGGCCGACCGCGTCGATTTCTTCGGCGACGCTGCGCCTGGCCAGTTGTCCCGAGTACCAGCCGGACACGAGCGCGAGGTCGTATTGCGCGAGCAGCGTTTTCAGCGCTTGCGGCTCGCGAGGAAACTTGTTGCCGAGTTCGAAGCCCTGATAGCCGATCTGGCGACCCTCGGTCAGCGCGACTTCGAGCGGCGTCTCGCCGCCGAGCGACGGCAGGTCGTCGTTCATCCACGACAGCGGGTTGATGCCGATGCGTACGTCGAAAGCAGTCATGCCGGAGTCCTCATGGTTCTCAGTCGTGATCGGCGCCCTGTGACGGCGCAGGCGTCGCGGGCGGCGCCGCGCGCGCGGCGAGCTGCGCGTCGTACTTCGCGCGGGCCTCGCGCACCTCGGTGCGCGTCGACACTTCGGGCACCGCGACTTCCCACCACCAGCCACCGTCTTCGGTGGTGCGAGCCGGGTCGGTGTCGATGCTGATCACGTACGTGCCTCGCGCCGCGCGCGCGCGTTGCAGTGCCGCTTCGAGCTCGGCGAGATTGCGCGCATGCTCGGCTTGCGCGCCGAGCGCGCGCGCATGCGCGGCGAAGTCGATGCGCGGCGCGCCTTCCGGTGCGTGCACGCAATCGTCGAGCAGATTATTGAACGGTGCGCTACCGCAAGCCTGTTGCAGTCGATTGATGCAGCCGAAGCCGCGATTGTCGAGCACGACGACGATCAGCTTCGCGCCGAGCATCACCGAGCTCGCGATCTCGCTGTTCATCATCAGATAGCTGCCGTCGCCGAGAATCACGATCACCTCGCGCTCGGGCCGCGCGAGCTTGACGCCGAGGCCGCCCGCGATCTCGTAGCCCATGCACGAATAGCCGTATTCGACGTGATACGCGCCGGGCCGGCCCGCGCGCCATAGCTTGTGCAGATCGGCGGGCAGCGTGCCGGCCGCGCAGACGACGATGTCGTCGGTCGGCGAGTGCGCGCTCGAACGCTGCACCGCGCCGATCACGTCGCCCTCATAGGGCAGTACCGCGTCGCGTTGGGGCGCATGGGTGAGCGTTTGCACGGTGTCGCGCCAGCTCGCCGCGAGCTTGTGTGCGCGCGCGGTCCAGCTGCGCTCGGCGTGCCAGCCATGCAGCGGCCCCGTTAGCGCATCGAGCGCGAGTTTCACATCGGCTTCGACGACGAAGCCGCGATGCTTGAGCGCGTCGAATCCGTTCGCGTTGATCGCGATCACGTCGGCTTGCGTGAACAGCGTGTTCGAGCCGGTCGTGAAGTCCTGCAGCCGCGTGCCGAGCGCGAGCACGCAGTCGGCGTCATGCGCAAGCGCGTTGGCAGCCGCTGAGCCGGTCACCCCGAGCGCGCCCGCATTCAGCGGATCGTTCCACGCGAGCGAGCTTTTGCCGGCCTGCGTTTCCGCGACCGGCACGCCGTGCGAGCTCGCGAAGCGGTGCAGCGCATCGGCCGCGCGGCTGTACAGCACGCCGCCGCCCGCGACGATCAACGGACGCTTCGCGTGCCGCAAGCGCGCGCACGCGGCGTCGATATCGTCGCTACGCGGCGCGGGTGCGTGAAAGCGCACGACGCGCGGCGTGAAAAAGTCCTCCGGGAAGTCCCACGCCTGCGCCTGCACGTCCTGCGGCAGCGCCAGCGTGACGGGGCCGCACAACGCGGCATCGGTGAGCACGCGGATCGCGCGCGGCAGCGCGCTCAGCAATTGCGCAGGATGCACGATGCGGTCGAAGTAGCGCGACAGCGGCTTGAACGCGTCATTCGCGGATACGCCGCCATCGTTGAAATCCTCGACCTGCTGCAAGACCGGATCGGGCGCGCGCGACACGAAGATGTCGCCGGGCAACAGCAGCACCGGCAAACGGTTCACGTGCGCGAGCGCGGCCGCGGTCAGCAGATTGGTGGCGCCTGGGCCGATCGACGTCGTCACGGCCATCATGCGGCGGCGAAAGTGCGCCTTTGCGTAGGCGATCGCACTGTGCGCCATCGCCTGCTCGTTGTGCGCGCGCAAGGTCGGCAGCGCGTCGCGATGCTGATACAGCGCCTCGCCGATGCCCGCGACGTTGCCGTGACCGAAAATCGCGAACACGCCGCCGAACAGCGGTTCGACGTTGGTGCCGTCTTCGCTGGCGACGCGTTGCGCGGCCAGATAGCGCACGAGCGCCTGCGCCATCGTCAGGCGAATCGTGCCGCCGGTGCGCGCAGGCGCGTGCGCTTGCGTCGCGCCGCTGGCCGATGGGGTGTCGTCATGCATGATGCGCTCGTTCATGCGGCCTGCTCCTGATGAGCGTGATGAGGTGTGCCATGCGCCGCCGGTTCGCCGCGCGCACCGCGCCATGCGGCGATCAACGTTTCGAACGTGAGGCGCACGCGCGCGATCAGTTCGTCGTCGCCAATTTCACCGGCGAGCCACGCATGACTCGGTTCGTGAAAGATCGTGCGGCCGACCGTGAAGCCGCGGCACGTCGCCGCTTGCGCGGCCGCGCGAAAGCCCTCGCTCAACTGCTCGACCGCCGCCGACAAACCGAGCAGCACGACGCCGCGGCAATACGGATCGCGCTCGGCGATCAGCGCGTCGATGGCCTGCCATTGCGCGGCGTCCATCGGTTCGAGCTTCCACCACTCGGGGTAGATGCCGAGGTTGTAGATGCGCTTTAACGCGCGATACACGATATCCGGCCCCTGCGGCAGCGACGCATGCTTCGGAGGAATCACTTCGAGCAGCAGTTCGTGGCCGCTTGCCTGGGTCGCGTCATACAGCGCGCGCAGTTGCGCCTCCTGTTCGAGCCGCTGCTCGATCGGTTCGTCGGGATGAAACTGCACGAGGCATTTCACGACGTGCTCCTGCGGCCACGCGATCAACGTGGTGCCGATCGAACGACCATGATCGAACACGAGCGGCACGGAGCCGGGCAGTTCGACCGGGCGGCCGATCCACCAGCCGCGACCGGTCGCGGCATTCAGCGCGTCCTGACCATAGCGGTCGTCGATCAGTACGCCGATGCGTCCGTGCAGATTCAACGCGCGTTCGGTCTGCGCGACCGCTTCGACGAACAAGCCCTTCAGCGAGGCAATGCGCGCTTCGTCGGCCCCAGTCTGCTGCGCGAGTTCGAAGAACGGATTGCGATGATCGAAAGCGAAGCCGAGCACCTCGTGCCACGCTTTGCGCGCCGGCGACACGCGATGCAGTCTTGCGAGCTTCGCATCGCGATCGGGGCGGCGCATGCGTTGCGGATCGGCCTGCGCTTCGCGCAGGAAGTAGTCGAGTTCGGCCGATGTCGGCATCGCCGGGGCGCAGCCGTGCCGCGATACGACCAGCGCGCCGCTCGCGTTCGCGGCGCGCGCGCAGGCGACGAGCGGCTGATCGCGCAGCCAGCCGGACAGAAAGCCGGAGGCGAACGCGTCGCCCGCGCCGAGCACGTTCAGCACTTCGACTTCGACGCCGCCGTGAACCGGCGCATCGTCGAGCGATGCGGGCACCTCGCCGTCGATGATCTGACAGCCGAGCGGCCCGCGTTTCAGCACGAGCGTGGCCGGCGTCACCGCGCGCACCATCGCGAGCGCGTCGGCGAGGTCGGCCTTGCCGCTGGCGATGCGAAACTCTTCCTCGGTGCCGATCACCAGATCGAACAGCGGCAGAATCCGCTGCAAATGCGCGCTGACGCCTTCGCTCGCGACGAAACGCGTCTCGCCGTCGGCCTTGCCCGTGAGTCCCCACAGCACCGGGCGGTAGTCGATGTCGAGCACGGTGCGCACGTCGTTGCGGCGCGCGTAGTCGAGCGCGCGACGGCTCGTGCGATTGACCTGCTCGGTCGAGAAATGCGTGCCGGTGATCAGCAGCGCTTTCGATGACGCGATGAACGCCTTGTCGAAATCGGCCTCGTCGACCGCCATGTCCGCGCAGTTCTCGCGGTAGAAGATCAGCGGAAAGGTGTCACGGTCCTTCAGGCCGAGCAGCACGAGCGCGGTCAGCCGATCGTGATCGATGCGCACGTGACTCACGTCGCAGCCTTCCTTCGTGAGCGTCTCCGTCAGGAAACGCCCCATGTGATCGTTGCCGACGCGTGCCAGCATGGCCGCGGCAAGCCCGAGCCGCGCGCAGCCGAACGCGATGTTCGCCGACGAGCCGCCGAGATACTTCGCGAAGCTCGACACGTCTTCGAGCCGTGCGCCGACCTGCTGCGCGTACAGATCGACGGCCAGCCGGCCGAGGCACACGATGTCGCGGGCGCGCCCCGGCGCGAACCGGCTGTCCGCTGCGTTACCGCTGGAGGTACTGGAGTGAGCCATGAATAGTCCTGAGTAACAGTGCGCGGTAGGTGCGCGTCGGCCAGCCGGGCGAAACGCGCCGAGGCTGGACGTGCCGCGCGAATCGGTCAGATCGTCGCGCCTTCGAGTTCGCCGATCATCTTCTGCATCTCGGCGCCGCCGGCCATCATGTCGAGCACTTCGTTCTTGCTGATCGTCTGTTTGGTGAACGTGCCGAGCGAGCGGCCGCGATTGAGCAGCGTGAACGAATCGCCGATCGGATACGCGTGGTGCACGTTGTGCGTGATGAAGATCACCGAGATGCCTTTGGCGCGCGCCTTGTGGATCAGCTTCAGCACGTTGAAGCTCTGCTTGACGCCGAGCGCGGCGGTCGGTTCGTCGAGAATCAGCACGCGCGCGCCGAAGTGGATCGCACGCGCAATCGCCAGACATTGACGCTCGCCGCCCGACATCGTGCCGATCGGCTGATGCGGGTCGCGCACGTTGATGCCCATTTCGGCGAGCTTGTCGCGCGCGGTGGTTGCGCAGGTTTCGAGATCCATCACGTTCAGAAGGCCGAACAGCTTTTTCTGCGGCTCGCGGCCCATGAAAAAATTGCGCGCGACCGATAGCAGCGGCACCAGCGCGAGATCCTGGTAGACGGTTGCGATACCGAGATCGAGCGCGTCTTTCGGCGACGTGAAGTGCACCGGTTTGCCGTCCACCCGGTAGGTGCCTTTGCTCGGCTGATACACGCCTGCGAGCGTCTTGATCAGTGTCGACTTGCCGGCACCGTTGTCGCCGAGCAGGCAATGCACTTCGCCGCGTATGAGGCGCAGCGTGATGTCGTTCAGCGCGATGATGTTGCCGAAATAACGGCTGACGTTTTCCAGCGACAAAATGATGTCGTCGGTGTTCTGTTCGGGGGTGCTCATCGTGAACCTCCGTCTAGCGCGATGCCGCGACGCGGCCGCGCACGTAGTGGTTGAACAGCACGGCGAACAGCAGCATCACGCCGAGGAACACGCGGAACCAGTCGGAATCGACGTTGGTGTACGTGATGCCGATCTGCACGACGCCGAAGATCAGCGCACCGAAGCATGCGCCAATCACCGAGC
The DNA here is from genome assembly GCF_014201065.1 of Paraburkholderia sp. Cpub6. Lineage (NCBI taxonomy): Bacteria > Pseudomonadati > Pseudomonadota > Betaproteobacteria > Burkholderiales > Burkholderiaceae > Paraburkholderia > Paraburkholderia sp. Cpub6. The sequence goes on from NZ_JACHDM010000006.1 coordinate 283,766, forward strand.
CGTAGCCGCCCGTGAGCAGCGTGCCGCCGATCACCGCGGCGATGATCGCCTCGAACTCCGCCTGCAAACCGCGGTCGGCCGCGGCCGAACCGATGTCGCACACCTGAAGTACTGCATACAGGGCCGAGCAGAACGCGGTCAGCACGAACAGCGAGATCTTCACGCGACGCACCGGCACGCCGACGTTCTTGGCCGCGTTGGCATCGCCTCCGACCGCGAAAATCCAGTTGCCGAAGCGCGTCCTGGCGAGCGTGAACGCGCAGACCACGGCGAGCACGAGCCACCACAGCAGCACCTTGGGAATGCCCGGCACGAGCGGCGTGCCGTTGTCGAGCATCTTCACGAGGCCGAGGTGGCCGAGCCACACGAACAGGCCTCTGAACGCGACGCCCTGGAAGAACGTGTGCGCGAACCAGTCCTGACGCGCGACGTCGCCGACGCCGGAGATGATGGTGCGATCGGCGAACATCACCGATAGCGCGAGCGTGAGACCGCGCAGTATGAACAGGAACGCGAGCGTGACGATGAACGACGGCAGGCGCGTGCGCATCACCAGATAGCCGTTGAGCGCGCCGAGCAGCATCGAGCCGACGAACGCGAACACGATCGCGAGCCAGATCGGCCAGTGGAAGTACATGGTCGGCAGCGCGACCATCATGCCGGCAAAGCCGATCATCGAACCGATCGACAGATCGAACTCGCCGGCGATCATCAGCAGGCACGCGCCGACCGAGATCAGACCGAGATAGGCGGCGACCTGCGACCAGTTCATCACGCCGTCGAGGTTGAACATCCCCGAGTTGCCGGCCGCCACGCCGAACACGATGAACACCATCACGGTGCCGGCGAGCGCCGCGAATTCCGGTCGGCCGAGCAGATGACGGAACCAGGATTCCTCGCGCACGCGTTCGTCGACGCCGGTGGACGCCGAAGCGGTCGTCGCAGCGGACTTTGCCGGGTCCTGCGGATCAGGCGGCGGTTGCTTGCGGTGATGGGGATGAAACAGGTCGGCGACACCCATTGAAGCTCTCCTTGATACGCCCGCGACCGGCGGGTCGGCGCAATGCCGTGGGCGTTTGCGAATCCGCTGAGCGGGCGGGCGCCGGCAAGACGCCATGCGTCCCGCCGGTCACTGCCTTTTAACCTTGCCGCCGGCGCGGCGGCTTAGGCGCGCGATGCGATGCGTTGCCGTGCGTTCAGCGGTACTGGCCGGCGTACTTCAGCACCTTGTCGACGTTGGCCTTCGTGATGAAGCCCGGGCCCGAGCCGATATTGCGCGGCCCGTAGGACGGCGTGAGCCCATAAGTGGCAAGACGCTCCTTGAACTTCGGATTCGCCTGCAGGATCTCGCGGATTTTGGCCGGATCGGTGGTGTGGTCCTTCTTCACGATCGCGAGTACGGCAACCGGGATATAGCCCTGCAAGTACGGTTGCTGGTCGATCGCGAACTGGATCGTGCCGTCCTGGATGCCCTTCGCGATGTCGCTGTCGAAGTCGAACGTCGCGAACCAGATCTTGCCGGCGAGGCCCATCTGCTGCAGCGCCTTCAGCGTCGGATCGGCCGACAGCGGACCGAGCGTCAGCACCGCCTGGGTATCCGGATGATTGCGCAGGAACGCGCTGACCTTCGACTGCACGCCGGTCGGGTCCTGGCCCGTGTCGAGCGTCGAGGTTTTGAAGTTGGCGCCGATCGCTTCGGCGAAACCGCGGCAGCGTTCGAACGAAGCCGGGTTCGTCGCGTAGTGGTTCACGCACAGGAACGACTTGATGCCGGCGGCCTTGGCCTTTTCTCCGGCGGCTTTGCCGGCCGCGAACTCGGGCTGGCCGACGTGCATGATCGCGCCGAGCTTCGCGCTTTGCTCCTCGGTGCCCGAATTGATCGTGACGAGCGGAATGTGCTTCTCGGTGACCTTCGCGATCGAGCTCTTCAGTACGTCGAAGTCGGCGATCGACACGATCACGCCGTCGTAGTTGCGCGCGGCCGCCTGCTCGACGAGACGCGCCATGTCGGCGATGTCGCCGTTCGGCGGATTGCGGTAGTCGGTCTGAACGTTGAAGTCCTCGTCGGCCTGCTTGATCGCATTCTTGATCGTGTTCCACCACGAGTCCGAATCCGGCGCGTGGCTGATCAGCACGAAGTGCGCGTCCGCCGCGCGGGCGGCCGAGGCCGCGCCGAATCCCGTCGCCAACGTCAACGCCGTCACCAGAATCCTGAGCGTTGCCTTGCCTCTGCAAAGTCTCATTGTCTCCACCTTTCTCGGTCTGTCGTTCGTTATTGAGGGAGCGACTGGCGGGCGGCTTTCCATTCCGATGACCCACACAACGAGGCCGAAGCGCCATCGCTCACGACCAAGAGTAGGTCATCTTCCGAAGCCTTGCAAAGAAAATTTCATGAGAAATAAAAATGGAAAATACGTTCCATTTGACGGGGCGGCCGCCTATACTCGGCAACGTCGGATGCACGTTGCGGCGCGCCGCGGGCGCGTCTGCCGCATTGCAGGAAACCCCGAGAGGCTGTCATGGCGGAACAGATCACCGAAGAAGCGGTGCCGAGCGTCGACGAATTGATGCAGCGCATCGCGGATACCTACGAGTCGCTGCCGCGGCAGTTGAAAAGCGTCGCGACGTACATCGAGCAGCATCGCGCGAGCGTGATGATGGATCGCACGAGCGATATCGCCGCGAGCTGCGGCGTGCATCCGTCGGCGGTCGTGCGCTTTGCGCAGCGTTTCGGCTTTTCCGGGTTTTCGGATCTGCAGGCGGTGTTTCGTCAGGCGTATGCGGGGCAGGGCGTGTCGTCGTCGAGCTATCAGCAGCGCATCCGCAAGCTGATCGACGAGAAGCCCGGCACCTTGTCGGGCGGCGCGGTCGCGCGCGAGTTCATCGCCGCGTCGCGCGGCGGCCTCGAAGAACTCGAAGCGGGCCTCGACGACAAGCAGTTCGACGCCGCCGTGAAGATGCTGCAGCAGGCCGACAACATCTACGTGATCGGCGTGCGGCGCTCGTTTCCGGTCGCGAGCTACATCGTCTATGCGTTGCAGCACACGCACAAGCGCGTGCATCTGGTGTCTGGCTTCGGCGGCATGTATCGCGAGCAGATCCGCAGCGTCAGGAAGGGCGACGTGGTGATTGCGATCAGCTTCGCCCCATACGGCAAGGAGACGCAGTACTGTCTGCGCGTCGCGCATCATCATCAGGCGAAGACGCTCGTCATTACGGATAGCCAACTGTCGCCGCTCGCACGCTACGCCAGCACGCAGCTGTACGTGAAAGAGGGCAGCGCGTTCGCGTTCCGCTCGCTGACCAGCACGATCTGCCTGTGCCAGGCGCTCTTCATCGCGCTCGCGTACAAGCTCGAACTGAACGTTGAAGAATCCAACGACACTGGAGGCTACGATGACTGACGCGGTAAACACGATCGACGTCGCCGTATTCGGCGCGGGGCGCATCGGCAAGATCCATGCGGCGAATCTCGCGCGGCAGCCCGGCGTGCGGCTCAAATACGTGGTCGACGTGAATCGCGAGGCGGCCGCCGCGCTCGCCGCGCAGCATGGCGCGCAGGTTGCGGATAGCGACGGCGCGATCGGCGATGCATCGATCGGCGCGACCGTGATCTGTTCGAGCACCGACACGCATGCGGACCTGATCGTCAAATCGGCCGCGCAGAACAAGCACGTGTTCTGCGAGAAGCCGGTCGATCTCACGTTGGAGCGCGCGCGGATGTGCGCAGAAGCGGTGGAGCGCGCCGGTGTGGTGTGCATGATCGGTTTTCAGCGGCGCTTCGATCCGACGTTCTCCGCGTTGAAAGCGCGTCTCGACGCGGGCGAGATCGGCACGCCGGAAATGCTCGTCGTCACGAGCCGCGATCCGGGCGCGCCGCCGCTCGAGTACATCCGGCACTCGGGCGGCATCTTCAAGGACATGCTGATTCACGACTTCGACATCTGTCGCTGGATTCTCGACGACGAAGCCGACACGCTGCACGCCACCGGCAGTTGCCTCACCGACCCCGCGATCGCCGACGCGGGCGACATCGATTCGACCGCGGTGACGATCCGCACGAAGCGCGGGCGGCTGTGCCAGATCAACACCGCGCGGCGCGCTGCCTACGGCTACGACCAGCGCTTCGAAGTGCTCGGCAGCACCGGCATGCTGCAGGCAGGCAACGTTCGGCCCACCGAAGTCACCGCGTACTCGAAGACGGAAGTATCGACCGACGTGCCCGAGGCGTTTTTTCTCGAACGCTATCGCGCGGCCTACGCGCTCGAAATCGCGCATTTCTTCGACGCGGTCACGCACGGCAAGCCGGTGCGCACGACCATCGCGGATGGCCTGAAAGCGCTCGAACTCGCGGAAGCCGCGACGCGGTCGTGGCGAGAGGGCCGTGCGATCAAACTCGGCGAGGCAGCGTGATGAAGCCCGCCACGGAGCGCTTGCGGATCGGCGTGGTCGGCCTTGGACGGCTTGGCAAGCGGCATGCGGAGAATCTCGCGTATCGCGTGCCGGGCGCGACGCTCACGGCCGCGTGCAGTCCGCTCGAAGATGAACTGGCATGGGCGCGTGATGCGATGCATGGGGCAATGCATGGGTCGCTGCATGAGCCGCGTCTCTACACCGATTACGCGGACCTGCTCGTTGATCCGCACGTCGACGCGGTATGGCTCGTCACGCCGTCGTCGCTGCACGCGCAGCAGATCGTCGACGCATTGCGCGCCGGCAAGCATGTGTTCTGCGAAAAGCCGCTGTCGCTCGATGTCGCCGAATGCGAGCGCGTGCTGGCCGAAGCGGCGCGCTATCCGCACCTGCAGGCGACGATCGGCTTCATGCGCCGCTTCGATCCGAGCTACCGCGACGCGTTCGATAAAATCGCCGCCGGCCAGATCGGCCGGCCGTTCCTCGTGCGCTCGCAAACCACCGATAAAAACGACGACGACGGTTTCTTCGTGCGCTTCGCGGCGACCTCGGGCGGCATCTTTCTCGACTGCACGGTGCACGACATCGACGTCGCCCGCTGGCTGCTCGGCAAGCCGCGCGCGACGCGCGTGTTCGCGGCGGGCACGGTCGCGCTGCACGAGGGTCTGCGCGAATTCGGCGATGTCGACAACGGTGTCGCGATCTGCGAATTCGAGGGCGGCAAGCTCGCGGCGTTCTACGCGTCGCGCACCCAGGCGCACGGCAACGATACGCATAGCGAAGTGATCGGCACGGCGGGCGCGCTGACGATCGGCCGCAATCCGCGCGCGAACCGCGTCGAGATCTACGACGCGACCGGCATTCGCAACGAGTGCACGCCGAACTTTTTCGACCGGTTCGAGGACGCGTTTCTGCACGAAGCACGCGCGTTCGTTGCATCGGTGCAAAAAGGGCCGGGGAAGGGCGATGCGGCACAGAGTGGCGCGACGCTCGCCGATGCGCTCGAAGCGACGCGTATCGGCGTGGCGCTGCGCGAGTCGCTGCAACGCGGTGAGGCGGTGACGCTGTAACGGCGCGCGGCACGGCTCGCGCGTGGAAATGGGCGTCGTGGCGATGCCCGGCGCCGCCGCTCCGCCTGCTGTAGAATTTGACCCTCTGTCCGGCGTCGTCAGCGACGCCCCGTCCCGAAGGTCATCGTCGATGCAAATTCAGATTCACAAGGAAGTCGATGCGCGCGGGCTCATGTGCCCGCTGCCCATCCTGCGCGCCAAAAAGGCGCTCGCCGACATGGAAAGCGGCCAGATTCTCAAGGTGCTCGCCACCGATCCCGGCTCGCAGCGCGATTTCGCCGCGTTCGCGAAGCAGACCGGCAACGAGATCGTCGAAAGCTCGGCGCATGACAAGGTGTTTACGTTTCTGATGCGGCGTCGCTGAGCCGCATTCGGTAAAACTGTCCGTCCGATGTAAAAAAGAAGGCGCTGTCCCCATTATTCGGGGTACAGCGCCTTCTTCGCTTCAGCCGGACTTTCGACGTCAGCCTTCGAGAACCGGCGAGCGGGTACGCAGATATTCTTCGAAATCGGCGGCGACTTCCGGGTGACGCAGGGCGAACTCGACGGTCGCTTTCAGGTAGCCCAGCTTGCTGCCGCAGTCGAAACGTGTGCCGTGATACTTGTACGCGAGCACCTGTTCGTCGGCGAGCAGCGACTGGATCGCGTCCGTCAGTTGCAATTCACCGCCCGCGCCCGGCTTGATGGAGCGCAGGTGATCGAAGATGCGCGGCTTCAGCACATAACGGCCCACCACGCCGAGGTTCGACGGCGCCACGCCCGGCTCCGGCTTTTCGACGATGCCCGACATCTTGATGATCGAGTCTTCCCATTCCTTGCCGTCGACGATGCCGTACGATTTCGTATCTTGCGGCGGGATCTCTTCGACGCCGATCACCGAGCTGTGATAGTGATCGAACACCTCGATCATCTGCGTCATCACGGGCGGCGTGCCGTACAACAGGTCGTCCGCGAGAATCACGGCGAAAGGGTTGTCGCCTACCAGCTTCTCGGCGCACAGCACGGCGTGGCCGAGGCCCAGCGCCTCGGCCTGGCGCACGTAGAAGCAGTCGACGTGGCTCGGCTTGATGCTGCGCACGAGTTCGAGCAGCTTGTCCTTGCCGCGCGCCTCGAGTTCGGCCTCGATCTCATAGGACTTGTCGAAATGGTCTTCGATCGCGCGCTTGCTGCGGCCCGTGACGAAGATCATTTCGGTGATGCCGGCCGCCATCGCCTCTTCGACCGCGTACTGAATCAGCGGCTTGTCGACGATCGGCAGCATCTCCTTCGGGCTAGCCTTCGTGGCGGGGAGGAAGCGGGTGCCAAGACCGGCTACCGGAAAGACCGCCTTCGTAACTTTTAGCATGTGAATACCCTGAGTCCTCTGGTTAAATCCTTGCCCGCCGTTGACGGGGGGCGGGCGCGTCGGTCAGGCCGGCAAGCGGGCCAGTTGGGCTTTCAGCTTGCCGACCGTGGCTTCGAAATCGGCCAGCCGCTTCTGCTCCTGTTCCACGACCGCCGCCGGCGCCTTCGCAACGAAGGCCTGATTCTGTAGCTTACCGTTGCACTTGACGATTTCGGCGCTCAACCGCGTGATCTCTTTCGACAGGCGTTCGCGTTCGACCGCTGCGTCGATTTCGACCTTCAACACGAGCTTGTCCGTTCCTACGATAGCAATAGGCGCGCCATCCGCCTGGGCGTCGAGCGCGGCCTCGTCGGCGATGATCTGCACCTCCGACAGACGCGCAAGTGCCTGAGCGTAAGGCGCGAAAGTACGAAGACGCTCCGCATTGCCGGTGGCGAGCAACGGCACCTTCACCGCCGGCGACAGGTTCATTTCACCGCGCAGATTCCGGCATGCATCGATCACCGCTTTGAGGTCGGTCGCCCACCGCTCGGCGTCTTCATCGAGCTTCGACGGCTCCGCGACGGGGTACTGCTGCACCATGATGGACGCCTCGCCCTCGGCCTTGCCTTCCGGGTAGCGTCCCGCGAGCGGCGCCACTTTCTGCCACAGCGCTTCGGTGATGAACGGGATCACCGGATGCGCGAGGCGCAGCACCGTTTCGAGCACGCGCAAAAGCGTCCGCCGCGTGGCACGCTGCTGGTTCGGCTGCCCCGTCTGGATCTGCACTTTGGCGAGTTCAACGTACCAGTCACAATATTCGTCCCATACGAACTTGTATATGGCGTTGGCCACATTGTCAAAACGATAGTCGGAAAAACCCTTGACGACTTCCGCTTCCACGCGCTGCAGTTGCGACACGATCCAGCGGTCGGCCTGCGAGAAATGCAGATTGCCTTCTGGCCCGCATTCGCCACATTGCGCCGGCTGGCCGATACCGCAGTCGTGGCCTTCGCAGTTCATCAGCACGAAGCGCGTGGCGTTCCACAGCTTGTTGCAGAAGTTGCGATAGCCTTCGCAGCGCGCGAGGTCGAAATTGACGTTGCGGCCGAGCGTGGCCATCGACGCCATCGTGAAGCGCAGCGCGTCGGTGCCGAACGCCGCAATGCCGTCCGGAAACTCCTTGCGGGTCTTCTTCTCGATCGACGCGGCCAGCTTCGGATTCATCAGGCCGGTGGTGCGCTTCGCGACGAGCGCGTCGAGGTCGATGCCATCGACGATGTCGATCGGGTCGAGCGTGTTGCCCTTGCTCTTCGACATCTTCTGGCCTTCGGCGTCGCGCACCAGACCGTGCATATAGACCGTTTCGAACGGCACCTTGCCCGTGAAGTGCGTGGTCATCATGACCATGCGCGCGACCCAGAAGAAGATGATGTCGAAGCCGGTGACGAGCACCGACGACGGCATGAAGTGCTTGAGCTCTTCGGTTTCGTTCGGCCAGCCGAGCGACGAGAACGGCACCAGAGCGGACGAGAACCACGTGTCGAGCACGTCTTCGTCGCGCTTCAACGCCCCCGTGTAGCCGGCCGCGACGGCCTTCGCGCGCGCGTCTTCCTCGGTACTGGCGACGAACACTTCGCCGTTCTCGCCGTACCACGCCGGAATCTGATGACCCCACCACAGCTGACGCGAGATGCACCAGTCCTGGATGTTTTCGAGCCACTGGTAGTACGTGGTGGTCCAGTTTTCCGGCACGAATTTGATCTGGCCGTTGCGCACGACGTCGAGCGCGGTTTCGGTGATCGACTTGCCCGGATTGAACGTGCCTTCGGGCGCCGGCTTGCTCATCGCGACGAACCACTGGTCGGTCAGCATCGGCTCGATCACGACGCCGGTGCGGTCGCCGCGCGGCACCATCAGCTTGTGCGGCTTGACCGATTCGAGCGCACCGAGCGCCTCGAGATCGGCGACCACCAGCTTGCGGGCTTCGAAACGGTCGAGGCCGCGGTATTTTTCGGGCGCGTTGTCGTTGATCTTCGCGTCGAGCGTGAGGATTTCGATTTGCGGCAGCTTGTGGCGCAGGCCGACCTGATAATCGTTGAAATCATGCGCGGGCGTGACCTTGACGACGCCTGTGCCGAATTCGCGGTCGACGTAATCGTCGGCGATGATCGGCACTTCGCGGTTCGACAGCGGCAGCGTGATGGTCTTGCCGATCAGGTGGGCGTAGCGTTCGTCTTCCGGGTGCACCATCACGGCGGTGTCGCCGAGCATGGTTTCCGGACGGGTGGTGGCGACGGTCAGATGGCCCGAGCCGTCGGTCAACGGATAGTGGATGTGCCACAGGTGGCCGTTTTCTTCTTCGCTGACCACTTCGAGGTCGGATACGGCGGTGAGCAGCACCGGGTCCCAGTTCACGAGGCGCTTGCCGCGATAGATCAGGCCCTGTTCATACAGACGCACGAACACGTCGCGCACGGTGGCCGACGTCTTGTCGTCCATCGTGAAGTATTCGCGCGACCAGTCGATCGATGCACCGAGACGACGCACCTGATTCGTGATCGTGGAGCCGGATTGCTGCTTCCACTCCCACACGCGCTCGACGAACTTCTCGCGGCCGAGGTCGTGGCGCGACACGCCCTGCGCGTCGAGCTGGCGTTCGACGACGATCTGCGTGGCGATGCCCGCGTGGTCGGTGCCCGGCACCCACAGCGTGTTCTCGCCGAGCATGCGGTGATAGCGGGTCAGGCCGTCCATGATGGTCTGGTTGAACGCGTGGCCCATGTGCAGCGTGCCCGTGACGTTCGGCGGCGGCAACTGGATCGAGAAATCCTTGCGATTCGCGTCGAAGGAGGGCGCGGCGTAGGTGCGCTTTTCCCATTCAGGGCCCCAGTGGGCTTCGATGGTGTGGGGTTCGAAGCTTTTTGCAAGCGTCGAGGTCGGGTCGCTCGGGGTGTCGCTCATGTTTCTGTTAAAGGCAGGATTTTGGAGGCGGGGAAGGGGTGATTATAGCTGGACGAGGTTTTTTGCCGGCCGGCGGCCGGTGTGGACAGGGGGGTTGCGCTTTTTTCGTTGGTCTGGCTTTGTTGGCCTTTCCTTGCTTTGTTATCGGTCTATTAGCGTTGCCCCTGTGCGGGGCGGGGCTTTTTTCGTTGTTCTGGCTTGGTTGGCCTTTCCTTGCTGACTTATCGGTCTATTAGCGTTGCCCCTGTGCGGGGCGGCACCTACTTTCTTTGCTGCTGCAAAGAAAGTAGGCAAAGAAGACAGCTAAAACCGCAAACTCTTAAGCGGGTCCCCTGGCTTGGAAGGGATAGTGGTGCATCTGGAATCCGTGCCCCCGCACATTCCCCGTTCGTGACAAAGCCGTCATCCCTCCCACTCCGCACTACGTGCGTCGCGGACGGGTCTGCCTGGGAAACCAATGGTTTGGCCCGCGCAGCGGGAGCCCTCGGCTGTGCCTCGGCGATGCGCTGAAACAACCGGTGGTTTTTGAGTGGGGTTTCGGCGCGCGTAGCGCCGCCGGAAGAATGACAGCCTTGTCACAAGCGCGGAATGTGCGAGAGCACGGATTCCAGATGCACCACTACCTCATGCGGACCGAGGGACCCGCTTAAGAGTTGGCGGTTTGAGCTGTCTTCTTTGCCTACTTTCTTTGCAGCAGCAAAGAAAGTAGGTGCCGCCCCGCACAGGGGCAACGCTAATAGACCGACAAGACAACAAGGAAAGGCCAACAAAGCCAGAACAACGAAAAAACCCCAACCCATATCCAGAAGAACAAAAAAACCAAAAAAAGCGCCGCCCCCGCCGGGGCATATAATGTCCCCCGAACTGCGCCTAAGCAAAAAAATGCCCGACCTCCTCTCGAATCTAAACCCCGAACAACATGCCGCCGTAACGCTCCCGAATGAGCCCGCCCTGATCCTGGCGGGCGCCGGCAGCGGCAAAACCCGCGTCCTGATCACCCGCATCGCGTGGCTGATTCAGCAAGGCCTCGCGTCCCCCGCGACCGTCCTCGCGGTGACCTTCACGAACAAAGCCGCCCGCGAAATGATGGCGCGCCTCTCGGCGCTATTGCCGATCGACACGCGCGGCATGTGGATCGGCACGTTCCACGGCCTGTGCAACCGTATGCTGCGCGCGCATCACCGCGACGCCGGGCTGCCCGCCACGTTCCAGATTCTCGATACCGCGGACCAGCTGTCGGCGATCAAGCGCCTGATGAAGGGCCTCAACATCGACGACGAAAAGTACCCCGCGAAAAATCTCCAGTACTTCATCAACAACGCGAAAGAGCAGGGCCTGCGCCCCAAAGACGTCGACGCCACCGACAACTTCAACCGCAAGTTCGTCGAACTCTACGAAGCCTACGATCAGCAATGCCAGCGCGAAGGCGTCGTCGACTTCCCCGAGCTGCTGCTGCGCTGCTACGAACTGCTCGCGCACAATCCGCCGCTGCGCGCGCATTACCAGGCGCGCTTCAGGCACATCCTCGTCGACGAGTTTCAGGACACCAACAAGCTGCAATACGCGTGGCTGAAGCTGCTCGCGGGCCAGCACAACGCAATCTTCGCGGTCGGCGACGACGACCAGTCGATCTACGCGTTCCGCGGCGCGAACGTCGGCAACATGCGCGACTTCGAGCACGAGTTCAACGTGCGCAATCTGATCAAGCTCGAGCAAAACTATCGTTCGCACGGCCATATTCTCGATGCCGCCAACCAGCTGATCGCGAACAACTCGCGACGCCTCGGCAAGAATCTGCGTACCGACGCGGGTCACGGCGAACCGGTGCGCGTCTACGAATCGGCGACCGATTCGCAGGAGGCCGGCTGGATCGTCGAAGAGATCCGCGCGCTGATCAACACCGGCCTGTCGCGCAGCGAAATCGCGGTGCTCTACCGCAGCAACGCGCAGTCGCGCACGATCGAGCACACGCTCGTCAACGCGGGCATCGCGTATCGCGTGTATGGCGGCCTGCGCTTTTTCGAACGTCAGGAAGTCAAGCACGCGCTCGCCTACCTGCGCCTGATCGACAACCCGAACGACGACACCGCGTTCGGCCGCGTCGTCAATTTCCCGACTCGCGGCATCGGCGCGCGTTCGATCGAACAGCTCGCCGACGCGGCGCGTCTGTACAACTGCTCGATGGCCGCGGCGATTCCGTACGTCGCCGGCAAGGCCGGCTCGAGCCTCGCCGCGTTCGCGAACCTCGTCGGCAAGATGCGCGCCGACACGCAGCAGATGAGCCTGCCGGAGACCGTCGAGTACGTGGTCCGCGCGAGCGGTCTCGCCGACTTCTATCAGAACGAGCGCGAAGGCCAGGAGCGGCTCGAGAACCTGCAGGAACTCGTCAACGCGGCCGCCGCGTTCGTCAGCGAGGAAGGCTACGGGCTCGATACGCCCGCGCGCTCGATTCCGCTGCGCCCAGGAGCCAGCGCCGCGCCCGAACTCGCGGTCGCGACCGACGATCCGACCACGGTGGTCCTCGACGCGCCGGGCATCGCCGATCCGGCGCAAAACCCCGACACGATGACGCCGCTCGCGGGCTTTCTGTCGCACGCATCGCTCGAAGCGGGCGACAACCAGGCGCAGGCCGGCCAGGAAGCGGTGCAGCTGATGACGGTGCACGCGGCAAAGGGGCTCGAATTCACCGCAGTGTTCATCACCGGCCTCGAAGAGGGGCTGTTCCCGCACGAGAACAGCGCGATGGAGGCCGACGGCCTCGAAGAGGAGCGGCGTCTGATGTACGTCGCGATCACGCGCGCGAAGGAGCGGCTGTACCTGTCTTTCGCGCAGAGCCGGATGCTGCACGGCCAGACCCGCTACAACATCCGCTCGCGTTTCTTCGACGAATTGCCGCAGGAAACGCTGAAGTGGCTGACGCCGAAGGTCGAGGCGGGCTCGCGCTGGGGCGGCCGCTCGGACAACGCCGGCTACGGGCGCGACTGGTTCGCGCGGCCGGGGTACGGCGGCGGTTCGGCGTCGACGGCGGCGGTGACCTCCGCGCCGGCGCCCGCGTTCGCGAACGAGCAACGCGCGGCCGACACGGGCTTCCGCGTCGGCCAGCAGGTGTTCCATACGAAGTTCGGCGAAGGCACGATCACCGCACTCGAGGGCAACGGCACCGACGCGAAAGCGCAGGTCCGCTTCAAGCGGCACGGCGAAAAGTGGCTGGCGCTGGCGGTGGCTAAATTGCAGGCGGTCGAATGAGCACGCCCTTGAATCTCAGCCACGATGCGCGGCGGCCGCTCGGCGTTCTGGCCGCGTTACCGCAGGAACTCGGCGACCTGATCGAAGCGATGCGCGCCGAGTCCGGCGTGCGCACGGTCACGCACGGCCAGCGTGACTACCACGTCGGCACCGTGCACGGCACGCCGTGCGTCGTCACGCTCGCGCGCGTCGGCAAGGTCGCGGCGGCCGCGACGGTCAGTGCGCTGATCCACGCATTCGATGTCGAGGCGATCGTGTTCACCGGTGTCGCGGGCGGTGTCGGCGGCGACGTGCATGTCGGCGATATCGTCGTTGCGAGCGCGCTGATGCAGCACGATGTCGACGCGTCGCCGCTTTTTCCGCGCTTCGAGGTGCCGCTGCTCGGCATGTCGCGCTTCACCACCGATGCGGCGCTCGCCGACCGTCTAACCGCCGCATGCGAGCAGTTCGTCGCCGAGGAAGGCGCGGCCTGCGCGGCGCGCTTCGGCACGCGCGCGCCGCGCGTGCATCGCGGCTTGATCGTCAGCGGCGATCAGTTCGTCGCGAGCGCGGCGGCCGTCGCGGCGTTGCGCGACGCGCTGCCCGACGCGCTCGCGGTCGAGATGGAAGGCGCGGCGATCGCGCAGGTCTGCTACGAGTACGGCGTGCCGTGCGCGGTCGTGCGCACGATCTCCGATACCGCCGACGACCACGCGCCCGGATCGTTCATGTCGTTCCTGACCGGGATCGCGGGCACGTATTCGAACGCGATTCTCGCGCGCTTTCTCGGCACGCGGGACACCGCGGGCTGAGCGCCCGCTTGTTCGTCCGCCTGGTCGCCCGCTGATTGGCCCGCTTATTCCTTCCTGCCGTCGCCGAGCGCGTCGCGCACCTGCTGCAGCGCGGCCGGATCTTCGATCGTCGGCAAATCGCCCGGCTCGCGCCCTTCGGCGAGCGCCGCGATAGCGCGGCGCAATAGCTTGCCGGAGCGCGTCTTCGGCAGCATCGATACCATCACCACGCGCGCGGGCCGCGCAATCGAGCCGAGATGGCGGTCCACCGTCATCGCCAGCTCGGCTTCGAGCCGCGCGCGCTCGCTCGGGTCGCCTTCTCCCTGCGCGCCGCGCAGCACGACGAAGGCCATCGCCGCCTGACCCTTGACCGGATCGGTCACACCGACCACCGCGACTTCCGCGACAGCCGCATGGCTCGACAGCGCCTCCTCGATCTCGCGCGTGCCGAGGCGATGGCCCGCGACGTTGATGACGTCGTCGGTGCGGCCGAGGATCGTCACGTAGCCGTCCTCGTCCTGCACGCCCCAGTCGAACGTCGAATACACCTGCTGGTTCGGCACGCTCGACCAGTAGGTGCCGACGAAGCGCTTGTCGTCGCCCCATACCGTCGACATGCAGCCCGGCGGCAGCGGATAGTCGAGCGTCAGCACGCCTTTCTCGCCGGGCGCGCAGGGCTCGCCGGTCAGCTCGTCGCGCACGGTCAGGCTATAGCCGATCGAGGGCACGCCCGGCGAGCCGAGCTTGGTCGGCAGTGCCTCGATGCCGCGCGGAATCGCGAGCATCGGCCAGCCGGTTTCGGTCTGCCAGTAGTTGTCGATCACCGGCTTGTTCAACGCGTTGGAGATCCATTCGGCGGTCGGTTCGTCGAGTGGTTCGCCGGCGAGAAACAGCGTGCGCAGGCTCGACAGATCGGCTGCCTTCATCAGCGCCGGGTCCTGCTTCTTCAGCACGCGTATCGCGGTCGGCGCGGTGAACATCAGGTTGATCTTGTGCTGTTCGACGAGCCGCCACCAGATGCCGCCGTCCGGACGAATCGGCGTGCCTTCGTACATCACGGTGGTCAGCCCCGCGATCAGCGGCGCGTACACGATGTAGCTGTGGCCGACCACCCAGCCGACGTCGGACGCGGTGAACATGGTGTCGCCGGGCTTGCCCTCGAAGATGTATTCCATCGATGCCGCGAGCGCGACCGCATAGCCGCCGACATCGCGCTGCACGCCCTTCGGTTTGCCGGTCGTGCCCGACGTGTACAGCACGTACGACGGCTCGTTCGATTCGAGCCACTCGCACGGGACGTGGGCGTCGAAGAACTGTTCGCGCAGCGGCTCGTAGGCGACGAGGTAGGGCGCGTTCAGTCGCGCGGGCGCGAGCTGCCGGTCGATCAGCAGCACATGCGGTGTCTTGTGCATGGCGCGCGCGAGCGCTTCGTCGACGAGCGGCGTGTAGTCGACCACCTTGCCGCCGCGCGCGCCGGCGTCCGCAGTGACGATCAGCACGGGCTTCGCGTCGTCGATACGCGTGGCGAGGTTCGGCGCCGCGAAGCCGCCGAACACGACCGAGTGGATCGCGCCGAGCCGCGCGCACGCGAGCATCGCGAACAGCGCCTCGGGGATCATCGGCAGATAGATCAGCACGACGTCGCCGCGCTTCACGCCGAGCGAGCGCATGGCGGCGGCCATCCGGTTGATTTCGGCGTACAGATCGGCATACGTGTAGTGCCGCTCGATGCCGGTTTCGGTCGATACGTAGACGAGCGCGTTCTGCTGCGCGCGTTCGGCCAGATGCCGGTCGACCGCGTTGTGGCAGAGGTTCGTGCGACCGCCGACGAACCAGCGCGCGAACGGCGGCTTCGAGCGGTCGAGCACGGTGCCGAATGGCGTGTGCCAGTGAATGCGCCGGGCTTCTTCGCGCCAGAAGGCTTCGGGGTGGTCGATCGAGCGGCGGTGGAAATCGCGGTAGCGGGTCATCGGCGGCGATCCTCGTGCGGCGGGAGTGGACGGGGTTGGATGAAACGGAATCGTAAATTGCGCGCCCGGTGCGGTGCTGGTTATGCGCACAAGCATAGCCACGGGCGGGAGGGGGGGCAAGCGGGTTCGCCGTAAGGGCGAAGGGCAACAGAAGGAAGTCGTTGTTCTGGGTTGGTTGGCCTTTCCTTGCTTTGTTATCGGTCTATTAGCGTTGCCCCTGTGCGGGGCGGCACCTACTTTCTTTGCTGCTGCAAAGAAAGTAGGCAAAGAAGACAGCTCAAACCGCCAACTCTTAAGCGGGTCCCTCGGTCTGCATGAGGTAGTGGTGCATCTGGAATCCGGGCTCCCGCACATTCCGCGCCAGTGACAAGGCAGTCATTCTTCCGGCGGCGCTACGCGCGCCGAAACCCCGTTCAAAAACCGCTGGTTGTTTCGGCGCATCGCCGAGGCGCAGCCGAGGGCCCCCGCTGCGCGGGCCAAACCATTGGTTTCCCAGGCAGACCCGTCCGCGACGCACGTAGTGCGGAGTGGGAGGGATGATGGCTTTGTCACGAACGGGGAATGTGCGGCGGCCCGGATTCCAGATGCACCACTACCCCCTCCAAGCCAGGGGACCTGCTTATGAGCTAGCGGTTTTAGCTGTCTTCTTTGCCTACTTTCTTTGCAGCAGCAAAGAAAGTAGGTGCCGCCCCGCACAGGGGCAACGCTAATAGACCGATAAGACAACAAGGAAAGGCCCACACCGCACGAACAAAGGCAAAAAAGGCCTCCCCCGCCCAAGGAGAGCACGGCATTCGGCCCATCGCCCACGCGCGCTAGCGCCCAACCGCTACCACCCGCGTCCCCGCGAGCCGATCATGCAAAAACTGTCGCTGCGGATCAAAACGCCCACTCGCGGCCCACACCACGAACCAGACGCCCGCAATAACAAGCGTCTGCGGCACCCGCAACCCAAGAAGTGGATGCAACGCCAGCGGCGGCAAAAACCACAACCAGGCGAACACATACCGCGCAATCGCCCGCCCAACCGAAACCGGCGCGCCATCAGCGCCAACAACCCGTAATCGCCAGGTTTTCATCGGCAGCGTCTGGCCGCCGTGCGTCCAGAACCAGACGAAGTACACGCCAACCACGAGGCCGATCCAGCCGGCGAGCAGGTTGTGATGCGTGAGCCCGTTACGCTGCTGCGTCAGCGTGCTGAACAGATAGCCGGCGAGAAACACGACGCCGAACAGAATGACCGCTTCGTAGAGCAGTGCCGCGAGCCGTCGCCGGACGGTGGGCGCCGTGCCGCCGGGTGCGGCGGCAGGCAGCGTGGGGGTGGCGAGCGGCTGGGACACGTAATGGGTTCGGGGTCGGAATCAGGAGCCGTGGAAGATTGCCGGCGCTTCGGCAGGCGACACGGGCACCGGCGTCGCCGGTACGAAGCTGCCCGCCGCCGGAATCGCAGGCGTTGCCGGCAGCGAGGCCGCGGCCGGCGCGGAGGCAGCCGGCGCGGCGCTCGCCGCCGCGGCAGCACTGGCGCCGTGCTCGCGCGCATTCACGAACCGGTCGATGCCCTTGATCTCGTTGCGAGCCGATGGCGGCGCGCTGACGACGCTGGGGCGACGCTTGCGTTCGCTCGCGGCGAGCCGCTCCTTCGTTTCTTCGGGCAGTTGTTGGTACGCTTTCCACGCGTTCTGGCGCGCTTCGCGCGGCAACTCCTTCGAAACCTGGTAGTTTTCGCGCGCGACGCGGCGCTGATCGGGCGTCATGCGCACCCATTCACTCATGCGCTCATGCAGACGCTTTTGCGCATCCGGCGACATCTTTGCGTATCGCGACGCAATCTTCATCCACTTTCGCTTGCGTTCGTCGCTAAACGAATCCCATTGCGATGCGAATGGGGCCAGCGCGGCGTGGTCGGCGGCGCTCAGGCGTGACCACGCGAGGGGGCTATTGCTGCCCGGCAGGCCGGGCAATTCGACGGAAAGTGCGGGGGCGGGCGCGGGCGCGGCGACGTTGACGCCGGGCGACGGATTGCCCGCCGACGACGGGCTCGGGTGAAAGCGCGGATAGGTCGCGACAAACGACACCAGGGCCGCGATCGTGCATCCGAAAACAACGGCCAGGCCGCGCTTGTAACTCACCCGAGGAATCTCCCGCTCAGTGGGCGCGTGAAAGATACGCGTTGAAGCCGTGGTCGAGATAGGCATTGAGCGGCAGGTCGTCGCTTAGCATGGCGGCATCGATATCGGCAAGTTCGGCGGTGCGCTGGTGATCTTCCCAGTACGCGATGCCGATCAGGCTCACGACCAGCGCGGCCAGCGGCCACGCGAGCGCGAAGCGGCGCAGCGGCCAGCGGCGGCGCGGCTCGACGCCTCCCTGCGGTAGCCCCGCTATCCCGGCCGGCATGCCGGCGAACGCAGGCACGAACACCGGCGCGCTGACGGCTTCGGGCTTTTTGCGCGCCAACGCGGCACGACGCGCGGCAGCGAGCCGGTCGACGGTGGCGGGAGGGAGGCTGGCGGTGTTTTCGTCAAGCGCGCGGCGCAGTTGACGCGCAAACTCGAGTTCTGTGTTTTCAAGGGAGCTCATAGCGTGATTCCTTTCGCCTTGAGCGCTTGCGCCAGCGTGTGAGTGGCCCGGGAGCAGTGCGTTTTCACGCTGCCTTCGGAGCAGCCCATTGCGGCGGCAGTCTCGGCGACATCCATATCCTCCCAATAACGCATGAGAAACGCCTCCCGTTGACGTGCCGGTAATTTCTGGATCTCGTTGTCGATCGACTGCAGGACCTGCTCTCGTTCGAGCTTCTGTTCGTTGCTCTCGGCGCCAGCCGAACCCGCCTGGGCCTCGAAGGTTTCCAGCGGATCGAACTCGTCGTCGTCGGCATTGCCGAGCGACGAGAATAGACTAACCCAGGTGTTGCGTACTTTGGCACGGCGGAAATAGTCGTGCGTCGCATTCTGCAGAATACGCTGAAACAGCAGCGGCAGCTCGGCCGCCGGACGGTCGCCGTATTTCTCGGCGAGCTTGATCATCGCGTCTTGCACGATGTCGAGGGACGCATCGTCGTCCCGCACGGCGTAGACCGTCTGCTTGAATGCGCGCCTTTCGACGCCCGCCAGAAAATCGGCGAGTTCCTTGTCTGATGCCATCCGGTTGGGGTCGGCGCAGCAAGCGTGCGCGTAATCGGTCGAAAAATGTCGTAAAACTCGCGGATGCTAACAAACTTTTGCTCCGATAGGGGTGAAACCTGCTCAAGCTTGCATTTGCATGACGGTCGACATTCCGTCCGATCGCGCGCTCCTACGCGCGAGCCAATGGCAATATTTTCTTGACCGCGAGCGCGTCAGAAGCTATCGTCGCTGGTTCGCAACATAAGTGAGTTGTCTCAATTGAGGTGTGGCCCAAGAAGCCCCCTGTCAACTGGACGCGCCGCTTGAACCCGAGCCACAAGCCCGGCAGAGAGCACCCGATCAATTTTTTGCCGAAAATTCGAAAGGTGAATCAATGAATATGCCCAGCGCGGAATTCTCCACGTCGGATACGACCCCCCATCACGAAGCAGACTCTATCGGCGCCACCGTGCTCATGAAGGCACTGGCCGACGAAGACGTCGAGTTCATCTGGGGCTATCCCGGCGGCTCGGTACTCTACATTTACGACGAGCTGTACAAGCAGGACAAGTTCCAGCATGTGCTCGTGCGCCACGAGCAGGCCGCCGTGCATGCCGCGGACGCCTACGCGCGCTCCACCGGCAAGGTCGGCGTGTGTCTCGTGACCTCCGGCCCCGGCGTCACCAACGCGGTGACCGGCATCGCGACTGCCTATATGGATTCGATCCCGTTGGTCGTGATCAGCGGCCAGGTGCCGACTGCCGCGATCGGTCAGGATGCATTCCAGGAATGCGACACGGTCGGCATCACGCGTCCCTGCGTGAAGCACAACTTCCTCGTGAAGGACGTGCGCGATCTCGCCGCCACCGTCAAGAAAGCTTTCTACATCGCCCGTACCGGCCGTCCCGGCCCAGTGCTGATCGACATTCCGAAGGACGTGTCGAAGACGCCGTGCCAATACGAGCCGATCAAGAGCGTTTCGCTGCGCTCATACAACCCGGTCACGAAGGGCCACTCCGGTCAGATCCGCAAGGCGGTGTCGCTGCTGCTGTCGGCGAAGCGTCCGTATATCTACACCGGCGGCGGCATCGTGCTCGCGGATGCGTCGCGTGAATTGAACCAGTTCGCCGATCTGCTTGGCTACCCGGTCACCAATACGCTAATGGGTCTGGGCGGCTACCGCTCGAGCGACAAGAAATTCCTCGGCATGCTCGGCATGCACGGCACGTACGAAGCCAATATGGCGATGCAGCACTGCGACGTGCTGATCGCGATCGGCGCGCGCTTCGACGACCGCGTGATCGGCGATCCGAGCCACTTCGCGTCGCGGCCGCGCAAGATCATCCATATCGACATCGATCCCTCTTCCATTTCCAAGCGCGTCAAGGTCGACATTCCGATCGTCGGCGACGTGAAGGAAGTGCTGAAGGAACTGATCGAGCAGTTGCAGACGGCCGAGCATGGCCCCGACGCCGCGGCGCTCGCCGACTGGTGGAAGGACATCGAAGGCTGGCGCGCGAAAGATTGCCTGAAGTTCGACCGCAAGAGCGACATCATCAAGCCGCAGTACGTGGTCGAAAAGGCGTGGGAGCTGACCGACGGCAACGCGTTCGTGTGCTCCGACGTGGGCCAGCACCAGATGTGGGCCGCGCAGTTCTACAAGTTCAACAAGCCGCGTCGCTGGATCAATTCCGGTGGCCTCGGCACGATGGGCTTCGGCTTACCGGCCGCGATGGGCGTGAAGATGGCCCATCCGGACGACGACGTGCTGTGCATCACGGGCGAAGGCTCGATCCAGATGTGCATCCAGGAGCTGTCGACCTGCAAGCAGTACGACCTGCCGATCAAGATTATTTCGCTGAATAACCGCTATCTGGGCATGGTGCGCCAGTGGCAGCAGATCGAATACAGCAAACGCTATTCGCATTCGTACATGGATGCGCTGCCGGACTTCGTGAAGCTCGCCGAAGCGTACGGACACGTGGGCATGCGCATCGAGCGCACGGCCGATGTGGAACCGGCGCTGAAGGAAGCGCTGCGCCTGAAGGATCGCACGGTGTTTCTCGACTTCCAGACCGATCCGACCGAAAACGTCTGGCCGATGGTTCAGGCCGGCAAGGGCATCACCGAGATGCTCATGGGTTCGGAAGATCTTTAACGAGGGGGCGTCTGGATAACTCCAGCGCCGGCTTCGTGATGCGCGCCTTCAAAAAAGGCGAGGGCAGACGAGGCGGCGCCGCTCCGCTCGCAGACATCGACACATCATCTGGAAGAAGCGAAACATGAGACACATCATTTCCGTCCTGCTGGAAAACGAACCAGGCGCGCTGTCGCGCGTGGTGGGTCTGTTCTCCGCACGCGGCTACAACATTGAAACCTTGACGGTGGCTCCGACCGAAGACCGTTCGCTGTCGCGCATGACCATCGTCTCCGTTGGCTCGGACGACGTGATCGAACAGATCACGAAGCATCTGAACCGCCTGATCGAGGTGGTGAAAGTGGTCGACCTTACCGAGGGCGCCCACATCGAACGCGAGCTGATGCTGATCAAGGTGAGGGCGGTCGGCAAGGAACGTGAGGAGATGAAGCGGATGGCGGACATTTTCCGCGGCCGCATCATCGACGTCACCGAAAAGACCTACACGATCGAATTGACGGGGGCGAGCGACAAGCTCGACGCCTTCATCGAGGGGCTCGATTCCACGGCGATTCTCGAGACGGTCCGCACGGGCAGCTCGGGCATCGGTCGCGGCGAGCGCATTCTGAAGGTCTGACGTCGCGTTTCGCAAGGCCGGGCAACGCGGTATCGCCCGGCCGGCAATAACAACATTCGCAGTACCTGAATTTATCTGAATCATCGAATCTAGCCAAGGAACCGACATGAAAGTTTTCTACGACAAGGACGCCGATCTCTCCCTCATCAAGGGCAAGCAGGTCACCATCATCGGCTATGGCTCGCAAGGCCATGCGCACGCGCTGAACCTGAAGGAAAGCGGCGTGAACATCACGGTCGGTCTGCGCAAGGGCGGCGCATCGTGGAGCAAGGCTGAAAACGCCGGCCTGCAAGTCAAGGAAGTCGCGGAAGCGGTGAAGGGCGCGGACGTCGTCATGATGCTGCTGCCGGACGAGCAGATCGCCGACGTGTACGCGAAGGAAGTCCACGCGAACATCAAGCAGGGCGCAGCGCTCGCGTTCGCGCACGGCTTCAACGTTCACTACGGCCAGGTGATCCCGCGTGCCGACCTCGACGTCATCATGATCGCGCCGAAGGCGCCGGGCCACACGGTTCGCGGCACCTACTCCCAAGGTGGCGGCGTGCCGCACCTGATCGCGGTTGCGCAGGACAAGTCGGGCGCGGCGCGCGACATCGCGCTGTCGTACGCAGCGGCTAACGGCGGCGGCCGGGCCGGCATCATCGAAACGAACTTCCGCGAAGAAACCGAAACCGACCTGTTCGGCGAGCAGGCTGTGCTGTGCGGCGGTACCGTCGACCTGATCAAGGCCGGCTTCGAAACGCTGGTCGAAGCGGGTTACGCGCCGGAAATGGCGTACTTCGAGTGTCTGCACGAACTGAAGCTGATCGTCGACCTGATCTACGAAGGCGGCATTGCGAACATGAACTACTCGATCTCGAACAACGCCGAGTACGGCGAGTACGTGACGGGGCCGCGCATCGTGACCGCTGAGACGAAGAAGGCGATGAAGGCCGTGCTGACCGACATCCAGACCGGCGAATACGCGAAGAGCTTCATCATCGAGAACAAGGCTGGCGCACCGACGCTGCAATCGCGTCGCCGTCTGACGGCCGAGCACCAGATCGAGCAGGTTGGCTCGAAGCTGCGCGCGATGATGCCGTGGATAGCGAAGAACAAGCTCGTCGACCAGTCGAAGAACTAAGCGTCTCGATATAACGAGGTCCGGCGCGGTGCTTCGGCGCGGCGGCCGGAACAGTCAAAAAGCCGTCCAAGGGTGCTGAACCCTGGGCGGCTTTTGCTATCCTACGGTTTTACAAAAACACAGAAGCCATCCATGAATTACCCTCATCCGATCATCGCGCGAGAAGGCTGGCCGTTCATCGCCATCGCGGCCGTCGTTGCATTACTGGTTCACGCCTTCGCGGGGTTCGGCTTTGCGTGGCTCTTCTGGCTGATCCTGATCTTCATCGTGCAGTTTTTCCGCGACCCGGCGCGTCCGATTCCGACGCAGGCCAACGCGGTGCTGTGTCCTGCCGACGGTCGTATCGTCGCGGTAGAAACCGCGCATGATCCTTATGCGAATCGCGAAGCGCTGAAGATCAGCGTGTTCATGAACGTGTTCAACGTGCACTCGCAGCGCTCGCCCGTCGACGGTGCGATCTCGAAAGTCGAATACTTTCCTGGCGCCTATCTGAACGCGGCGGTCGATAAAGCCTCGCTCGAAAACGAGCGCAACGCGGTCGTAATCGAAATGGCCGGCGGCCAGACGGTCACGTCGGTGCAGATTGCCGGGCTGATCGCGCGGCGGATTCTTTGCTACGTCCGTGCAGGCGAGCCGCTGACCCGCGGCCAGCGTTACGGATTCATCCGCTTCGGTTCGCGCGTCGACGTGTATTTGCCGGTGGGCAGCCGTCCGCGCGTGTCGATCGGCGAGAAGGTGTCGGCGTCGTCCACGATCCTCGCCGAGCTGTAAAGCGGCATACAGGAGGTTGTCCGAATGGCCGCATTCAAACCGCGTCGACCCCGCAGCAGTGGACCGCTGCCGCGGCCGTTTCGTCGCAACAAGCCGCCGGTGGTCACGGAGTCGCCGGTCGCCGACAGCCGGCGCGCGCAGCGTCAGCAGTTCCTCAGAAAACGCGGCATCTACCTGCTGCCGAACGCATTCACCACGGCCGCGCTGTTCTGCGGCTTCTTCGCCGTCGTGCAGGCGATGAACGTGCGCTTCGAGATCGCGGCGATCGCGATCTTCGTCGCGATGGTGCTCGATGGCATGGACGGTCGCGTCGCGCGCATGACGCATACGCAAAGCGCGTTCGGCGAGCAGTTCGACAGCCTGTCGGACATGGTGTCGTTCGGTGTTGCGCCCGCGCTCGTGATGTACGAGTGGATCCTGAAGGACCTCGGCCGGTGGGGCTGGCTCGCGGCGTTCGTCTATTGTTCCGGCGCGGCGCTACGGCTCGCGCGTTTCAACACGAATATCGGCGTGGTCGACAAGCGTTTCTTCCAGGGCATGCCGAGCCCGGCAGCGGCGGCACTGATCGCCGGTTTCGTGTGGCTCGCCACCGACAACCGCGTGCCGCTGAAGCTCGTCTGGCTGCCGTGGGTCGCCTTCGTGCTGACCATCTACGCGGGCGTGACGATGGTGTCGAACGCGCCGTTCTATAGCGGCAAGGCGCTCGACGTACGGCATCGCGTGCCGTTCGGCGTGATCCTGCTGGTGGTGGTCGCCTTCGTGCTCGTGTCGTCCGATCCGCCGTTGATGCTGTTCGGTCTGTTCGTGCTGTACGGTCTGTCCGGCTACGTGTTCTGGGCGTATCAGGCGGTGCGCGGCCGGGCCAATCCGGCGCGTTCGATGTCGCACGACCGTTGAAGATTTGAACCGCGCTGCATCGCAGCGACGTACGAAAAACGGCAGCCTGCAGGCTGCCGTTTTTCGTTGGTTGGTGCCGTTACGCGGTCGCTTCGGACAGCGCCGCAGGCCGCCCCGGCGCGCATTGCGCGGTGACTGGAATGCCGCTATAGTCGTCGGATCAGTGCGTGGGCGTGGCCGATTTTGCCGGGTCGGCGAGGCCGTTCGCAGCGCCGCGCCATCATGCTTCGTTCACGCCCTTATGCGTTTTTGCGTTCCGTCCGCACCGGCCGCGATCATCGTGATCGCCCTACCTTGCCAGCGGCGGCGCTCATCGTCCCATTCCAAAACCAGGTCCCACATCTGAACGACTCCCGAGGAGGCCCGACATGTCCGACAAACTGATCATTTTCGACACCACGCTGCGTGACGGCGAGCAATCGCCCGGCGCGTCGATGACGAAGGAAGAGAAGATCCGCATCGCCAGGCAACTCGAACGGATGAAAGTCGACGTGATCGAAGCGGGCTTCGCGGCCAGCTCGAACGGCGACTTCGACGCGATCCATACGATCGCCGGCCTCGTGAAGGACAGCACGATCTGCTCGCTTGCGCGCGCGAACGACAAGGACATACAGAAGGCCGCCGACGCACTGAAGCCGGCCGATCATTTCCGCATCCACACGTTCATCGCAACGTCGCCACTGCACATGGAGAAGAAGCTGCGGATGACGCCCGAGCAGGTATTCGAGCAGGCCAAGCTTGCGGTGCGTTTCGCGCGCAAGTTCACCGACGACGTCGAATTCTCGCCGGAAGACGGCAGCCGCTCGGATTTGGACTTCCTGTGCCGTGTGCTGGAAGCGGTGATCGCCGAAGGCGCGACCACGATCAACATCGCGGACACCGTCGGCTACGGCGTGCCGGAACTCTATGGCCAACTCGTCAAGACGCTGCGCGAGCGCATTCCCAACTCGCACAAGGCGGTGTTCTCCGTGCATTGCCACAATGACCTCGGCATGGCGGTCGCGAATTCGCTCGCCGGCGTGCAGATTGGCGGCGCGCGCCAGGTCGAATGCACGATCAACGGGCTCGGCGAGCGCGCGGGCAATACGTCGCTCGAAGAAATCGTAATGGCGGTGAAGACCCGCAAGGATTACTTCGGACTCGACGTCGGCCTCGACACGACTCAGATCGTGCCCGCCTCGAAGCTCGTGTCGCAGATCACTGGCTTCGTCGTGCAGCCGAACAAGGCCGTGGTCGGCGCGAACGCTTTCGCGCATGCGTCGGGTATCCATCAGGATGGCGTGCTGAAGGCGCGCGATACCTACGAAATCATGCGCGCGGAAGACGTGGGTTGGGCCGCGAACAAGATCGTGCTCGGCAAGCTGTCGGGCCGCAATGCGTTCAAACAGCGTCTGCAGGAGCTTGGCATCGCGCTCGACAGCGAAGCCGAACTGAACACCGCGTTCGCGCGCTTCAAGGAACTCGCCGATCGCAAGGCGGAGATCTTCGACGAAGACATCATCGCCATCGTCAACGAGGAATCGGCGGAAGCGCACGAGAAGGAGCACTACAAGTTTCTGTCGATGTCGCAGCATTCCGAAACCGGCGAGCAGCCGCACGCGAAGGTCGTGTTCTCGGTAGAGGGTAAAGAGATCACCGGCGAAGCGCGCGGCAACGGACCGGTCGACGCCACCCTCAACGCGATCGAAACGGAAGTGGGCAGCGGCTCCGAACTGCTGCTGTACTCGGTCAACGCGATCACGACCGGCACGCAGGCGCAGGGCGAAGTGACCGTGCGGTTGTCGAAGAGCGGGCGCATCGTCAACGGCACGGGCACTGATCCGGATATCGTCGCGGCATCCGCGAAGGCATATTTTTCGGCGCTCAACAAGCTGTATTCGAATGCGGACAAGGTGAATCCGCAGCGCTCGGAGTAACGCGAGCATGGCGCGCCGGTAGCGCGCGATCGCTTGTGTGGATCGGAGGAGAAGCCCCGTGGTGCTCGGCACACGGGGCTTTTTTCTGCCGTCATCGCGCAGCTGCGGCGGCGCGATATGACGAAACTACTCCGCCGTCGTGCGCCGCAGCGACCAGCCGCGCGTTGCGCGGGCCTGCTCGCGGACTTGAAATCTGACGTCGACGGTAATCCCACGGCGAGGCGCATCGGCGACGAACGCGTCCAGCAGTTCGCGCACGTCGTGATCGACGAAATCGGCGCGTGTCGCATCGACGATAACCGTGGCGCCATCCGGAATCTGCTGCAGATAGTGCTTGAGCGGCACCTTACCGAGAAACGACACGTCCTTGCGAAACGACAGCAGGTAGTGATCGCCATGCTGCGCGAGCACGATCGGGCCGCGCAGGTTTGCGTACAGCGCAAACAGCATGCTGCACAGGATGCCGAGCACGATACCGATCAGCAGATCGGTGACGAGCACACCGACGACTGTGACGATAAATGGTGCGAACGGCGCGAATCCCTGCCGCGCGAGCCCGGCGAACAACGACGGCTTGGCGAGTTTGAACCCGGTGAAGATCAGGATCGCGGCAAGGCAGGCGAGCGGGATCAGGTTGATCACGCTCGTGAGCGCGAACACGCTGACGAGAAGCAACACGCCGTGAACGATCGCCGAGAGTCGGCTTTTTGCGCCGGCATGGACGTTCGCGGAGCTACGCACGATCACGGCGGTGATCGGCAGGCCGCCGATCGCACCCGCGATCAGATTGCCCACGCCCTGCGCCTTCAGCTCGCGATCGGGAGGCGCGCGGCGGCGCTCCGGATCGATCTGTTCGACCGCTTCGAGGCTCAGTAGCGTTTCGAGACTTGCGAGGATGGCGATCGTGATCGCAACGCGCCATATGTCGGGATTGATGAGCTGGGCGAACCGTGGGCCGAAGTCGGCCGACGCGAGCACGGCCTGCAGTGCCGCGAACGATTCCAGCGACGGCAGCGCGACCCGCCCTTCGGCGGGCGGTGCCAACGATGGCGCGACGAGATTGAGGGCGAGCGTCGCGCCGATGCCGAGCAGCACCACCGCGAGCGGCGCGGGCATGATGCGCACGACAGCGAAGCGGCGCAGCGCGCGCGTTTCCCAGCCGGCGAGGATCGCGAGCGACAGCAGTGTGATCAGCACGGCGGTCAGTGAGATTGGGCCGAGCGGCGTTGCGACCGCCGCCGCCGACTGGACGGAGTCGGCGGTGCCGGACAGCCCCAGCGCAACGGGGAGCTGCTTGAGGATCAACAGCACGCCGATGGCCGCGAGCATCCCCTTGATCACCGGCGACGGCACGTAGGCGGCGTACCGGCCGGCCTTGAGCATGCCGAAGCCGAACTGGATGACGCCCGACAGTAGTACGGCCAGCAGGAACGCGGAAAAGCCGCCAAGCCGTGCGATGCCGTCGACGACGATCACGACGAGGCCCGCGGCCGGGCCGCTCACGCTCAGACGCGAGCCGCTCAGCGCGGCAACCACGAGCCCGCCAATGATGCCGGACACCAGTCCGGCAAACGGGTCGACGCCCGATGCGTGAGCAATGCCGAGGCAAAGCGGCAGGGCCACCAGAAAAACGGCCGTTCCGGCGAGCACGTCGCTCTGGAGCGCGGAGAAAGAGGTTTGATTATCCATGGTGTCGAAGAGCGAGAGGTGGGACGATGGGCGACGAACAGGTATGGCCCGATGACGATTCCGCTGTCGGCTCCGTCCGCGGTTCGAATGGGACGGGCGACGCGCTTCGCTAGGCCGCGCTGTGCGCCGCGGTCGTGCAGGTCATCGCGTCGTCGGCGGTATAGCCGGAGGTGAGAACCTTGATGCGCCCGTCGTCGAGCGCAAAGATCCAGCCGTGCACGAGCGGCGCCGGCTCAGCCTCGTGCACGATCGGGCTCGCCCGTAGCTGCCGCACCTGTTCGAGCACGTTCAGCTCGGCGAGGCGATTGACGCGATCCGGCTCGGTCGCCGCGCCGTCCAGCTCCGAGTGATGCGTTTTGGCGAGTGCGCAGAGCGGCGCGATACGGCGGTTCACATGGGGCAGCGCGGGGTCCGGCGGCAGCAGCGCGGCGCGCACGCCGCCGCAGCCATAGTGGCCGCAGACGATCACATGGCCGACCTTGAGCACCCGCACCGCGTATTCAAGGACGCTCGCGACGTTGTCGTCGCCGGGATGAAACAGGTTGGCGATGTTGCGATGGACGAACAGATCGCCGGGCTCGCAATGCGTGATCGTTTCGGCGGGCACGCGGCTGTCCGCGCAGCCGATCCAAAGAATGTGTGGATTCTGTCCGCGCATCAGGTCGCGAAAAAATGCCGGATTACGCGTCGCGGTTTCATGGGCCCACGCGACGTTGGCGACCAGCAGGTGTTTGGGTCGGTTCATCGTAGCAACTCCGTATGAGAGGCAATTGACCTGGCACCGGACCGAAACCGCGTCTGCACGTGATTGCGAGCCGGTGCCGGAACGGCGTTTACAATAACCTTTCTTTCGCAAAATTGTTGACGTAAACAGGATAAAATTCTGTTTTATGCTTAAACAATAAAAAAGCCGCCTATCGAAGGCGGCTTTTTTGAGATTTGGTGCTTCTTCCGAAGAGGGTGCTCAGTGCTCAGAACAGGTTGCGGCGGTCGGGGTCGTGCAGCGGGTCGGGGGTCTTCTGCGTGAGGCGCAAGATGCCCTGGTCATCGAAGTAGAAGTTGTACATCATGTACCAGACGTTGTCTTCGAGATAGCGATAGGTCCAGACTTCGCGCCTCATCAGCGGGAAGTACGACGTTTCGACCGGGCGGCCGAAGTTCACCAGCACGTCGCTGCGTGTCCATTTGCCGATCTCGGCGCGGTAGAACTCGTTGGGCTGCAGCACCTGGCGCATGTTGATGATCTTGCCGGCTGCGTTGATATCGGCGGCGGTGGTGGTTTCGCCCATCGGTTGGGTCGGCCACATCAGACGCTTGCCGCCGTCGGGCAGATCATAGGTTTCGCGCGGCGGACCGAGACGCGCGATGACCGTCGATGCGTCCGCTCCCTGTTGATACTGCTGCCACGGCTGGGCGCAGCCGGCGAGCGCTAGCACGCTCAGGCAAACGAGCGCGGCGCGGCGCAGACTGGCGCCGGCCGGGGCTGTAATAGCAGCCGCCGTGGGGTGGTGGCGGTTCGGCATGTATTCCTCCGATGGCGTTTGAATTGCGGTTCTTATCATCGAAACGCACTATTTTGACACGCGCTGTGGCGAAAGAACGGCGTTGCTTGAACGTGCGTCGCCACCAAACGGTAACGGATGCGCCGGCTTGCCTATTCCGTGCGCGTCATCCTATGATCCGCGCTTCGAAGATTCAGGCGGGACGACCATGACGGCGATGTGGCGAGGGGCGGCGGCGGTTGCGCTGACGGCGATTTCGATGGCGGTGGCGGGAGTTGGCGTGGCTGAGGCGGCGAATCCGGCCTCGACGGGCGCGAGTCAGGCGTCCGCGCAGGGGGCCGTTCCGCCCACCGGCAAGCCGGGGAGCCGCGCGGCCACGCTGGCGGCAAGCCCGGCCGGTAATCACGCAAGCAAGTCCGCCAGCCTGCCGGCCGGCAAACTCACCGGCGCGCCAATCCAGCTCGCGCTGATCGAAGGCATGTCCGGCCCGTTCGCGAACGCGGGCGCGGCAGTCGAGCGCAATCTGCGTTTCGGTGTCGAGCAGGTCAACGCGCACGGCGGCGTGGAGCTCGCGGACGGCGCGCATCCGTTCGAACTGGTCGTGCTCGACAGCAAGGGCAGCACGGAGGAAGCGCTGACGCAATTGCGCGCGGCCGCGGATCGCCATATCGGCTACATCCTGCAGGGCAATAGCTCGGCGGTCGCCGCGGCGCTGATCGGCGCGATCGAGAAGCAGAACAGCCGCGAGCCGGACAACCGCGAACTGTTCCTCAACTACTCCGCCGACGACCCCGCGCTCACCAACGCGGACTGCAGCTTCTGGCACTTCCGCTTCGACGCGCACGCCGGCATGCGGATGGCCGCGCTCGCCGAGGTGATCGAGCGCGACAAGGCGGTGAAAAAGGTGTACCTGCTGAACCAGGATTACAGCTTCGGACACGACGTGAGCAGCCTCGCGCGTTCGACGCTCGCGGCGAAGCGTCCCGACATCGCGGTGGTCGGCGACGAATTTCACCCGATCGGCCGCGTGAAGGATTTCGCGCCGTACATCGCGAAGATCCGCGCGAGCGGCGCGGACGCCGTGATCACCGGCAACTGGGGCAACGACCTGACGCTGCTCGTGAAGGCGGCGCGCGAGCAGGGCCTCGACACGAAGTTCTACACGTTCTACGGCAACAGCCTCGGCGCGCCGGCCGCGCTTGGCGACGCAGGCGTGGGTCACGTGATCGCGGTGGCCGAGTGGCATCCGAATGTCGGTGGCGCGGCCTCCGACGCGTGGTACGCGGCGTTCCGCGCGCGCTTTCCGGCCGCCCAGGACGACTATCCGGTGCTGCGTATGCCACTGATGATCGAAACGCTCGCCGCCGCGATGAGCCGCGCCGGCAGCGCCGCTCCGACGGCGGTCGCGAAAGCGCTCGAGGGCATTCGCTTCGACAACGGTATTCACGCATCGTGGATGCGCGCCGATGACCATCAGCTGATCCAGCCCCTCTACGTGATGCAGATGGACAAAGCAGGCACACCCGGCGTGCATTTCGATAACGAAGGGTCGGGCTATGGCTTCCACACGGTGCTGGCGATACCAGCCGAGCGCACACTATTGCCGACGGTCTGCCGGATGCGGCGCCCCTGAGCGCCCGCGAGCGACACTCATCCGCCTTGCTGGCCCGGGGTTCGCGGCCGGAATCGGCTGTGCTACAATACGCGTCCCGTTGTTGGGCTGGGTTCTGATTCAGTTAATTCAGCCACGAACGGGACTCAGTAAATGGTGAAACGGGTATCCCACGGCACGGCCTTTCTTCCGTGACCGCCTGTCCAGTTATCAAGGAAATTGACATGTCCGCAGTTGAAGCAAGCAAGAAGTCCGAAGTCGTCGCGCAATTCGCACGCGCAGCCAACGACACCGGCTCCCCCGAAGTTCAGGTCGCGCTGCTCACGACCCGTATCAACGAACTGACCTCCCACTTCAAGGAGCACACGAAGGATCACCACAGCCGCCGCGGTCTGCTGCGCATGGTGAGCCGCCGTCGCAAGTTGCTCGACTACCTGAAGGGTAAGGACGCGGATCGTTACCGCAGCCTGATCGAGAAGCTGGGTCTGCGTAAGTAATCGGCCAGTCGTTCAGCAAGATGCCTGTGTCAGTTTCGCTGATACAGGCATTTTGTTTTTGCGCGGCGCGCTTCGTGTAACGCGCACCGCCTGTGATCCGCGGCGTATGCCGGTTCGCGCGGCGTCTACGGGCAAGCGCAGTAGCAGTAGCAGAACAGCAGTAGAAGAAGCAGTAACAGGAAACAAGGCCGGGCTTCAGGGCGGAGTTTTGTGTCATTCCAGCGGTTCGCGCGCAGTCGCAGCACGTGACTCTCTGGAATGGCATAGCACGACTCTTCCCATGCGGCGCCGGCCTGGCGTTGCCGCGCCGCTCCGGTCCGCGCGGCATTACGATGAGGAAAAGCAATGACTATGTTCAATAAGATCGTCAAAGAGTTTAAGTGGGGGCAGCACAACGTTCGCCTCGAAACCGGTGAAATCGCTCGCCAGGCGGGCGGCGCGGTGATCGTCGACGTCGAAGATACCGTGGTGCTCGCCACCGTGGTCGGCGCGAAAACCGCGAAGCCGGGCCAGGACTTCTTCCCCCTCACCGTCGATTACATCGAAAAGACTTACGCCGCCGGCAAGATCCCGGGTGGCTTCTTCCGTCGCGAAGGCCGTCCGTCGGAAGGCGAGACGCTGATCTCGCGCCTGATCGACCGTCCGCTGCGTCCGCTCTTCCCGGAAGGCTTCTACAACGAAGTGCAGGTCGTGATTCACGTGCTGTCGCTGAATCCGGAAATCCCCGCCGACATCCCTGCGCTGATCGGCGCCTCGGCGGCGCTCGCGGTGTCCGGTCTGCCGTTCAGCGGCCCGGTCGGCGCGGCGCGCGTGGCCTACATCAACAACGAATACGTGCTGAACCCGACGCGTCCGCAGATGAAGGAATCGGCACTCGACCTTGTCGTCGCCGGCACGGAACGCGCGGTGCTGATGGTCGAATCGGAAGCGCAGCAATTGAGCGAAGAAGTGATGCTCGGCGCCGTCGTGTTCGGTCACGAGCAGATGCAGACCGCGATCGACGCGATCCACGAACTCGTCCGCGAAGGCGGCAAGCCCGAGTGGGATTGGCAGCCTGCCGCAAAGAACGAAGCGCTGATCGCACGCGTGACCGAACTCGCGCAGGCCGATCTGCTCGCTGCTTACCAGATCCGCGACAAGCAGGCTCGCTCGACCAGGCTGAAGGAAGTCTACGCGGCGACCTCGGCGAAGCTCGAGGAAGAAGCGGCGGCAGCGGGCACCGTGGCGGCCGACAAGGCGTCGGTCGGCAACGTGCTGTTCGACATCGAAGCGAAGATCGTCCGTACGCAGATCCTGAACGGCGAGCCGCGTATCGACGGCCGCGACACGCGCACCGTGCGCCCGATCGAAATCCGCACCGGCGTGCTGCCGCGTACCCACGGCTCGGCGCTGTTCACGCGCGGCGAGACGCAGGCGATGGTGGTCGCGACGCTCGGCACGAAGGGCGACGAGCAAAACATCGACGCGCTCGAAGGCGAGTACCGCGAACGCTTCATGCTCCACTACAACATGCCTCCGTTCGCGACGGGCGAAACGGGCCGCGTCGGTTCGCCGAAGCGCCGTGAAATCGGTCACGGCCGTCTCGCCAAGCGCGCGCTCGTCGCGTGCCTGCCGAGCGCCGACGAGTTCGGCTACTCGATCCGCGTCGTGTCGGAAATCACCGAGTCGAACGGTTCGTCGTCGATGGCTTCGGTGTGTGGCGGCTGCCTCGCGCTGATGGACGCCGGCGTGCCGATGAAGGCGCACGTCGCCGGTATCGCGATGGGCCTGATCCTCGAAGGTAATCGCTTTGCGGTGCTGACCGACATTCTCGGCGACGAAGATCACCTCGGCGACATGGACTTCAAGGTCGCGGGTACGGAACAAGGCGTGACCGCGCTGCAGATGGACATCAAGATTCAGGGCATCACGAAGGAAATCATGCAGGTCGCGCTCGCGCAGGCGAAGGAAGGCCGCATGCACATCCTCGGCAAGATGACCTCGGCCGTGGCCGGCGCGAACACCCAACTATCGGAGTTCGCACCGCGCATGATCACGATCAAGATCAACCCGGAAAAGATTCGCGACGTGATCGGCAAGGGCGGCTCGGTGATCCGCGCGCTCACCGAAGAAACCGGCACGACGATCGACATTTCGGATGACGGCGTCGTCACGATCGCGAGCACGAACAGCGAAGGCATGGCCGAAGCGAAGCGTCGCATCGAAGCGATCACGATGGAAGTCGAAGTGGGCCAGGTGTACGAAGGCACCGTGCTCAAGCTGCTCGACTTCGGCGCGATCGTGAACATCCTGCCGGGTAAGGATGGTCTGCTGCATATCTCCGAGATCGCGAACGAGCGCATCAAGGACATCAACGACTATCTGAAGGATGGCCAGCAGGTGAAGGTCAAGGTCATCCAGACGGACGAGAAGGGTCGTGTGCGTCTGTCGGCGAAGGCATTGCTGAACGACGCGCCGCAAGGCGAGCCGACGCCGCAGTAAGGCGGTAGCGGACAAACGGCCGGCCGTGTCATGCGCGCCGGCCGTTTTTCATGCAGGATGGATTGCGTTGCGCATTCGAATCGCAGCGCGGCGCTATGGCAGACGGCAGCAACGGGTAGGTAACGCAATCCAATCTTGGAGTTGACGCAGATGAAAGCGATCGAAATCACTGAATTCGGTGCGCCGGAAGTCCTCAAGCTGGCGGAGCGTCCGACGCCGCAGCTCAAGGCTGGCGAGGTGCTGATCAAGGTGGCGGCATCCGGCATCAATCGTCCGGACGTGTTTCAGCGCAAGGGCGGCTATGCGCCGCCGCCGGGAGCGTCGGATCTGCCGGGGCTGGAGGTGGCGGGCGAGATCGTCGGCGGCACGATCGACGCGAAGAACAACCCGTTCGGTCTGAAGATCGGCGATCGCGTGTGCGCGCTGCTCGCGGGCGGCGGCTACGCGGAATTTGCGGCCGCGCCGCTGCTGCAATGCCTGCCGGTGCCGACGGGGTTGTCGGATATCGAAGCGGCTTCGCTGCCCGAGACTTTTTTCACGGTGTGGAGCAACGTCTTCAATCGCGCGCAGCTCGGCCAGGGCGAGGGCGGTGCGAATGAAACGCTGCTCGTGCAGGGTGGTTCGAGCGGCATCGGCGTGACGGCGATCCAGATTGCGCACGCGCTCGGCTTCCGTGTGTTCGCGACCGCGGGCTCGGACGAAAAGTGCCGCGCGTGCGAAGCGCTCGGCGCCGAACGCGCGATCAACTACAGGACTGAAGATTTCGTCGAAGTCATCAAGTCGCTGACCAACGATCGTGGCGTCGACGTGATCCTCGACATGGTGGCAGGCAGCTACGTGCCGCGCGAATTGTCGGCTCTCGCCGACGGTGGCCGTATCGTACTAATTGCGCTGCTCGGCGGCGCGAAGGCGGAGCTGAACCTGAACGAAGTGTTGCGCCGCCGTCTGACGGTTACCGGTTCCACACTGCGACCACGGCCGATCGAGTTCAAGGCGCAGATCGCCGCGCAACTGAAGGAGCGCGTGTGGCCGCATCTCGAAGCTGGGCGCATCAAGCCGGTCGTGCATCGCGTGTTTCCGGCCGCCCAGGCTGCCGACGCGCATGCGCTGATGGAAAGCGGCACGCACGTCGGCAAGATCGTGTTGACGTGGGGTCAGGAGGCTTGACGTCATCGGTTTGACCCGATCCACCCCACGCAGTAAAATTGCGCGTTTTGCGCGCGCCGGATCGATCGGACGGGCGGGCCGCGAGCGCAGGAACAAACTGCAGCGAGGCGCGAGCGAAGTCCGCCGGCAGCAGGCCGGACTGGCAAGACAGGACAATACGAGACGATGTCGAATCAACAACGAGCCAAACTGGTAGTCGGTAACTGGAAGATGCATGGGCGGCTCGCCGCCAACGCCGCGTTGCTGCAGGCAGTGGCACAGGGCGCCAGTGAATTGCCGGCCGACGTGCGCGTCGGTGTGTGCGTGCCGAGCCTCTATCTCGGGCAGACTCAGTCGCTGCTCGAAGGCAGCCCGGTCGTGTGGGGCGTGCAGGACGTGTCCGCGTTCACGCATGGCGCCTATACCGGCGAAGTGGCTGCGCCGATGGTGACGGACTTCGGCGCCACGTTTGCGATCGTCGGGCACTCGGAGCGCCGCGCGTATCACCGCGAAAGCGCCGAACTGGTCGCGGTGAAAGCGCAGCGTGTGCTCGAGGCGGGTTTGACGCCGATCGTGTGCGTCGGCGAAACGCTCGAAGAACGCGAAGCGGGTTGCACCGAGCAGGTCGTCGGCGGTCAGCTCGACGAGGTGCTCGCGAAGCTGTCGGCTCAGGAAGCGGCTCGCCTCGTCGTCGCGTATGAGCCGGTGTGGGCAATTGGCACCGGCAAGAGCGCATCGGCGGCACAGGCGCAGGCCGTGCATGGGTTTCTGCGCGCACGTCTCGCGGCCAAGGGTGCGGCGGACGTGCCGTTGCTATACGGCGGCAGCGTTAAGCCGGACAACGCGGAAGAACTGTTCCGTCAGCTCGATATCGACGGCGGCCTGATCGGCGGCGCGTCGTTGAAAGATCAGGATTTCCTGGCGATCTGCAAGGCGGCCGCTGCGACCAGCGTGGCTGGTTAAGCTGGGCGTCTCGGCGAGGATGACTCCATTTCGCGCAACACACAGTGTGCGGCGCGGTTAAATAAAGACTCAGGTGAGTGTGATGCTGTATTTGAAAACATTGATTATCGTCGTTCAGTTGTTGTCGGCGTTCGGGGTCATCGGACTTGTGTTGCTGCAGCACGGCAAAGGTGCCGATATGGGCGCGGCTTTCGGCAGCGGCGCGTCGGGTAGCCTGTTCGGTGCGACGGGTTCGGCGAACTTCCTGTCGCGGACCACGGCAGTGCTCGCAGCGCTGTTCTTTGCCACAACACTGGCACTCACTTACCTTGGTGCGTATCACGTGAAGCCGTCGGCAGGCGTGCTGGGCGCGGCAGCTACTGCGCCGGTCGCGGCTTCGGCGCCGGCTGCGGGCTCGGCCCCGGTGGCGGCATCGCCTGCAGCGCCGGCTGCGCCTGCGTCGGTTCCGGCGACGGGCGTGCCGAAATAAATTTGCGGCGGACGTGGTCTTGTGCGTTGAACAATCTGCTTAAGCAAGTTACAATTCAAGTCTTGAAGCGATTCGCGGGTTTTGCAAGTTGTTTTCCCGGATTGCATATAGTGCCGACGTGGTGAAATTGGTAGACACGCTATCTTGAGGGGGTAGTGGCGAAAGCTGTGCGAGTTCGAGTCTCGCCGTCGGCACCAAATGTTATCTAAATGCCAGCCGTTTGCTTCGCTTCGGCTGGCATTTTCACTTCTGGCGTATCGCTGTACGGCTTACGTCATGCGCGTTGAGGAAGTGATTTCGCGTCAGGGGTGCTATGCTCCTGACGGCACTTAGAACCAACCGATTGAGGATTGTCTTGAACCTCGCAGCCTATTTCCCCGTTTTGCTGTTCCTTATTGTGGGCACCGGTTTAGGCGTAGCACTGGTCAGTATTGGCAAGCTCCTCGGTCCCAACAAGCCCGACACCGAGAAAAACGCACCGTACGAGTGCGGCTTCGAAGCATTCGAAGATGCGCGCATGAAATTCGACGTGCGCTACTACCTCGTCGCCATTCTCTTCATCATTTTCGACCTTGAGACCGCATTCCTGTTCCCGTGGGGCGTGGCGTTGCGTGACATCGGCTGGGCTGGGTTCACGGCAATGATGATTT
Source organism: Paraburkholderia sp. Cpub6 (assembly GCF_014201065.1). Taxonomy (NCBI): domain Bacteria; kingdom Pseudomonadati; phylum Pseudomonadota; class Betaproteobacteria; order Burkholderiales; family Burkholderiaceae; genus Paraburkholderia; species Paraburkholderia sp. Cpub6. The sequence continues at coordinate 321,111 of NZ_JACHDM010000006.1, forward strand.
TCCTGCTCGAGTTCCTGCTTGGCTTTGCCTATATCTGGAAGAAGGGCGGCCTCGACTGGGAATGATGGATTAATCGCCGGTTTGCGTGGGTGGCCAGGCTTGCCGCCCCGTCTGGAGTGGAAAGCAAATGAGTATCGAAGGGGTCTTGAAGGAAGGGTTTGTCACCACTACGGCGGACAAACTGATCAACTGGACGCGCACCGGCTCGCTGTGGCCGATGACGTTCGGTCTTGCGTGCTGCGCGGTCGAGATGATGCATGCGGGCGCTGCCCGTTATGATCTCGACCGTTTCGGTGTGGTGTTTCGTCCGAGTCCGCGTCAGTCGGACGTAATGATCGTCGCCGGCACGCTGTGCAACAAGATGGCGCCCGCTCTGCGCAAGGTTTACGACCAGATGGCGGAGCCGCGGTGGGTGATCTCGATGGGCTCATGCGCGAACGGCGGTGGCTATTACCACTACTCGTACTCGGTGGTGCGCGGCTGCGACCGGATCGTCCCGGTCGACGTGTACGTGCCGGGTTGTCCGCCCACGGCGGAAGCGCTGGTATACGGCGTGATCCAGCTGCAAGCCAAGATTCGCCGCACTAACACCATCGCCCGTCAATAAGGCCAACGCCTCTCCACAATATGGCAAGCAAACTCGAGACCCTGAAAGCGAACCTCGAGGCGGCCTTTGGCGGCCTCCTGTTGAGCGTGACCGAGTCGGTCGGTGAATTGACGATCGTCGTCAAGGCCGGCGACTACCTCAACGTGGCAAAGCGTCTGCGCGACGATCGCTCGCTCGGTTTCGAGCAGTGTGTCGACCTGTGCGGCGTCGATTATCAGACCTATGCCGAAGGCGCTTACGACGGCCCGCGTTTTGCGGCAGTGCTGCATCTGCTGTCGGTACAAAACAACTGGCGTCTGCGGCTGCGCGTGTTCGCGCCGGACGACAACATGCCGATCCTGCCGTCCGTCGTCGATATCTGGAATTCGGTCAACTGGTACGAGCGCGAAGCGTTCGACCTGTACGGCATCGTCTTCGAAGGTCACCCGGACCTGCGCCGCATTCTGACCGACTACGGTTTCATCGGTCATCCGTTCCGCAAGGATTTCCCGGTCTCCGGCTACGTCGAGATGCGTTACGACCCGGAAGAGAAGCGCGTCGTTTATCAGCCGGTGACGATCGAGCCGCGGGAAATCACGCCGCGCGTGATCCGCGAGGATCGCTATGGCGGTCTGAAACACTAAGAGAACGTCATGGCAGAGATCAAGAACTACACGCTCAACTTTGGTCCGCAGCACCCGGCAGCGCACGGTGTGTTGCGTCTCGTGCTCGAACTCGACGGCGAAGTGATCCAACGCGCCGATCCGCACATCGGTCTGCTGCATCGCGCGACTGAAAAGCTCGCCGAAAGCAAGACGTTCATCCAGTCGGTGCCGTACATGGACCGTCTCGACTACGTGTCGATGATGGCCAACGAGCACGGCTACGTGCTCGCCATTGAAAAGCTGCTCGGCATCGACGTGCCGCTGCGCGCGCAATACATTCGTGTGCTGTTCGACGAAGTCACGCGCGTGTTGAATCACCTGATGTGGATTGGCTCGCACGCGCTCGACGTCGGTGCGATGGCGGTGTTCCTGTATGCGTTCCGCGAGCGCGAAGACCTGATGGACGTGTACGAGGCGGTGTCGGGCGCGCGCATGCACGCGGCCTACTATCGCCCGGGCGGCGTCTATCGCGATCTGCCTGACGCAATGCCGCAATACAAGGCGTCGAAGATTCGCAATGCGAAGGCGTTGTCGAAGATGAACGAAAACCGTCAGGGTTCGCTGCTCGACTTCATCGACGACTTCTTTACGCGCTTCCCGAAGTGTGTCGACGAATACGAAACGCTGCTCACCGACAACCGGATCTGGAAGCAGCGTCTGGTTGGTATCGGCGTGGTCAGCCCGGAGCGCGCGCTGCAGCTCGGCATGACCGGCGCGATGCTGCGTGGCTCGGGCATCGAGTGGGATCTGCGCAAGAAGCAGCCGTATGAGGTTTATGACAAGCTCGACTTCGACATTCCGGTCGGCGTGAATGGCGACTGCTATGACCGCTATCTGGTGCGCGTCGAAGAAATGCGCCAGTCCACGCGTATCGCGAAACAGTGCATTGAGTGGCTGCGCAACAATCCGGGCCCGGTGATGACGGACAATCACAAGGTTGCGCCGCCGTCGCGCGTCGGCATGAAGTCGAACATGGAAGATCTGATCCACCACTTCAAGCTGTTCACCGAAGGCTTCCATGTGCCCGAAGGCGAGGCGTATGCCGCAGTCGAACATCCGAAGGGCGAGTTCGGCATCTATCTGATCTCGGACGGCGCCAACAAGCCGTATCGTTTGAAGATCCGCGCCCCGGGCTATGCGCACCTGTCCGCGCTCGACGAAATGGCGCGCGGCCACATGATCGCCGACGCCGTGACGATCATCGGCACGCAGGACATCGTGTTCGGCGAAATAGATCGCTAGGACGTATTCATCGACGCGCGTCTGCGGTCGTCGCACCGCCACGCGGGTCAAGCAAAGGAACGCCGGGTCTGTCGCAGTATGACGTGAGCGACAGGTTTTCGTTCGGTAGGAATTGAAAGAGTCGTGTCTGAAAATGATCTCAGCTGAAGGCCTGAAAGAAATCGATCGTGCGGTCGCAAAGTACCCCGCGGATCAGAAACAGTCCGCCGTGATGTCGGCGTTGGCCATTGCTCAAACGGAGCATGGCTGGCTGTCGCCCGAACTCATGCAGTTCGTCGCGGATTATCTCGGCATGCCGGCAATCGCCGTGCAGGAGGTAGCGACCTTCTACACGATGTATGAGACCTCGCCGGTCGGCAAGTTCAAGATCACGCTCTGTACGAACCTGCCGTGCCAGCTCGGCCCGGACGGCGGTTCCGAAAGCGCCGCTGAATACCTGAAGCAGAAGCTCGGCATCGACTTCGGCGAAACCACGCCCGATGGCAAATTCACGCTGAAAGAGGGTGAGTGCATGGGTTCGTGCGGCGACGCGCCGGTGATGCTGGTGAACAACCAACGCATGTGCAGCTTCATGAGCCGCGAGAAGATCGACCAGCTGCTCGAGGAACTTTCGAAATGACGGCTTTACACGATCGTCACATCAAACCGCTGATTCTCGCCGGACTGAACGGCGACAACTGGCATCTCGAAGACTATGTGGCTCGCGGCGGTTACGCCCAGCTGCGCCGCATCCTGGAAGAAAAGATCGCGCCCGAGCAGGTGATCGCCGACGTCAAGGCGTCGGGTCTGCGCGGCCGCGGCGGCGCGGGCTTCCCGACCGGTCTGAAGTGGAGCTTCATGCCGCGTCAGTTCCCGGGCCAGAAGTACCTCGTCTGTAATTCGGACGAGGGCGAGCCGGGTACGTTCAAGGACCGCGACATTCTGCGCTTCAATCCGCATTCGCTGATCGAAGGTATGGCGATCGGCGCGTACGCGATGGGCATCACGGTCGGCTACAACTATATTCACGGCGAAATCTGGGAAGTCTATAAGCGCTTCGAAGAAGCGTTGGAAGAAGCTCGCCGCGCCGGGTTCCTCGGCGACAACATCATGGGCTCTGGTTTTTCGTTCGAGCTGCATGCGCATCACGGTTACGGCGCGTACATCTGTGGCGAAGAAACCGCGCTGCTCGAATCGATCGAAGGCAAGAAGGGTCAGCCGCGCTTCAAGCCGCCGTTCCCGGCGAGCTTTGGCGTGTACGGCAAGCCGACCACGATCAACAACACCGAAACGTTTGCGGCGGTGCCGTTCCTGCTCGCCATCGGCCCGCAGAATTACCTTGAAATCGGCAAGCCGAACAACGGCGGCACGAAGATTTTCTCGGTGTCGGGCGACGTCGAGCGTCCGGGCAATTACGAAATTCCGCTCGGCACGCCGTTCGCGACGCTGATGGAACTCGCAGGCGGCATGCGCGGCGGCAAGAAGATCAAGGCTGTGATTCCTGGTGGTTCGTCGGCGCCGGTGATTCCGGGCGAGATGATGATGCAGACCGACATGGATTACGACTCGATCGCGAAGGCCGGCTCGATGCTCGGCTCGGGCGCAGTGATCGTGATGGACGAGACGCGCTGCATGGTGCGCTCGCTGCTGCGCCTGTCGTACTTCTATTACGAAGAGTCGTGCGGTCAATGCACGCCTTGCCGTGAAGGCACGGGCTGGCTGTATCGCGTCGTGCATCGTATCGAGCATGGTCTCGGCCGCCAGGAAGATCTGGATCTGCTGAACTCCGTCGCGGAAAACATCATGGGCCGCACGATCTGCGCGCTCGGCGACGCGGCCGCGATGCCGGTTCGGGGCATGCTCAAGCACTACTGGGACGAATTCGAATATCACGTCGCCCACAAGCATTGCCTCGTCGGCGGCCATGCCGGCGCGGCGGCGCCCGAAACAGTGGCTGCCTGACGGTGGCTGCCTGAGTCGGCCCGCCAGGTTCGGCTGACGGATAACTACCAGACGAACACCTCAACCGCAGGATTCATGGCCCGAAGCGGGCGATGAACAGGCGAACGATTGAGCGGTAACAGGTTAAGGAAGATTGACCATCATGGTTGAACTGGAAATAGACGGCAAGAAAGTCGAGGTGCCTGAAGGCAGCATGGTGATCCAGGCTGCGCATAAGGTCGACACCTACATTCCTCACTTCTGCTATCACAAGAAGCTGTCGATTGCGGCCAACTGCCGGATGTGTCTGGTCGATGTCGAGAAGATGCCGAAGGCCGTGCCCGCGTGCGCGACCCCGGTGTCGGCTGGCATGATCGTGCGCACCAGGTCGGACAAGGCGGTGAAGGGCCAGCAAGCCGTGATGGAATTCCTGCTGATCAACCATCCGCTCGACTGCCCGATTTGCGATCAGGGTGGCGAATGCCAGTTGCAGGATCTGGCCGTTGGTTACGGCAAGTCGTCGTCACGCTATAGCGAAGAAAAGCGCGTGGTGTTCCACAAGAACGTGGGTCCGCTGATCTCGATGGAAGAGATGTCGCGCTGCATTCACTGCACGCGTTGCGTTCGCTTCGGCCAGGAAATCGCCGGGGTGATGGAACTCGGCATGCTGGGTCGCGGCGAGCATGCGGAAATCACATCGTTCGTCGGCAAGACGGTCGACTCCGAACTGTCGGGCAACATGATCGACCTGTGCCCGGTCGGCGCGCTCACGAGCAAGCCGTTCCGCTACAGCGCCCGTACGTGGGAGCTGTCACGCCGCAAATCGGTGAGCCCGCACGATTCCGTCGGTGCGAACCTCATCGTGCAGGTGAAGAACAATCGCGTGATGCGCGTTCTGCCGTTCGAAAACGAAGCGATCAACGAGTGCTGGATCTCGGACAAGGACCGCTTCTCGTACGAAGGCCTGAACAGCCCCGAGCGTCTGACCAAACCGATGCTCAAGCAAGGCGGCCAGTGGGTCGAAACCGACTGGCAGACCGCGCTCGAATACGTGGTCAAGGGTCTGAAGGGCATCAAGAGTGACCACGGCGCGAACGCGCTTGCCGCACTGTCGAGCGCGCACAGCACCGTCGAAGAACTGTTCCTGTTGAAGCAGATCGCGCAAGCGGTCGGCACGCCGAACGTCGACTTCCGTCTGCGTCAGTCGGATTTCTCGGCGCCCGTTACTGGCGCGCCGTGGCTCGGCGGCACGATCGCCGATCTGTCGAACGTCGATGCGGCGCTCGTGATCGGCTCGGATCTGCGCCGTGACCATCCGCTGTTCGCCGCGCGTTTGCGCCAGGTCGCACGAGGCGGTTCGGCACTTACGCTGCTCCAGGCCACCAACGACGACGCGATGATCCCTCAGGCGCAACGCGTGGTCGCGGCGCCGTCGGCATGGCTCGAGGTGTTGGCGGGCATCGCCGGCGCGGTGGGCGAAGCGAAGGGCGTCGCGCTGCCGGAAGCTTTCGCGGGCACGCAGCCGACGGACGCGCACAAGCAGATAGCGAAATCGCTGACTACCGGCGAGCGCCGCGTCGTGCTGCTCGGTAACGAAGCGGTCCGTCATCCGGACTTCGCGGCGATCCACGCCGCAGCGCAATGGATTGCCGAGGCAACAGGTGCAACGCTCGGCTTCCTGACCGAAGCGGCCAACACTGTCGGCGCGCACCTCGTGGACGCGCTGCCGGGCGAAGGCGGTCTGAACGCGCGCGAAGTGTTCGAGCAGCCGCGCAAAGGCTATCTGCTGTTGAATCTCGAGCCGGAATTCGACACGGCCAATCCGGCGCGGGCGCTTGCGGCGCTGAAGCAGGCCGAAATGGTCGTCGTGATGTCGCCGTTCCAGACCGGCGCCGACTATGCCGACGTGCTGCTGCCGATCGCGCCATTCACCGAATCGGGCGGTACGTTCGTCAATGCCGAAGGCACGGTGCAGGCGTTCAACGGCGTCGTGCGTCCGCTCGGCGACACGCGTCCGGCCTGGAAGGTGTTGCGCGTGCTGGGCAGCCTGCTCGGCGCGCCGGGCTTCGAATACGACACGGTCGAAGAAGTGCGTGCGGCCGCGCTCGGCGACGGCGAACTGAAGTCGCGTCTATCGAACCGCACCAGCGTCGCGGTGACGCGCGGCCAGGCCGCGAAGGCGCCGGAAGGCAAGTTCGAGCGTCTCGCGAACGTGCCGATCTATCATGCCGATGCGCTCGTGCGTCGCGCGGAGTCGCTGCATCTGACCGCGGCGGCCCGTACGGCGAATTCGGTCGGCCTGCCGGCTGCGCTGTTCGACAAACTGGGTTTGAAAGAGGGCGACGCGGTGCGCGTTCGTCAGGGCGAGCAAGCGGTGCAGTTGCCGGCCGTGCGCGATGCGAATCTTGCGGAGACGGTCGTCCGCGTATCGGCGGCTACGCCTGCCGGTGCAGCGCTGGGCAGCCTGTTCGGTGAACTGGTGGTGGAGAAGGCGTAAATGAGCTTGTTCGATACGATCAACTCGGGCGGCACCCAACTTCTCGGTGTGGCATGGCCCACGGTGTGGGCGCTCGTGCGCATCCTGGTGGTGGCCGTCGTGATCCTGCTGTGCGTCGCTTACCTGATCCTGTGGGAGCGCAAGCTGATCGGCTGGATGCATGTGCGTCTCGGTCCGAACCGCGTCGGTCCCGCCGGGCTCTTGCAGCCGATCGCCGACGTGCTGAAACTGCTGCTGAAGGAAGTGATCCAGCCCGCTCAGGCAAGCCGCTGGATCTACATGATCGCGCCGATCATGGTGGTGGTGCCGGCCTTCGCGGTCTGGGCGGTGATTCCTTTCCAGGCGGGCGCGGTGCTCGGCGACATCAACGCGGGTCTGCTATACGCGATGGCGATCTCGTCGATCGGCGTGTATGGCGTGATTCTGGCTGGCTGGGCGTCGAACTCGAAGTACGCGTTCCTCGGCGCGATGCGCGCCGCCGCGCAGATGGTCTCGTACGAAATCTCGATGGGCTTCGCGCTGGTGGTCGTGCTGATGACGGCCGGCACGCTGAACCTGTCGGGCATCGTCGGCTCGCAGGAGCAGGGCTTCTTCGCCTCGCACGGCCTGAACTTCCTGTCCTGGAACTGGCTGCCGCTGCTGCCGATGTTCGTCGTGTACTTCATCTCGGGCATCGCCGAAACGAACCGCCACCCGTTCGACGTGGTGGAGGGCGAATCGGAAATCGTCGCGGGCCACATGATCGATTACTCGGGTATGGCGTTCGCGCTGTTCTTCCTCGCCGAGTACATCAACATGATCGTGATCTCGGCATTGGCTGCAACACTGTTCCTCGGCGGCTGGAGCGCCCCGTTCGGGTTCCTGTCGTTCATCCCGGGCATCGTCTGGCTCGTCGCCAAGGTTTTCTTCCTGTTGTCGGTGTTCATCTGGGCGCGTGCCACGTTCCCGCGCTATCGCTATGACCAGATCATGCGTCTCGGCTGGAAGGTTTTCATTCCGGTCTGCGTGGTGTGGCTCGTGGTGGTCGGCTTCTGGATCATGTCGCCGTTGAACATCTGGAAATAAAGGGCGGACGAACCTATGACCGCAATCCAAAACTTCTTCAAGACTTTCTTCCTCACGGAACTGCTGAAAGGCCTCGCGCTGACCGGACGCTACGCGTTCCAGCGCAAGATCACCGTGCAGTTCCCTGAAGAGAAGACCCCGATCTCGCCGCGTTTCCGCGGTCTGCATGCGCTGCGCCGCTATGAAAACGGCGAAGAGCGCTGCATCGCGTGCAAGCTGTGCGAAGCAGTGTGCCCGGCGCTCGCGATCACAATCGAATCGGAAACGCGCGCGGACAACACGCGCCGCACGACGCGCTACGACATCGACCTGACCAAGTGCATCTTCTGCGGTTTCTGCGAAGAAAGCTGCCCGGTCGATTCGATCGTCGAGACGCACATTCTCGAGTATCACGGCGAGAAGCGCGGCGACCTTTACTTCACGAAGGAAATGCTGCTAGCCGTTGGCGACCGCTACGAAGCAGAAATCGCCGCCAACAAGGCAGCCGACGCACCGTATCGTTGAAGCGTTTTCCCGCTTGCAGCAAATGCGGCAGTAAAAGCAGTAACACGGCCTGCTGTCGGGCCGACCGCCGCGGCCTGAACGCCGCGGCACGGCGCACCTGTGTGGCGGTTCTGGCGGTTTCGTCCGCTTTTGCCAGCCACGGGTGCCAAAGAACAATGCCTGACGATGGCCTAACGATGAACCGGTAATCATGGAATTTACGACCGTACTGTTCTACATCTTCGCGCTGCTCCTGGTGGTTTCAGGGCTGAAGGTGATCACCTCGCGCAACCCGGTGTCGTCCGCACTGTTTCTCGTGCTGGCGTTCTTCAACGCAGCGGCGATCTGGATGCTGCTGGAGGCCGAGTTCCTCGCGATCCTGCTGGTGCTGGTCTACGTCGGCGCGGTGATGGTGCTGTTCCTGTTCGTCGTGATGATGCTGGACGTCAATCTCGACGTGCTGCGCAAGGACTTCAAACGCTTCGTGCCGATGGCCTCGGCGGTGGGTGCGATCATCGTGATCGAAACCGCGCTGATCCTGTGGCACGGCTACGGCGCGACCACCACGGCGCTGCACGACACGGCCGCGGCTGCCGCTGGCATGGGCGACTGGTCGAACACGCGCCTGATCGGCAAGGTCATCTATACCGACTACATCTTCGCGTTCGAAATTGCCGGCCTGATCCTGCTGGTTGCCATCATCGCGGCGATCGCGCTGACTACGAGCCACAAGAAGGACAGCAAGCGTCAGAACGTCAGCGCACAGGTCAAGGTGCGCGTGCAGGACCGCGTGCGCGTTGTGAAGATGCCGTCAGAGAAAACCGCGGCGACCCTCGCTGCGGAACAAGCGGCTGCCGCGGCAGCTGCAGCAGCAGCCGACTCGGCGCCGGCCAAGAACAGCTGAGCGGACAGGAGATAGAAATCATGTTGACCCTTGCCCATTACCTTGTCCTCGGCGCGATCCTGTTTGCGATCAGCATCGTCGGCATTTTCCTGAACCGCCGCAACGTCATCATCATCCTGATGGCGATCGAACTGATGCTGCTCGCGGTGAACACCAATTTCGTCGCGTTCTCGCACTACCTGGGCGACGTGCATGGCCAGATTTTCGTCTTCTTCGTGCTGACGGTTGCGGCAGCCGAAGCGGCGATCGGTCTCGCAATTCTGGTGACCCTGTTCCGTAGTCTCGACACGATCAATGTCGAGGATCTCGATCAGCTCAAAGGTTAATTTCAGGAAAAGCGGTTATGTCCACGATACTCAATGAAAACCTGCTGTTGGCAATTCCGCTGGCACCGCTCGCTGGTTCCCTGATTGCGGGGCTGTTCGGCAAGGCGATAGGGCGGGCGGGTGCGCATTCGGTCACGATCCTCGGCGTCGCGATTTCGTTCATCCTGTCGGTCATGGTCTTTTTCCAGGTGATGGACGGCGCGAGCTTCAACGCTACCGTTTATCAATGGATGTCAATCGGCAAGACCCAGCTCGAAGTCGGTTTCCTGGTCGACTCGCTGACCGCGATGATGATCTGCGTGGTGAACTTCGTGTCGCTGATGGTGCATATCTACACGATCGGCTACATGGCCGACGACGACGGCTACCAGCGCTTCTTCTCGTACATCTCGCTGTTCACGTTCTCGATGCTGATGCTCGTGATGAGCAACAACTTCCTGCAGCTGTTCTTCGGCTGGGAAGCGGTGGGTCTCGTTTCGTACCTGCTGATCGGCTTCTACTTCAAGCGTGAGAGCGCGATCTACGCGAACATGAAGGCGTTCATCGTGAACCGCGTCGGCGACTTCGGTTTCCTGCTCGGCATCGGTTTGCTGTTCGCGTTCGCCGGCTCGATGAACTACGGCGAAGTCTTCGCGAAGCGTACCGAACTCGCGGCGCTGAACTTTCCGGGTACCGACTGGGGCCTGCTGACGGTGGCTTGCATCTGCCTGTTCATCGGCGCGATGGGTAAGTCGGCTCAGTTCCCGCTGCACGTGTGGCTGCCGGACTCGATGGAAGGCCCGACGCCGATCTCCGCGCTGATTCACGCGGCGACCATGGTGACGGCCGGTATCTTCATGGTCGCGCGCATGTCGCCGCTCTTCGAACTGTCGGATACGGCGCTGTCGTTCATCATGGTCATCGGCGCGATTACCGCGCTGTTCATGGGTTTCCTCGGAATCGTCCAGAACGACATCAAGCGTGTGGTCGCTTATTCCACGCTGTCGCAGCTCGGTTACATGACGGTCGCGCTCGGCGCGTCGGCATATTCGGTCGCCGTGTTTCACCTGATGACGCACGCGTTCTTCAAGGCGCTGCTGTTCCTCGGCGCGGGTTCGGTGATCATCGGCATGCATCACGATCAGGACATGCGCAACATGGGCGGCCTGCGCAAGTACATGCCGATTACGTGGATCACGTCGCTGATCGGTTCGCTCGCGCTGATCGGCACGCCGTTCTTCTCGGGCTTCTACTCGAAAGACTCGATCATCGACGCGGTGAAACTGTCGCATCTGCCGGGCTCGGGTTTCGCGTACTTCGCGGTGGTCGCAAGCGTGTTCGTGACCGCGTTGTATTCGTTCCGTATGTATTTCATGGTGTTCCACGGTGAGGAGCGCTTCCGCAATCCGAAGCACCCGGAATCGCCGATGGGCGCGGAGGCCGAGTCGCATGGGCATGACGATCATGGTCATGGTCACGACGACCACGCTCACGAGCCGCACGAAACGCCGTGGGTCGTCTGGGTGCCGCTCGTGCTGCTGGCGATTCCGTCGATCGTGATCGGCGCGATCGGCGTCGGTCCGATGTTGTTCGGCGACTTCTTCCAGCACGGCGTCGCGTTCGACAAGGTGATCTACATCAGCGAGAGCCATCCGGCGCTGCATGAGATGACCGAAGAATTCCAGGGCTGGGCGTCGATGGGTCTGCACTCGGTGTCGGGCCTGCCTGTGTGGCTCGCGCTCGCAGGCGTGGTGGTCGCATGGTTCCTGTATCTGGTCCGTCCGGATCTGCCCGCTGTCATCAAGCGCGCATTCGGCCCGATCTACACGTTGCTCGATAACAAGTACTACATGGACAAGATCAACGAAGTCGTGTTTGCGCGAGGCGCGGTGGCCATTGGCCGGGGTCTGTGGAAGGAAGGCGACGTGGTCGTGATCGACGGCATCGTCAACGGCAGCGCACGCTTTATCGGCTGGTTCGCGAGCGTGATCCGCTTCCTCCAATCCGGCTACATCTACCACTACGCGTTCGCCATGATCATCGGCATGCTGGGGCTCCTGACCCTGTTCGTAACGCTCGGCGGCAAATAAGGCGAGGGACACCCATGCACGCTTATCCGATTCTGAGCATCGCGATCTGGTTGCCGATCTTCTTCGGTCTGCTGGTCCTCGCGATCGGCAACGACGAGAACCCCGCCCCGGCGCGCTGGATTTCACTGATCGGCTCGGTTCTGAGCTTCCTCGTCACGCTGCCACTGATCACCAGCTTCGATTCGAGCACCGCCGAGCTGCAGTTCGTCGAGCAGGCGAACTGGATCGAGCGCTTCCACATCACGTATCACCTCGGCGTGGACGGCATTTCGATGTGGTTCGTTGCGTTGACCGCGTTGATCACGGTGATCGTCGTGATCGCGGCGTGGGAAGTGATCACGAAGAACGTCGGCCAGTACCTCGCGGCCTTCCTGATCCTGTCGGGCATCATGGTCGGCGTGTTCAGCGCGGCCGACGGCCTGTTGTTCTACGTGTTCTTCGAAGCGACGCTGATCCCGATGTACATCATCATCGGCGTGTGGGGCGGGGCGAACCGCGTGTACGCGGCATTCAAGTTCTTCCTGTACACGCTGGCGGGCTCGCTGCTGATGCTGGTTGCGCTGATCTATCTGTACAACCAGACCGGCTCGTTCGACATCGCCACGTGGCAGCACGCGCAGATCGCGATGACGCCGCAGGTGCTACTGTTTATCGCGTTTTTCCTGGCCTTCGCGGTGAAGGTGCCGATGTGGCCGGTGCACACGTGGTTGCCGGACGCGCACGTGGAAGCGCCGACCGGCGGCTCGGTCGTGCTGGCCGCGATCATGCTGAAGCTCGGTGCGTACGGTTTCCTGCGCTTCTCGCTGCCGATCACGCCTGATGCGAGCCATTTCCTCGCACCGGTCGTCATCACGCTGTCGCTGATCGCGGTGATCTACATCGGTCTCGTCGCGATGGTGCAGGCCGACATGAAGAAACTGGTCGCGTATTCGTCGATCGCGCACATGGGCTTTGTCACGCTCGGCTTCTTTATCTTCAATCAGCTCGGTGCGGAAGGCGCGATCGTGCAGATGATCTCGCACGGTTTCGTGTCGGGCGCGATGTTCCTGTGCATCGGCGTACTGTACGACCGCATGCACTCGCGTCAGATCGCCGATTACGGCGGCGTCGTCAACGTGATGCCGAAGTTCGCGGCGTTCGTGATGCTGTTCGCGATGGCGAATTGCGGCTTGCCGGGCACTTCCGGTTTCGTCGGCGAATTCATGGTGATTCTGGCCTCCGTCCAGTACAACTTCTGGATCGCGAGTGGCGCGGCAGTCACGCTGATTCTCGGCGCGGCCTACACGCTGTGGATGTACAAGCGCGTGTACTTCGGCGCGGTCGCGAACGACCACGTGAAGAACCTGCTCGACATCGACCGTCGCGAATTTTTCATGCTGGCTGTGCTCGCCGCACTGACGCTGTTCATGGGCCTGTACCCGAAGCCCTTTACCGATGTGATGCACGTATCCGTGGAAAACCTCCTCTCCCACGTTGCCCAATCGAAGCTGCCGTTGCCTCAGTAACGACGAGCGGAGGAATTTAAGACCATGCAAAACGCCCCTATGACTGCTCTGTTACCCGACGCACTGGTGATGTTCGCCATTGTCATCGCGTGGCTCAACGACACATTCGTCGGCCAGGAGGGTCGCCGTACCACGTATTTCATCGCGTTCTACTCGACGCTCGTCGCCGGGATCTGGTTCGCGATCAATGCGTTCGACCCTCAAGTGCATTACTTCTTCGATCACATGTACGTGGTCGATCCGTTCGCCAATGTGATGAAGGCAGTGGTGTCGCTCGGCTATGCGGTGACGATCGTTTATTCGCGTCGCTACCTCGAAGACCGTAGCCTGTTCCGCGGCGACTTCTTCCTGCTCGGCATGTTCTCGCTGCTCGGCCAGATCGTGATGATCTCGGGCAATAACTTCCTGACGCTGTATCTCGGTCTGGAACTGATGTCGCTGTCGCTGTACGCGGTGATCGCGCTGCGTCGCGAAGTGGCGTCGTCGAACGAAGCGGCGATGAAGTACTACGTGCTCGGCGCGCTGGCTTCCGGCTTCCTGCTGTACGGTGTTTCGATGCTGTATGGCGCGACCGGCTCGCTCGACCTGAACGAAGTGTTCAAGGCGATCAGCACGAGCCACTACGATCCGACCGTGCTGCTGTTCGGCGTCATCTTCATCGTGGCGGGCGTGGCGTTCAAGATGGGTGCGGTGCCGTTCCATATGTGGGTGCCTGACGTGTACCAGGGCGCACCGACGGCGATGACGCTCATCGTCGGCGGCGGCCCGAAGGTCGCGGCGTTCGCGTGGGGTCTGCGTTTCCTCGTGATGGGCCTGCTGCCGCTGGCGGTCGAATGGCAGCAGATGCTGGTGATTCTGGCGGCGCTGTCGCTGATCGTCGGCAACATCACCGGGATCGTGCAGCGCAACGTCAAGCGGATGCTCGCGTATTCGGCGATCTCGAACATGGGCTTCGTGCTGCTCGGCCTGCTCGCCGGCGTGGTCGACCAGAAGACCACGGGCGCCGCGAACGCGTACGGCTCGGCGATGTTCTACAGCATCGTCTACCTGATCACGACACTCGGCACCTTCGGCGTCATCATGCTGCTCGCGCGCCGCGACTTCGAAGCGGACACGCTGGAGGACTTCAAGGGCCTCAATCAGCGCAGCGCGGTATTCGCGTTCGTGATGATGATCATGATGTTCTCGCTCGCGGGTATTCCGCCGGCAGTCGGCTTCTATGCGAAGCTCGCCGTGCTGCAAGCGACGATGAACGCCGGCCTGACCTGGCTCACCGTGCTCGCCGTGATCACGTCGCTGTTCGGCGCGTTCTACTACCTGCGTATCGTCAAGCTGATGTACTTCGACGAGCCGCAAGACAAGTCGCCGATCGTGGCGGACACGAGCACGCGCGCGTTGCTCGCGTTGAACGGCGTCGCCGTGCTGGTGCTCGGTATCGTGCCGGATCCGCTGTTGCGCGCCTGCTTGCAGGCGATCCAGCACACGCTGCTGCTCTGATGTCCGCTGCCGGCTGGTTTATCGTGCTGTTGGCGCTGGTCGGCGCCAACCTGCCGTTCCTGAATCAGCGCCTCTTCGCCGCGGTGCCGTTGAAAGCGGCGAAGAAAAGCGCCTGGCTCCGGATTGCCGAATTGATCGTGCTGTATTTCGTGGTCGGCGCGCTGGGCTTTTTGCTCGAAGCGCGCGCGGGAAATCGCTTCGAGCAGGGCTGGCAGTTCTACGCGATCACGTTCGCGCTGTTCGTCGTGTTCGCTTTCCCCGGCTTTACCTTCCAATATCTCGTCAAACGCCGCTGACGGCGTCTCGCCGTCGCGCGCGCCTGGCTGTTCTGAGGTCCGCACATGGCTGAGCTTCCCAATCACGACGCCGCGCTAACCGAGACTTGTATCGACAGCAAGACGGTCCATCAAGGGCCGTTCATGACGGTCAAGTTCGATACGGTCCGACTGCCCGACGGCAAACAGGCAACGCGCGAATACGTTCAGCATCCGGGCGCCGTCATGGTGATCCCCTTGTTCGACGACGCTCGCGTGCTGCTCGAAAGTCAGTATCGCTATCCGATGGGCAAGGTGATGGTCGAATATCCGGCCGGCAAGCTCGACCCGAACGAGGGCGCGCTGGCCTGCGCGGTCCGGGAACTGCGCGAGGAAACCGGCTATACCGCGCGCGAGTACGTGTACCTGACTCGGATTCACCCGATCATTTCTTACTCGACCGAATTCATTGATATCTATCTCGCGCGGGGCTTGACCGCGGGTGAGCGCAACCTCGATGAAGGCGAGTTTCTCGAACTTTTCACCGCGACCGTGGAGCAGGTATCCGAGTGGGTGCGCACGGGCAAGATCACCGATGTGAAGACGATCATCGGTACCTTCTGGCTCGAGAAAGTGCTGTCGGGTACGTGGCCGACCGAGGCGCCCGAAACGGTATAAGTTCGCGTCTGCCCGATAGCTGATCCGCGTTGCAGGTGAACGGAGCCCCTGTTGGTCGATGACCGGCAGGGGCTTTTCATTGGCTTCGCGGTTTCTTTCTGGCTCGAAAAATAAGCCGTCTCCTATGCCATCTGGCTGGCTCGTCGTGGCGCCGGCGGCCGGCTAACATGAACCTCTCGATCACCGAATTCGTCGTCGATTTTGTTTTTGGATGACTGACGTTAAAGATCGCAGTGATCTCATTTCAGCTCCAGCGCGGGTTGTCAATTGACAACCCGCGCTGGAGCGACTAAATTGGAGGTCTCGATGGTTCGAGCAAGGCACATGAAGAAAGAGATCGAGGCCGCATTGGCATACGCGGAGCAGCACGGCTGGCGCGTTCAGGACGGCGGAAGAGGTCATGCGTGGGGAAAAATCCATTGCCCGTACAGAGACGCCGAATGTCGTTGCGGGGAGTTCTGTATATCGAGCGTCTGGAGTACGCCGAAGAATGCCGGCAATCACGCCAGGCACTTGCGGCGCATCGTCGGCAACTGCACGGCACGGCGCTAGTGGGTTCGTAGGTATCACGCAGGTATCAAGCAGGTATCAAGCAGGTATCAAGCAGGTATCAAGCAGGAATCGCAACAACCTGGGCTCAACGAAGACAGGAGTAACTTATGGAATATGTGTTCACGTTGAAATACCGCCTCGCCGCGGAAGAATGCGATGCAGACGCAATCGTCGAGCGGTTGGGCGAAGCGGGGTGCGACGACGCCACGATTGGCGTCGGGCAACCCGGCCGCCTCGGGCTCCTTTTCACCCGTGAAGGCGCGAGCGCGCTCGCGGCTGTCACCAGCGCGCTCAAGGACGTGAAAGGTGCGGTGCCGTCCGCGCAGCTGATCGAGGCGGGACCTGACTTCGTAGGGCTGACCGACGTGGCCGAGGTGGCCGGCGTGTCGCGGCAAAACATGCGCAAGCTGATGCTGAACAACGCAATCGACTTCCCGTCACCGGTCCACGAAGGCAGTGCATCGGTGTGGCATCTGGCGGACGTGCTCGAATGGCTGACCGCGCGCGGCGGCTACGAGATTGAGATCGGTGTGGCGGATGTCGCAAAACTCGCGAAGCAGATCAATCTGACGAAGGAGGCCCGTCAGATTGAACCGCGTGTGAGCCGTCAACTAAGCAATCTCGTGGCGTAGCAGCGCGCCGCAAGCGGGCCGTAGAGCGGAGCAGATGTGGCACCGCTTACAAGCCGGGCCGCCTTCGGCAGCACCTGCCGTAAAGCGTTAAAATCGCCCACCCGCGTCATATTCCCTTGCGGCTACTGGCGGTTGCGCGTCGGCTCTACAGTTTTACGAACGACCGTTCACAAATTTCCATTTTGCGCTAAACTGGCACGCAAGCCCTGATTCCACATGAAGGTCCTCGATTTACAGTGTCCACACGGCCATCGGTTTGAAGGCTGGTTCGCTTCGACCGATGACTTCGAGTCGCAGCAGTCCCGCAATCTCGTCGAATGTCCGATCTGCGGTGCGAACGAGGTGAGCCGTTTGCCTTCGGCACCGCGTCTGAATCTGTCGGGCGCGACCGACTCCAAGGCGCCGGCGGGCGTGGAGCAAATGCAGGCGCACATGATGCGCGCGCTGCGCGAGGTACTGGAGAAGACGGAGAACGTGGGCGACCGCTTCGCCGAGGAAGCACGGCGCATTCACTACAACGAAGCGCCTGTGCGCAGTATTCGCGGTGTCACGACACCGGAGGATGCGCGTGCCTTGGTCGAGGAAGGCATCGAAGTGATGCCGCTGCCGGTCCCAGCTGCGCTGAAGGAACCACTGCAATAGCGCGGTGGCTCCAGGCGGCCGGGTGGCGGCGGCCAGGAGACACTACGCATGAATCTGGACTATTCCCCCGCTGAAGACGCGTTCCGCGCCGACATCCGCGCCTGGCTCGAAGGGAATCTGCCTCGCGAGCTGAGCGACAAGGTTCTCAATCACAAACGGCTTTCCCGCGAAGACTTCGCAAGCTGGCACAGGCTGCTCGGCACGCGAGGTTGGTCGGCAGTCGCGTGGCCGCGCGAATACGGCGGCCCCGGCTGGGACGCGACGCAACGACATATCTGGGAAGAAGAGTGCGCGCGTATCGGCGCACCTTCCGTGCTGCCTTTCGGTGTGTCGATGGTTGCGCCGGTGCTGATGAAGTACGGTAACGAGGCGCAGAAGCGCCACTATCTGCCGCGTATTCTCGACGGCACGGACTGGTGGTGTCAGGGCTACTCGGAACCGGGATCGGGCTCCGACCTTGCGTCGCTGCGCACCCGCGCGGAGCGCGTCGGTGATCATTACGTGGTCAACGGCCAGAAGACCTGGACCACGCTCGGCCAGCACGCCGACATGATGTTCTGCCTCGTGCGCACCGATAGCGGCGCCAAAAAGCAGGAGGGCATCTCGTTCCTGCTGATCGATATGAAAACCCCGGGCATCACGGTGCGGCCCATCATCACGCTCGACGAAGATCACGAAGTCAACGAGGTGTTCTTCGAAAACGTCAAAGTGCCGGTCGAGAATCTCGTCGGCGAAGAAAATCGCGGCTGGACGTACGCGAAATATCTGCTCGGCCACGAGCGTACCGGCATTGCGCGAGTTGGAGCGTCGAAGCGTGAGCTGGCGTTTCTGAAGCGTGTCGCGCTGAATCAGAAAAAGAACGGCAAGCCGCTGCTGCACGATCCGGTGTTTGCGGCGAAGGTAGCGAGTCTCGAAATCGAGTTGATGGCGCTGGAAGTCACCGTGCAACGGGTGGTAGCCAACGAGGCGGGCGGTCGCGGCCCGGGCCCGGAAGCGTCGATGCTGAAGATCAAGGGCACGGAAGTGCAACAGGGGCTCACCGAGCTGATGTTCGAAGCAATCGGCCCGCTGGCCGCGCCGTTCGACGTGCCGTTCCTCGAAGGCGAACGCGAGCACAGTCTTGCCGGCGACGACGATGCCGCGCCGCTTGCCGCGTACTACTTCAACTTCCGCAAGACGTCGATTTACGGCGGCTCGAACGAAATTCAAAAGAACATCATCGCGCAGATGATTCTCGGACTTTGAGGAGCGGCGCATGGACTTCACTTTCAACGACGAACAACAGCAATTTGCCGATGCGCTGCGCCGCTATCTCGACAGGAGCTACGGCTTCGAAGCGCGCCAGCAGATCGTGCGCTCGGAGGCGGGCGTATCGGCTGTGCACTGGGCCGCGTTCACCGAACTGGGGCTGACCGCGTTGCCGGTGCCCGAAACGCAGGGCGGCTTCAACGGTGGTCCGATCGACATGCTCGTGGTCATGCAGGAGCTCGGCCGCGCGCTCGTCGTCGAGCCGTTTTGGGCGACCGCGGTCGGCATCGAAGCGCTGCGCCTTGCCGGCACCGGCGAC
The DNA here is from genome assembly GCF_014201065.1 of Paraburkholderia sp. Cpub6. NCBI lineage: Bacteria > Pseudomonadati > Pseudomonadota > Betaproteobacteria > Burkholderiales > Burkholderiaceae > Paraburkholderia > Paraburkholderia sp. Cpub6. The sequence goes on from NZ_JACHDM010000006.1 coordinate 340,195, forward strand.
GGCGAAGATGCCGCGCTGCTCGAACGGGCGGCCCAGGGCGAAGCCAGGCTGGCCGTGGCGTTTCACGAGCCGCATGCGCGCTACGATCTGTTCGACGTCGCGACGACCGCGAGCGGGCAGGGTGCGCAGCACACGCTGAGCGGCACCAAATCGGTCGTGCTGCACGGCGCGCAGGCGGACCACTGGATCGTGCCGGCGCGCCTCGATGGCGAGATCGCACTCTTTGTCGTCGCGCGTGACGCGGCCGGCGTCACGCTCACCGAGTACCGCACGATCGACGGTCAACGCGCCGCGACGCTCGAATTCAATGGCACGCCCGCGCGCCGGCTCGCCGGCGAACACGCGGGGGCGGCAACCCTCGAGCAGATCGCCGACTACGGCACGCTGCTGCTGTGCGCGGAAGCGCTCGGCGCGCTCGACGCGCTCAATCACGCCACCGTCGAGTACACCAAAACGCGCCAGCAGTTCGGCCAGCCGATCGCGCGTTTCCAGGCGTTGCAGCATCGCATGGTCGAGATGCTGATCCACGCGGAGCAGGCGCGCTCGATCACGTATCTGGCCGCGATGCGCTACGCGAGTGAAGACGCGAACGAGCGCCGTCGAGCGATCTCCGCGGCAAAAGTTCGGGTCGGCCAGGCCGCGCGTTTCGTTGGTCAACAGGCGGTGCAGTTGCACGGCGGCATGGGTGTCACGAACGAAGTGGCGGCCGCGCATCTGTTCAAGCGCCTCGCGATCATCGAGACCACGCTTGGCGACGTCGATCATCATCTCGCGCGGTTTGCCACGCTGCCCGGATTTGCGGTCGCCGAAGACTGATCGGGCCGTTCCACCGGACAAAGGAGGTGCACGATGAAAATCAGTTTCGAAGACATGGAAGTGGGCTCGAGCCGCGAAATCGGCAAGCACATGTTCACGCGCGAGGAGATTGTCGAGTTCGCGCAGAAGTTCGATCCGCAGCCGTTTCATCTCGACGAAGCCGCCGCGGCCGAATCGCCGTTCCGCGGCCTCGTCGCGAGTGGTTGGCACACCTGCTCGGTAATGATGGGCATGCTCGTGCGCAAGGTACTGGCGGATTCGACATCGATGGGTTCGCCCGGAATCGACGAGATCCGCTGGCTCAAGCCGGTACGAGTCGGCGACACGATCACGATGATGAACGTCATCGTCGACAAGCGCGTGTCGCAGAGCAAGCCGGATCGCGGCATCGTGTCGACACGCTGGGAGGGCATCAATCAGCACGGCGAAACGGTGATCACCGTGCGCTCGAACGGCATGTTCGGCCTGCGCAATCCGGGAGCGGCGGCATGACGGCGAGCGCGGCGACGCTAGTCGCTTTCGACAATGCGGGTGCTTTGCGCGCGCTCATTGGCGCCGAGCCGCTCGTCAGCGAATGGCTGAGCGTCGATCAGGAGAGGGTCGACCGTTTCGCCGAGGCAACCGGCGATCATCAGTGGATTCACATCGATCCCGAGCGGGCCAAACGCGAATCGCCGTTTGGCGGCCCGGTCGCGCATGGGTTTTTGACGCTGTCGCTGATTCCGGCTTTGCTCGGCAAAACGGTGAAGATCGAGCAGCGCATGGGTGTCAACTATGGCTTGAACCGCGTGCGTTTCGTGTCGCCGGTACTCGTGGGGTCGTCGCTGCGCGGGAAGTTCGCCGTCGAGTCGGTGACCGACGTCGACAACAGCGGCGTGCAACTCGCGTGGAACGTGACGCTGGAGTGTCAGGGCAGCGAACGACCGGTGTGCGTCGCGGAGTTCATCACGCGGCATTACTTCTAGCGTTTTCCCTTCGCAGACGAAATGAAAAAGCGCGAGCCGGCAGGCATGCCGCTCGCGCTTTCTGTTTGTGTCGAGCCGCGTCAGCGAGACGGCCGAAACTAGTGTTTCGCGTACTGCGTCGCGCCAAACAGGACCTCTTTCGCCTTGTCGTCCATCAGCGGAGCGCGCGCCGACGCCAGCACCTCGACGCCGCGCACCACCGCCGGCCGCGCAGCGATCTCTTCATGCCAGCGCTTCACGTTCGGCAAGGTATCGAGCTCGATGCCCTGATTTTTCCACGAACGGGTCCACGGAAACGCGGCGATGTCCGCGATCGTATAGTCGTTGCCCGCGAGGTACCGCGTCTTGCCGAGTTGCGTGTCCATCACGCCGTACAGACGTCGCGCCTCATTGGTGTAGCGATTGACCGCGTACTCGATCTGCTCGGGTGCATACACGCGGAAGTGATGCGTTTGCCCCAGCATCGGACCGAGGCCGCCCATCTGGAACATCAGCCATTGCAGTGCCGCGTAGCGCGCGGCCGGATCGCTCGGTAGAAACTTGCCGGCTTTCTCGGCCAGATAAATCAGGATCGCGCCCGATTCGAATAGCGCGAAAGGTCGGCCGTCGGCGCCTTTCGGACCTTCGGAATCGACGATCGCGGGAATCTTGTTGTTGGGACTGATGGCGAGAAATTCCGGCTTGAACTGGTCGCCGGCACCGATGTTCACGGCATGCACGTTGTAGGGTAGGCCCGTTTCCTCGAGCATGATATGAATCTTGTGGCCGTTCGGGGTCGCCCAGCTATAGACGTCGATCATCCTGGCTCCTTTGTTCGTCGAAGCGGCGCCGCAAAGAGGGCGCCGCCGTTGCCGAAAATTAGAGCATAGATCGCGCGACGCTGCTTGCCGCGGGCTCAGTCCCCACGCTCACACCGAGCCGAAGCGCTCAAACGCGTGTGACCGGCATCTCAACGCGAGCCGCCGCGCCCGCATCCATATGGCGCGCAAGTTCGAGCTTGGCGATCGCGTTGCGATGCACTTCGTCGGGGCCGTCGGCGAAACGCAGCGTGCGCGCCGACGCATAGGCATACGCGAGCGGAAAATCGTCGCTGACGCCGCCGCCGCCATGAGCCTGAATCGCCCAGTCGATCACCTGACACGCCATGTTCGGCGCGACCACCTTGATCATCGCGATCTCGCCGCGCGCGCCCTTGTTGCCGACGGTATCCATCATGTACGCGGTCTTCAGCGTGAGCAGACGCGCCTGCTCGATCATGCAGCGCGCCTCGGCAAGACGCTCCTGCGTGACCCCTTGCGACGCCACCGGCTTGCCGAACGCGACACGCTGCAGCGAGCGCTTCGCCATCAATTCGAGCGCGCGTTCGGCGAGACCGATCAGGCGCATGCAGTGGTGGATGCGTCCCGGGCCGAGACGGCCTTGCGCGATCTCGAAGCCGCGGCCTTCGCCGAGGAGCATGCTGGTAGCGGGCACGCGCACGTTGTCGAGTGTGATCTCCATGTGGCCGTGCGGCGCGTCGTCGTAACCGAACACCGTGAGCGGGCGATGCACGGTGATGCCGGTGGCGTCGGCGGGCACGAGGATCATCGACTGCTGCTGATGGCGCGGCGCGCCGGGATCGGTCTTGCCCATCACGATATAGACCTTGCAGCGCGGATCGCCCGCGCCCGACGACCACCACTTGTGACCGTTGATCATGTAGTGGTCGCCCTCGCGCACGATGCTGGTCTGGATGTTCGTCGCATCCGACGACGCGACCTCTGGCTCCGTCATCAGAAACGCCGAACGGATCTGCCCTTGCAGCAGCGGTTCGAGCCACTCGCGCTTGTTCTCTTCGCTGCCGTAGCGCTCGATCGTCTCCATGTTGCCGGTGTCCGGCGCGTTGCAGTTGAACACTTCCGGCGCCCACGGCACGCGGCCCATGATCTCGCACAGCGGCGCGTATTCGAGATTCGTCAGGCCCGCGCCGCGCTCCGATTGCGGCAGGAACAGATTCCACAGACCGGCCTCGCGCGCCTTCTGCTTGAGTTGCTCGACCAGTTCGGTCGGCACCCATGCGTTGCCGTTCTGGCGGTTGCGCGCGATCTCCGCATAGAACGCCTGTTCGTTCGGGTAAATGTGCTCGTCGAAAAAGGCGAGCAGTTTTTCGCGCAACGCCTGGACCTTCGGGGTGTAATCGAAATTCATCTTGGACCTCGCGGGTAACGGACTGCGAATGATGGGGAGCAGGGCGCGCCCTTGTGTCTAGAGAACCTTCTGCGCATAGTGCCAGGCGAGTTCGGCCATCGGCTTCGCGCGCCGGCCGGCGTCGAGCGCCTGCGCGTTCGATGCGGTACCGTCGACGACGCGCTTCATGATCCCTTGCAGGATCGCTGCGATGCGGAACATGTTGTAGGCCAGATAGAAATTCCAGTCGCCACGAATCTCGAAGCCGGTGCGTTGGCAATAGCGCTCGACGTACCGCCCTTCATCGGGAATGCCGAGCGCGGCCCAATCGAGTCCCGCGATGCCGCGGAACTGCGTGGGGTCGACATGCCACGCCATGCAGTGGTAAGCAAGGTCGGCGAGCGGATCGCCGAGCGTCGACAGTTCCCAGTCGAGCACCGCGAGCACGCGCGGCTCGTTGCGATCGAAAATCAGGTTGTCGAGCCGGTAGTCGCCATGCACGACCGACACGCGCTCGTTCGTTTCGGCCGGCATATGCTGCGGCAGCCATTCGATCAGCCGGTGCATCGCGTCGATCGGCTCGGTCTCGGACGCCAGATACTGCTTGCTCCAGCGGCCGATCTGGCGCGCGAAGTAATTGCCTGGCTTACCGTAGTCGGCGAGGCCGGCGGTGGCGGCGTCGACACTGTGCAACGCCGCGATCACGCGATTCATTTCGTCGTAGATCGCCGCGCGCTCGGTGGGCGTCATGCCGGGCAGCGATTGATCCCACAGCACGCGACCTTCCACGAACTCCATCACGTAGAACGCGCGACCGATCACGCTTTCGTCCTCGCACAGCGCGAGCATGTGTGCGACCGGCACGTCGGTGTCGGCGAGCGCGTGCATCACGCGATATTCGCGTTCGATCGCATGGGCGGACGGCAGCAGCTTCGCCGCGGGTCCGGGCTTCGCGCGCATCACGTACGCGCGCGACGGCGTGATCAGCTTGAACGTGGGATTGGATTGTCCGCCCGCGAATTGCTCGAGCGTGAGCGGCCCCTCGAATCCGTCGACATGTCCGGCCAGCCACGCGGCGAGCGCGTCGTTGTCGAAGCGTTGCCGCTCGTTGACCGGGCGGGTGCCCTCGAAAGCCGAGTAGTCCTGTCTGCGTGCGGGTTCGCCGGTCTGCGTGGCTTGCGCCATGTGTCTCCTCCAGTTCGGTGTCAGCTACGCTGGTATCGGATGAACTGTGCGTAGAGCATTTCCATCGTGGTGTTGCGAACGTCGCGATGCAACGGCGACGGCGGTGAATAGTTGAGCATGCGCAGCACCCAGTCGCGCGGCGCGGCGCCGACGTCGAGCGCATTGATGCAGCCGGTCGCCTGCGCCAGATGACCGAAGAACGTGCGGCCGCCGGCCGTCAGCGCGTGCGACAGGATCGCGCGATTGACGCCGCCGTGCAGCACCAGCAACGCGGTGTCCCACGACGTGTCTTCGCGCAGCGCCGTGACGGCCGGCAGCACGCGATCGAACAGCTCGCCGATCGTTTCGCCGTCGAGAAAGCGCATGCTCTCCGGCACGATGCCGTCGAACACGCCGAGAAACGCGGCCTCGATATCGCTCGGCGGAATGCCGCCGAGCCGTCCGCCGCGAATTTCTCGCCACGCGGGCTCGATTTCGGGCTCGATCTGCTGACCCGTTTCGGCAAGCACGCACCGCGCGGTTTCTATCGTGCGGGGCAAGCCGCTGACGATCACGCGGTCGAAGCGCATCTGCTGCCCGGCGAACACACGGCCCGCCGCGCTCGCCTGCTCGCGGCCGTTCGCGTTCAGCGGCACGGTTTCAGGATCGATCGCGCGGCCGGAGTCGTCGAAGTAGGTGACGTCGCCGTGACGCATCAGGAAGATGCGGCGCCGTTTCGGCAGTTGGTAGTCGGGCATGTCGGGCGGCTCTCTCGTCGTTCATTTGTAGACGGGTGCGCGTTTTTCGAGGAACGCGGTGATGCCTTCGAGACCGTCGCGATGATGCAGCGACGCGACGAAGTTATCTCGCTCGGCGACCAGATGATCCGCGAGCGGCTGCGTACCGGCCGCGGCGATCAGCCCCTTGATGCGCGCGACCGAATTGGGCGAAATCGCGCCGAGCTCGTCGGCCCAGGCGAGCGCGTTATCGAGCGCGGTGCCGGCTTTGGCGAGCCGGTTGACGACGCCGAGTTCGTGCAGACGCGCGGCGCCGATCGGCTTGGCTTCGATCAGTACCTCGGTGGCCAGCTGGCGCGGCAGCGCCTCGGCGAGAAGCCACGAGCCGCCGCCGTCGGGCGTCAGGCCGACGCGTGCGTAGGACATCGCGAATTTGGCGTTGTCCGCGGCGACGATCAGATCGCAGGCGAGCGCGAGCGAAAATCCGGCGCCGGCCGCCGCGCCTTCCACCGCGGCAATGACCGGCTTCGACGATAGCCGCAGTGCCGAAATCCATTGAGCGAGCATGTCGATGCTATCGGCTTGCACGGAGGGATCTTTCGCGCGATTTTCGAGCAGGCGGTTCAGGTTGCCGCCTGCGCAAAAGAAGTTATCGGCGCCGGTGATCACGACGGCGCGAATCGACGGATCGCGCTCGACGGTATCGAATGCCTCGATGCCCGCGGCGTACATGTCCGGATGCAGCGCGTTGCGCGCACCGGGGTTCGACAGCGTGAGGACCAGTGTGGATTCGCTGCTGGCCGGGCGTGAAGCGAGCAGGGCGGCGCTCATGATTGGGTCTCCGTTGGGATGTCGGCGGCGTCGCGCTGTGTGAGCGGGAGGCCGAGTTGCGCGCGTCTTGCGAGCCACGGCGACGGACGATAGCGCGGTTCGCCGAGCACGCTGTGCATGTTGCGCAGGATCGTGAGAATGGTGTTGGCGCCGAGCGCGTCGCCGAGCGCGAGCGGTCCGCGCGGATAGCCGAGGCCGAGCGTGACGGCGAGGTCGATGTCCTCCGGCGTCGCGATCTGCTTCTGCGCGATGTCGCAGCCGATGTTGACGATCGTCGCGACCACCCGCTGCGCGACGAAGCCGGTCGAATCGCGGATGACGGTGACGGGGATGCCGTCGGCGGCGAACAGCGCATGCGCGCTATCGCGCGCGGCGCGTGTCGTGGCCGGCGTGGTCATCAGCGTGCGGCGTTGCGCGCCGACGAGCGGGAACAGTGCGTCGACGGCGACGACGCGGCTCGCGTCGAGCGCTTCGTCGACCGCGGCCGTGGTCGCGTCGTGGCCGAACGGCGTGACGACGATCAGCGAACCGGCGGCGGGCGTCGCGCCTTCGTCGAGCTTTACGCCCGCTTTGCCGACCAGTTGCACGACTGCCTCATACGCGTCGCGGTAGCGTTGGCTGACCCACACGCTTTGCGGCAGCGTGGTCGGCGCGGGCGCTTCGGCGGGAACCTGCTGCTTGCCGTCCACGTAGCGATAGAAACCTTCGCCGCTCTTGCGGCCGAGCAGTCCGCCCGATAGCCGCGTGCCCGTGATCGGCGACGGCGTGTAACGCGGTTCTTCGTAGAACTGGTGATAGATCGATTCCATCACCGGATGCGACACGTCGAGGGCGGTCAGGTCCAGCAGCTCGAACGGCCCGAGCCGAAAGCCGGCCTGCTCGCGCATGATGCGGTCGATGTCCGCAAAGCTCGCGACGCCTTCGCCCGCCACGCGCAAGCCCTCGGTATTCATGCCGCGGCCCGCGTGATTGACGATGAAGCCCGGCATGTCCTTCGCGCGCACCGGCGTGTGGCCCATGCGGCGCGCGAGATCCATCAGCGCGTCGCCGGCTTCGGGGTCGCTGCGCAGGCCGTCGATCACTTCGACGACCTTCATCAGTGGCACCGGATTGAAGAAGTGATAGCCGACCACGCGCGACGGAACGGTGCAGCCCGCGGCTATCGCGGTGATCGACAGCGACGACGTATTCGACGCGAGGATGCAGCGGCCACTGACCACGGTTTCGAGCTCGCGAAACAGCGCCTGCTTCACCTCGAGCTTTTCGACGATCGCCTCGATGACGAGATCGCAGCCGACCAGTTCGCTGATCGCCTGCACGCCGCTCACGTTGGCGAGCGCGGCGAGCGAGCGCGACTGCTCCAGCTTGCCTTTGGCCGTCAATTTGGCGAAAGTCTCCGCGAGATAGTCGCGCGCGGCGCCGATGGCGGCCGCGTTGGTGTCGTAGAGCCGCACGCGCAGACCAGCGAGCGCCGCGATCTGCGCGATACCGCGGCCCATCGCGCCGGTGCCGACGATGCCGATGGTCTCGATGCTGAAATTGCGAGAGTTCATTGTGATGCCCGACTCCATGGTTATTTTAGAATAGCACGATCGTTCAATTTCGTGGATGATTCGATGGAAAGCCGCTGCTTCAACCTCGACGCGCGGTCTCACACACCATGACACAAGGAGACACCCGATGATCAAGCTGTGTGGTTTTGCGCTGTCCAACTATTACAACAAGGTCAAGTTCGTGCTGCTCGAACATGGCATCGAGTTCGAGGAGCAGTTCGTGAAACCGAGTCAGGAAGAAGCGCTGCTCGAGCATTCGCCGCTCGGCAAGGTGCCATATCTGCAGACCGAGCACGGCGACCTCTGCGAGTCGCAGTGCATCGTCGAATATCTGGCGGCGCGTTTTCCCGACAAGCGGATCTTCTCCGCCGACCCGTGGCAGGCCGCCAAGGAACGCGAAATGATCTTTTTCGTCGATGTACATCTCGAGCTGACGGTGCGCAATCTGTACAAGGAAGCGTTTTTCGGCGGCACGGTCAGCGACGCGACGAAAGGGCGCGTCGAGAAGCTGCTCACGCATCACATCGCCGGTTTCAAACGGATCGCGAAGTTCTCGCCGTATCTGTGCGGCGAGCAATTCAGCGTGGCGGATACCGCCGGCTACGTGAGCCTGCCGCTCGTCGGTATGGCGACACAGACCATTTACGGCCGCGATTTTCTGCTCGAGGCGGGGATCGACTGGAAGCGCTACGTCAAGACCATCAACGCGCGGCCGGCGGCGCAGCGCGTGACGGAGGATCGCAAGGCCTGTGTCGCGGCGTCGCGCGCGTCCTGACGGAATGACCGCCGTGTTGTGACGCGCGCATGGGTGTGCAGCGCACAGCCATGCCGCGCAGCGCGATGACAAGGAACGTGGGTTCGTTCGTGACATCGCGCGGAGCATCCTAGAGCCGCGCGAGCCGTTCGAGCGCTGTAGCGAGCGTGCCTTCCTGCTTGGCGAAGCAGAAGCGCACCACGCCCGACTCGTGCGCCTCGTGATAGAACGCCGAGACCGGAATCGCCGCGACGCCGATTTCGCCGGTCAGCCATTGCGCGAATTCGGCTTCGGGCAGGTCGCTGATCGCCGAATAGTCGACGCATTGAAAATACGTGCCCGTGCACGGCAGCAGCCTGAAGCGCGAATTCGCAAGGCCCGCGTGGAAGAAATCGCGCTTGCGTTGATAGAACGCCGGTAGCTCCACGTACGGCGCCGGGTCCTTCATGTAATCGGCGAGGCCGATCTGCATCGGTGTGTTGACGGTGAACACGTTGAACTGGTGCACCTTGCGGAACTCGGCGCTCAGCGCGGCGGGCGCGACCACATAGCCGACTTTCCAGCCCGTCACGTGGTAGGTCTTGCCGAAGCTCGACACGACGAAGCTGCGCTGCGCGAGTTCCGGATAACGCGCGACGCTTTCATGCGGCGCGCCGTCGTAGACCATGTGCTCGTACACCTCGTCGGACAGGATCAGCACGTTGGTGCCGCGCACGATCTCCTCGAGCTTGCGCATGTCCTGTTCGCGCCACACGGTTCCGGTCGGATTGTGCGGCGTGTTGATCATGATGAGTCGCGTCTTCGGCGTGATCGCGGCGGCGAGCTTGTCGAACGGGATGGCGTAGTCGGGTGCGTCGAGCGTGACGAAAACCGGCTTGCCGCCCGCGAGTTCGATCGACGGCAGATAGCTGTCGTAGGTCGGTTCGATCACGATCACTTCGTCGCCGGGATAGACAGAGCAAAGAATCGCGGTCAGCAACGCCTGTGTGGCGCCCGCGGTCACGGTGATTTCGCTATTGGCGTCGTAGTGGCGGCCGTACAGATTCGCGATCTTGTCCGAAATCGCCTGACGCAGCGGCAGCACACCGGCCATCGGCGGATACTGGTTGTGACCCTCGCGCATCGCGTTCGCGACCGCGTCGACGATGCGCGGATCGCAGGCGAAGTCGGGAAAGCCCTGACCCAGATTCACCGCGCCTTTTTCCGCGGCGAGCGCGCTCATCACGGTGAAAATCGTCGTGCCGACGTTCGGCAGGCGAGACGGAAACGTGGGGCTCGTGGGCGTGTCGTGCGGTGCGTTCATGGCGTCGTGGGTAGCAGGGCGATAAGGTGGGCCGGTTCTCGAACTGTCGTTGCGAAGGGCGAAAACTGATTGTAGGGAATCGCGACATGCTGTGCGCGCCGCGGGTGTCACGTTGATCGTCAGAAGCCGCCTGACGATGAACCTTCAACATGCGCTCGGCTCAACGCGCCACACGGACGGTCGGATTCACGCGTTGACGGGCTCGCCCCCAGCATTCTGCGCGATGCCGATTGCCGCGACGAACGGTGCCGGTTGCGCGATCCTGAAGCCGAAGTCGCGCGCGATCCGTTTCGCGAGCTTCAGCACCGCACGGTCTTTCGACACGAGCCAGTCGGCCTGCGCCGCATGCGCAAGCTCGAGAAACTTCTGATCGTCGCGATCCTTGCATTGGGGCAGCGGCCGCGCGTCGGCGGCGGACTCGGTCGGCTCACACGGCTCGACCAGTTGCGCCAGCCGCGCGACGAGCGCGAGCGCAGCGGCTTTGTCGACATTGCGGTGCGCGAACTGCGGATAGTCGAGCACGTAGGCGAGCTCGGCGAGGCAGCGCGCGTCGATCAGCGCGGCGAGCGCGCCGCTTTCGAGCGCGGCGGCGATCGGCCGCGTGTGAGGGTCGTCGAATACGAGTATGTCGATCCAGACATTGGAATCGAGTACGACGCGCAACGCGCCGCTTGAGGCGAGGGAACCGGGCATTCGTTACAATCGGGCTTTCGTCTTTGACCGCCAGGCACGGCGTGCCTGCAAGCCTCTATGATAATCGTTCTGTCGCCGGCGAAATCGCTCGACTACGACACCCCGCCGCACGTCAAAAAGCACACGATCCCCGATTTCGTCGATGACGCCGCCGAACTGATCAGCGGCCTGCGCCGTTTGTCGCCGCAACAGATCGCTTCGCTGATGAGCATTTCCGATCAGCTCGCGCACCTCAATTTTCAGCGTTACGCGGACTGGTCGCCGCAATTCGGCATGCACAACGCCAAGCAGGCGGTGCTCGCTTTCAACGGCGACGTGTACGAAGGTTTCGATGCGAAGACGTTGTCGTCGGCCGATCTCGACTATGCGCAGAATCACGTGCGGGTGCTGTCGGGCCTCTACGGCCTGCTGCGTCCGCTCGATCTGCTGCAGCCGTACCGGCTCGAAATGGGTACGCGTTTCGTCAACCCGCGCGGCAAGGATCTGTACGCGTTCTGGGGCGAGCGGATCACGCACGCGTTGAACGCGCAGTTGAAGAAGAATGCGGCCACCTCGCGCGTGCTGGTCAATTGCGCATCGGGCGAATACTTCAAGTCGGTCAAGCCGAAGCTGCTCGACGCGCCGGTCGTCACGCCGGTGTTCGAAGACTGGAAGGGCGGCCGCTACAAGATCATCAGCTTCCATGCAAAACGCGCGCGCGGCTTGATGGCGCGCTTCGCGGTGGAAAATCGCCTCGATCGTCCCGAGCAGTTGAAGGACTTCGAGACCGAAGGCTACGCGTTCAGTGCCGAAGCCTCGAACGACTCCACTTTCGTATTTCGCCGCCGCGTTGCGGAATAAGCGTGCCGCTGCGCTAAAAAGGCAGCGTGAATTCAGGTAGGGAAGACTCCGATGACGTTATCGATTACGAGCAATTTCGACGCAGGCGCAGTTGATGTGCTGTCCTGCGAGGACGCCGGCAATATTCGCCTGCGCGTACGGCCCGACAGCCACGCCGAGTTTGCGCAGTGGTTCTATTTCCGCCTGACGGGCGCGGCGGGCGAGCGCTGCGTGATGACCTTCGAGAACGCAGCCGCGTGCGCGTTCGCGGAGGGCTGGCGCGACTATCGGGCGGTCGCGAGCTACGACCGCGTGAACTGGTTTCGCGTGCCGACGTCGTACGACGGCCGCGTGCTGACGATCGACCATACGCCCGATTTCGACAGCATCTACTACGCGTACTTCGAACCGTACAGCGAGGAGCGTCATGCCGAGTTTCTCGGCGCCGTGCAGCAGATGCCGCACGCGTCGCTGACCGAACTCGGCAAGACGGTCGAAGGCCGGCCGATTTCGCTGCTCACGCTCGGCACGCCGCCCGCCAACGATGCCGCCAACGCCGCGCCCAAAAAGAACATCTGGCTGATTGCCCGGCAGCATCCGGGCGAGACGATGGCCGAATGGTTCATCGAGGGGTTCGTGAAGCGCCTCGTCGGTTGGGGCGATTGGGCGGGCGACCCGGTCGCGCGCAAGCTCTACGATCGTGCGGTGTTTCACATCGTGGCGAACATGAATCCGGACGGCAGCGTGCGCGGCAATCTGCGCACCAACGCGGCCGGCGCGAACCTGAATCGCGAATGGATGGAGCCGGATGCCGCGCGCAGTCCCGAGGTGCTGGTGGTGCGCGACGCGATTCATGCGATAGGCTGCGACCTGTTCTTCGATATTCATGGCGACGAGGCATTGCCGTATGTGTTCGTCGCGGGCTCCGAAATGTTGCCGGGCTTCACCGAGCGGCAGGGCCGCGAGCAGACGGCGTTCATCGAGGCGTTCAAGCACGCGAGTCCGGATTTTCAGGACAAGTATGGCTATGCGGCGAGCAAGTATCGCGAGGATGCGTTGAAGCTCGCGTCGAAGTACATCGGCAACGAATTCGGCTGCCTGTCGTTGACGTTGGAAATGCCGTTCAAGGACAACGCAAATCTGCCCGACGAGCGGGTCGGCTGGAACGGCGAGCGCAGCGCATCGCTTGGCGCCTCAATGTTGCAAGCGATCCTGCGACACGTGGAGACGTTCGCCTGAAGAAAGCGGACGGATGGACACAAAAAGCGAGGCGCGCACTGCAAAAGTGCGTGCCTCGTTTTTTATTGGGGCGACTGATCGGACGGTGGCGCGGCTCGATCAGCGCCAGATGTCATTGGCTCTTCTTCTTCGAGCTCTTGTTTGCCGATTTGCTCGACGTCGTGCGCGACGAATGGCCCGAGCCTGTCTTCGACGACTTCTTCGACGTCTTGCCGCCGACCGCGTGCTTGCCTTTGCCGCCTTTGTGCTGGCCCGATCCCGCGCTATGCGCGCGGTTTGGCGGTACCGGATCGTTCCAGCTGAACGCGAGCATCTGCGAGCCGACGTAGCCGCAGCGGAATTTCAGATCGGCCGGCTCGCCCGAGTTGTCCTGGCGCACGCCGACGCCCTCGACGGTGACGATGCTGTCCACCTTGACGCGCTGCTTGCCTTCGTCGAACGAGTCGTTCCATGGCGTAACCGACGAGTGCGCACTGTCGAACGAACTGGACGGGAATTCGACGTGGTCGAAAGCGGTCGAGGTGCTCGCGACGAAGTCGCCATGCGCGGCGCAGTCCGCGACGAGCGGATCCGCGTGCATTTCGGTGATAAATCTTTTGACGAGGTCGTTGTGCTGTTCGAGCTGATCAGCGAATGCGGGAGCCGCGCAGATGAGCGAGAGACTCGCTGCGCAGGCTGCCAACCGGCCGATCACCCGCAGCAACCGGCTCGGTACATTGGTGCGATCCATCTAGTTCTTTAGACGCAAATGGGAGATGAGGCAAATAAGATGCCGCGCGCAAGGGTTGAGTTCAATGTTGCTGCAAATATTCTGCCTTGTCCTGATGGGGGCGCCCGGAAAGTCTCCAGTGATGAGGCGCTGATTATCACAGATGCGCCGCACGCGACGTCAAAGCGCGCATTCTCAGGTGCGCGGGCCGCCCAGACGATAGCGCCGCACGTCGTAGGTGGTCACCCATGCGGGACGGTAGACCGCGATCAGCGCGGTCGCCATGCCAGTGAACCATGCTTCGCCGGTGGCGAGCAGCAGCACGCTGAGCGCGTAGCCGATCGGCACCACGGTCATCGAACCGCCGGACACGACGATATGGATGCCGAGCGCTGCCGCGGCCGTCAACGACACGGCAATGGCGGGCGAAACGAAGCCCTGGCCGAAGATGAACATGAAAAGATTGCGCGGTAGCCACGCGGTGCAGATGCGCTGGAGCAAGGTCGAGATCGCGACGGGCAGGGCTCCGTACACGAGGAACGTCAGCGCGATGCCCTGCCACGGCGCATCGAAGACGACGGCGGCCAGCCCCGCGACCACCGCCATCGCGATCAGGGCGAGCCCCCAGTCGAACAGTGTGACGACGAGCGTGGCGCCGAGCAGGTGCATCACGGTGCCGTCGTCGAGCCAGGCGTTGCTCGACCACAGCACCGACACCGCGACGATTATCGCGAGCCAGACATGCTGGAGCGTGCCGTCCTGAAGTCTTTTGAAAGGTTTTTTCCACAGCGCGAGCGCGATCACCATCGCAGTGGCAATCCAGCCACCGACAGCGACCCAAAACGGAAGCGGTGTGTAGAGGAAACCCATGTGTCTCATATTACTCGTTGGACGACAAAAGGTGTGAGCGGATTCCATGCCAGCCCACCCTCGACGCTGCGCGCATGCGGGCGTTCCAACCCATGCGCGCGACGTGCCCCGCGCCCCGCGTCATGCGGAACCCGGGCCGACCGACTTCCGCGCGGGCCGGCCGGGTGGGGCCTCACCGTACGACGTGGCGGGCTCCGCGGCCATCGGTAGCGCGCTGCTGGTGTCGCTGCCCGGCAACGGATACTGGAAGCGCGCACGTGTGCGGCGCCGGAGCGGAACTGGGCCAGGCTGCCCGCGTATGACCGGCCGCGCGCTGTGCTCGCCGTTGTTGCGCAGCACTTGCAAATGATTCGTGAGCCATCCGTTGTAAAGCGCGACCGCGGCGGCGCGATTGGGCGCACCAAGTTGCTGGAATATGCTCGTCAGGTGGATCTTGACCGTACCTTCGCTAATGCCGAGCGTGCGCGCGATCATCTTGTTGGTGCTGCCCATGTGCACGCAGCGCATGATCTGCTCCTGCCGCGGTGACAGCCCGCCCGAGAGCTTGTTGCGGCGGGGCGGCGGACTTTCTTCGTCGAACGTACGGATCGCGGTGTCGGTCGGCAGCGGCGGATCGATCGCCAGCGCGCCGGGCGGCACGTAGTGACCGCCGAGCAGCACCATTTCCAATGCGCGCACGATCAGGCAGGGATCGGTGTCGCGTGGAACAACGCCGAGCACACCTTCGTCCATCAGCGCGCGCACGAGCGCGGGCAAAGTCCCGTCGGTGAGCACGCTGATGCGCAGGTCCGGAAAGTGGCTGAGCAACGCACGCACCTGCGCAACCGACATCCAGTCCTCCCAGTCGATCACGACGAGATCAGGCCGATAACGCTTGAACGGACGTTCGAGCAGACGCCATTCATCGGCTTCTGTAAAGCGTGCCAGCCGGTCGATCTGCCGCAGCAAGGCTTTGAGTCCATCACGTCGTTCTGCGTTTGAATTGAGAATCGCGAAGCGCATGCATGTCTCCAGATGTATCGGGCGAAATGGCGCGACGCATCTGTGGGACTCGTGGAGCTGACTCGATCACGGCGATGCGTCACCGTGCCTATGATGACAAATTCCCTTCGTTTTGACGGCTGTCCAAAAGGCATAAGAAATGCGGACAATCAACAAAAAAGCCCCGTATATACGGGGCTTTTTTGCGATAAGGCGGGGATGTCGACTTCGGTGTCAATGGAAATGGGGTTGCGCGGGCTCGGCGTCTTCGGGCATTTCCGCGTGGACGATTTCGCCGAGCGGGTCCGCATACAGCGGCACGCCGCAGTCGTCGCAATATTCCGGCTCGAAGCGGCCCGCGTGGCGGCGCACATCCGTGATGCCGGTTTCCTTGAGCAGCGCGACGATTTCCTCGAGCGGTTCGTCCGAGCCGGTGATTTCCTCCGGCTCCTCGTCGATGCCCGCCTCGCCGTTTTCGCGGCCGTAGAGTGGCCACACGACACCGTAGATCACGTCGTTGCTGCCCTTGCGCGTGAAGCCGACGCGGTACTCGTCGATGCGCCGTTCGCCGAAGCCGGCGACCACCGCGCGCAGATCCTGCGGCGCCGCGCCAATAGTGTCGAAAAGATAACGCACGGCGGTACGCACGGTGTGCGGACGCACACTTTCATCGGCGTCGCGGCACGCCGAGTAGTACGCATCCGGCAGCAGACATTCGAATTCGCAGCCCGGCAGCACGACCGACAGATTCGCGCCGCCTTGGGTGGCCCATTGTTCGAGACATTGGCCGCGCTCGATGCGAGTGCCGTGCTCTTCTTCCTGCCAGCGGAACGTCGCGTCGCCGACGGGCGCGGCGACTACGGCGAGCAGAAAGCGCGGGTCCGCCAGAATCGGCGAGGTCTCCGGCAGTTCGCCGAAATTGAGCTTCGCGTTGCCGCCGCTGACCGCGGCTTGCGCAAGTTGCTGGGCGATGCGCCACGTTTCGACGTGATGGCGCGGCAACTGGTCGATGCTGAACAGGAACGGAGCCATTGCCACGCGCGTGTTGGCGGCGAGCACGTGCGCTTGCAGGTGGGCGCGCAGGGCGTCGGCGGCGTCGGACTTGAGCGGGCCGGACGGAATCACGTAGCGGGTCCAGGCGAGCACAGGCGCGGCGATCAGCAGCGCTTCATAAGACACGCCTTCATGTTCGATCACGAACGATTCGCTGTGCGTTTCCGCCATGTCGGCCAGCGCGCCGTAGGCATCCGGATGGTTTTGCTGCAGATGGTCGAGCGCGGCGTCCAGCGTAGTCTGGTTGGCGTTGCGCACGACTTTGGCCAGCAGCGCGTCGAGCTTCGCTTCCCAGAAGCGATCTTCGGTACGGCTGCCCGACGCGAAAAGCGCGAGCGAGAGACCGACGAGCTTGTCGGCGTCGGGAGGGAGACGTTTGGTGATTCGCGAGCGCATAAATCCAGAAAAATTGGGGGCACGGAACCTTATATTCTAGTCTTTTCCAGGCAGCAATATGGATTGGCCAGCAATCTCCGGGCAATTTGGGCGCTTTCATCTCAAAAAATGCGATCGCCACCGGCACAGTCGCAAGCGACTCGCAACACGCTGGCGGGATGGTATAAGACACCCCGGACGCCCAACTCGCTTCTATACTGACGGCGTTCAGCGGGCGCCTGACGGGCGTGTGTCATGTCATTGCCACGGTCTGGCGCAATAGGAGATTCATCGTGAAATCTGACCAACTGATCGAGCGACTTGCCGCGGTATTCGCATTGATTGTGCTCGTGGGTGGGTCGTTGCTGGTGCTGGCGCCATTTACGACCGCGCTGCTGTGGGGCGCCATCCTCAGCTACAGTTCCTGGGGACTCTACCGGCGACTCACTGGCGTGGTCGGCGGGCGGCGCAAGCTGGCCGCGACCTTGATCGTGCTGATTATTCTGGTCGTGGTGCTCGGGCCGTTCGTCTATGCGGGTTTCGCGTTCGGCGCGCATGTTCACGACATCGTTGCGCTGGTGCAAAGACTTTTCGAGTCGGGGTTGCCCGATCTGCCGCAGTGGGTGCAGCGGATCCCGCTGGTTGGTTCGAGCATCGGGGCCTTTTGGGAGCGCTTGACCAGCAGCAATTCCGAGTTGATCGCGCAATTGCGCACGCTCGCCGCGCCGGCTGGGAAGTGGATTCTGGCGGCGGCGCTTGCGGTGACGCATGGGCTGGGGCTGCTGGCGTTGAGCATCGTGCTCGCGTTCTTCTTTTATACCGGTGGCGAGGGGGCGGCCGCCTGGCTGAACGCCGGAATGCGTCGAGTAGCCGGTGAGCGCGCCGAGTATCTGCTGGCGCTGGCGGGCAGCACGGTGAAGGGGGTGGTCTACGGGATTCTGGGTACGGCCCTCGTACAGGCGGTTCTCGCGGGATTCGGTTTCTGGATGGCGGGCGTACCGGCGCCGGCGTTGCTCGGGCTCGTGACGTTTTTTCTGTCGGTGGTGCCGGGCGGTCCGGTCATTGTCTGGTTGCCGGCAGCGATCTGGCTGTATCAGGGCGGGTCGACTGGATGGGCGATTTTTGTGGTCATATGGGGCCTGCTGGTAGTCGGCATGGCCGACAACGTCATCAAGCCGATCCTGATTGGCAAAAACAGTGACATGCCGTTGATTCTGGTGATGCTCGGCATCCTCGGCGGCGCGTTTGCGTTTGGTTTTCTTGGTGTTTTCATCGGCCCGACGTTGCTGGCGGTCGCTTATACCGTGCTGCATGATTGGACGATCGGCGCATCCGCCGCCCAGACGCTGGCGCCCGAAGTGAAAACCCCATCGATAGACGATCCGGGCCGTATGGGAAAGATCCCCTAAGGAAAACCCCAGGATTTCGCTTGCAAGTTCTGGCTGCGGCGACTAGAATTCCGCTCTTTCGCGCTCCGGGCGCCGGGGTGCGGAGAAGCGGGAAGCCTTTGATGGCGTGGGCTTCAGCGGCGTGGGCAGGTTAAGCGAGTGATAAAAACCTGTTGACGATCCGACGGAAGTTCTCCATAATCTCGTTTCTCTGCTGCAGACGCAGCGACGCAAACGAAGCAGTGCCGGGTAGTGGTGGTTCAGGCGCGGCGGGTTTGGCGGACCGATCTTTAAAAACTAACAGTCGATAAGTGTGGGCGCTTGATGCGGAATGCGGCGGCGGATTCTCCGGAGTCTGCTGTCAGGCAGAAGTATCAGAAGCCTCACACAGTATTAGAGGAAGGTTTGTCTGTCGAGAGACGGATCAATCATCGTCAGTACGTTGAGTGAGCGACCGGGTTCGGAAGAGCCCGAAAACAGTAACAGGTTTGAACTGAAGAGTTTGATCCTGGCTCAGATTGAACGCTGGCGGCATGCCTTACACATGCAAGTCGAACGGC